>JAZRBG010000046.1:0-94226 GCA_045634945.1 Akkermansia sp. | reverse complement strand
GGGTTCGAATCCCATCATCCACCCTTTAAGCAAAAGCCTCGCGCCTGTTAAGGTGCGAGGCTTTTGCTTTATTTGCGTAGTAGGATTCGCATCCACGACACCCGGAGGGTGGAGTGGGCTGGGCGAGAGTAAGCGAGCGACCAGCCCCCGAGCCACAGGGACACCTCCCTGTGGGTACCCCGCGCAAGCGGGGGCGAGGGGGGCGGGTAGAATCCCATCATCCACCCCTCTAGGCGGCGTTTTCAAACAGAAAACGCCTCCTTTTCTTTTTGTCTTAATCCATACAATATCATTCAGTTGCGAAAACGGAATGGCCGAAGATTGAGCCCCGAATTGACCTGAAATCTCGCTCTTTTTACCCCGTTTTTACCCCCTCGGGACTCCCCGGGACTCGTGTGGGTTCTACCCCCGTGAAGCACCCTTGAAGGGGGGGCGAACTATTTGCAAGTTGTTAATTGCAAGGATTTAGTGATTTTTGACACAGACGTTTTTGGCCGTAGCAAGAGCAGAAAACACAAGAAAAAAGTTCGTAAAAAGTCATAAGTGCTCCCCTGTACGTCCCAGTGAGGGCGTAGAAAGCGAACGGATGTGAGACTCGAAGCCCCAAGTTACGTAGATTGACTGCCATTAAGGGGTGTCAATGGGGGTCAAACTTTTGATTTTAGACGATGTTTAGGTATATATTGATAATAAACAATATACCTCATTTTAGTATGATGTGGCATATAACTTACCCGCAAAGATTTTGTCTGATTCGTAACAAGAACGAAGATTGGGGTCGACTACCATTAAGACCCCACGTCACAAAAAAGCAGCAAAACAGATTTATTGCCTCTTTTCAGGCTCTCCTTTGTATACATCGAAGCAAGCTTCACTATCCAGCGCACAGGTGAACACACGACGATAGAAGTCAAGCCTAACGAAGCCCTCATTCCCAGGGGCATGAGCAAGTTACTCGTCCTGCGTTACAGTGAAATATCCGGGCTGTGCTTCCGCTTCCTTCGCGAGGTCAACGACTAAAAGCTCAGCTGCCTGCATGGCGGCTTTTTCTTTTGTATTCACTTTGTCTCTGAGAGTTTCCTGCTTGTAAGTTTTTTAGAAGATGGTATAATTAACGTATAGTTGCCATAGAGCTCTATTTGTTACTTCCATTCCTTATGAATCCCGATATCCAAAAAGCTTTTCACGAAGCCGTTAGCAATAGCGATGTTGAAACAGCCCGCCGCATGATTGCCGCCGGGGCTGATGTGAATGCACCCTATGATGAGTATGAAAACCGCTCATTCCTTGACGCTTGTTATAGGGGGAACCTTGATTTGGTCAAATTGCTTGTTAATGCCGGGGCTGATGTAAATTTACCGGATTCTTGTGGAACTGTTCCTTTAGTTCGTGCCATTGTTAGCATTCATGATACGAACGAAGTTGTAAAATACCTTATAGATTGCGGTGCAGATGTGAATGCTTGCCTTGGTGAATCTGGTACACCTTTGGAGGCTGCTGTACAGGAACACGCTGCAGATATAGTAAAGGTTCTGCTCGATGCTGGGGTAGATCCGCGTGTTTCTTCTGAAAAAGGTGAAGCTTCACTGATAACCGCAGCAGATTGGGGCGATGTGGATATAGTAGAAATGTTGTTAGAAGCAGGCGCTGACCCCAATTCTCACGATGAGGATAATTATACCCCTCTGGCTGCCGCTTGTCGATGGGGTCATGCAGAGGCGGCTGAACTTTTACTCAAGGCTGGAGCAAATCCTCATACCACTGATTCATGTTACAATGATAGCATATTGATGGATGCCGCAGAGGGAAACAATCCTAAATGCATCAAAATGCTTTTGGAGAGGAACGTGGATGTAAATCACGTTAATTATGATGATGAAACAGCACTTTTGTATGCTGTTCTGCATCCAAATAACGAGAAGATTGTTTCTATGCTTCTTGAGGCTGGGGCAAATCCAAATATAACGGGCGGCGAATTAGGCTCACCTCTTTCCATTGTGATGCATGACAAAGAGTTCCGAAGCGCCGAGATTCTGATTAAGTTTGGGGCAAAGTTTTCAAACAACGAAGATTACTACACAGATGAAGTGCTGGAAAACATCGATGACCATACGCTCTTCTACAACCTGAAAGATAATGGCATCGTCTTACGCACAGATGACGAGGCAGTTATTCTATATGCAAAGCATGCTTGTTCTTATCTACTGAGGAAAGCTCTGGGAGCGGGAGCAAATCCCAATGCTACAGACAGTACAGGCAAAAGCGCATTAGCTTGGGCTCTGGAGCATCCTCGTCATCCTCAGGGATGCGCAGCCAGACTGATTCGCAATGGCGCCACCTTTGCCCCGACCTTGCTAATTAGAGCTATTCGATTACGGCAGCGTGAGCTTGTTACCGCTATACTGGAGAGAAAAATTGATGTAGATACGACGGATGAAAGAGGCTGTACGGCTTTGCACTATTCCACACGTATGGGTAAAACCTATTTTATCTCAGCCCTGATATCAAAAGGTGCAAATATTGAGCTTAGAAACAAAACGGGATACACTCCTTTGCTGCTAGCGTTGCGTTATCGTAATACGGCAGCTGCACAGCTACTCATCGAACGAGGTGCCGATTCTTTGGCTACTGGCGGCAAACATAATGAAGATGCATACATGACGTGTATTCGATATCATATCAGGTTATCCGACTTCATTCGAACATTCGTCAGTGTTCCCAATAACGAACGCATTAGCATGGTTCTTTTTAACTATTTGCAAGAGTCTATATGGGGGGAAGAAAAGAATGTTCAAAACGAATCCATTGAAGAACTTCGCAAGCGTGGAATCTCTGCAAAAGAAGGAACATGGGCGTTATGCTCTGCTGCCTACAAGAACAACACCGACTTAATACATAAACTTGTCGAAATGGGAGCTGATGTCAATGCAACGGATAAAAGCCATTGGCAGGAGTTTCCCCTAGCCTCAGCTGCAGAAAAGTGTAATGTAGAAGCTGTCAAGCTCCTGTTGGATTACGGAGCAGACGCAACAAAAGAAAACTCATGGGCATTGTGGGCTGCGGTTAATTCAACCGAGACAGAGTTTATGCCTGTAGAAAAAATACCGCCCGTGGCGAAACTTTTATTGGAGGCCGGGGCTGACCCTAATGCTCCTTGGTATAAGAATGATAGATGGACATTACTACAGGATGCCCTTGATAATAACTGCGAGGAACTAGCCTTGCTACTCTTGGAACACGGCGCGAACATTAAATCGCCAAATGGAGGTTCGCTAACTTGGCGAGCCTATGGTATGCCCAGAGTTATGAACGAGTTGATAAGGCTAGGCATGAGAGGAGATGATGTTGTCAGAGAAGATAACATGACATTCCTTATGGAAGCAGCCTGGAATAAAGATGCTCAAACAGTGAAAACGCTTCTTGAATTGGGGGCTAATGTTTCTGCCAAGGATGATAATGGGATGACAGCATTAGACTATGCCATTGAGGAGAATGCGCAGGAGGTGATTCAGGTTCTTAGAACTTACACCAGCAAAGAAGAGTCACATTAATGATATGTCAAAGATTAAGGACTTAGTGTATTAATACAAGCGGGTTCGAATCCCTTGAATACCCCTGAATGCAACTGAGTAAGATGAGCCATTTTCTTGCCAAACAAGGGTACTAGTGCATAAAAACATTATGGAAATTTAAGAAACCTCCAGTCTTGGAAGTATATTTCTATTGATGATCAATACTTTGAAGAATAACCAAGCATTAAAACGCAATTTGTCTGAGTTGTAGGCCGAACGGAGCAATAAACTGCCAAAATGGCATTTTTTGCAGTTTTTGCAAAATAGAAACATTGACATATCAATATTTTCGTTTTTAGTTCTGCAAAAATCGATGTCGGAGTCTATTTGAGTTCGCCCCCCTTGAAGGCCCCTTAAGCAAATAACCCGTACCTGTAAAGGTGCGGGTTATTTGTTTTGGCGTGGGCGGATTCGAATCCGCGACACCCGACTTGGACGTAGTCAATTTTTTAAGCATGCAAAAGCACAATAAGTTGAAATCATAATCGGGACAGCTTGGTCGGAACTTAGTCACATCTTGGTCAATCCGGCCTCACTTTTAAGCACCTCCTTATTCTCATTTGGGAATATTTATGTATCTGTTGCGCTTTTTAAATAAAATCTTCCTAATTGGGATAAAAGTCACAAAAAAGCAGGAATCTGTTCCCTTAGCCAGTTTTGCCTTCTTTCGGCTCAAATTCTCCTTATTTTCGGCTCATATTAGCAATTTATGAGCCGATTATAAGCCACTTTTGAGCCGAAAATACAGGAAGCAAAGAGGACGTTCAGAATAAAATCGGTAACCTTTAAAAGCAGCCCAGATAGTTATTAATCCAAGCAAGGCAGTTCCAGTTGACGGTCGAAGTCGGATTTGAAGAGCCTATCCTGGGTTACTCTGTACTTTTCAAATTCGTTTTCGGCGTGTTCCTTGGCAATCTCGGTGGATATTCTGCCGGCATCTTGCAGCAGTTCGCGGTCATCGGCTTGCAGGATGCGGTCCAGGTAGCGAGCCCAATCTTCCATCGTCATGGGTATGTGGCGTTTGGCTCGGTTCTCGGCCAAGTCAAGATAAGCGCTCACAATACGGCCGAGCTCTTCCAATTCATTTTCTTTCAGGTAGTTTTTTGCCACTACTACATCCGTTTTAACAATTTTACCATGCGGAGCCTTTTCCCAAGTTGTCAGCCCCATATGCTCCACCTCAGCATCCGCACGTTCCATAATCAGTTCTGCTGCAGTATGCCCATGGACAGCATAATGAAGCTTGTTCTGAACCTTAGCATAAAAAGCTCGGGTTTCAAGAGCGTGCGCATCGTAATCCATGCTGGTGGCATATATATCTGTAATCTTCTGGTAGAAGCGGCGCTCGCTGAGGCGAATCTCTCGTATCTCTGCCAGCAGGTGCTCAAAGTAATCCTGCCCAAGGAACTTGCCGTTCTCCATACGCTTGCGGTCGAGCACATAGCCACGAATAGCAAAATCTCTCAACACCGCTGTGGCCCATTGACGAAATTGTGTAGCCCGCTTACTATTGACTCTGTAGCCTACGGCTATGATAACATCAAGGTTGTAGTATTCCAAGCGTCGGCTTACCTTGCGAGCCCCCTCGTTTCGAACTGTCAAGAAATCCTTGACGGTTGCTTCTCGGCTTAACTCCTCCTCCTCGTATATGTTGAGTATATGCAAACTGATATTTTGCTTTGTCGTACCATATAACTCGGCAAGCATCTGCTGAGTCAGCCATACAGTATCATCTTCAAGACGTACTTCTATGCCCTCCGCATCGCCTTGCATGGCGAAGATGAGGAACTCTGCTGTACTGTTACGAATCTGTTGTTTATCATGCATGGTATGAATATAAAGCAACCGGAAACGAGAGGAATAAGGCTCACTGCCGCACTCGCATTATAGCACTTATCCGATTTTTTTCCAGCCTAAAATGAGCCCGGTATCATGTACTCTATTTTTCAAGAAATCATTGACAAAAGCCTTTTACTCTGTGCAATGAGGGCATCAAGAAGCGAATTCTTTGATATTTTTCTCCTGAAGTGCCTCTGGCTGCTACTGGGGGCATTTCTATTCACAACAACTTGAAAATCTTATACGCAAACTACTGGTTGATGTTCGGGGGAGAGGCCGAATGCCGGCCCACTTTTTATTCTGAGGGGCTTACTTTGATTTTTTCTTCTTTTTAGAGGAGAATTTGTACTGCGGGTCTGCATACACTCGCACGTAATCAATATCAAAATCGGCACTTTTGGCTTTCAGTTGCGCAGGCTTGGCTTGCCCGGGCCAATTACCCCCTATTTGTTGATCAATCAGCAAATAGAACTCCACCTCCCTGTCAAAAGGCCAATGCTTAAATCCCGCTTTCTTAAAAGAGCCGGTTACTTTACCGTCTACATAAAAAGTGATGCAACCCGGTGCCCACTCTACCGCATAGGTATGCCACCCCGTAACATCTTTGATGGCAGGCTGCGGTTTAATGGTAGTGGAGGCATCACCACTACCGGAGTTGCGCAGCAAATGAATCGTTTGCCACACTTGTTTTTGATGGTTAATATGCTCCATGATATCGATTTCTCCCCCATTGGGCCAACCTCCGCTCTTAGGCAACATCCAAATGGCCGGCCATACGCCATCCGCGCAATCAAAGCGGGCGCGCACCTCTACATAACCGTATCTGAACGAAAAAGTTTTATCTGTAAAAATTCCGCCGCAGGCAAAGGTCTCCAGATTCCCCGTTTGACAGCTCTGGCTTTTGTACTTTCCGTATACCCCTTTCAGGCGCACAAAGCTTGTTTTGTTTTCCTTACCCGACACCACCAGAGCATTTTCACGCGATTGGTGTTTGCGCCAATCCGCTACGGGCCGATTCAAGTATTCTATCTTGTTCCATTTATGCCCCCATTTTAATTTTTTACCGCTAAAGGATGAAGCAGAGAAATCATCTTGGAATACAAGCACCCAATCCGGGTTAGGATTATCAGCCTTTGCTCCCACACCCAATGCTGCCAACAATATTACGGCACACAAAAGCAACCTCCACGCCCACATAACAAAGCGCGTAGCCTTATCATCAACTCGGTCCAGAACACGTATTACCCTATCCATGCAACCATTATATAGACAATTGCTACGGGTTCAAGAAAAAAGGGGATTTTTCAGTGGCTATTTTTTGTTATCGCAACATTATCAGCAGGATTCTATACCTACTATCGTTATTAAAAAAGAGCCGCTGTCTCGTTTTGAAACAGCGACCCTTGTAATAAATTGAGCTGTAAACTGCAGTGTTACTTACGGCGACGACGTGCAGCCAATCCAGCCAAAGCCAGCAAGCTAAGCGTAGCCGTGGTGGGTTCAGGAATTGCTTCACCGGAAAGAGAAATGAAGTTCAAAGGAGTACGACCATAGTATGCATTGCCGGTGCCTACAATTGTAAGTGAAAGCGTTCCGTCTTCCCCTACGATTATATTTTGAGCATCGAAGTAATACCCATGATTTCCTTCACCGGATGAGTTAGCAAAATTTATGCTATTACTTGATGTAACACCGGCATTTGTTGTCCAACCATTAGAAGTTGCACTCTGGCTGCTCCAGTTGGCTGTTGCGTTACCACCAAGGGAAACAGTTATGGAGGACATAGCATCTTTGCCATTGTACCCGCCCATACCAACGAGAGAATAAATACCAGCCTTCAAACCGCTGAAAGTAAGTGTATAAAAACCAGAGCTGCTGCCGTTTTGTGCAGTAAGGCCATCACCTACATTGCCAACAATGCCACCAGGAAGAGTTCCGTTAAGAGCGTTCTTCCAACCAGATTCCTCATTGGTGGTAAGGGTAGGAATAAGCCCCAGACCGCCACAGTATGAATCTCCTGTAGTATGTTTAAAAGTCAATGTAACAGACTGGGTCCCCATAGAAAGACTATGTGTTGTTTCCGCACTAGTTTCACCATTCACATAGTTTGCTCTGTCATTGCCCATAGTGAAATTCTCAGCAGTATGAATATTGTAATAACCATCGGTCTGAGAATCGTAACGCCCAAAGTCTATGTTAACTGTATCGGCCGCATAAGCCACACCGGCCAGAGCCATCAAAGTAATTATTGTTTTCTTCATTTTAGTATATTTATGTTATAGTAGTATTAGCTTCTCTCATCGGTGCACTCGTTCCTTTGCGCAATAGGAGTCTGAGACACCGGAAAATAATAAGCCACAGTTAGAATACAGCATTAGCGATGCTGATGCAAGCCAAATTATGACAAAATTCTTAAAATTATAGACTTTTCGCATACTTTTGTAGCGCAGTAGTAACAAATATACCGATGGATGATATTTATAAATGATTGAGAATGCAACATTCGTGAGGGTATCAGCATCGGCAATGCTGTACACTATCCACGGCAGCTTAGGAGCAGGTCTCTCAGCCTCCCGACGCGCGTGGGAACGGGTATCCCTGCACTAGCTGCTCATTAACTTAACTAATATTTAACGAATAATACAAAATGAAGAAGACAATCGCAATACTTGCAGCATTGGCTGGAATTACTCATGCCGATGTGTTGTTGAATCAAAACTTCACTACCCTGAAAGGCTTTACACAGCATTGGACTGATACAAAGAATAATAACGACCCCAGCGATGATGTAGTGTACACTGAGGCTGACGTTGTGACGATTCCTGGATGGTCTACAGGACAGTGGAATGGTAACTACAACGCACCTCATTATAAGTTCGATAAAAATGGAGCCACAGTTGGACAGCCATGGAAGCAGAACTAGCTCACCACCAATATGGAAATCGACTCTCAGGGTGATTATTCCATCACTTTCACTCTGTACAATGCCGGTGAGGACAGAGGTACTATGTTCTTCCTGATTTCTGATACCTACAGCATCGTAATGGGCAACTCCTACAATTCCAACAGTGAGATTTATGTAGGTACACTGGCTGAAGCAATCGGCCGTGATTATGTATGCTTCCAGAATAACACTAAGATTAATCCCTCCGTATTCGCCAGCTCCACTGGTCTCGACGTAAGCGGGGATATCACCTACACCCTGACCATGTTGGACGGCAACATGATCATCTCCGCGTCCCTCAGCAATGGTAGTACATGGAGCACAGCTATTAACGGCATGAGCGACGTGACCTTTAACAAGCTTGGTTTCATGAATGATGGCGATCTGGGAACATCCGGGGTCAAGAACATCACCATCACCTCTCCCACCATCCCCGAGCCCACCACGGCTACGCTTTCCCCCCCTTGCGCTTGCATGCCTTGCAGCACGCCGTCGCTAAAGCTATGTCATGACAAGCCATCGTCGGGCTTCTCGCAGATACGCACAGACAGGCCGAAAGTAATTAACAGCAATGCTTCTTCACAAGCCCCTGCTCGATGTACGAGCAGAGGCTTTTTGTATCCGCTATTGGTGTCATTTGATATAACAAGATTGACAGATAAAGGTATATTTGAGATACTAAGAACAACGAAGATTTTTTACTATATATATGAAGCTTTCTCAGTTATTCGTATTATCCATGGGACTGACGGTTGGGATGGCAACCGCAGATGAGTTTGATGTGGAAGAAATTTACACCGGGACATACTGGGCTAATGGGCTTAAGGAAGTTGACGGAGAGATAACCGGCTGGGTAGATATTAATAAGAGCAGTCTTGATGATGGTCAACCGGAAGCCAATATGTGCTATGCGGCATCTGCGGCCAACCTTGTGGCTTGGTGGCAGCAGGGTGACTATGCGCTTGCATCTAAGGCACCTACAACAACCGAGGATATTTGGAAGGTATACACGGATGCAGCCAGAGCTCAAGGGGATAAGCATGGTATAGAAATATGGGACGAGGGTGGTGATACGCTTTCTGCCATTAACTGGTGGATATCCGGCGTTTATGCACCTTTAAGCAAAACAGTCGAGAATGAATGGGCATGGGCACCGGCGGATGCCCCTGCGTGGGAGCGCTATTGTTCGACCTATGAAGAAGCCGCAGAATCGGAGCCATTATCACCTACATTGCCTAATGATTTAGAGGGGGGCTACTATTTTGATTTGTATGAACTCACCCAAAATCAACTGACGCAAGCTCTGATTGAGGTATGGGGCTATGAAGAGCCGGGGGAAACAGCAAACGCCATTGCCGATGAAGACGATGGGCCGCAAAATGCAAGAGAGATTGACTTTGCAGAGATGTTTACGGATGGCTTAGGCATTTCCATGGGTATTATAGCGGATCCTACCAAGCTGCCCGCGACGGAAGATGGCGAGGAGGCATCTGAGATGGGGCATGCCATCACCTTGTGGGGCGTGGAATATAATGAAGAAGGAGAGCTTATCAGCCTCTGGATAACAGACTCAGATGATTGGGCAGACTCAGAAGAGGAGGAAATGTCATACTCTGAAAATGAGGAATTCACCCTCATTAAGGTAGGCATAACATTTGATGAGAATGATGAAAACAAGATGTGGTTAACCGGCTACAACGATGACGTGTATTATATCTCTAACGTATTTGCGTTTAATCCTAAAGCGTTGCCTGAGCCCGGCACTGCTACACTGAGTTTGCTGGCATTGGCAGCCATGGCCGCGCGTCGACGCCGCCGCTGAAGCTTCCGCCTACGCTTAAGCTACGGCGTGATAAATTGGCGTGACAAGTATAAGCGATATTTTTGAACTGAGGGGGGCTACCGAATGGTAGCCCCCTTTGCAGTGGGTGTGGGGGGCGTATATGTAGACTCGGGTTGGGAGCAAGTGAAGAGTTTGCTGCCCATCACGGAGTAACAGCGGAACCACCGTCACGTAGATAGCGTGAATGGCCCCAGCGTTGAAAACGGCGGTGACATAATATCCGATTTCCCATGTTGTAGCTTCAATGGTAATACCGAGCTACGTGCTCAGCGATGAGCTTTCGCTTTACACCTCAGGGCTGGCTGTCGGCCCGCGGCTGCGCCTCGGGGCTCGTATTTATGGCTCGCGTTGCTCATAATGAAGAACGAGCTTACCGCCCAAAGAGGAACACAAGCGGGAGTACATGCTACGCCCCACCCTGCGAGCGACTGCGAGCCTAATTTAAAGTCCGTGACCCGGGTGGTAGGCGTAGAAAGGGAGCACAGCGACACGCGAAGACTCCTAACGGGCGAAATAGGCTAGCGAGGGGCGTAAGCCCCTCGTAGGACAAAAAAACAGTGGAACGAGTGACAGAAACGGCGGCTTTAATTTGGTGCGTTGCTTTCTGTCACCCGTTCCACGGGTTCCTATATTTATTATATATCCTACGAGGAGTTCCGCCTGCCTGCGCTGACGCTTGACGGGCTACACTCCGTCGCTACCATATGCCACCCGTTATCACGGGTTTAGGGAATAATGGCGGGTGTGGATGCTCTATGCCCATTTGCCTGGGAGGGCGAATGGGGTGAAACCTCGCTTGCGATCGGTGAAATTTCGTTATCCTCAATGAAACCTTGCGCCCGTTGGACACTCGGTGAATGAGTTAGGCACGCGTAGCGTGCCGTTATTTTCTAATGAAAGGCTTCGCCTTAGGAGAAGAGGGGGATTTGGATTCAGACGGACTTATCAGGCAGAGAAAGGATAAAGATGGGCAAGTAAGGCGTCTTTTCTTCCTCTGTATAGGGCTGCATGATACCGTTCTTCATGACATAGAGTACATCCTCACCCGGCAGCACGCGGATGGGCTTGCCCTCTGCATCCAAGAACCCGGCGTAGGTGGCCACGGCATCCGTAATGGGGCGAACAGAGGCGAGAATCTCTGCAATGTAGTCATGCTGAGCAGCCATGGCAAAGAACTCATTATACGGTGTTTCGGTAGCAAGCTTGTGGCCTTGCATCCAGCAGCCGTACTGTTTCTCTGCCACTTTGGGGAGTTTCTTGAAGGCCTCAATATCAGCCTTGAGAGAGGGAGAGAAAGCAACACCGGAGGCTTTGGGGTCCAACGCATCAATCATGAGCACGGCCTGACGATACAGATAAGCACGGGCAAAGACGGGGCAAGCGGTGTCTTCAAAGCGGGCCACATTCATCAGCAACTGCGCGGGAGTAACGGAACCGGATTTGAGTTTATCTGAGGAGAAACCCATGGCAGAGCGGCAATCAGCCAAACGGACGGGGGTAAGGGTATCATCCTTAGACTTGGGAGAAAGCGTTTTGCCGTACAACACACCCTTGGAGTTATACTGACGCACCTTATTCTCACCCACTTTGGCACCGGTATAAACCCAGTTACCATGGCCTATGCAACGCACATAGCCATTGCGCCAGAAACGCTTGGAATCCGTGCAGATATCGGTGATGGCATCATCTATTTCCTCCGTCTTTTCAACGGCCGTGTACAGCGGGGTGCCCTCTGCATACACAGCGCGGTACTTCAGCAGCTCGGGCATCACCTGTGCGTCTACGGGGGCATCTACCGGAGCTTTGAAGAACTCATTGAATTTGTATGCGCGCATGGCAGCGTTTTCTTTACCCACCATGGACTCAACCTCTGCCATAGTCACGGCATTGGGAACACGGTTGTAGCAGTCACCGCAGGCTTTAACGGCTGCAATGTAGTCCGGCAAAGATTTAACGGTAAGCAACTTTTGAGGCAGCTCATTAAAGAGAGCAAAGCGGCGGGAGTAATCCGCCAAAGATTCACGCAACGAGGGGTCAAGCTTCATGGACTCGTTGTACTTATCAAAATCTGCCACAATGGCGGCAGCTTCATCCGGGGTGGGGGCAGCGGCACTCAAACGGCTGAGCTCTGCACTCACTGCAGAGGTAAAGGCACGGCGAATATCCTCATGCTCCTCATAGGAAACCTTAAGCAAATCTCGGCAACCGAGGTATTCTTTATAAAGAGCATCCAACTGTTCGAGATTAAGCTGAGAAGAGGGGGAGGTAAAGCGGGAAAGCACGGTGGGGCGAATCTCTGCCATGCAATTGGTGTAGCTTGCCATGAGGGAGCGTACGGACTCATCTGCTTGACAATTGAAGCGGGAATCAAGCTCATTGCTGAGCTTTTTGGCTTTTTCAACAACCACAAGACCATTGGTCATTTGGGCGGGAGACACCCCGGGGGTATTGAGTGCATCTACGGCGGCCTGAAGCTCCATCTTGACGGCTGCCAGCTCTTGCGTAAGTTTCTTATGCTCTGCCAACCAATCGGCAGACAGAGCCAGTTCATCCGCATAGGCACCGCTGAGCATGGTACGCAGCGAACGCAGGGGCTCCAAGCCCTCCACGTTATCTCTCACACTGCTCAGGTTGCGAGCCATACGGGCATTGCGAATGGTATCTTCACGCGAGCCGGCACTGAAGAAAGCATAGATGAGCAAGGCCACGGTAAACACGGCCAGGGTAATGGCAATACCCGCTACGGAGCTGATAATGGCCTTGCGGCGAGTTCTGGCAAAAAGGGTAGAACGCACTTTTTGCAACGTATCAGCAACGCGCTTGAGCAGCTCTTCCGTTTCCGGCAGCTCGCGCAGCTCGTTCACGGTGTCCTGACAGCGTATGAGCTCATCACGGCAGAGTCGCAAGTCCGTACCTGTATTGACACGGTTTTTGATTTCAAGATAAACAGTCTCCTGCTCGCGGAAACCGGCGCGCAGCTCCTCCAAATGGCAATGGTGGTTCCAGTCCGCATGCACCTTATCCACCAAGGCGCGGTGCTCCGGCAAGAAAGAGAGTTTCTTGGAAGCAGCAAACTTCTCAATGCTCATGGCCATGGACTCACGCTCGCGGATATCCTTGGTATCTTTCATTTTGCTGATACCGGAGAGCAGCATGGCATTCCAGTATCGGTACTCAGCCTCATCAACTCTGGCAGCGGCAGTGCGATATCCCGGCAGAGCAGAAAGCTGTTTTTCATCGGCCATCATGCGCAAGCGACCCACCAGCTGAGCAATACGGCTCAGGTTACCGTCTGACAACACCTGAGAAAGCTCTTTAGCCGCCTCCTTGTACACCCGCTGCCCTATCTGACGCTGCAACTGAGCAGCATTTTTGTCCTGCGGGTTTTCCTTCAGCAATTGCAGCACAATATTAAAACCCTCCATCTCATTACCGGCATCCAACGCGGCTTGCAACTTACGGTAAAGCACGCGGGCATAGGGTGCGGCGTCATCCGGCGTTTCCACAACAATACTTGCTTTTTGATGCTGTTCATCAAAAAGGTCTAACGCAGGAGACGGAGACGGTGTTTGTTCATCTGAATCGGACATAACGAAATGGGGGAGGCTGATGCGGGTGAAATACTAGCATAAAAGCAAGGGCGTGGCAACATTTTAATCTGTACGCACGCGCAAGGAAAAAGAAATAAGTCACAGTTAAGGAGTTTGATGCTTCATTTTTGCTTGACAAATGGGGTGTAAGTGCTTAGAATACGCGCGTCAAGTTCCGGTCTGTTCATAGATTGGGGCGGGTCTGTGACCCGCTCTTTTTTTGTAGCAGACAGATAATCAAAAACTCAGCATCAAGAAAAACACAAAATGGCCGCCACAGACATCTCAGCCCTGATTGACTTTTACGTTCGCGAAAAGGACCTTACTCGCGACCGTGTGATTCAGGCACTCGAAGCCTCCTTCCTCACCGCTTACAACAAAATGGTACCCGGTGCAGATCGCATTCAGAACATCCACGCCGTCATCAACCCGCAGAAGAACTCTGTAAAGATTAAGGCAGAGATGGTTGTTGTACCTGATGAAGAGATGGAGGACCCTTACAACGAGGTAAAGCTTTCCGTCGCAGAGCAGCTGTATGCCCGCAAGGGTAAAACAGTTGAGGTCGGCCAGACCATCACCCTCAATATCACGCCGCAGGACTTCGGCCGTATTGCCGTGCAAACCGCCCGCCAGACAATGCAGCAGCGCATTCGCAAGGCAGAGCAGGAGATGCTGGCAGAGGCATTCCGCGACCGCGTCGGTGAGGTTGTGACCGGCACCGTACGCCGCTATGACAAGGGTGACGTTATTGTTGAGGTTGACAAGTTTGAGGGTATTGTACCCTCCCGCCACCGTATTCCCAAGGAGGACTACGCAACGGGTGACAAGCTGCGTTTTTATGTAGTAGAGGTGAAGGACGGTGCTCGCGGCCATGAGCTCATCCTCTCCCGCAGTCACCCCAACCTGGTACGCCGTCTCTTTGAGAGCGAGGTGATTGAGATTGCTGAGGGCACGGTAGAGATTATGAACATCGTGCGTGAGCCCGGCTACCGCACCAAGTTGGTGGTACGCAGTGCAGACCCGAATGTTGACCCCATCGGTGCCTGTGTAGGCATGCGCGGTGCCCGCGTCAAGAACGTGGTAAATGAGCTCAACCATGAAAAGGTTGATATTCTTGAGTACTCCGATGACAAGGCCGCCATGGTAAAGGAATCTCTTGACCCGATTGACCCCATCAAGATTGACGTAGACAAGGAAAACCGCGTGGTATCCGTATACGTGGCAGATGACAAGACGGCAGCCAAGGCCAAGGGCAGCCGCGGTAAGAACGTGCGCCTGACCGCACGCCTTATCTCCGCCCCGAATGACCGCTGGGATGTACGCGTAGAGGCCTATGACCGCATGACGCAGACCAAGACCTACGTGAACGAAGCCGCAGAAGAACTCGTAACCGTACTGGATGTAACACCGGAATTGGCAGAAGAAATGATTGCCAACGGCTTCACCACCGTGCAAACCATTGCCAGCTATGTACAGCCTGAAGACTTGGTAGATGCACTGGGCATCAGTGAGGAGCAGGCCTTCGCCATTGTTGACAAGGCTAAAAACGCTTAACAGCCCGCAGGCAACTGACTGAAACGAAATATTTTTATACCGCACATGGCAAATCCCGAACAGAAAAAGCCGCAGGTACTCGACCTGCTCGGCAGCAAGAAGAAGAAGGCCTCTGCACCGGCACCTGCTGAGAAGCAGGCACAAGCCGCTGCGCCTTCCAACGCAGGCCGCGCCAAGCAGTCTGCCGCCCCCAAAAAGGCAGCCCTTGATTTGCTGCAACCGCAGCGAAAGCCCAAGAAAGAGCAAGCCCCTGCTCCCCAGCAGGCACCGGCCAAAGCAGAGCCCAAGGCAGAGCGCAAACCCGCCCCTGCCCCCAAGGCTGAGCCCAAGCCGGCCGCAGCAGCACCCAAGGCAGCCGACAAGCCTGCCGCCGTGCCCGCAGGTGGTACCATCAACGTAAAAGCCCCCGTATCCGTAGCGGATTTGGCAACCCTGATGGGCATTAAGCCGTTCAAGCTGATTGCCGAGCTGCTGCCCATGGGTGTATTTGCCAATCCGTCCACCTCTTTGGACAGCGATCAGGTATCTGCCCTGTGTGAAAAACACGGTTTTGCTTATGAGCGCGTCAAGCGTGAAAAGGGTGCCGGCGTAAAAGCCCCGGTAGAGGTTGTTAAGGAGCCCGAGGCCGTAGCCATTGAAAAAGAGCCCGAGGATGCCCTCAAGGTACGCACCCCCATCATTACCGTGATGGGGCACGTAGACCACGGCAAGACCTCCCTTTTGGACTACATTCGCCGCACCAAGGTAGTATCCGGCGAGGCCGGTGGCATTACCCAGCACATCGGTGCCTACTCCGTAGACCACAACGGCAGCTTGCTCACGTTCATTGATACCCCCGGCCACGCCATCTTCACAGAGATGCGAGCCCGCGGTGCAGACGTTACCGACATTGTGGTGTTGGTAGTAGCCGCCAATGACGGCATCATGCCCCAGACCAAGGAGGCTATCATGCACGCCAAGGCTGCCGGTAAGACCATTATCGTAGCCGTCAATAAGTGCGACCTGCCCACGGCAGACCCCATCCGCGTGCGCACTCAGTTGATGGAAAATGACCTGATGCCCACCGACTTCGGCGGTGAGGTTGAGTGTGTGGACGTATCTGCCCACACCGGTGCCGGCATTGATGACTTGCTTGACCTGCTCTGCTTGCAGGCAGAAGTGATGGAGCTTAAAGCCAACCCCCGCGGTAATTGCCGCGCCTCCATCATTGAGGCTCGTATTGAACAGGGCAAGGGCAGCTCTGCCACCGTTATTGTACAGAGCGGCACCCTCAAGGTAGGTATGCCTTTCATTTGCGGCCCCTACGCAGGTAAGGTCAAGACCCTGTTCAATGACCAGGGCAAGTCCATTAAGAAAGTTACACCCGGTATGCCCGCTGAGGTTTCCGGTTTCCTCCAGACCCCGAATGTGGGTGATGAAATGGTGGAGATGGACAATGAGCGCGCCGCCCGCAAGCTCTCCGAAGAGCGCCAGGAGGAACTGCGCCAGCAGCGTTTGGCCGTGCCCAAGCGCTCCCGCATGGAGGACATCTTGGCCATGATGGGTGACGGCAGCCAGAAAGCCGTGCTCAAGCTCTACCTCAAGGGCGACGTACAGGGCTCCGTAGAGGCTATCAAGAAAGCCATTCTCGACATTGAGAGTGAGAAGGTGGAATGCCAGTTCATCGGTGCATCTGCCGGTCCCATCTCTGAGAGTGACATTCTGCTTGCCTCTTCCTCCGACGCCATTGTACTGGGCTTCAACGTGAAGGTTGAGAGCAATGCCGTGAAGGCCGTTAAGAGAGAGGGTGTGCAGGTGAAGATATACTCCATTGTATATGAGTTGATTGACCAGGTGAAGGACGCCATGCTCGGTCTGCTTGAGCCTGAAACCCGTGAGACCGTTCTGGGTCATGCCGAAATCAGACAGGTATTTAAGTTGAACAAAGGCAAGGCTGCGGGGTCTTATGTATCAGACGGCAAAATGCTGCGCACCGCCGAGGCTCGCGTTCTGCGCGACGGACAGGTGGTATTCGACGGCCGCATGTCTACCCTCCGCCGCTTCCAAGACGAGGTGGAAGAGGTCAAGAGCGGTTTGGAATGCGGTATTCGCCTTGCCGACTACAACGATTACGAGGAGGGTGACATCATTGAATGCTACTCTCTGGAGAAGATTAAGCAAACACTCTGATAAGATACAATACCATGGCCTCACGACGACTCGACAAGGTAAATGAGCTGATGCGCCGCGAAATCGGCACCTTCGTACAGAAGGAATTTGATTGGAATGGCACCATCGTCTCAATTCTTGATGTAGAAATTACGGAAGACCTCAAAGAGGGCCGAGTATGGGTCGGAGTCGTGGGGCGCATGGCACCGTCTCAAGTTCTGGAGAAGCTCACGAAAAATCGTGGGCTCATCCAGAAAGCGGTAAGCAAGCGCGTGGTGCTGCGCAATACGCCCAAACTTACCTTTAAGCATGACAACTCCGCACAACGCGGCGTGGACATGGTGAATCTTCTTGATGACATTGAGAAGAACCTGCCCAAAGCCCCTCCCCTGCCTGAGGGCGAGTTTGACCCCGAAATCTGAGAGCGTAGAAAGTCCACATCTCTCTGAGTAAATGAGCACAAAGCCGGCAATTAAGCGAGTAGGGTCACTTTTGCCCACTTTGTGCTTACTTGTATTTTTGATGGTAGGCTCTTTGGCCGTGTGGCTCTCAACTGCCGGTTTGCCCCGATTTGCCATCACCAAAATTGAAGAAATAGTGGCGGCAGAGGGCGTGCCTATCAAAATAGGCAGTGTCAAGTTCAATATATTCCGCAGAGCGGCCCTCATAGCCAATGATGTACGCATTTATGCCACGCCTGATGATAAAGCCCCCATCGTCAAGGCAGACTCAATCACGGCTACCTTTGCACCGCTCAAATTGTTCATCGGTGAGGTAGAGCCAAAATCCATCAGTCTGAGTGGCGGTAAGATTGCCATACCCGTATCAGACACGGCAGAGCCCCACGAGCTGGCTGCAACCAACATATACATTTCAGCCTCATTTCAAAAGCAATACATTACCCTCAGAACAAGCGACCTCAAATTACAGGGTATACCCATTCATGTTAAAGGCGCGTTTGACATAGAAGAATTGCTCAAGGGAGATACAGCCGAAGAAGAGCAGGAAAAGCTGGTGATACCGGCCATTATCAAAACCTGCCAAAGCGTGGTAGACCGCACCTACCACCTCATTGAAGAGCAGCATTGGGCACCCGATGAATTCCCTGAGCTGCATTTAAACATCACCGCAGGCAGCGATATTAAGCTGAGAGTTCAGGCTCGCGCCCCCAAGTATGATATAGATCAATTCTGTTTCCGTGACTCGGAAATTAATTTGGATTACGAGGGAGACCGCGTTCTCATTAACAACTTGGAGTTCAAAACCATTGAACCCGATGCACACGTTCAATTGAAAGGCGGATATGAGCTTGAAAAGAGAAAGCTCAGCCTCAGATTGGAGAGCGATGCCGCCCTGCTGGACATGGCAAAAGCCCTGGCCGATGGTGATACGCCCGAGCTGTTGAAAAAGATGAGCCACAAGCGTGAGCATAACCCGCACATTGCTTTGGACATCTACGCCGTGTTCGGAGAAGATTTCTCCCTGCACGATGCAACCCTGAATGGTGAATTAGAGCAGCATTTCCTCCATATCGGAGACTCCGTTGTAGACCACATTTTCATTTCCTTTTTCTATAATAACGGTAATTTCAATATAGATAATCTCACATTGAAATTCCCCGACGGCAAAATCAAATGCACGGCCATTGCGCAACAGGGGAAAGGCAGCGCAGAAATATATGCAGACTTGCCGATTATCAGAACCGTTTCCCTTGTCAATGAGTTCTTGACAGCCCCCATAATCATGCCCGTGGGACTCAAGCTCGGCAACAACCTTAAACTGGAGGCCAAGGCAGATTTGAGCATGCCTGAGTTCACGCCCGGTGACAGCTACGAGCAGCATTTCATACCTGAATTAAAACATTTTGAAACAAAGCTGACCTTGGAACAACTCGGATTTACGGAATACCGCTTGACGGCACCCGTACTGACTTTCTCCTGCTCTAAGGGTAGTGATGCAACCCATTCATTGCTCAATAAGATACATTCTGCACAATTACAGCTCCATGCAGAAAAGCTGCAATGCAAGGTGGGTGAAAACGGGTTGCTTGATACCGCGGCCCCCAAACTCACGGTAAAGCTGCATCAGATTGATATGTCTGCTGAGACAGAGGGAATCTGCTGTGAGGAGGCAGACCTTGAGCTCACGGCAGATAACATGAGCTTGGATGGGCTCACCACAAACAATGTTGCCGTTAAGAGCAAAATTCAAGGATTCAGGCATGCTGAAACCGGCACGGGTGTACACCTTGCAGAGCTTGAGTTTTCCATTGATAAGTTGATAAAAGAGCAGCTTGAAGTTCAGTCTATCAAGCTCACCTCTCAAGCCCAAGCCAAAGACGGCAAGCTTTTGCCGGAGGGCACAGCCGAAGCCTCATTGCAAATGAATGCCGAGGGGCTTGTGTATGATTCTAAACAACTGGGCGACATAGATGTAAACATGTTGCTGCCGGCCGGAAAAGACGGCACGGTTGACTTCAAATTCACCCCTTGTGACGGCTCCGGAGAAGAACCGGCCTCACTCACAGCAGATACAAAGCTTGATGACAACAATACGCTTTGCATCAAGAATATCTCCGCGCAGTTACCCTGCTCTAACCTCAAACATGTCACGGACGCATTCGGCATTGAAATCAAAGACATAGAGATGCCGCATAATGTTGAGTTTTCGGGTAATGTGTGCCTGCAAACCGACGATTTTTCATTAAAGAGTGCCGACCTGAATGTCAAGGTGCCGCAATTGGTACGCACACCGCACAAAATCAAAGCCTTCCGCGGCAAAAAGCTTACGGTGGACGTAGACGCCGACATACACGCCGAGCAGTCGGCAGATGAAGGCATAGCATACCGCGCAGACGTACACGTAAACCACGCAACAGGTAAGCTGGATGCAACGCTCTCAGGCAACACCGCCACCAACCTTCATGCCGAGGGTACCAATACCATACGCCCTGACATTGTAGATGAGTTGATGGACTACGATGAGGCGCATGCCATATTGAGAGATTTCAAGTTTGACAATAACAGCAAGAGTACAATCAGAAACATTCTCGTAGATGTCAAATATGACAACGGTTTGGATGTTGCCGTAGATTGCGATATTACCTTGCAAAATCTTCAATATCAGCTTTGCGGTATAGAAGAAGATGCCAACGGCAATGAAGTTACCTGCAAAGAGCTCGGTAAACTCCCCTTCACCTCCGTGGTGAGAGCACAAACTCACTTGCGCGTGGATTATCGGGAAGACATCATCAAGGATGAAAAGAAGCTGCCCACGGTCATTGATATTACCATGACGGATGTCACCTTGGAATACGATAACCTGCCATGGCTCAAGCTTCAGGACTTCACCAAATTAGGGCTCAGCAAACAGGGCCCGGGAGTCAAGAACAACAAGACTGCCGTACTGAAAGGCGACAAGGTTGTTATTGATATTGAGAACGGAGCCGTACGCCTCACCAATGTACACGGCAACGTATACCCCGGATACTCACTGGGCATGTTCTACGGTGAATTGAGGGACTACCTGAGCATTCTGCTCACCCCCCACCCCACAACCATCAGCACGGATTACTGCCAATTCCCCATCTACTCTGACAGCACGGAGGCCATGAAGGGACATATACGCGTGCAAAGCCCCAAGCTGACCGGGTTGGATTTTCTGGGCACCCAAATCCCCATGACGCAGCTCACGGGGTTCGTAACACTGCAAGATGATTATATCTACTTGGACCGCATGAATGCACTCTGCTGGGAGGGCACGGTGAATGCAGCTGTTAAGATCGGCATTTCTGAAACGGCACCGGCATTTGACGGCGAGGTTAAGGCAAAGAATATGAATCTGAAAGCCATAGCAAAAGCGTACGGTGCAAAATTAGAGCAAGCACTTTGCGAGGCAAACATCAGATTCCGTTCCCCCACCTCCTCCATCAAAGATATCAAAGCGTACGGCTCTGCTCGCATTGTCAATGGCGACTTGCTCTCGCTGAGCATTTTCCGCCCCATCGGCGCTTTCGTTTCGGATATCACCGGCAATATCAAAGAGCTTGACGAGTCCGTACGCCAGCACAAAACCGACAACGTATTAAGAAAGCTCTCCAAGACAACCGGGTCAACCATCAACGCCATCGGTAATCAGCTGGATCGCACGGCTCAATACATACCCGGGTATAACCATGTATTTGCTTATGACCTGCAAAATGCATTCATTGACTTCGTGATTGATAAAGGTCATTTCAAGACAAGCAAATTCAAAGCTTTGGGATGCAATCTGAAAGTTGCGGGTAATTTGGATATTGATTTGGACAGCATGGAGATTTACGGCAACATGTGGCCGCAAG
Organism: Akkermansia sp.; assembly: GCA_045634945.1. Taxonomy (GTDB): domain Bacteria; phylum Verrucomicrobiota; class Verrucomicrobiia; order Verrucomicrobiales; family Akkermansiaceae; genus Akkermansia. Next base: position 72,397 of record JAZRBG010000046.1, on the reverse strand, counting down.
TATCCAGCCTGCCCACCATTCTGCTCTCCCCCATCACATTCTTGTCCGACTTCATGCTTGATATCGTCATCTTCGGACAAGTGGATAACCTTAATTGGGAGTTCAGATTAGACCCCCGCGTCAGCAGCGACAGCCCCCGAACAGCTAACACCAAAGCAGATGCGGAGTGCCCTGCCACCACACGTAACAGCAACAAAAAGAAGCGTTGATTGAAGCCGATATCACCCGGCAATCCATATACCCCGCCTCTCAGTATCAACGGATAAGACCGTATTCCAAAACCATGGCAGCCTCAGATTCAACGGCTGTCTTTTCTTGGTTGATGAGCTCTTTTTTCATATCATATACGGCACGGTCACGGGCAATGAGCTCTTCTGCCGTAGAGCTGGGTTGACGGAGCAGATAATCTATGCGTTTCTCCATGTAGGAACGCCAGTTATTATACTCTCTCACGCTGGCCTTGAGGGTAGAAAGTTTATTTTTATGCTCAATGATACCCGTTGTTACTTCACGCTTCGCTTTTTCGTACTGGTCTTTGCTGCGCTTGTAACTGTTCCAGGTAGAAAGCTTTGTATCCAGTGAATAGCTGAGAGACAAATTGAGTCTGGTATCCTCACCGCTCAAGAATGTGCCCTGGTAAGTACCGCCGGAAGAAGAGAAAAGCGAGGGGCTGTACAGAGAGGTATTGATGGTGGGCAAGTACTGCAAGGCTGTTTGGTATTGAGCAAGGCGGGCTTGCTCCAAACGCATGGCGTACATGCAAACAACAAGGTCATCAAGCTTATCCATGCGGGGCTCATACTTTGCCCAGTGGATTTTGGGCGCAGATGAGGGTAAAATCTGCCAACGGGCAGAATAATCACCCAGCAATACACTCATTTTCTGCCAGTGAGAGGCATCTGCCGTAATATTATCTTTAGCGGCAAGCAGTTTATCTTGCTCTGTCAAATCGGGGTTGGTAAGCGCCAACTCACGCAGTTTGAGGTCAAGCTCACGTGTTCTGACAAGAGCATACAATTGAGATACCAACTCTCTCTCTTTACCCTCTTTAGCCTTAATGGCCGCATAAGTTCTAGCCTTGGCGGCATATACACGGTACGGCACCTGAGAGAGCGTGGGAATGGAAAAGGTTACGTTGATATTGGTATTGAGGTCGTTGGAAGAGATATTCTCAGACAGCTGCTTAATGGATTTGGTAAAGTAGCCGTAATAGGATACCCCGGGAATCATATCCGTATACACGCTGATACTGTCGCGCTCGGCATCTTCAATAATGCTTTCAGTATCCTTGATATCAGCATTGCAGCGAGAAATCATGGCCACGGCCTGCTCCCAAGAAATAACGCGCAGCGGGAGCTTATCCCATGATTCGGCATCTTCAAACTGACGGTGAATACCCGCTGCAACGGCATCGAGCCGCTGCTCAAGGCTGCAACTGTTCAACAATGCCGACGATAAAACGAAAATGGTAAGCGGAGCGCGCATCTTTTCAGTAGTCTATCAGAGAGGGGCTCAGAAATCAAGCTCAGGGTTTAAATATATCTCTTTACGTTGCGGAAAATAAACACGGCCACCACCGCACTGCTGCAAGCCAAGAGAGCGCATTGAGCCTGCGGTGAAATGCCCAGCTCTTTCATGGCAAACTGCACCACTACGGACATAATGCCCAAGAAACAGTCTACCAAATTACCGGCGGCAATCACATCGCCGCGTTTATCATTGTCTGCCCTGTCTTGCAACAAGGCATTCAGGGGCACCAGATAACCGGCAGCCATAAAACCGGTAAAGGCAAGGGAAATAAAGAAGAACGGTGTACCATAAGGCACCAATGCCAGCAACACGCAACCAATGGTCATGCCAATACCGCCGGCATCTGCCACCCAGGCACGTATGCGCTTGGCACAGGCTACGGAAGCCAATACACCGCCAAGGATAGAGCCGCCACTTATCCAAGCCATCAGCAAGGCAGAATCTTTCTGTTGCCCGAGCACCTCCATGAAATCAGAGGAAGAAGAAACGGGATGAGCCTCTGCCGCCATTTGCAATGCAATAAGCATCATGGTACCGGCAATGAACCAGAAATAGCCTATACCCACCTCACTGTTGCGCAAAACGGGGTTACGCCAAAGCATTTTGAGCTGGCTGAAATGCTCCCACAGCAAGCTCCACTTAAAGGGTTTGGTACTCTCTGCTTTGTACTTGGGGATGGTAAGACTGAGGATGAACACCAGCACGGCTCCGCCCGTGGCACAGGCGCAGGGCCAGGCGGCAGCCTCATAACCGGCAGACGGCCCCCAACGGAGCAACAGCAGATAGACGAGAGAAAGAGCACCGATTTGCCCGATGAGCAGAGCAAGCATGCTGCTGATTTCCAATATACCGCTGGCAAAACCGATATTCTGAGAGCCTACAATGTCTTTTACCAAGCCTTTCTTGGCAGGGCTGAAAAACATGGCTTGCACACAAAAGACGGTGAAAAAGGAGATGGCGACCCACAAATTGTGCATGAACAGCCCGGCAGTCATACCCGTGAGTACCACAACCTGCAACAAGACCATAGCCTGCAACAGACGCGTTTTGCAATATCTGTCTGCCAACCAACCGCCCAAGGGGGAAAACAATACAAAAGGCAAAACAATCAATATGGAGAGCGGGTATTGAAGTTGTTTTGCCATCCAAATACCGAGGGCTATGAGAAGAAATTGAACTCCTTTTTCATTCAGGGAGTTCATGGATTGAATGACGGTCAGGCTCCAAAAGGAGCGCCACGGCGTTTTCTTGTCGGGAGAGGTATTCATGTATATACGTAAAACGGTCGCACCGTGACAGGTGCGACCTTCAGGAAGAGGTAAAAACAGTTACCAATTATTATCTTGCATAAATAAATCGGCATTGCGGTGGCCTTGGGATGCGGCCTTAGATACCCAGAACTTGGCTTGCTCCATATTCTGCGGTACGCCTATGCCCATATAGTAACACTTACCGAGATTGTACTGACCGTTGGCATCATCTTTGTGAGCAGCCATGGCAAAATACTCTGCGGCCATGGTTTTGTTTTGCTCAACCCCCTGCCCGTTAAGATAGTGCAGCCCCAAGTTATTGTAGGCAACGGCACTACCTTGTTGAGCAGCTTTTCTGTACCAATGCACGGCTGTCTGCATGTTGACGGGAACACCGGCACCACTGTAATAACAGGCAGCCAAATTGTTCTGTGCATCTACATTACCGGCTTGGGCAGATAAAGTATACCAATGCACGGCCTCAGGGATGTCTTTTTTGACACCGTAGCCGAAATCATAGCACTTGCCCAACATCAGCTGAGCTTCTGCATTGCCACGCTCTGCGGAGCGACGGTACAAAGGCACGGCAGACTCGTAGTCCTTAGCATCATACAAGGTCCGGGCCTGTTCGTAAATAGCCTGCGGGGTTTCACAAGAAACCAACAAGCCCAGCAACAAGGCAGAAATAATCAGCTGATGTTTCATGTGCAAGCAATATGGTAAGTGATTACTCCTGAGCAAGCAGATAGCGTTCTGCCTCAATGGCTGCCCAGCAGCCCATACCGGCGGCGGATACAGCCTGGCGATACACGGGGTCTGCAACATCACCCGCGGCAAAAAGACCGGGGGTCTTGGTTGCGGTGCCACCATTCAAACGCTTGATGAAGCCAGCTTCATCCACATCTACCAAGTCACCCAAGAACTTGCTGTTGGGAGAGTGGCCGATAGCCATGAACACACACTTTACTTCAAGCGGGCGCTGTTCACCGGTTACGGTGTCTTGCAGAGTAATGGCGCAAAGCTCGCCGGCATCATCTTTGCTGTATGCAGCAATGGTGCTGTTCCATACAGGCTCAATCTTGGGATTGGAGAGCACGCGCTGCTGCATGGCCTTGCTGGCGCGCAGCTGATCACGGCGGTGAATCAGGTAAACTTTGCTGGCAAAACGGGTCAGGAAAGAGGCTTCCTCACATGCACTGTCGCCGCCGCCTACTACGCACACGGGAACATCGCGGTAGAAAGCACCGTCGCAGGTGGCACAAGCGGTCAAACCATGGCCAATGAGCTCTTTCTCGCCCTCAATGCCCAGATAGCGAGCCGTGGCACCCGTTGCAATGATAACGGCCTTTGCCTTGTATGCACCGCCGGAGGTTGTTACGACAAACAAATCACTGCATGCCTCTTTGGTGACGGAAAGCACATTCTCATAAGCATAGCGGGCACCGAACTTCTCTGCCTGCTGGCTCATGTTGAACATCAAATCCGGCCCCATGATACCCTCCGGGAAACCCGGGAAGTTTTCAATCTCCGTTGTTGTGGTAAGCTGACCGCCGAGCTGTTCCCCGGTAAACACCAAGGGAGACAAATCTGCACGTGCTGCGTAGATAGCAGCCGTGTATCCGGCAGGTCCCGTTCCTATAATAATCAATTTCTCGTCCATTGCGGCTATATTACATGATAATTCACCACTCCGCAAGCAGAATATGCGTCTTATCTTAGAATTTTTCTAAGATAAGACGCATGAAAAGAAAAATCAGTGCTTACCGCACTTGCATTCATGGCCTTCGCCATGGCCGCCGCAGCACTCATGGTCATCACCATGGCCACCGCAACAGCACTCATGCTCAGAGCCTTCCTTATGCTTGCAGTCGGAGTCACAGTCATCGCAGTTACCGTGGCAACCGCCGCCGCAAGAGCAAGCACTTACCTGCTGTTGCATGCTGTCGGCAACCTCTTCATCGGTGGGGGCAACACCTTTATCAATAGCAAGGCAGAGGTATTGATTTACAGTAGCAAGCAGGTTATCAAGCTCTTGGCGAGCCTCAAGGAAACCGCGGCAGGTATCATTCTCTACCACGTTCTGACGCAGGGCATCGAACTTGGCGATTTCCTCCTCTGAGGGGGGCATACCTGCCATGTGCTTATTGCGCAGCTCTTCACCGTACTCATTCACTTTGCGGAACAAATCGGTAGCCTCGGGATTTTGGTAGAAAAGGCGAATACGAGCATTGGCAGAAATGACTTTCTGACACTGAGCAAAAGCAGAAGCGAGCTCGGTGGTCAGCTTAACAAGCTCGGGGGTAAGAGATGTATTAGACATAACACCATGAGACTAGCACTAAATTCATGATAAAGCAACACCGTAGTGAGTCAGCAACTCATTACTCGTCCTCATCACAACAATGGCAATCCCCATGATGTGATGCATGCTGCACCGCTTGCTCCAATACCTGCAATTTACGCATGGTAAAGACAATGTCAGGCAACAGCTCCGTCACACGGTCAAAGGCACGGGCAAGCGTCTCGGCATCCGTAGCATTATCCCCCAGTGTGTACATGAGTTTCTCTGTTTTGCTGTAAGCGTTGTGATAGATGATTTCAGCAGCCTTATCAGGATTCAACACCATGCTGTACGGCACGCGAAAACGAGTAGGCAGAGAGGATATCAACTCCGTCCATAAATGATCCGGTATTCTGTCAGCCAATATCAGGGATACGGCACATACGGAAACCTCATTGCCCAAGGCCTCTTTTTCAAACGAGGTCAACGCAGATTCGGGAATCCAGAATATCCAGAAAGCAGCGGGCGGAATTTCGGCAGCCACCTGACTCACGGCCTCCGGCGCATCGGAGTGAATGAGTTTATCCGGGTTCCAAACAAAATTACCGGTAGAATATCCGCGTGCCGCAGAAAAACGCCTACTTTTCAATTGAGGATGCACAACCGGCTTACAAATTACCCCATTGCTGAGAGTAATACTCCCGTCAACAGACTCTGCCATACGCGCCATGAACCCCTCTTTTTGCTGCTCCACCATAGCATTCATGGCCGAGAGTGCGTGTTGAGAGGCATCCTGCCACATGCGCTGTAACTCAATCTCAGATATAGCGGGAGACTCTTCGGTTACCAGATATTTCAACGAGGCCGCTTTGGCATGCAACATCATGGCTCTGAAAAAGCCGGCATCAGTGCATCTGATGACTTCATCCTGATCAAGAATTTCAGCCCAAATATGGTAGGCAATATAGTCAGCAGCCACCTCTTTATCCAAAGCAGCGTAGGCAGGGCTCACCATCAATACGGCAGGGAGTAGTTGAAACAAGGTATTTTTCATACCGGAAACATAACTGAAATGTACTATTTTGTCAAGTTAATACCCCCAAAGCACGTCTTTTCACTTGGCAATGATAATCAAAATATGCTATAATAAGCCTACATGAGAACCGCTGATTGCAAAAGAACCACGGGCGAGACAGATATTACCTTGAAACTCAATCTGGATGGAACAGGCAAAGCCGCCATCCGGACCGGGCACGCGTTCTTTGACCACATGTTGCACCTGTTGGCGCGCCACAGTTTGATTGATATGGAGCTGACTGCCGCGGGAGATTTGGAGGTAGATGCCCACCACACGGTGGAAGACACGGGCATTGTCATCGGCGATACGATTTTGAAAGCACTGGGAGACAAGAAGGGGATTCGCCGTTACGGGTGTGCCTATGTGCCTATGGACGAAACATTGTGCCGATGTGTCATTGACATCTCGAACCGTCCGTATCTGGAGTTCCGTGCCCCCCAAGGCGCAGCAGATGCCCCCAACATGCCGCTTTCTCTTGTAGTAGAGTTTTGCCGCGCCATTGTCAACAACCTGCGCTGCAATTTGCACATAGAAGTATTTTACGGCATGGATGGTCACCATATAGCAGAGGCTGTATTCAAGAGTCTGGCGCGTGCACTGCGAGAAGCGGTAGAGCAAGACCCCAGAACAGCCGGCGTCATTCCCTCAACCAAAGGAGCCCTGTAATTCACGGCAACACATGAGTATCCTCGGCATCATAGATTACGGAGCAGGCAATCTGGCCAGTGTTCACAACTCATTCCGAGCCATCGGAGTAGAGGCCAAGCTTGTACGTACTCCGCAAGAGCTGGAGGGGTTGACCCACTTGGTATTGCCCGGGGTGGGTGCATTCGGCGATTGTGCAGAGGCTTTGCAAAAGCAAGGCTTAGCAGATTGCATACGCAATTGGATTGCAGCAGATAAGCCATTCTTTGGCATTTGCATAGGCTACCAAATACTGTTTGAAAGCAGCGATGAGACCCCCGGGGCTCAAGGCTTGGGCATTTTCAAAGGCCATGTACGCCGTTTTACCGAGCAAGGGCTGAAGATTCCGCACATGGGATGGAATGCGGTACACCCGGCGGACACCACGCACCCGATATGGGCAGACATGGGAGCAGCCCCCTATTTCTACTACGTACATTCATATTACCCCGTACCGGAAGATTCAAGCCTGGTGGCCGCCACCAGCAGCTACGGGGATACCTACGCCGCGGCAATCATCAAAGGCCGCGTTATTGCCACGCAATTTCACCCTGAAAAAAGCCAAGTGCAAGGGCTGCGACTTCTCAAAAACTTTCTTACTCTCTAACACACCGTGAAAACTCTCGACCGTTACATACTCAGACAACTCATCTCCGTTACCTTTCTCGGGGTACTGTCTCTCACCCTGTTGATGTTGCTGGGTCAGCTTTTCAAAGAACTGCACAGCTTGTTGGTAGAAAGCGGAGCCCCGCCCACCATTGTGGTAGATTTCATCTTGCAGGTGATACCGTTCTCCTTAACCTTTACCGTGCCGTGGGGATTTCTGACGGCAGTATTGCTGGTATACGGGCGTTTGGCAGCAGATAACGAGCTCACATCCATGCGCATGGCAGGGCTCAGTCTGTGGCGTTTGAGCGTACCGGCCATAGGCTTGGGCATTGCGTTATCGGCACTGTGCTATTATATCAATATAGACGTAGCCCCCAGAGGCAAAAATGCCATGAGCGAGCTGGTGATGAAAGCCGCCATTGACAACCCGAAGAACTTGCTCAATGCCGGCCAGGGCGCAACCAAACTTGACGGCGTACAACTCTATACGGAAGGCAAGACGGAGGACCGCCTGTTGGGCGTACACCTGTACCCGCTTGCCAAAGACGGGGGCAAGGCAGATGCCTTGGGCATGGGCGGTTTTTCTGCAGCTCATGCAGAATCTGCCACTATCGGCGATTTTGATTTGTCCACTCGTATTCTGAATCTTACGCTGTACAATGTAACCATTGAACAGAAAGAGGATGGCGGCAATATCATCAACCGCCTCACTACGGCAGAGCTGCCGCTGCAAGTGCATATCCCCATCCGCACCACGCGTAAAATGAAGTCCAACCGCTTCACGAATGCAGAAATTGCAGAAACCTTGCAACACTTTGATGAGATTCGCACCACCAACCCGGAGGCCATGGAAAAATACTCCAAGGCGGCGGCTCAAAAATCACCCTTCCCCTGCGCCTCCAACTTGTGGGATGCAGCCGTAGCAGACAGTAAGCACTACATAGGCAGCATGAACAAAAAGAATGAGGGCGAGTTCCGCACGGAAGGCGTCAAGCGCGCCTCCTTTGCCTGTGCATGCATCGTATTCTCCCTCATCGGTGTACCGCTGGCCATTACGGCACGCCGCCGTGATACCTCCACCGGCTTTGCCATAGGTATTCTTGTAGCAGCCCTTTACTTTGTAGCGTTGGTGTTCTGTGAAACATCCCGCAAATCATCAGGCATTGCCCCCTATATTCTGCTTTGGGTACCCAATGTTCTGGGTATAGCCTTTGCCATATGGCAACATGCAAAAGCCAAATACCGTGGCTGATATGTGGCGCAGTCTTCTCTGCCTGCCCCTGCTTTTAACAGGGGCATGTACACCGAGCACCCCCATACCGCCACCACCGGCCATACCGGAGCCGGCTTCCACCGTTACCCGACAGCAGGCCGTGCAAACGGCGTATGCTTACATTAGCCTGACTTGGCAAGGTAAAACAAAACACCGCATGCACGGCAACGACCCCACAGGGCAATGGGTAGATACCCCGGATGCCGAAGCCGCCTCTGACTTGGGAAGTGCCATGTGGTGGAAAAACGGCCATAACACCGGCATGCCCTATAAGTGGGGCGGTTTTGATACCCCTCAACAATTCTGTGAAAGGCTGCAACATGATGATATTGTGTACGCAGGGGATTACGCCTCCGCGGCAAAAATTGCGGGTGGAGACGCTGCCGTGAGCCGATATGCAGCCGGCATAGATTGCTCCGGGTTGGTATCCCGCTGCTGGAGGCTGGAGCGTCCGTACTCTACACGCGAGCTGGGAGCCCTCTGTACCACCCTGCCCGATTTCACGGCCATGAAACCCGGCGACATTGCCCTCAAGCCCGGTGTACACGTCATTCTCTTTGAAGCCTGGGCAGACTCAGAAAAGCGCAGTTTTTACGCCATAGAGGCAGGCGGTGTACCGCATTGGAAGTGCTACCGCTACCGCATCAGTCTCAATACCCTGAAACGGCTGGGGTATACCCCCGCTCGCTACAAAAACATGCGCTGAGCTCAGCATCTTACGGTCTGTGCATCGGGGTCTGGATATCATAAATCGCATCAGTTCTCGCCATAGAGCCACTGAACGAAGCCTTACAACTTACCACCCCGAGTGTGGCTGCGAATAATACAATCAGTTTAAGAGTAGTCATAGGCACTCAAGGTACCTACTTTTCGCACAAAAGTCAATCTAAAAGAAAAACCCTTTCTGTGTAACACACAGAAAGGGTTGTAAAATAAGATATTGGGTGAAATCAGGGCTTCACAACGGAAGCGAGAACCACCGTGCCGTTGAACGGAGTCGTTACATTGGCGGGCATCTCAACCTGACCCAGACGGAAGGACTCACCGAGCTTGATGGCGGAGATGTCACCGCTCACGCAGCAGGGGATATCCTTAACGGCGCACTTAACAGGCATCTCGTGCACAATCTGATGAACAACACCACCCATGCCAACACCCACGGGAGTACCGGTGAGCTTAACGGCAACCTTGGTCTTAACAACGGTGTCGGGGGTAACGGCCTCGAAATCGAGGTGCATGGTGCTGTCGGTCAGGAAGCAACGCTGTACATCCTTAACCATGGCGAGAACCTCGGTACCATCGAGGTTGAGCTTAACGAGAACGCTGTCGGAATCAGCAGCGTTGAGGAAAGCGCGAACATCGGCAAGCTTAGCCTGTACGTTGATGTTGCCTTCAACAGCCGGTCCGTAGATAACGCCGGGTACAAAACCCTGAGCGCGCAGAGCGTTGAGCTTACCGGTACCGATAACCTCGCGCTTCGTCACATTGAGTGTAAGAGTCGTCATAATGATGAAACTATGTTAGAAATTGTGTTTATTGGAGTTCTTCCGACGTCGGTGCGCGGTATTGTCACCCGCCGGGATTGTCTCACCTGACCACAAGGCACAGGTGGGCGCACAGGATGCCACTATTGTTAAGAAATGTCAAGCAAAAATTCATTTTTCATCAAAAAAAAGTGTTGATTTTTAATTAAAAACTGATAGATTAGCGGCGATGAGCAGAATTATCCCCATCCTTGCTTTTACTCTGTGTTCTTTATCCATCGTTTCATGCCAACAGACCATGAAGTCTGAAAGCGGGCTGTACAACGTGGAATTACAGAAAAACATCAAAGTCCCCGTCAAAGGATATTGGACGTGGGGTAAGGGGAACCCGTATTCCACCAAGAAAGACTTGCGTTTCTACATTCACCCCATGGATGTAAGCAAAATCATGAAGTCCGACCCTGAGGCTGCCCCCATCATGGCGATACAGATGCATGACTACATGGTACAGGCCATAGCAGCCTCACTGCGGGAGGCCAACGCAGCCAACAAAACGGCATGGGCAATTACAGCAAACCCGGCAGAGGCAGACGTTTGCATCCACACTGCTCTGGTCAATTTCCGCCGCCAGCGTCCGGTCCTGAAAACAGTCAATGCCGTTGGTGGTACTTTCATTGATATACCCGGGGTATCCAACGTGATAGGATTCATTGCAGACGGCAATGTTGGCATAGAATGCACCATGAGAGACACCCGCACGGGACAGCTGCTGATGGCCTTTAAGGACTCAAACCGCAAAAAGATTCGACTCTACAGCAAAGATGCCTATTCATACACGGGCAATGCAGATGCCAACCTGAAAGAGTGGGCAGCCGCTATGGCCAGAGTTATCAGAGCGGCCGCACATGACAGACTGGGAAACTCTACACTGCAAAAGCAGATTGATGAAAAAAGCTACTGGGATGCGTTTTCTCAACGCGCCTACAAAGAAATCCCCGATATGGAAGAAATAAACGCGTGGGAAGCCCTTGATTAATGACACACCATCACTTGAGGATGCCCTGACGGCTTACCTCAAATCCCCATCATATGAGCCGCAGGATGCCTCTGCCATAGCCAGAGGCATGGGTATCAGCGCTAAGGAGCGCCCTGCTCTGCGAGCCTTGTTGAAAGATTGGCAGGAAAGCGGGCGTTTGATACGCCTGCGCCAAGCCAGACTTGTACTACGCGCCGCAACGGATGCCCCGCTGGTAGGCAGGATTCGCAGTTTGCCCAAAGGTAAACTGCTCTTCATTGCCGACTCTGCCGGTCAACAGGAATTAAAACGCCTGACAGATGAAGATTCAGCCGCCCTCATTGAGCTGCCCGTACAAGCACTGCGAGACGGCGGGGCCATGGATGGAGACTCGGTACGTGTTACCCTGCGCCGCAATGCCCCCAAAGGGTACGGCAAACGAAAAGGCCGCCCCGATGACGGGGAATTGAGGCTTGAGGTTCGAGTGGATGAGATTCTGGAACGCCGCCGCGGCACTTGGGTGGGCATTTACCGCGCCGGAGGACGTTACGGTTATTCGGAGGGAGACGGAAAAACATCCCCCGAGCGGGTGCGCTTGGTAGCACCGCCACCGGCAGGCTTGCTTTCCGGCATGGCCATAACGGTAAGCATTGTCAGTTATCCGCGCGGGAAAATGGATGCCACGGGCACAGTTGAACAAGTGTTGGGTTGGCCGGATGATGCCGGGGTGGATATTACCACCATCATGCATCGCTACACGCTGAGAGACACGTTCCCGGCTGCGGTGCTGCAAGAGTCTGAGCAACTGAATGAGAGCATACCGGCAGAAGAATACACCCGCCGCGATGATTGGAGAGAGCAGCTCGTCTTTACCATAGACCCCGCCACGGCGCGAGATTATGATGATGCCATCTGCGTGAAAGAGCTCGGCAAAGACAGCTGGGAACTTGCCGTTCATATTGCAGATGTGAGCTACTACGTACGCCCCGGCAGTGAATTGGACCGCGAGGCACAACTGCGCGGTAACTCTACCTACCTGCCGGATCGCGTCTTGCCCATGCTGCCGCCGCGGTTGTGTGATGATTTATGCTCTCTGCGGGAGGGAGAAGACCGCCTGACCCGCCTGTGCCTCATGCGCATCAACCGCAAGGGCGAGGTATTCCGCGCAGAGTTTCGCAATGCCGTTATACGCTCCCGCCGCAGGTTGGACTACGGCACGGCACTTGCCGTTATAGAAAACCGCGGCAGCACGAAAGACGATGAGGTGGATGCGTCCATCAAAACGGCACACAAACTGGCCACGGTATTGAGAAAACGCCGCATGCAACAGGGGGCACTGGATTTGGAAGTACCGGAACTCAACCTCATTCTTGATAATCAGGGAAAAGTAACGGATGTGCAAACAGAGCGCAGCGATGCTGCCCACCAAATGATTGAAGAGTTTATGCTGGCGGCCAATGAGGCCGTAGCCCATGCCCTGACCGCCTCGCTCACACCGTCCGTGTATCGTGTTCATGAGGAACCCGACCCGGCCAAACTCCAAACATTTGCAGACCTTGCGCGCGGCTACGGAATACGCACAGGGGCGCTCACATCCCGTGAAGAGCTCACGCGCGTGGCTGCTCAAATACGCGAGCACGATGATGCGCAAATCCTTACCACAGCCCTGCTCCGCGCCATGATGCGCGCCCGTTACGCCACGCAGCCCATGGGACACTTCGGCTTGGCTAAGTCAGACTACTGCCACTTTACCAGCCCCATACGCCGCTATGCGGATTTGCTGGTACACCGCGGGTTCGACCGCCTCGTTTTCGGCAAAAATGCGCGCATTCATCTGCCTGCCATCGGGCAGCTTACTGCCATTGCCGAGCATATTTCCGAAACGGAGCGCAATTCAGCCGCGGCAGAAAACGAAGCCAAGCAAACAAAATTGGCACAGTTTTTGGCAGACGAATGCGAGAGCGACTCCCCCCGCACTTGGCAAGCCATCATTACGGCGGCGTATCCGCAAGGGCTGGCGGTAGAAGTGCCCGCGCTGCAAATGAAAGGCTTTGTAGGCGGGGATGAGTTGGAAAACGCCTTCGGCGGGCACTGGTATTTTGAGCGCCATACACAGCGGTGGTCCTGCACCGGTGGCCGGTACATCTTGCCCGGCCACATGATGCAGGTAGTCCCCTGTAATGTGGATATAGCCGCTCGCTTTGTGGACTTTCGTCCCGCCGACGGCTCAGAAATCGAATCGTAAGCCTACACGCACTTCATGCAGCCCAAGCTCAGGAACCTTCACCGTGGGGCTGCCGTGCTCCCATTCTCGGCGCACCTCGGGGCGAGCCGTAGAAGCACGGAACTGATACCCAACCTCCAAGCTCGTCTTTTCACTGAGCTTGAAACTGAGCCCGGCATAGGCAGCATAGGTTAAGCCGAACTTGTGGTCACGCTGCTCGGGGTCATTGTAATAGGTATCATCATCAGGATCATATCGGTACTCGTGAGGATAGTAATCCAAAGAGATTGATTGAATATCCAAACCGCCTTTCGCCCCCATGACAAAGGTTACACGATTCGTAATCGGCACCTGCAAGCGGTAGCCAAGCATAAACGTAATCGGAGCACGTGTATAATCATACTCAAAGTAACGCGGGCCTTTGCGCCCGGGCAACCACATGGCTTCATCACCGCCGCCCATGCCCATACTCATACCCAGTGTAAGAGCATTGTATTTATTAAGGTCGTATGCCAACTCTATTTCCACCGAGTATATGTCCGTATCATACAACTCGCCGTTTCCGTTGCTGAAACCGCCGACAAAATTGACACCGAAGTGACCTCTGTATTCCTCCGTAGGCAAAGTTAATTGCTTGATAAGAGAATCGTCTACCTCGGGTTCAGCGGAGGGTGCTGCCGCCATGGCAGTCATGGCGCACATCAAAACAGTCGGGATAATTACTTTTTTCATAGAATCTATTTGTTTTTGAACACATTTACCAAATTCATAATCGTTTTGCAAGGATAAATAAATTTATTTTCGTCAGTTAAAAAAATTGTTGACAAATCCTATAAAGATAGTATAAATAAAGCAACAACAGGAAGGATATAACAAATATGAAGAAAGCCATATACCTGACCTTAATCGGAGCAGTACTTGCCGGAGCCGCAGTACCCCCCCAAGCAAGTGCAGATGAGCCGTACAACCACCCGAAGCACCAAGTACTGCGTGCAGCCCGTAGCGGTGATGCCGCACTGAAAGCCTTGCTGAACCAAGGAGTCAACATCAATGCAACGGACAACGACGGAGAAACCGCTCTCATGGAGGCTGCCGACGGCCGAAATGCTGAGGTTGTGCGCGTGTTGATTGCCAACGGTGCCAACGTGAACGCCGCAGATGAAGACGGTGAGACAGCCCTGATGATAGCAGCAGATGAAGGCAGAGCTGAAACCGTACGCCTGTTGATTGAAGCCGGAGCAAACGTAAATGCACGCGATGAAGACGGCGAAACCGCTCTGGACAAAGCAATTGACGAGCGCAATCACAAGGTTGCAGAGCTGTTGAGAGCCGCGGGAGCCCGCTGATAAATCAAACGCTCATACCCTTTTCAAAGCTCGGGAGCGGACTCCCGAGCTTTTTTATACTCAGCTAACTATTTGAGAGTTAGAATTGACGGCAGCAGGAGACTTTTGTATAAGAAGGGGACATTCAAACACCCATAAAGGAATGAAAGAAATCCTCCTCTACAATATCTTGGCAGCCGCTTTGGCCGGGGCCGTTTTAATCCCCCTAGCATCGGCCGCATATGCACCGTACAAAAACCATAAAGACAAAATTTACCGCGCCGCAGACTCCGGCGGAGATTCCTTACGAGCAATCATGGCAGAGGGAATCAGCATTAACTCCATTGATGAAAACGGCTCCACGGCACTCATGGATGCGGCACACAACCACAACGATGCCGTTGTGCAGGTGCTGGTCAGCAACGGCGCCAACGTCAACATGCAAAACAATGCCGGAGAAACGGCACTGATGCTTGCAGCCGAAGAAGGCGACACCAAAGTAGTAAGCATACTCTTGGATGCCAATGCCGACCCGAATATTCGCGACAGAAAAGGCGAGACCGCGCTTGAAAAAGCAGAAGAATCGGGGCACTATGATACCTCGGGCACAATCGGTCGCTCCGGTGGCCATTAAAAAAACGCACGGCAGCCACCGTTAACAGTGGCTGCCGTGCAACATCCGGAACAAACAATCAACACCACTGCCACAGAGAGCCGCACACATCGGTAGGCATACGCCAATCACCGCGCGGAGACAGGGCAACGGTACCTACTTTGGGGCCATCGGGCACGCAGGTTCGCTTGAATTGTTGCGTAAAGAATCGGCGCAAGAACATGCGCAATGTGCTGTCCACCAAGGTTTCTTCATACTCACCGGCAAAGGCATGCAAAGCCAGGGCTTTCAACTTATCCGGCTGAGCCCCATATTTGATGAAGTGGTAGAGGAAGAAGTCATGCAAGTCATACGGCCCGAGAATTTCCTCAGTTTTCTGATCAATCTTGCCATCATCGGAAGGCGGCAGTAGCTCGGGGCTTACGGGCGTGGCATTCACATCTCTCAACACAGCGGCCAGCTGCGGTTCTGCCTTGGAGGCAGAGTACTCAATCAGGCAACGGATAAGAGATTTGGGTATGGAGCAATTCACGCCGTACATGCTCATGTGGTCACCGTTGTAGGTAGCCCAACCGAGGGCAATTTCAGAGAGGTCGCCCGTACCCACTACCATACCGCCCGTTTTGTTGGCAAGGTTCATGAGCAATTTCGTACGCTCTCTTGCCTGCACGTTCTCATACGTATTGGTGCGCAATGCGGGGTCAAAATCCAAATCTTTGAAATGCAGCAGGCAGGCTTCTTTGATATTCACCTCTTTGAAGGTGCAGCCCAACAGCTCTATCATCTTGACGGCATTATTATAGGTGCGGCCCGTGGTACCGAACCCCGGCATGGTGAGTGCCAAAATGCAGTCATTGGTACGGCCCAGCAACTTGCAGGCACGGTCACACACCAGCAGTGCCAGCGTACTGTCCAAACCACCGGATACACCGATAACCAGAGTCTTGGCATACGCGCATTCAATGCGTTTGGCCAACGCTGCGGCCTGTATATTCAAAATCTCCTCACAGCGAGCCTCCATGACGGCCGTCTCAGGCACAAAAGGACGCGCGGGCAGATAAGCATACCGCAAATCACAGGCGGGCACCTCTACTTGGCAGAACACTCGGCGCGGCTCCGGCCACTCAGCCAGCAATAAATTATCCGAGAACGAGCTCTCACTCAGACGCGCTGCGCCCAAACGCTGCATATCAACATCTGCATACACCACACTGAGGTCACGGGCAAAGGGCTCATTCTCCGCCTGCAATCGGCCATTCACGGCAATCATGGCGGCACCGCCACACACGCCATCCTGCGTGCTTTCCCCAACACCGGCACCGGCATACACATAGGCAGCCACACAACTGCCGCTGCGGGCCGTCACCATGTTGCGGGTATATTCAGCACGCCCGGCCAAAGCAATGGCAGCAGAGGGATTCAGCACCACGCGAGCACCCTGCATCGCCAAGCGGGTGGACGGCGGCAGCAGAGCCGTGGCATCATCACCTATCTCCACCCCGAATTTGAGCTCATCGCTTACCTCAAAAATCAAATCCGTACCAATGGGGATGCGGAAGAAATCACCGAAGACACTCACCTCCGTACACGTCAACATGGCGGCGGGTGAGAACTGGCGGCGCTCGTAGCTCTCTCTCTTGTTCGGTATAATGCTCTTGGGCACAAAACCGCGCACAAAACCACCCTGCACCACGGCAGCCACATTAAACAGCTTGTCATCCAGCAACAAAGGCAACCCGACAACCGACACTATGGGCAATGCCGCCGTTTCATTCGCAAAGCGAGTCAAGGCAGTCTCCGCAGCTTTCAACAATGCAGGCTGAAAAAACAAATCCGCACAACTTGCAGAGGTAATGCAAAGCTCGGGCATTACCACAACGGCCGCACCGTGTGCCGCAGCCGTTTCGGCAGCTTTGATAAGCTCTGAGGTGTTAAACTCTACATCCGCCACGCGCACGCGAGGCACTGCCGCAGCCAATCTGTAATAGCCGTAAGTGCTCATCTCGGCATCTATTCTGCCAGATTACGGCCGAATGTCAATCAAAATAGCACAAGCGCGAATAGCGTCATACCCCAACTCTTGTCTTGCAGACACAGAATCTGTATGGTAGAAAAATTTCTACCATGAAACCGCGTATTTCAGCCATCATGACGTGTGCTGCTCTACTGTTTGCAGCACTGCCCGCCGATGCTCAGCAGGAGACCTCCGTGTTTGAATCTCCGCTGATGGAGCTCATGCAAAAAGGCACCTCTGCCGAACTGAAAACAAAAATCAGTGAAGGGTTAGACGTCAACAAGTGTGATGATGACGGTAATTCTCCTCTGCTTCTGGCAACGGTGAGCCGTCGTTCCGACCTCATGTATGTATTGTTGGAGAATGGGGCAGATCCCAACTTTGTTAAAGAGCCCGGGGTTACGGCACTGGGTATTGCCTGTATGTTTGATGACTGGTCCATGATTGACCTGCTCATCACCCACGGTGCAGATGTAAACTACTGCGCCCCCAACGGTGAGAGCACGCTCTCCATGGCATGCGCCCAGGGTGCGGTTAACGCCGTACAGATGTTGCTGACGGCCAAAGCCACCCCCGATGTGCGTGACTCTAAGGGTGTTACCCCCTTGTTGCATGCCGTTATGCACAATACGGAAAACAGCCTCTCCATTGCCCGCATGTTGCTGGAGAAAGGAGCCAAGCCGGATTTTGCCATGCCCAACGGGTTCACCCCGCTCATGGGTGCCGTGCAAATGAATGATATGGATATTGCCCTGCTGTTGCTGGAGCACGGTGCAGATGTAAACGCACGCCAAAACTTGGGTAACCGCCCGTCCGCGCTTTCCGTTGCCGTGGCTCTGGGCCACAGCGAAATGGTAGAGCTGCTTACGGCTAACAAAGCAGACCTTTCCGTGGGTATCAACTCTCAAACCTCATTGATTGCCTATGCCTGTATGCTGGCTCGTGCAGATGTAATGGAACCACTTCTCAAGCACGGTGCCAATGCCGACACCCGAGATGTACGCAGCAATGCTACCCCCCTGCACATTACCGCCACGGGTAACGAGCTCATGATTGACTCCATCAAGCTCATGGGTGCAGAATCCATTCTCTCTCAGCACGAGCGTAAGATGGATGCCCCTTGGGCATGCCAGGTGCTTATTGAAAACGGTGCAGATGTGAATGCCGTTGACAATGATGGTACAACCCCGGCAATGGTTGCCGCTATGGACGGTTGCCCCGATACCCTGCAAGTTCTCATTGCCAACGGTGCCAACCTGAATATGGCAGATAACGCAGGGCGCACGCCGCTGATTCTTGCCGTGCTCAGTCCAGAAGATAAGGCCAATATTTCTCTTGCCCACGTAACCCCGTTGGCTGCGGACCAAGTAAAACCGCATGTCATTGAGAGCATGCGTGAATACCCCGATGTGGTAAACACGGTTAAGCTTCTGCTCAAATCCGGCGTAGACATTAACGCTAAGGATAAAAACGGCAAAACAGCTCGCGATTACGCGACAGATGCCGAGGTCATCCGCCTGTTGGATGAAGCTGCTGCGAAGTAATGCAGATACAAGACCTCAGAAAACGCCTGAAAGCGCTGGCAGAGCCGCGTTTTCAGGCGTTTGCCGCTTCTCTGATACCCGGGGAACAACACTTACTGGGTGTGCGTTTGCCCGTCTTGCGCAAACTGGCACAAGAAGTAGCACGCACCAACCGCGCAGGCATCTTTAATGAGCCATCTCCCCCGCAAAGCATGGAGGAGTGCATGCTGCGCGGCATGCTGCCGGGGTATGCAGACAGCAGCACAGGCACAGAACAACGGCTTGAGGAGCTAAAACGCTTTGTCCCCCTCATCACCAACTGGAGCATTTGCGACTCCTGCTGTGCCACCTATAAGTTCGTGAGAGAACACCGAGAACGAGTGTGGTGTTTTCTTCAACCCTATTTGTTCTCTGAGTCGGAGTTTGAGGCCAGGTTCGGCCTTGTCATGCTTCTCAATCACTTTGTTCAGCAGGAAGATTGGGCCGCACGCACGGTTGCCCTGTTGCCGCAGCTGCCCTGCGTAGGCTACTATGCAGAAATGGCTGCCGCATGGTTGCTGTGTGAAATACACCTGCGCTATCCCCTGCTTGCCGAACATCTTTTGGCAGAGGGGACATCACTTTCACCCGTCATTCGTTCCCTCACCCTGCGAAAAATCCGGGAATCCCGTCGCAAAAGTCCCCTTGCAGATTCCGTTATTTCATGAACTCGGCACTTGACATCGCGTGCGCGTGTGATATAATGGTCACATGAATTATCAACAGCAAACAACCCTTCCCGTACGCACGGCTGAGCATGTGGCAAGCAACGTGCGTGCTTACTTCAACAAGGTATACACCTGGTTAGCCCTTTCCATGGTTGTATCCGCAGGCTTGGCTATCTATGTAGAGAGTGATGTACCTCTGATGTTCAAGGTTGTAGAGAACTACATGGCACTGGCCTTGGTGACGCTCGTCATTGTAGTCATCATGTGCTTTGCCGCCAACAAGCTGACATCGGGTGCACTTAAAGTGTTAATGCTGGCATACTCAGCCCTGCAAGGTGCACTGTTCAGCCCGCTGATGCATGTATACACCAATGAGTCTCTGGGGATTACATTTGCCTGCACAGCCGGTATGTTCGGGGTAATGGCCATATATGGCATGACAACCAAACGCAACCTCAGCGGTCTCGGTCGCACGCTGCTGATGATGCTCATCGGTCTTATCATTGCCGGTATTGCCAATATCTTCGTCGGTGGCAGCACCATGAGTTTGGTTATCTGCGTAGCCGGTATCGTTATTTTCTCCCTCTTTACAGCCTATGACTTCCAGCGTCTGCAAGCTGAGGGTGCTTACCTTGAGGACGAGGTAGAACGTGAAAAAGGAGCCATTCTGGGTGCTCTGAGTCTCTACATCAACTTCTACAACATCTTCATATACCTGCTCCGCTTCTTGGGTGACAGAGAATAATCCGCACCATGGAGACAACTGAACACAATCTTACCGAGTTGGCAGTCAAAGCTGCCGACTCGATTCTTTCCTCCCTCGGCTTTCAATTTGAATTGGCCGCGAAACCGACAGAGGAAGGCGTGTGCGTGATGATTACCAGCCCGGATGCCCGATTCCTGATAGGAGACGAAGGCGACAGGCTGGATGATTTGCAATACCTCGTTAACCGCATGGTGCAGGCAAAATGGGCAGATGCCCCGCGTGTTCGTGTGGATTGCGATAACTACCGCGCCCGCACGGAGGCCAAATTGCTGCGCCGCGCACGCTCCCGCGCCGAACGCGTGCTGCAAACCGGCACGCCGTTGCTCATGGAAAAGCTCAATGCCTACCAACGCCGTTTGGTGCATAACGAGCTGGCTAAGATTCCCGGCATTGCCACAGAATCAGAGGACACGGAATCTCGCTTTAAGCGAATCACCATCAGCCGCGTATAAAATCAAGCATGGGTCTTGCTCGCACATTTTTCAGCCATTTGTTGCTCTGTGGAGCAACAATGGCTTTTTTGCATCCGCTTTGTGCAGCAGATTCCTACCGCGTGTATCTGAAGGATGCACAACAGCAGGCCGAAGCCGAACATATTGTGCGTGACGCTTTACCGAAAGATACGCATTTTGAGGTAAAAGTGCTTCCCGAGGATTGCCGCAGCCAAGCCGATGCCCACACCCAGTCTGAGGCCATGCATGCCGGGGTTACGGAATTGCCCTGCTTGGTTGTGTCTGACGAGCAAGGCCCCTACACCGTTCTGCGGCTGGCAGGGCTCACAGCAGAGCACATTCAAGCAGCTAAAGCGTTGGCCGATGCCCCCGAACGCGCCGAGCAGGCAGCAGAGCGAGACCTTGCCGCCAGACTCTACCTGTTATGTGCCTCTCTTTGCGTAGAGGAAACGGACGATGCAGCCCTGACCGGCATTGTAAACGAATGCCGAGCCCTGCTGGAACACAGCAAAGCAACGGAGGAACAAAAACAATTTATCGGCTACCGCTGCCTGTACCCTGCGCTCTTGTTGCAATACAGCCGCGGCTACACGGGTGCCCATACACCTTACACAGAGGCCAAACTGTTAGAAGCGATTGCCGCACTGGAAGCAGCACGAGACCTGAACAGAGAAACGAAAATAGGCAAACAAGCCTTTGATGAACGCGAGCGACTGCGCCGCGCCCGCAGAGAAGCCCGCAAGTATGAATAAATTGCTCGCTATCTTCCTGTGCGGGATGAGCCTCGGGCTTACGTCATGCAATTATCCCGGGTTGTCCATTCACTGTATATTCAGTAAAAGCAGACCTGATATAGACCTGAAATCCACCACGCCTTATATTTACGATTACATCAAAAAAGAGGACGGTTTCGGATACTCCGCTTTTTGGGACTTAGATGATACCGAACACACCCGACACATTGCAGAATGGTGGCAAAACACGGACGATTTGGGGACAGAATACATCATTCCCTACGGCACAAAAGGGCTGAATTTGATTCTTTCCAAAGAGCTCATCGTCACATTTGAACCCAATGACAGAATCCATTTTGCCTACACCATTTACCCGAAAAATGATGACCACCGAACCTTTCATTACGGGAGGGATGTTACAGACGCAGACAAAAAGTTATTAGCATACCTGCTCAGCATTACGCAGACAACCAAGCCGCACTCTTTTGAGGAATGGCACAAACTTCATCCTGATAGGATATGAAGACAACACCGAACATCACCTATCCGTACGGCAGCATTTCATGGCAAAACGGGGGCTTTGAGGTAACGCACCGGGCTTCTACAAGCATGAGATGCGACTATTTAACGGATTATCAATCTCGCATCGGGTACCCTGCTCAGCATCTTTCCGGGGAATATGCCTTGCAACTACTCTTGCCGGATGGAGGCATGGGGCTGAATCCGCAACTTGTTTCGTCTCTTGCAGTGGATGGGCAATTGCTTGTAACGCTGGCCGATGCGCGCTACCCCGATATTGAGATACGCATCTCGGCTCAACTCTCTGAAGAAGGAATTTATTCTCAGCAAGTCAGTATCATCAACGGCACGGCTTTCCCCCTGCAAATCATACGGGCTTATTCCCTGAGTGTGCAGCAACATGCGCACAGTTACCATGCCACCACCTTCCGTGGTGTTTGGGCGGGGGAGCATACACTGCAAGAGGAGGAAGTAAAACGCGGCAACACTCTATGTGCCGATGCCTGCACGGGTATTAAGGCTGCGCAAGAGGGCATACCCGCCATGCAGATTTCCCTTAATGCCCCTGCGCAAGAGGAGAACGGCACCTGCTTGCTGGCAGCCCTGTGCTGGAGCGGTAACTACACCACACGATTCACCCACAATGCACAGGGAGTGGGCTTTTTAGGCTTGGGACATGATTTTGCGCAGGCTCCCTATACCTTAGCCGCAGGACAACGCCTTGATTTACCGAAAGCCGTGCTTGTGGCATCCCTACAAGGCAAAGGGGATGCTACCCGCAGATTACACCGCTACCTGCGTCGCCACGTCATTCCCCATGGTGAGCAAATACGCCGAACCCTGCTAAACAGCTGGGAGGGTGTGCATTTTGACATATCCGAGGGCGCGCTGCTGGAGATGATGACAGCGACGGCCGACCTTGGTATTGACATGTTTGTGCTGGATGACGGCTGGTTCGGCAAGCGCACGGATGATACCACCTCCTTGGGGGACTGGCAACCCGATACCGACCGCTTACCGCGTGGGCTCAAGCCTCTCAACGACGCTACGCAGGAGATGAATCTGAGCTTGGGTATATGGATAGAGCCTGAGATGGTAAGCCCTCAAAGCGAGTTGTACCGCAAACACCCCGAGTGGGCTATTCAGCTGCCCGGCATAGAGCCCACACAACAGCGGCACCAGCTGGTGCTCAATTTAGCCTTGCCGGAGGTGCAGGATTACATCATCAAGAGTGTTGCCGATGTGTTGAGTGCTTATCCCAACATCAGCTATGTGAAGTGGGATTGCAACCGCATGATTACCGATGCGCCGCACCCCAATCTTTACTTTGATTACATTGCGGCCTATTACGGCATTATGAACAGCTTGCGTACGGCTTTCCCCAAGGTAACATTCCAATGTTGTTCTGCCGGTGGCGGGCGTATGGACCACGGGGCCGCACAATACCACGAGGAGTTCTGGCTGAGCGACAACACGGATGCCTATGACCGCCTGCGCATGCAATGGAGTGCCTCTCACCTGTTCCCCTCCAATGCCGTGGGTGCCCACGTAACCGTAAGCCCCAATTTGTATACGGGGCGCAACACCTCGCTCAAGTTCCGTTTTGATGTAGCCATGGCAGGCAGATTGGGGTTTGAGTTAGATCCGCGTCACCTCAGCGAGCAAGATTCTACGGAGATTAAACAGAGACTGAGCTTATACCGCCGACTCGCCCCTCTTACGCAGCAGGGAGATTTGTACCGCTTGGTATCCCCCTACGAAAGCGCAGACTGCGCCTTATTGTATACAGACGGTAAGCAAGCACTGCTGCTGGCGTATACTACGGAGCGTGCGTTTACTGACCAATGCACCCGCATACAGCTGAGAGGTATTGAGGAAAACACGGCTTACAGAATTGAGGAGCTCATGCCCGATGCAAGCGGCCACCATTGCCCCGCTGACGGCTTAATCATGCAAGGAAAAGATTTGATATACAACGGCATGCCGATTCGCTGGAACAGGCCGCTGCAATCGGCAGTTATTCTTCTTACCCCTCACTCATGACCCACGCATTGCCCATAGACTCCATCAGAGATGAGGTGCTGCATGCCGTGCAGAAACCCGGGTTTTGCGTACTGCTGAGTGCGCCCACCGGCAGCGGCAAGTCCACCCGTATACCCCGCATATTGTTGGATGCCGGGGTTGGAGAACTCGGCACTGTCATCGTGGTACAGCCCCGCAGGCTGGCAGCCCGTTTGCTGGCGGGATTCGTGGCGCGGCAATTCCCCTGTAAATTGGGGGCAGAGGTAGGTTACACCGTGAGATTTGACTCCCGTTGCAGTACAGAAACGCGCATTCTCTTCATGACGGACGGTCTGTTGGAACGCCGCTTGAGCGATGACCCGCAGCTGCATGGCGTGAGTGCCATCATTTTTGACGAAGTGCACGAGCGCCGATTGTCGGGAGATTTGTGTCTTGCCCGTGCGCTGGAGCTGCAACGCAGCACTCGTAAAGATTTGGGAGTGTTTGTTATGTCTGCCACATTGGAGCTGGACAAACTGCAACACTACCTGCCGCAAGCCACGGTTCTGAGAGCAGAAGGGCGCATGTACCCGGTAGAGGTAAGTTATATGCCCCCCGTGCCCGTGAGAGACAACCGCGGTTATGTGAATGCCCCGCCCGTGTGGGAGCAATGTGCTACAGCCGTGCGTAAACTCATGCAAGAAACGGAGGGTGATATCTTGGTATTCTTACCCGGAGCTTATGAAATCAGACGCACGGTGGAAATTCTGGAGAATGTGAATTGGATGCGAGGAAGAGAGGTCTATGCCCTGCATGGACAACTCTCTCCCGAAGCGCAATCCGCAGCCGTGGAAAAAGGCAACTGCCCGCGTGTTATCGTATCCACCAACATTGCAGAAACGTCGCTCACCATTGAGGGTGTGAGAGCCGTGGTAGATAGCGGGACGGCACGAGAAGCGCGCTGGGATGCAGTGCGAGGCATTTCTACCCTGCACATTGTGCCGATTTCCTGTGCGCAGGCAGAGCAACGCGCCGGCCGCGCAGGGCGACTGGGCCCCGGCAAATGCATACGCCTGTGGAGTGAGGCAGACCACCGACGCCGCGCACCCTTCCCCGCGCCGGAGGTACACAGGGCAGACATATCCGCCGCTTTCCTCAATCTGTTGGCTTGGGGGGCTGTTGGTCAAGAGGGGCTGCGCCGTTTTGCCTGGCCGGATGCCCCCACCGAAATGCAATTTACTCAAGCTTGGCAGCTATTGGTAAATTTGGGTGCAGTAGATGCCAAGGGGGCTATTTCTGACATCGGGCGCAACATGATGCGTTATCCCTTACCTCCGGTGGCTGCACGTATGCTTGTTGCGGGGCAAGAATACGGTTGTGAAACGGAAATGGCAGCCATTGCAG
Source organism: Akkermansia sp. (assembly GCA_045634945.1). GTDB lineage: Bacteria > Verrucomicrobiota > Verrucomicrobiia > Verrucomicrobiales > Akkermansiaceae > Akkermansia. The sequence continues at coordinate 46,911 of JAZRBG010000046.1, read as the reverse complement.
CCCTGACGCAAAGCGAAAGCATAGCCCTGAACGGCGGCTTGCATGAAAGCTTGCGGCATGATGACGATTACACGGATTTTCAGGCAGAATGGCGTGCATTGGAACGGGCAGAGCAGCTTAAAGGAGATACCGCAGCATGCACGGCACTGGGTATCATGGGCAGAGCCGTAAGAGAAATCCGTGCAGCATACCGTCAGTTGCTGGGGCACCGAGCCGAGCCCGATTTTGTAACTCATCGTAAAGGCATTATAAAAGCACTGCTTACTGCGTATCCTGATAATGTTGCAGCCCGCAACAGCACGGCAACCCACACGGCCAGACTTACCCAACGCCGCAGTGGGAAATTAACTGAAGGTGTTGCGCTTTACTCAGGCACAGAACTGATATTGGCAGCCGAAATTGCTGAAATAGGCGGTAAAAGCGTAGAAACCCGCATCTCCCGTTGCACTGCACTCAGCCTAACAGATTTACCCACGCATGAGGATGATATTGCCGTGTATGACAGCTCACGCAAGCGCGTGCTCAATTATCATCGTTCGCTTTACAGAGACTTGGTTCTCACCGAAAAAGAAACGGGCGATGCGCATCCCGATGCCGCCGCGCCTCTGCTGGCGGACCAAGTTGTGAGAGGAAATCTGCGTCTGGAGGGCTGGGATGGCCACGTGTTACAATGGATTAACCGCCTCACATGCCTGCGCAACGCCATGCCGGAGTTGGAACTCCCTGATTTCGGAGAGGAAGACCGTTTGGTAGCCATCACCATGTTGTGTGAAGGAGCCGTAAGCTACAAAGATATTGCCGCTCGCCCCGTGCTGCCCATCCTGAAAGAATGGCTCTCCCCTTGGCAACAGGAATGCATGAACCGCTACGCTCCCAAGGCTATTAAATTAGCTAACGGCAGAGAAGTCAAACTTTTATACAGAGAAGACGGCACGCCTACGTTCGGACTGAAATGCCAGCTGCTTTTCGGGGTACCGGAAACGCCCACCATTGCCGATGGTCGAATCAAATGCTTGGTTGAAATACTAGCCCCCAATCAACGGCCCTACCAGCTCACATCAGACTTGGCATCTTTCTGGAAAAACGGATATCCGCAAATGAAAAAAGACCTTGCCGGCCGTTACCCCAAACATAATTGGCCTAACGAAGCCCCTCTTTGATATGAACACAACACTACTATATACCCTGTTCTGCGGAGCGCTTTGCCTTGCTCCGGCGGCAGAAGCACAGCTTATTTACGATGAAAACAGCACCGTAGATGCAGCATTGAGCTGCCCTTCTCCGGATGGGGAATGGGAACTCGTGTACCGAGGTTCTCGGCACATGGAGCAAGACGCCATCAGCGTGGTTAATGAGATTGTTCTCATCAACCGCAACGGGCAGGAAATCATCCTCAAAGATGATACGAATACCGGCGCGATTTATCGCCGAAATATCATTTTTCAGCCATGGTCGGCAGACGGCAAATGGCTTGCGTACCCCGTCAGCAAATGGACGTATTACCTCTGCCCGACAGCTGCCTTAAACAAGGAAATCAATTTCGATAAAGTTATTCCATTGCAAATCAAGGAAAAAAGCAACTATGCACTTGAAGGCGGGCAATGGGAAACGGACGGCACCTTTACTTTCCTTGCGGGGTTATCAGGGTGGTTAGCCCCCTACCGCGCAACTGTTACCCGAAACGGAGTTCAATGCCGACAAACGGGACAGCTTATCAAAGTATACCCCAAACGTGGCAAATAAGCAAAGATGAGAGTAAAAAGTAAAATCATACTGACTCAATAAGGAATTGACGCGCGCACGGGCGAGGCATAGAATGAGGGCATGAAAACGATATGGTGTTTGGTGTTAATGCTGTTTGGGCTGAGTACTGTGCAAGCAGCTGAGCTTAAAGTAGCAAGTTTACACCCACTGCTCAGTGAAATGGCTCGCAGTATAGGCGGTGATGCCGTAGAGGTGGTGGACTTATTCCCGGCTAACGGTGACCTGCATTCTTTTGCACCCGGCAGCAAACAGATGGCAGCCGCAGCAGATGCGGATATGCTGCTGGCTTGCGGTAAAGGGATAGAACCGTATCTGACGGAATTGGCCGAGTCCATGCCTGAAGACACCATGATTGTGGGCCTTGGGCGAGATATCCCCAACGTGTACCTGCCGAACTCTCGCCGCACCGACCCGCACTGGTGGAATACACCGGAGAACATGAAGCGCGCCTCTCGTCTGTTGCTGGCTGTATTTTCCCAACAGGCACCGGCTCACCAAGCAGCTTTTGCAGCAGGGCAAAAGAAGTATGCAGCCGCCATGGATGCTTTAACCCGCAAAGCGCGCCTGCAATTCAGCCGCATACCCCAAAACCGCCGATACTTGGTAACGGGACACGCTGCACTGTGCCATTTTTGTGAGGAGTTCGGATTTACACCCATCACCATTCACGGTATATCCAAAGAGAGTGAGGGAGATACCGCCACCTTGGCCGCCCTGCTGAGCGACCTGCGCAGCAAGGATGTACGCTGCATCTTCACAGAGGTGGGAGCCTCCCCCAAAATACTGGAAATCATTGCAGAACAACTGGGGGTACCTACTGCACCGCTGGTACTGGATGGCGTGTTCCCGGGGCAGCAGAGCTATGAAAAGCTCTTCATGCACAATGTCAACACCATCAGCAAAAACCTCAAGTAAATGCGCCCTGCTCTCACATTCGGGCTGACGCTTATCGGCGTGCTGCTGGCCGGTATACCTTTGCTGCACCTTACGGCAAAAGCACCGCAGAGGGTTGCCATAAACCACTCTGAGCAAGAGGCTCCGAGCACGGAGCTTGTTTTTGCAAAAGTACAATTCACCGGCACTCCAACAGCCTGCACTCTGCGCTATGAGGGACAAGACCTTGCAACCATGCCCGCAGAATCGGCATCGCCATGGGAGCTTGAGCTGCACCTGCCGCGGCAGAAAAATTGGGAATTGGAGGCAGAAATCCACTGGCCGGACGGCAGCCCAGAAAACGCAGTAAGCATCACCTTGGAACCCGCACAACAAGAGCCGCGTACGGATACCCGATGGACGGGAGAAGACGGAACTTTGTTGCATGACCTTTTCATCTTTTCATGGTAAGTGAACACAATCACATTTGCTGGGGGCATGACCACAGCGGACACCACCACGGCGGGCATGAGCTGGCGGTGCAGCAGGTATCTGCCCATTACGGTGAGGTAGTCGCACTGGAGGATATAACATTCTCCCTGCACTGCGGGCATACATTGGCACTTGCCGGCCCTAACGGAGCAGGTAAATCAACTCTTATCAACCTATTAGCCGGCTTACAGAAACCGACGCAGGGGCGCATCTTGTGGAATGGGAATCCCCTGCATGACACACGCCATGAGATAGCCTACATGCCGCAGCGTACGGAGGTAGACTGGCGTTTCCCCATCACGGTGAGAGAGTTGGTAGAAATGGGGCGTTATCCCACATTGGGATTGTGGCGCACCCAAAACAAACATGACCGCGAGATAGTTGAAAAAGCACTGGATGCCCTGCAAATCACCCACCTGCAAAAGCGACAGATAGGTGAGCTTTCCGGCGGGCAGCAACAACGCGCCTTCTTAGCCCGAGCGTTGGCGCAAGAGGCTCATATACTGCTGCTTGACGAGCCCTTTACAGGCTTGGATGTTCCCGGCATGGAGTCCTTGGGAGAACTGCTGCGGTCTCTTGCCGGAGAGGGGCGTCTCATCATCGCCTCGCATCATGATTTGAACAGCGCCCCGCGTATATTCAGCCACTGTCTGCTGCTTAAAAAGAAAAGCATCGCCTTCGGGCTTACGCAAGAGGTACTCACCCCCGATAATCTGCTCACGGCATTCGGGCAACAACACATCACCACCACAGCATGAACGAGTTTATTCAATTTTTGGGAGAACCGATTGCACAACGCAGCCTGTGGGCATGTGCCATCATAGGTTTTGCCAACGGCTTTGTGAGTGCGCTGGTGGTGCTCAAGCGCTCCTCCCTGCAAATAGGCACGGTCTCGTGCGCTCTGTTACCGGGCATTGCCTTGGCAATTCTGATGTTCGGGCTCATGCAGGTGAGCATCCTCATCGGCGCGGTATTGGCCGGGTTGATGGTAGGGCTCGGTTCTCTCTTTGTATCACGCACCTCCAAAGTGGATCAGGACACCGCTCTCTCCATCATTCACACCTCAGCATTTGCCATCGGTTACATCATACTCGTGCAACTCGGGTTACAGCAAAAAGTGGATGACTGGTTGTTCGGCAGTATCATGAGCATGGGTAATTCGGATTTATGGATTGCCTACGGCATCAGCGCAGCGGCTGTTCTCAGCATCACGGCTCTGCACCGCCCGCTGATTATCTATCTCTTTGACCCCAAAGCAGCTGCGGCCATGGGCATACCTACCCGCGCTTTCAGCTACGGCATCTTTGCACTGCTGATTCTGGTGCTGGTATCATCCCTGCAAGCTGTGGGTGCATTTCTGACGCTGGGCCTGCTGGTGGCCCCCGCTGCCACCATGTATTTGCTCACCAACCGCGCCGCCCTCATGTTCTGGGGTGGCGGCCTTATCGGCGGGCTGGGTTCCGTTGCCGCATTCTTCCTCTCTTACCCGTTGGGCTGGCACTTGGGCGCAACCATCATTGTGGTGTTGGGTGTTATCTTCCTGCTGGCATACATCTTCTCCCCTAAATACGGATTATTACGCAAGAAACAGTGATTTTGCTTGCAGTCAAGCCCCGTAATATGCTAGACTGAGTGTGTATGAAAATGACTTTCTCCCATCAACTTAAAAAAGGGTTCACGCTGGTTGAGCTCTTGGTGGTCATCGCCATTCTCGGCGCATTGGCCGGTGTAGCATACCCGCTCATCACCTCTTTCATTGAGCAAGGTAACATTACGGCAGCCAACAAAACCTGTAAGGATATTGTTCAGGGTGTGCAAAACTACAAAGACGAAGCCGGTGACCTGCCCGTCAACTGGGACAAGGTGGAGGACGAGGGGGCTGAAGTACTTACCCTTACCACCGATGGCGAAAACGATGCCGACTTCATCCATATCATGTTCAATACCGAGGTAGGTAAAGATGTGGCAAACACCCAAAAAGCCTACATGAAGGCAGACTCCGCAGAAGAGCGTATTGCCGGTCTTTTTGAAGAGGGTGATGTTGCAGCTCTGTATGACCCCTGGGGCCAGCCCTACTATGTATTCATTCGCAGCGAAGCAGAAGGTTCTTTGACAGACCCCTTCACCAACAAGGTATTGCGCAACCAGTGGTGCATTGCTTACAGCACCGGCGCAGATGGCGTAGGTAAGCACCATGAGCTTGACCAGCCCCGCGGCAAATCTGCCAAGAAGCCCAAGAAGACTACGAAGAACAAGAAAGACAAGGATAAAGACGTTGAGGAAGAGCCCCTGAAGTACCCGGATTACACGGAAGCCGAGCAGGAGGAAATTGCCGACAACGTATACTCCTGGAAGAAAGTAGAGGATTAATTATAGATGAATCCGTTCATAACAGACGACGTACGTATCACGGACATTCGTCCGCTGATATCCCCCGCAATTCTCATGCAGGATTTTCCTGCAAGCCATGAAGCCGGCAAGGTTGTGTTTGACACCCGTGAGGAGTTCAGACGCATTCTGAAGAAAGAAGATGACCGCTTGGCGGTGATGGTGGGCCCCTGCTCCATCCATGACACGGTAGCAGCCATTGACTATGCCGGCAGATTGGCAGAAGCCCGCAAGAAGTATGCAGATGACCTGCTGCTTATTATGCGTGTGTACTTTGAGAAACCGCGTACCACCGTTGGCTGGAAAGGGCTTATCAATGACCCGTTTATGGACGGCAGCTATAACATCAACAGTGGGCTGCGCATGTCTCGCGGCCTGCTGCTGCGCTTGGCAGAGATGGGGGTTCCCGCTGCTACGGAGTTTTTGGATGTGATTACCCCGCAGTACATCAGTGACCTGATTGCATGGGGTGCCATCGGTGCCCGTACTACGGAGAGCCAAGTACACCGTGAGCTGGCCAGTGGTCTTTCCATGCCCATAGGCTTCAAAAACGGCACCACCGGCTGCGTGCAGGTAGCGGTGGACGGCATTATCTCTGCCGCGCATCCGCACTGCTTCCTTTCCGTTACCAAGCAGGGCGTATCAGCTATCGTTTCCACCAGCGGTAATGACAGCTGCCACGTGATTCTGCGCGGTTCTTCCGATGGGCCCAATTACAGCCCGGAGCATGTTGCGCACACCTGGGAAATTCAACAGAAGAGCGGCATTGATAACCGTATCATGATAGACTGCTCCCACGGCAACAGCCACAAACGCTGGCAAGACCAGCACTTGGTTGCAGAATCCGTTGCTGCACAGTTAGCCGCAGGCAATGACCACATCGGTGCCGTCATGATTGAGAGTAACATTTACTCCGGCAACCAGAAATGTGATAACCACGGAGCCCTGCAATACGGCGTCAGCATTACGGATGCCTGTGTGGACTGGGAGGGCACCGTTGCCATGCTGGATACGCTGGCTGAGGGTGTACGCGCCCGCCGCGCCGCCAAAGCCAAGTAACCTCAATAACCACTATACAACAGCCGCCGAGCAAGTGTTGTTCGGCGGCTGTTTTTATTGTTGCAAAGTATAGTGCGCGGGAGAGAATGTAAGCTTATTCAGCGTCTTCATCCCTATCCTCCAACCAAGCAGCAAATGCTTCACGGCCTTGTAACACCGTATCGGAAAAAGAATCCTGAAAAGCTGCATAATGCGGAGCCGGGAAAACACGAAGTTCCGTTCCCCTGTAAATGGCCATACCATGAGCCTTCATTTTAAGAAATGTCGGGGGAAGAGCCACGCCCTCTGCCGCGCATATTTTACGAAGCTGAGCATCCGTCATAAAAACGTCTCCCCTTACCCAAAACAGGCAAATCCAATCGGTATCAGTGATTTTATTGATGCGGATTTCACCCCGAGAATCTTCCTTCCAAGAAAGATAATCTGTCTCAGCAACGGTCATGTCATCCACAGCAGCCAATCGGCGAAAATTATCAGCCAACATGGTAAAAGGCAAATCTTGCGCAGAGCGGGCGGCACGGCTCCACTGCTGTTTTATCTTTTTGCGTGCTTTGCTGAAAAGGCATCCGTTTTGAACATCTTGCCGTATCATATACACGCAGCCCGACACAAGAGCCGCACCTATTACCAGCATCAGTATTTGGCGAAAATCAAACTCACCATAGCATAACCAACTCACGCCACCGGCAAGTAACCCCACACCGACAGCACCATAGTCCAAATCTTCCAATAATCGTTTCATCTCAGAATCATCTTGCACATTGTCCGCTAAAGAAACGAGGGTGCCACCACAAAGGCGACACCCTCGCACAAGAGGAGAATTGATTAATAGCTGCGAGCCCACAGCACGCGGCGCGTGGTGGGACGCCCGGTGAGAATGCAGGGAGCCTCGGGGCCTACACCCATCTCACCGTGCGGGATGCAGCGGATAGAAATGCGCAGACTCTTACCGAGCTCTTCTTCTTCCTCGGGGGAGCCATCCCAGGGGCACAGCAACCAGTCAGCATCGGTACCGGCGGCAAAGTTGGCCTTGAGGTCTTCCAAGCTGTTGCAGGGGCGTATGTGGCTGTCGCGGAAGCTGGGCTGACGCTGCAACAGGCAGTTCTGCACATCCTCAAGCAAAGCAACGGCGTTGGCAAGGAACTCTTCCTCAGGCATGAAGCTCTTCTCGTTGGTGGCTTGGTCACGGCGGGCAAGGCAGATGGAGCCCTTCTCCAAATCACGCGGGCCGATTTCCACACGCACGGGCACGCCTTTCTTAATCCAATCCCATTTCTTGGTACCGCCGTTAATGTCGCGGGTATCAACCTGCACACGAACCGGCAGACCATGGAAGCTCATGGCACTGAGCTTATCGGCCAAGGCTTGGCAGTGGTCAAGAATGGCCTGCTTGGTATCAGCCTTGGGGGTAACGGGGATAATCACAATCTGCTTGGGAGCCACGCGGGGCGGGCACACCAAACCGTCATCATCAGAGTGAGCCATGATGAGCGTACCGATCATGCGGGTTGAAACACCCCAAGAGGTGGTCCAGGCAAACTGGCGCTCGTTGTTACGGCCGGCAAAGGAGATGTTCTGAGCCTTGGCAAAGTTTTGACCCAAGAAGTGGGAGGTACCGGCCTGAATAGCCTTGCGGTCCTGCACCATAGCCTCTACGGTAAAGGTACGCACGGCACCGGGGAAACGCTCGTGGGCGGTTTTCTCACCGGGGATGGAGGGTACGGCCAGCACATCTCTCTGGAAATCCTCATACACCTTGTGCATCACAGCTGTTTCTTCCTCGGCTTCTTCGCGGGTTTCGTGAGCGGTGTGCCCCTCTTGCCACAAGAACTCAGCCGTGCGCAGGAAGATACGGGGGCGCATTTCCCAGCGCATCACATTGCACCACTGGTTCACCTTGAAGGGAAGGTCGCGGTAGCTCTCCAACCAGCGGGAGAATGCGGCACCGATAACGGTCTCAGAGGTGGGGCGAATCACATATTTATCCGTCAACTCGCCGGAGGGAATCATCTTGGTCTTACCGGTCTCGGGGTCTTTAACGGCCTCCAAGCGGTGGTGAGTAACCACGGCACATTCAGTGGCAAAGCCTTCAGCGTGCTCAGCCTCTTTCTCAAGATAAGAGACGGGGATAAGCATGGGGAAGTATGCATTGGTGTGGCCGGTGCGCTTGAACTCGGCATCCATCTGCTGTTGAATGAGCTCCCAAATTGCGTAGCCCCAGGGTTTAATAACCATACAACCGCGCACCTCAGAGTTCTCTGCGAGGTCGGCGGCCTTAATGACTTGCTGATACCACTCGGGGAAATCCTCCGCGCGGGTGGGTGAAATTGCGTTCTGTTGTGCCATACGGGTGGAGATTCTAATGAATTATGAAAAAAAGTCAATACCTTTTCAATACGGAGAGTGCTTCAAGCCGTGGTAATTGATAAAAATAAGGTACAGAAGAATGAAAAACATGGCATACAAGCCATAGAAGATGAAAAACAGAGACAGCACGCCCCCCACAGCCATACTGATTATGTGCAGCAGACGGGGAGCATGCAGCAAATGAGACAAAACCACGCCGCCATCCAAGGGATATATAGGCAGCAAATTCAAAAGAGACCACCACACGGCCACCTGCACCATGTATGTGCAGAACAACACAATCATGGGCGGGCAAAACTCAAACATGGAGGCCGGTACAATACCGCAAACCAAAGCCCATAAGCGCCACACGGCACCATCGGCATCACCGTAAGAGCACATCATCCACACCAACACGGGCAGCACCAAGGCCATAGATGTAAGCGGCCCGGCAAGAGCCGTCATAATCAACTTGGCACGCGATAAATTACACACATTGTTGGTGCAAGAGCCCCCCAACCACTCCATGTCCACCACGGGGCGGCATGCCCCCAGCCATCGGCCGGCCATGGCATGCCCCATCTCATGTGCAAAGATACACAGAAAACCGGCTACAACAAAGAGAGCCATGCCCAGCATCCCCTGCTCTCCGCCACATAACAAGTACGCCATGAGCGACAGAGTCACCCATATGGAGGGGTGAATCTTTACTTGCACACCGAAGAGAGAGAAATAAATCACAGCACCCCGATTATACACCCGTTTACCGTCCTTTACAAGTCCCAAGTGATGCGGCTCATGTAATTGCAGAATGCCAAGCCGCAGGATTCGCAGTACCGCAAGGCGCAAGCAAAAACGTAACCGTACCAGAATCAACAATCACTGAGGGTCTCAAAACGTGGCCGCTTTTAAATTACCCCAAATTGCAGATTTACACTTGCAACGCGGGGAGAAATATGATAGAAAGTCAGGCACGTGCAAGAGGAACTACCATGGAAGAGTCCTGATGACGGCGAACTGGAAAAGTACGCCGACCGCACGCGCCGTAGCCTGATTGCAAGGCTGCATGACTGGCAAGACCAACGCAGCTGGGATGAGTTTTACCGTACCTACTGGCGGCTTATTTATGCCGTTGCCACACAAGCGGGATTGAGAGATGATGAGGCGTGGGACACAGTGCAGGAAACCATCCTCACCATCGCCAAACAAAGCCGCACCGGCGGATATGACCCACAAAAAGGCTCTTTCAAAAAATGGCTGTGGCACATCACCCGCTGGCGCATTAAAGACCGCCTTGCCCAACGCACACCGGAAAACGCCCCGCCCCGTGGGGATGACTCTACCCGCATACCCGCCACCGAAGACCTGCCCGACCTGAACAGCGAAAGCTTTGAGCGCGTGTGGGAACGCGAATGGCAACGCAACCTCATCAAAGCCGCAACGGAACGAGTCAAGATGCAGGTGAACCCCAAACAATTTCAAATTTTCGACTACTGTGTTCTGCGCGGCATGAGCACCACGGATGTACGCCGAAAACTCGGGGTCAGTTTGGCTCAGGTATACTTGGCACGCCACCGCGTCAGTGCCCTGCTCCGCAAAGAAATTGAGCAGCTCAAAGCAGAGGAGAAATAATACCCCGCGTGCTCGGGTACCCGTTTACCTGCATAACAGCTATTTTTTAACCCGGTAAGCCACCAAATACAAGTTTCATTCTCACCCGCCCGCGCCGAGATAAATTGACATTTATCGGGCTTCTTACAACAAATAGGGGGCCTGCAAAAAAATACGGCTTGCCAAAGGCGTAAAATAAGGGTATAATCCCCGCGAATCCACGTGATCACTCTTATTATGTCCGGTAATCTCACATATAAGCAATCCGGTGTCGACACCATTGAGGCACAGTCTTTTGTCAGTGACATCAGCGCGCACGTTAAGCGCACGCAAAAAAACCGTCAGCTCTGCAACGCCTTCGGCTTGTTTGCAGCAGCTTACGATCTTTCCGCCTACAAAGAGCCCGTCATCGTCACCGGTACGGATGGCGTAGGCACCAAAACCGAGGTTCTCTTTGAGATGGACATGCTGGAGACAGCCGGTAAGGACCTTGTAGCCATGAACGTGAACGATATTCTCACCACGGGTGGTGACCCCCTCGTGTTCTTGGACTACCTCGGCATCTCCAACCTTGAGACGGAGCGCCCCCGCATTACCCGCTTGGTAGCCGGCATGTGCGACTACCTTGAGAGCTGCAACTGCATCCTCGCCGGTGGCGAGACCGCTGAAATGCCCGGCGTAGTGCCCGAAAACCTTGTAGAAATGGCCGGTTTCAGCATCGGCTGCGTAGAGAAGAGCCAAATGATTGATCCCTCTCAGGTAGAGGTGGGCGACGTGCTGGTGGGTTACCCCAGCGATGGTTTCCACGCCAACGGCTGGAGCTTGGTTCGCCGCATTCTGGCCCAGAACCCCGACCTCCTCACGGAGGAAGAGCTGCGCGCCCTGCTTGCCCCCACCCGCTTGTACCATGACGTAGTGTACGATATGCGCAAGCTCGGTATCACCCCCAAGGCCTACGCCCACATCACCGGTGGCGGCCTGCCCGAAAACCTTGAGCGTTTCTTGGGCGACAAGGGTGCAGACCTTGAAATCCCCTACTGGGACAACGCCCCTGCCCAAAAGGTGCTCACCTTTGTGGATGCAGAGGACCGCTTCCACACCTTTAACATGGGCATCGGTTGGGTAGCCATCGTTAAGCCCGACCAAGTAGAAGCTGCCTGCACGGCAGGCCCCGGTGGCACCGTCATCGGCACCATGAGAGAGGGTAAGGGCATCAAGGTGAGTGTTCGCAAGTAAACATCAAACCACCCCAACATTATGTCTGCCGCCATCAGACTTCTGAAGCCGCTCTCATACTTTGCTGAGAAGTACGGCTCGCCGGAGTGGGCCTTCAACAAGCTTTTCCTGCTCATGGAAAAGCAGCACAACCGTGGTCAAGACGGAGCCGGCATAGGCTGTATCAAGCTTAATATGCCGATGGGTGAGCCCTATATCTTCCGCACCCGTAACGCCGCGGCCAACGCCGTTACCTCCATTTTCTCTGCCCAGCAGCGCACGCTCAGCGATTTGCGCGGCAAGGGCCTGATTAAAGGACTTGATTCGGAATCCTACAAAAAGCACTTCAACTTCGGTGGTGAGGTGCTGATGGGTCACCTGCTGTACGGCTCCAGCGGTGTGCAATACGATGAGGGCAACTGCCACCCGTATATGCGCCGCACCAACTGGACCACGCGTACCCTCATGATGCAGGGTGACATGGGTATCACCAACTTGGACGAGCTTCACCAAAAGCTCATCTCCCGCGGTCAGCACCCCGTGTTCGGCACCGCCATCCAAACCCTCATGGAGGAGGTAGGCTACTACTTAGATGAAGCCCACACAGACCTTTACCGTGCCCTGCGCGACAAGAATGTAGACGGGCAGGAAATCCCCAACATCATCTCCGCAGAGCTGGATTTGTTTGATATCATTTCCAAAGCCTCCCGCGACTGGGACGGTGGCTACTGCCTCACCGGTGCCGTAGGCAATGGTGACTTCTTCTGCCTGAGAGACCCGCACGGCATCCGCCACTGCCACTACATTCTCACGGACGAGTTCTTGGCCATTGCCAGCGAGCGCGTACCGCTGATGAGTGTGATGGAGGTAGATGAGGAAGAGGTGAAAGAGCTGCCCGCCGGCAACATGATTGTGGTCAAGTCCGACGGCCAGGTAAGCATCCGCGAGTACACCACCCCCGGCGAGTTCAAGCCCTGCTGCTTTGAAGACGTGTACACCTCCCGCGGCAATGACCCCGTCATCTACCGCGAGCGTAAAGCTCTGGGTGCCAACCTGACGGAGCAAGTGGTTGCCAGCTTGGACGGCAACTTCTCCAAGGCTGCCATCACCTTCATCCCCAACACGGCAGAGGTATCTTACTACGGTCTGTTGGAGGGTCTGCGCGCCTACCGCCGCAACAAGGTAACGGAGGCCATGATTAAGGCCTACAAGGACGGCACCATGAGTGAGGAGCTCATCAACGAGCTCATCCTGCGCCGCTGGCCCCGTGCAGAAAAGATTGCCCACAAGGACATCAAGCTCCGCACCTTCATCTCAGAGGAAAGCAGCCGCAAGCAGCTTGCCGCCATGGTATATGACCTTACCTACGGTGCCGTTGGTGAAGATGAAGTTCTGGTAGCCATTGATGACTCCATTGTACGCGGTACCACACTCAAGATGAGCTTGCTGCGTTTGTTGGCACGCTCCAAGGCCCGCAAGATTGTCATTGCATCCTCCGCCCCGCAGGTTCGTTACCCGGACTGCTACGGCATCGACATGAGCGAGATGGGCAAGTTCATCGCCTTCCAGGCAGCCATCAACCTGCTCAAGAAGCAAGGCATGTACACCCGTATCATTGATGTGTATGAGGAGTGCAAGCATCAGCTCACCTTGCCGCCGGCAGAGCGCACCAACCCCGTCAAGAAAATCTACGAGCCCTTCACGGCAGACGAGATTACGGCCGAGGTTTCCCGCATGGTCACGCCGGATAACTGCCCCTGCATCATTCAGGTGGTATACCAGAGCATGGAGGGCCTGCACGATGCCATTGAAGGTGCCTGCGGTGACTGGTACTTCAGCGGTGATTACCCCACACCCGGCGGTTTCACTACCGTCAACAAGGCATTTGTGGATTGGTACGAACGCCGAGACAAGCGCGAATACGTCCTCTAAACGCACCCATTTCAATGCCTCGACCCGTCATCGGGCGGGTCGGGCATTTTCCCGACTCAACCACCCTACCCCTATACGACCATGAATAACAACAAAGACGCAGCAAGTTATAGCGAACTTGAGGATGAGGAGCTCATTGCCCTCACCCTTAAGGGCAAGACTCGCGCCTTTGACGAGCTGACAAGACGCCACAGCCGCAAGCTGCATGTCATGCTCTACCAGATGCTCGGCTCTGAGGCAGATGCCTACGATGTCGCGCAAGAATCCTTTCTCAAGGCCTACCACTCTCTCCGTTACTTCAACGGGCAGAGTGCCTTTTACACTTGGCTGTACACCATTGCCGCCAACAACGCCCGCAATTTCATACGCAAGCGCAAACGCGAACGCACCGAGCGTATAGATGATGACGAAAACGGCAACCAGCACGAGAAAAACGATGACTTGGCAGATACCTCCCGAGAGTCAGACCCCGTGCGCGGCGCTCACATTAAAGACCTGCGCCGTAAGCTCCGCAACGCCATCAGCCAGCTTTCCCCCAGCCACCAGGAGATAGTTACCCTCTGTGATATTGCCGGCATGCCCTACCCGGACATAGCCAAGATGCTCAATATCTCTGAGGGCACGCTGCGCTCCCGCCTGCACTACGCCCACAAACAGCTCCAAGGGCTTCTTGCAGACGAGCGTTAACATTTTATCATTAACTTCCGACTTTATGAACCTGACCAACCCAGAAACCGGCCTTACCGCCGCTCAAGTAGAAGAAAGCCGCAAGCTGCACGGCAGCAATATGATGACCCCGCCTGCCCGCGCCCCGTGGTGGGTGCAACTGTTGGAGAAATTTACGGATCCGCTCATCATCATTCTGATTGTGGCAGCGGTTATCTCCTTTATCCCCGTGCTGCTGGTACCCGGCCACAGTTGGATTGAGAGCGCCGGCATCATCGGTGCCGTTCTGTTGGCAACCGTAGTGGGCTTTATCAATGAGTACAAAGCCGGCAAAGAGTTTGATATTCTCAACCGCGTGAGCGATGTTGCCCCCGTGCGCGTGGTGCGAGACGGCAAGCACTGCCAAGTACCCAAGAGCGAGCTTGTGGTGGGCGATATCGTAACCCTGGGCACCGGTGAGGAGATTCCTGCCGATGGTCTCGTGGTAGAATCCGTAGCTCTTAAAATCAATCAGGCCTCCCTCACGGGAGAGTCAGAGCCCGTGCTCAAAACACCCGCAGCAGAGCAAGAAGCCCTGCCCGGTGCCTACCCCACCAACCTGTTGCTGCGCAGCACCCTTGTGTCTGAGGGCACCGGCGTATTCTGCGTCACCAAAGTGGGCGATGCCACCGAAATCGGCAAGGTAGCCCGCGCGGCATCTGAAGACAACGGCGAGAAATCCCCCCTCACGCTCCAGCTGGACGGCCTTTGCCAAGGCATCAGCGTGGTAGGCTTCAGCTTAGCCCTCTTCCTGTTCTCCTCCCTTATCGTACGTGACACCATGCTGGGCAACTTCACGCTCAGCGCCGGTCAATGGTACTTCTTCTTCGGTTTGCTGGCAGCCATGGCCGTGGCCATGCTGCGCGTGTGGTACCCCACCCTGCAAACCCTGTTGGGCTACTTCAAAGTCAAGGTGGGGGCCCCTGCCTTAGTCACTAAGGGCGGTGCAGCCCCGTGGTTGCTCTGCCTGTTGGGCGGTGCCGTTATCTTCGGGCTCGTAGTGGTAATCCTCAGCTCTTTGGGCTGCATCAGTTATGACCCCGCCACTTGGCTGACCGCCAAGGCCGCAGAGAATATTCTGCTCTACTTCATGATTGCCATCACCCTCATCGTGGTCTCCGTGCCGGAGGGTCTGCCCATGAGCGTAACCCTGAGCCTTGCGTACAGCATGCGCAAAATGGCTGCTCAAAATAACCTGGTGCGCAAAATGCATGCCTGTGAGACCATCGGTGCCGCTACCGTGGTATGCTCTGATAAAACAGGCACCCTTACCACCAACCGCATGACCGTGCGTGAGTGCCACTTCCCGCAGGTCAACGAGCAAAAAGCCCAAGCTCCCATCTTCCCCCTGCTGGCAGAGGGTATCTCCCTCAACTCCACCGCAGACCTCGATGAACAAGGCGAGGTACTGGGCAACGTAACGGAGGGTGCCATGCTCATGTTCCTGAATGACAACGGTTGCAAATACGGCGATATCCGCAAAGCTGCTCACGTAATCGGTCAGCTACCCTTCACCACCATGAACAAGTTCATGGCCACCTGCGCCACCTCTGCCGCTCTCGGCGGTAAGGATGTCATCTTTGTCAAGGGCGCACCTGAGATTGTGCTCTCCAAGTGCAGCACCGCATACGGGGCTGAGCTTACCGAGGCCATGAGAGAGCAAGTGCTCGCCACCATCACCACCGCCCAGCGCAAAGCCATGCGTGTGCTCGGCCTTGCTTACCGTGAGGGGCATGCCGAAAGTGCAGATGACATCAAAGCTGCCTGCACGGACCTTGTATGGATGGGGTGCTTTGTCATTCAAGACCCCGTACGCAGCGATGTACCTGCTGCCGTGGCTACCTGTTTGCGTGCAGGCGTGGGCATTAAGATTGTAACCGGCGACAATAAAGAAACAGCCTGCCAAATCGGCAGAGAAATCGGCCTGTTGCCCGCAGAGGGTGAAATCCCCGCCAACGCCGTGCTCACCGGTGAAGAGTTCGGTGCCCTTACGGACGAGCAGCTTGCCGCCCAGGTAAATGACCTGCGCGTGCTCTCTCGCGCCAAGCCCATGGACAAACTGCGCTTGGTAAACACCCTGCAAAGCAAGCACCACGTTGTTGCCGTAACGGGCGACGGCACCAATGATGCCCCCGCCCTCAACCATGCAGACGTGGGTCTCTCCATGGGTATTACCGGTACCTCCGTTGCCAAAGAGGCTTCCGACATCATCTTGCTGGATGACTCCTTCACCAGCATCACCCGCGCCATCAAGTGGGGACGTTCCCTCTACCGCAACATCCAGAAGTTCATCGTCTTCCAGCTCACGGTTAACGTGGCGGCCTGTGGCATCGCCGCCCTCGGGCCCTTCATCGGCTGTAACCTGCCCCTCACCGTTACCCAGATGCTGTGGGTCAACCTCATCATGGACACCTTTGCTGCCCTTGCCTTGGCCACAGAGCCCCCCAGTGATGATGTCATGAACATGTCCCCCCGCAACAAGCTGGCCTTCATCATCACCCCCGGCATGAGCAAGTGGATTCTCGGCTTCGGCATCACCTTCATTGCCGCACTCATCACCTATGTGCAGTTGATGCCGGCAGAGGGCAGCGCAGACTACGGTCACTCCCTCACCATGCTCTTTACGGGCTTCGTGCTCCTGCAATTCTGGAACCTGTTCAACGCCCGTGTATACGGCACCAACAACAGCTTCCTTAACGGCCTCTTTGCCAACAAGTCATTCCTGTTCATCATGGGCATTATCCTTGTAGGCCAAGTGCTTGCCGTAGAGTTCGGCGGTGGCGTCTTCCGCACCGTACACCTCAGCCTTACAGATTGGCTCATCCTCCTCGCCGCCACCTGCCCCGTGCTGATTGTCGGCGAAATCATCCGAGCCATCGGCAGAGCCAAAAATTAACCCGCCACCGGCGCAGTAAATACCATTCATTCCCCCGCCTGTGGCACACACCCCGCAGGCGGGGTTCTTATCAATACGGCACATTCCACTTAAAGCATTCAACAGTACACATGCAAAACATCCCCTTTTTTGCAGAAGGCGTTGCCGCAGGCTTTCCCTCCCCCGCCATGGGAGATTTGCGCGGTACGCTGGACCTCAATTCCCTTTGCATCCGCCACCCCGCCGCCACTTACTATATACGCGCACGCGGCGAAAGCATGACCGGTGCCGGCATAGATGACGGTGACATCCTCGTGGTAGACCGCGCCGTCACCGCTGCCAATGGGGATATCATCATCGCCGCGCTTGATGGAGAGTTCACCGTCAAACGCCTTGAGATGAACGGCTCATCCGTCCGTCTCCTTCCGGAAAACCCCGCCTACTCCCCCATCCCCATCACCGCCGAATCCAACGCCGAGTTCTTCGGTGTTGTTACGTGGATTGTTAAGCAGGCGAAGTAGAGAAAAGGAGAGTCATGAAGCGCAGGTTTAGTTCCATTCGGGGAACAAAGATGGAGCATTTTTTTCTGCAATATTCAGCACCCCCTGCTCTCGGTCCTCATATTGCATTGTTTCGGCAAAAAACAATTCAGCTAAACGACCATTCTCCAAATCGTTAATGTTATAAAGATGCTCCATTTCCTCGAATGTTTCTTGTAGATTACGGCGCGCCGAATTCCAACCACCGCCATCAGTAATCCACATGAAATGGACTTTGGGTATCCCCCTCGCTTCTTGAGCAAGCATTTTATAACTACGGGCGGTTTCATTCAGTTTAGAGCCCCCGGCAGTATAGAAATTTGTTTCAAGTAAATATATATCGTCACGAGAACATACTACAAAGTCCCAGCGTTTCGTGCTCTTCCCATCAGCGGAAAGAGCGCTTAAATTAACACCCCATTTCTGTTCAACTTCAGTCAGGTACATTTCTTTATAATACAGAGCACCTGTTTTTTTAATGAAGGATTCCACCAAATCTTCCATTTGATGCCCACCTCGATTTTTTCGAGCATTGCTATCAAGCCCCACTTCTATACCGGTCACATAATCAAGCAGGTTTGCAATGATTCTGCGGGATAATAAATCAAACAACCCAACTTTGCGCATAAATGTCGCATACTGAGACGGACGCAATGGTGATTGCGACGAAAAATCATACAAGCAAGCAGATTCATGATCTTGGGCATAAATCTCCTTTTGCCGGACTGCAATTAAAATAGGTATACATTTAAGAACCTCCGGATATTTCTCAACTGTAGTCAAAAACTCATTCTCAATATTTTGAGAACCTATCAGAGAATTCAGGATACAAAGAGGCAGCTTGATATCATCTACATTCTTGTATACCTTTTCAAAATCTACATAATACGAATACGCATTAATGCTGCTGCGCATTGTAGACAACCATTCCGAAAATTCGCGTTTCATTTTTCAAAAAGTTGAGAGAAAGCACCATTTTCTATATCGGTGAGATTATAAAGATGAGGCATGGTCTTATATGCTTTTTCTAAATCGCCTTTCTCATCATTCCAACCGGGGCCATCCGTAACCCACACAAAATGGACATTCTTTAAAGATTCAAAGACTGACGATACCTTATTATACAAACGAGATATAGTGCTGGGCTTCGACCCACCGCGAGAATAGAAATTCGTTTCAATAAAATACAACTCGTCGGCCACAGAAACGACAAAATCGTACTTTTTAGATACGCTAAATATCTTATCCTTCGTTTTCTTGTCAAGTGATTCTATTATTGCGCTATGAGTCTTGCTTACTTGAGCACTATATGGTACGTTACATCTTTGCAGTTCCTTTTCTACTGCATTTTCCATCAGCTTACCGGTTCTATTCTTTCGAGCATGAGTATCTAAACCTACTTCAACTCCGAAAATATAATCCGAAAGGTTACTAATTTTCCTGTTTCTCAGTAGGTCAAATATGCCGGTTTCGCGCAGAAAATAGGCACAATCTTCATCCGAAAGACCAGATTGAGGCGAAAAAGTATAGTATTTAACCACTCTGTCCTTATCCAGAACAGGAATGACTGTACTCTTACCGGATTTTTCCCGCTTTGCGAGGATATAGGGTACGCAAAGCTTGATTTCTTGATGGTCGCGAGCCAAAGCTAAAAACTTCTTTTCTATATCATCTTCACCAATCAATGATGACATGCACGCTATAGAATGGCGCATTTCAAGAGTATTCTTCTGTGCTTTGTCGAAATCTGCGTAATCAGCAAAGCCATACAATGTTTCTCTCATTGTAGAGAGCCATGAAGCGAATCTACGTTTCATATAATTTCAAGTTGAAGTCTTTTTTGAGAAAGTTCCAGATATTCAGGATTTGAATCAATTCCTATATAGCGACGGCCAAGGCGCTTCGCTGCTACTCCGGTTGTAGAACTTCCTGTAAAGGGGTCTAAGATAACATCTCCGGGTTGAGTGCTAGCCATGATAAGTCGCTCCAGAATATAAAGCGGTTTCTGAGTCGGATGCTTCCCTTCTGTTTTTTCAGACTTAGGAGTGAGGGAACCAGTCCAAACATCTTTCATCTGTTTTCCCTCATTCAACTGCTTCATTAAATCATAATTGAACAAATGCTTGGCTCCTTTTTTCTTTGCCCAAATAATCGTTTCCGTTGAATGAGTAAAGCATCGACATGCTAAATTCGGAGGAGGATTCTTCTTCTGCCAAGTTATGTTATTAATAATAGAAAAATCCATTTCCTCCAGCAGATAGCCGATGTTGAAAATATTATGATACGTGCCGGAAATCCATATAGTACCATCCGGCTTCAATATTCGGCGGCATTGTTCGAGCCAAGCTCTGTTAAAATCTGTTTTTTGAGCTATAGAATCTTGCCTATCCCACCCACCTTTATTAACAGATACCATTTTTCCTCCACTACAAGTGATTCCATCGTTAGAAAGAAAATATGGAGGGTCGGCAAAAATCATGTCAACGGAATGTTCAGGTATCAGAGACATTGCCTCAATAGTATCAGACAAAATCAATGTAACCTGTTCCGTTGAATAGAATATATTGGATTCTAATTTTTTTACCATACCTCAATAATTCTTAATAATAACTTCTTTGCCGGTACGTTTATTAGCATCACGATTTATCATTCGCTTAACAGAAACAGGCTCAATTACAAACCCCTCATACAACTCATGTACAAATGGAGTGTTATTGTTTGTTGCGATAACATACGCCCCTTTGTCAGACAAGCGACGAAACACTGAGGCTACACGCTTGTGGTCATCAAAAGAAAAACCATCCTTTGAATATGATGTAAAATCCGCAGTTGTGCTAACGGGAACATAGGGAGGGTCCAAATAAACTAAATCCCCTGGTTTTACCTGTTCGCACGCCTTTTCAAAGTCTGTATTATCAATACTGATATCTCCATGATTTAAATATGCACTTATAGCCAGAACATTATCCTTATCAAAACTGCTTCCTGTAATCTTATTATTATATGGCACATTGAAAAGCCCTTTACTGTTTACTCTATACAACCCATTAAAACAATGCTTATTGCACCACACAAGCAAAGCAGCAGTTTCTACATCTAAAACATTATTCTGTATTTTGCTATTATACCGAGCCCTAACGCTATAATAATACTCCTTATCACACTTCGCTGAATCCTCCGTCTGCAATATGTCTATGAAATCTGTTACATTATCCCTTATTTGACGATATAAGTTTACTAATTGAGGGTTAATGTCATTGATAATAGCCCTATCTGGCACAGTCGCAAGAAAAACAGCACCCCCGCCAATAAACGGTTCATGATAACATTCAAACGATTTAGGCAAACGAGGACACAACTCAGCCAACAACTGAGTTTTCCCACCTGCCCATTTTATAATAGGGCGAAAGATTGTTCCGGATTCCATCGCTCGTGCGCTATTATACGCCAAAGCAGCACGAGATCAAGAAGAACTTGAGTTATCTATAAAAAAACGGACACAACAGCATTCAAAGTCTCATAAAGTATTTCTACCACGGTGCAATGTCCAATTTTACGCATGGTTCATACCAACACATGTCAAAAGCATAAGAATCCATATTATTAGAGGACCAATCTTCTCCTTTGATATCAGAACAATAACAAAAAAACAATCTTATAAAAATTTCTAAAAAAACTAGAAATAAGCACAGAAAGACAAACCTAGTACTCAATTTTTATATAAGCTCTACATATATAAAAAGGTCAAATATCCTCGGAATTATCGAAATAAAGTCCATTATAAAAAAGATTGCCTTCAATAAGTTTCATTTGACTTTTAAACACAATAAGAGTATATAGAGAAAAACGAAAACGCTTTACATAAGAATATCTAACATCATTCAACAGTTCATATGGAGAAAGAAAATATACTCAAATCCCGTAAAGAAAATGCAAGAATAACCATTTTTGTTATTTTCTTTATGTTATTACTTTGCATAATATGGTGGTTTTATGTTGGTTTAAGCGATTTCGAACTTACTTCAACAATTAGAAAATATTCTATTTCTATACGTACTACTGTCATTTGTTATACAACTGTGATATGGATTAGTTACTCTATTTTTAATGATTACAGAAAGTGCTATTTTTCATTTTATAATGGCTATAAAGCATTCATTCTACATATATGGTCATATATAACTTGTATTTTATACTTTCTTTCTCTTAATTCAAATATACTTACCAGCATGATTATAGTAAGCATAGTCTATACGCTTTACTATCTCCAAGTCGAAAAACTTACACCATGTGAAAAAATAATACAGGAAGAGGAAGATTGGTTATATAGAGCACGCCTATTCAACAGAACACATCTCCAAATAAGAAAACTTGCAAAAGAGAGCAACAAAGGACTTACGATAGGAATTTGCGGACAATGGGGAAGCGGCAAAACATTCTTCATCGATAACTTAATAACAAAACTATCGAATAATTATGAAAATCAACAGAATTCTCATCATTCATATAATGATGCATTTGTAATATGCAACAAAGTAGATTTATGGGATACGCATTCACTCAACAATGCGTGGGAGCGAGTTATCAATTCCCTGCAAACTGCAATTTTAAAAAGGCCTCCGATATGCACCGGATTAATAAAGAGAATCGTTCATTCTATTTTAAATTTCTTGAACATTGACAACAAGGCCGTTAGCGAAATTGTTGATTTAGTGCTTTCTAATATACAAAAAACAGACGGAAGCACAATTAAAACAGCCATGCAAAATAAGAAATATATTCTTGTATTCGATGATTTAGAAAGAACAGATTTTGCAACTATTCAAGCAATGTTACCTCTGTTTGAACGATTAAAAGCACTTCCTAATCTTATCGTTATCTGCGCAATTGCAGAAAATGAACTCAAACAAGTCTTCATGCAAAACAAGATGGATTCAGATTTTGCACATGGTTACCTCAACAAGTTATTTGACTTACGTATTGAAATACCGACATTATCATATTCAGCTATACAAAATTACCAAGATAAAATCTTATCGAGAAAATATAGCGACTGCAAGCTTACGCGTAGTTTTTTTAATAACTATCCTTTACGTTTCGATAATGCTCGACAAATGCTACGTGTAATAGAAAAACTTACAAACATCGAAAGAGTATATTTCAGTGGATGTTCACAAATATTTGGAGATCCACAAACGCCAGCATACAATACAAAAGTGCTGACAAGGGTAAAATTTATTTTTCTAGTAGAAACATTACGAATCACTAGCCCTACCATTCTAAATCTGCTGTCACGCACAGAAAACATATTAAACTTCATTCAAGAAATTCCAATTAACTTATTACCTCACGGCTATGATTTTCTAAAACATGGAGAAGATTATGATATAACATACTCGCATCTTGCTCTACAAATAAGTTCCACTAATAAAGAAGATGAAAAAATAACAATTTGGATTAGTAAAAATCCTGAAATATATACTGAAATAATCAGCAAGAAAATCGCAAGAAGCGTATTAACAATTATAAGATACGATAAAAATATTGATTATAGGGACTATAGCCTTGTACAAGATAACTTTATATATGCGCTTAACTCAAACTATACAAGATTCACAACCTTACAAGAATGGGAAATGCAGCATATTCATGAAAAATCTGATTATGCAGGATTGACTTATAGAGAAAAAATTGCGCGTTTTTTTTCTAATGTAAAAGAAACTATTGAAAATCACTTCTTTCCTGATGCAATACTTTTATTGTTCAAGTTCGAATTACAACAACTTAAAATAAAATGCCACCATTTAAGAGGCATGTGTGATAGTCTTGAAAAAGAATATCAATATAAAGACTCACACCTTTCACTATACAATCTCAATCCTTTAGATATGACAGAATACACACATTTTATATATGACATTCTGCAGCAAAACAAACAGCAAACAGATAAAAACAAAGATTTCACATTACTTTTTAGAAACCTTTACAAAATCATGTCATTGACGCAACAAAGTCGAGTCCTATACTTTTACAGTACAGCCACATCTCATAATGAAGAAATATTACATAAATTATTCAAAGAAAGTTTATTTAAAGAGCTTGTTACCAGTTTAACTGTCGAATATGGTTATAATCTTGCTCACCAAATATATATTTTACCAAAAGAAGAACTAGATTCAAACACTCTAGACGCTTTTCCCATGCAAGTATACAAATTCATTAATGATAGTTCACTTGTCTCATCCATAAAAAAAGGAATTTGCTCATATATTACACAATTTGAAGAAAAAGAACTGTACCTTCTCGAATGGATTCGATTCATGGGTATTCAATATAGATCACCGTCAATTATAGGAGGAATAAATTCATCATTTACCAGCAAAAAAGTTTTTGAAATGATGAAAATGATAAAACATCAGTTACAAGAAATACTTAACCATCATGATAGAATTAAAAAGAAGTCAGAAATATATAAAGCATGCGAACAAACGATAATTGAACTGGGTAAAGATAAGCAACAATGGGAAAACGTAGAAGAAAAAGACAACGATAAAGATATTTCCGGTCTGGATAATCTGATTGCAATGATAAAAGAAATCAGAGATGTGATAAATATAAAGGACTAAGATATTATTACAAATAAAGTTATAGCTTAAAGTTCAGCCTCATATTGAACAAACACGAGGCTGATAAATAGCTCATACAAGAAATATAATCAGCACTGGGTGTTTTTACGTAGTTTGGCGAGGGCGCGTTGGAGGGCGCGGGCGTCGGCGGCGAGGGCTTTGGCGCGGGCGATGGGGTCTTGGATGAGGTAAGATAATTCTACCTTCTCTTCATATTTTTCCTGTGGGGAAAGACAGAAGTCTGAATCAATGGCGCGTTTGGCAGCATGTATGTCCATAGGCCTGCATGGTAGCATGAGCAGGCCTGCGGAGCGAGTTAAATTAGGTGTAAAACAAATAACTGTGATTCCCCCGAATCAGCGGGTAAATTGACTCACTTGGTGCCGTACAACTCACCGTATGTTTTGAGGGCATAGGAGTCGGTCATACCGGAAACATAGTCAATGAGATGAGAGAAACGGTAGGCGGGGTCATCTGCAAGGGCCGGGTCTGCATGGAGAATGGCAGCAAGGTGACGCCCCAAGGGGGACGCGGGGGCATCTACCCACTCCAAATACAGCTCCATGAGTTTCATCATGACGTTGAAACCGGTGACTTCCACCTTAATAACGCTCTCATGGCTATAGATTTCTTTAACGGAGAAAGCAGATACCTGCTCGTAGGCAGGTGCCAGGGCAGAGTTTTTCATGAGACTGCCGCGCAAGGTGCCCTCCATCAAGGCGGTGTAATGCTCTTTAAGGGTAGCGGATGCCGCGCTGATGCATGCGCCTATGGTGAGGGCGCGTGCCAATCGCAAGGCGGCGCGTGCGCCACCGCGAGCTCGCTCTGCCTCAATTTTGTCTCGGGTGTGGTCCCCTGCTCCGGCCAGCAACATGAGGTTGGAGACAGCGGTTTCATAACTGATGATGTGTGAGACGTAGGCATCCTCAATATCGGCCACAAGATAGCTGATATCGTCCGCAGCCTCCATCAGGAAAGCAAGGGGGTGACGCGCCCATATATCCTGCCCCAGCGGGATAAGCCCGCATTGCTCTGCCACGGTGCGGAAAACGGGCAATTCTTCTTCATTGATACCGTATTTTTTGTAGATGGCTTTATCTCTCGATGCCGGGGTACAGGGGTATTTGGTAAAGGCTCCCAGTGTGGCACAAGTGAGGTTCAGGCCGGCATCTTTAATGGGGTCGCAAATTCGGGTAAGGAGGCGGAACCCTTGAGCATTGCCCTCAAAACTATATTCTTTGCGGTCCGTAAGTTTACGCACGGCGGTTTCAATGGCGGTCTCGCCGGAGTGCCCAAACGGAGGATTACCGATATCATGCGCCAAGCAGGCTGCTGAAACAATATCCCCCAAGCAACCGAGGAGTCGACGGAGCTCGGGAGAGAAGTCCGCCGCTGCGGGGTCTTGCTCGTAAATGATGTCTTGCAGCTCCATGGCAAGGGCTCGCCCCACGTTGGCAACCTCCAGACTGTGGGTCAGGCGCGTGCGCACGTAGTCATTGCGCCCCAGGGGGAACACCTGCGTTTTGTCTTGAAGGCGTCGGAAAGCACTGGAATACAACACGCGACCGTAATCTTGATTAAAAACGGTACGCTTACCGGTGCCATCTGCCCCGCCCCCCGGGCGAGACGTAGAAAGAAGTGTAGACCAGTGCATGAAATGTTGGCGGTTTAATGTTTTATGATGAGTGCTTATGACGTGCGGATATAATAACACGATACAGGGATTGATGACAAGGGGAAGTTGTGTTCACGCAAAAATCACAACGCCAATCCGCCTTTTTGATAAAAAATCAAAACCGTTGCTCGTCATCGCAGAGCAACGGTTTTGAGGGTCACTTTAAATACGGACTCAACCCAGCAGGGATTTCCAATGGGCTATGCGGCGGGCGGTGTTAGCCGGATTGGGGGCACCGGGGTTGGTGCGGAGCTCAAAGGCGCGGTCCAGATTGAAGACGGAGTGCACATCATCACCGTACTCAGGGGAGATGGCACGGAACTGTTCCAACGTGAGCTGATTGAGCGGGGTACCGCTACCCACGGCAAGGGCCACGGCCTTTCCCACCAGCTCATGAGCGTGGCGGAACGGTACACCGCGGCGTACGAGGTAGTCTGCCAAATCGGTAGCCAGCAAGAGGGGGTCGGAAACGGCGGCGGCGCACTTATCCTCATTAATGCGCATGGCTGCAACCATTTCTGCGTTCACGCGCAGGGCAAGAGAAATGGTCTCAAAGGAATCAAAGAGGGGTTCTTTGTCCTCTTGCAAGTCTCGGTTGTAGGTAAGGGGCAAGCCTTTAACGGCCACCATCACACTGACAAGGTTGCCGTACAGGCGCCCGCTCTTGCCGCGGGTAAGCTCAGACACATCGGGGTTCTTCTTCTGCGGCATGAGGGAAGAACCGGTGGTGTGGGCATCTGACAGGGTGCAGAAGCCGAACTCTGCGCTGCTCCACAGCACGAGGTCCTCACTGAGGCGGCTGAGGTGCGTGCCGATAAGGGAGAGGCAGAACAGCGTCTCCATGATGTAGTCGCGGTCGGCAATGGCATCCATAGAGTTTTCCGTAACGGAGTCAAACCCGAGCTCAGCGGCAATGCCTGCGCGATCCAAATTGATGGTGGAGCCGGCAATGGCGCCGGAGCCGAGGGGGGAAACATTGAGGCGGCGGCGGCAGTCTTGCAGGCGTGTGACATCTCTGCCGAGCATTTCTACATAAGCCAGCAGGTGGTGGCCGACGGTAACGGGTTGGGCGCGTTGCAAGTGTGTATAGCCGGGTATGCGTACCTCTGCATACTCCTCAGCCTTAGCCACAAGGGCGCGCTGCATATCCAGCAACAGGGACAGTGTGGTATCAATCTCCGCACGGCAGTACAGGCGGGTATCGGTGGCCACTTGGTCATTGCGGGAGCGAGCCGTATGCAACTTGGCACCGGGGGCACCGATGCGGCGGGTGAGCTCGCTCTCAATGTTCATGTGCACGTCCTCCAGCTTGATGGTCCAGTCAAAATTACCGGCCTCAATATCTGCCAGAATGCTTTTGAGCCCACCCTCAATGGCGTCAAACTCGGCCTGAGTCAACATGCCGGCGCTCAATTGAGCACGCGCATGAGCAATGGAACCGGCAATATCATGCCGATAGAGTTTCCAATCGTATGAGATGGATTCACCATACTTAAGAACCAAATCTGCCGTAGCTTGAGAAAAACGTCCTGTCCACATAACGCGCAGAGGTATACACTATTTACGCCAAAAAGTCAAACGTAATTCAGCATGGCAGTAAATTAAGAGTTATGGATTTTCGGGCGCGGCAAATGCTGCATGCGCTGCACCCTGAGAGGGAGATTTCGGCTCATTCTCTCCCCGATGGGGTTTGGGTAAAGAAAAAGCCGGCCTGTCATTCACAGGCCGACATAAAAGTTCAGGCGGATTATTTATATTGCGTTATTGCACAACACCGTCACGAATGGTAAGCACTCTATCGCCCAAGCGGGCAATATCCGGGTCATGCGTAACCATCACAAGGGTTTTATTGCCTTCATCTGCCAACTCAAAGAGAAGGTCCAGTATTTGGCGTCCGTTGCGGGAGTCAAGATTACCGGTAGGCTCATCTGCAAAGATGATGGAGGGGTTATGAGCCAAGGCGCGGGCAATGGCCACACGCTGCTGCTCACCGCCGGAAAGCTCATTGGGGAGGTGATTCAGGCGGTCTCCCAAGCCCACGCGCTCCAACAGTGCCGTAACACGCTCCGTGGCCTCCGTGCCGGCTACGGCCGTGGCAAGAGATGCGTTTTCAATGGCAGTGAGCTCCGGCATGAGCATGTAGTTCTGAAAAATGAAGCCCATTGTCTTATTGCGGAAGAGGGCGCGCTTGGCCATGCTGAGCGCATAAATATCCGTACCGTCAATTTTGACATTACCCTCCTGCGGCGGCTCAAGCCCGGCAAGTGTGTACATGAGGGTTGTTTTACCGGCACCGCTGGGGCCGCACAAGAACACTTTCTCCCCCTTTTTGATGTGGAGAGAGAGCCCATGCAACACCTCGATATTCTTCTTGGCAATAGCGTAGCTGCGGTGAAGATTTTCTGCAATAATCATGCGTTGCGAGTCAGTTCAATGTTATCAATCAGGCGCACCTCACCAAAGAATGCCGCAACGGCCAACAAAGCCATGCGGGATTCATCTTGCAGCTCATGCAGGGTTTCGGCATCTACCAGCTCCACATAGTCAACCTTGACACCGGGTATGGTAAACAGCGCATCTACTACCCGGTGGCACACGTCGGCAGCCGGAGCCCCGGCCTCATAAGCCTCTTTTGCTGCCAACAAGGCGCGGCGAATAGCCGGTGCGGCGGCGCGGTGCTCCGGCGTAAGGCGCACATTGCGGCTGGAGAGCGCAAGGCCATCTGCCTCTCTCACGATTTCAGCCCCGTGCAGGGTTACGGGAATATCCAAATCACGCACCATGCGGCGCAAAATAGCCAGCTGTTGGTAGTCTTTTTTGCCGAAAATGGCATCCGCGGGCTGTACCAGGTTGAACAGCTTGCTCACCACCAGGCATACGCCGGCAAAGTGCCCCGGACGCTTGGCTCCGCACAGCACGGTAGAGAGCAGCGTCTCTTCCATGGTGATGGAGCGGTCTGCGCAATACATGATATCCGGCGTAGGCATAAACACCACATCCACCCCGCAGGACTCACACACGGCTAAGTCAGCCTCAGGGGTTTGCGGGTAGGTTGCCAAATCCCCTGCATTGTCAAACTGTACGGGATTAAGGAAAATGCTTGCCACCACAATACCCGCAGTCCCGGCAAGGGTGCGTGCTTGGCGCATGAGGGAGGCGTGCCCCTCATGCAAAGCCCCCATGGTGGGGACAAAAACAATACGCTTACCACGGTGCTCTGCCAGCATGCTGCGCAGTGCCTCTTTTGTTGATGCAGTCTGCATGGTAAATACTTTTTCTATATTTCTCTATGGTATGAAAGGTCGCCACAACGGGCGACCTTACACACGATAATGGGCTTATGCCATAAGCTTATCAGCTCAGGGCATGGGGAAAGACTTGTTGAAAGCGGACACCTCTGCGCGCAGGGCATCATAGGCATCGGGGGTCTCACATACCTTCTGGGCTGCCAAGATGGAGAGGCAGCGGCCAATGAAGTCTGCCACACGCACAACATCATCCTCTTTCATACCGCGGGTGGTAACGGCAGGCGTACCGATGCGGATACCGGAGGGCTTGTTGGTGCTGCCCTTGTCATAGGGGATGGCGTTCTTGTTCACCGTGATACCCACCTTGTCCAAAGCAACCTGAGCATCGGCACCGTTCAGGCCCTTGCCGCTGAGGTCTACCAAGAAGCAGTGGTTATCAGTACCACCGGCAACAATGCGGAACCCGAGGGAAGCCAAACGGGCAGCCATGGCCTTGGAGTTCTTAACCACCTGCTCTGCGTAAGCGCGGAACTCAGGCTTGAGGGCCTCACCCAAGCAGGCAGCCTTGGCGGCAATCACATGCATGAGGGGGCCACCCTGCAAGCCGGGGAATGTGGCACTGTTGAGCTTCTTGGCCCACTTTTCTTTGCAAAGCACCATACCGCCGCGCGGGCCGCGAAGGCTCTTGTGGGTGGTGGTGGATACAAAGTCTGCGTAGGGAACGGGAGACGGATGCACACCGGCAGCTACAAGACCGGCAATGTGTGCCATGTCCACAAACATGATGGCACCCACCTCATCACAAATCTGACGAATACGGGCAAAGTCAATGCTGCGGGAATAGGCAGAAGCACCGGCAAGAATAAGGGCGGGCTTCACCTCCTTGGCCTTAGTCTCCAGCTCTTCATAATCAATGCACTCAGTCTCGGGGTTCACACCGTAGTGCACCACATTGTACTGCTTGCCGGAGAAATTGGCAAAGAAACCGTGAGAAAGGTGACCACCGCAGGCAAGGTCCATGGTAAGAATGGTATCACCCGGGTTAATGCAAGCGTGGTAAACGGACATATTAGCCTGAGAACCGGAGTGAGCCTGCACGTTAGCAAAGTCGCAACCGAAGAGAGCCTTAGCGCGGTCAATGGCCAGCTGCTCTACCTTGTCCACCACCTCACAACCGCCGTACCAACGCTTGCCGGGATACCCCTCTGCATACTTGTTGGTAAGGATGGAGCCCTGAGCCTCCATCACGGAGGGAGAAGCAAAGTTCTCAGAGGCAATCAGCTCAATGTTGTTGTTCTGGCGGGCACGCTCCTCCTCAATCAGGTCTGCCAACTCAGGGTCCGTTACGGAAAGCGGAGAACCGGAGGCCTTGAGCAAGCGGGAAATATGACGGCCACCCTCAAACTCGGCATTCATCCAAGTGGAGAGCACCTCCTCAAGCATATCATTGCTTACGAAGGCGGAAGCCATGCACATAACATTGGCATTGTTGTGCTGGCGAGAAAGCGCAGCAACCTGCGGAGAACGTACAAGCGTAGCACGAATACCCTTCCATCGGTTAGCGGCAATGCTCATACCGATACCGGAGAAGCATACAAGAATACCGCGGTCCGCACGACCATCTACCACGCGCTTGCACACTGCGTTAGCGTAGTCGGAATAATCGCAGGATTCCTTGGTGAACGGGCCGACGTCTTCTACCGTGTACCCCCAAGAAGTAAGGAGCTCCACGGCGGCTTCCTTCAGATCCACACCCTTGTGGTCTGAACCGATGACGATGCGAAGGTTTGTATCCATAAATGTGTCTGTTATTCGCCTGACGGGCGGGATTGTATCACATTCCCCGCGCGCACGCAAGCGCATATTGCGACTGTTTTGTGGATTTGCTCATGCGTACGGCGCAGCCATTCTTCATTTAGGGCGTAAGCCCTTCTTCACATGCATGCGCAGCATGCTCTTCATATACGGCGCAGCCGTTCTTCGTATAGGGCGCAGCCATTCTTCACATGTATGCGCAGCATGCTCTTCATATACGGCGCAGCCCTTCTTCTCCTGCATGCGCAACATGCTCTTCATACACAACACAGCAGTTCTTCCTCTGCAATTCTTCACCTATTACCCACGCTCTTGATTCAACCTTGCCGTGTTGACGGATTTAACAAGCATGTAGCGAAGTTTTGTGCACATTAGGAGCAACTCCTGTTCTGTTTCTTCATTGATAGTCTCAGATTCGCGCAAGAGTCTTATCCAAAACACACTTTCATTGCATTCTTTTAATGCCAATTGCAGTTTGAAAATGAAATCATCCTTGCTGTACCCGTATTTAGCCTCGTGAATATTGGCACCGACACTGCTGCTGGCCCGAAGAAGTTGATTTTTGATATTTGTTCTATTATGAATATCATCAAATAATCGAATGATGCGAGCCGCAAACTTTAATGATAATGAGGCGAGAGGGTCATTCATGTTGTGTTATCTTAACATAGACACTACCGTTGGCAAGCAAATTCTTCATTTTTCATATTTGAGGGAAAAGAAATCATACCAATGTTAATGATGTTCTTGATGAAGAGCTTGCTGCGCAAGCATATGAAGAACGGCTGCGCCGTATATGAAGAGCATGCTGCGCATGCAAATGAAGACGGGCTTACGCCCGACATGAAGAGTTCGCGTTGCTCACATGAAGCGCGACTGAAGTCGCGCTTACCCTACTCTACGAGACAAAAACCTACGGGCGAAGGCTTCAAGCTCGGGCACGCGGAAGAGGAAGCATGCGGCAATATAGATACCGCCGACAACGATACCGCCGATGGCCAGGGCTGAGAAGCGGGCGATGAAGCTCCACTCCAAGAAGCCGGTAAAGAAGAGCTCTCGTGTTTGCCAGCAGATGATGCCCAGCACGGCACCGGCGCCGAGGATGCGTAAAATACCCGGTATGAGGACGGAGCATGCCATGCTGCCCAGCAGGTGGCGCAGGTAGAAGAAGTAGAATAAGAAGTTAAGTGTGGTGATGATGGCGGTGGTGATGGCCAACCACATGACACTCAACCCGAGCACGTGCACAAAATAGTAATTGAGGGAGATGGAAATACCGCAGGCAAACAGTGCCAAGCCGGCGGGAGCCCAGGGTTTCTCCAAGGCCAGGAATACGGGTTGCAGCACTTTCATGCCGGCATAGCCCAGCAGACCGAAACAGTAGGCACCCAGCACCTGCCCCATCAACTGTGAGGCCGTAGCATCAAAACGCCCGCGCTGGAAGAAGATGCTCACAATCTCTTGCCCCCACAGGCCGAGTATCACGGCAGAGGGCACGGCAAAGAAGGCCACAAAGCGCATGGCGGCGGCCAAATGCTCAGGTATCTCATTGTTGCCGCGGGTAAGGCTCATGCGGGAAACGGAGGGTAACACCACCATACCCACAGCTACACCGAACAGTGCCACGGGCAACTGCCAAAGGTGGAACGCACCGGAAAGTGCCGTGACTGCGCCACCGGGCAAATACAGGGCGAAGGAGGTATTGATGAATACCTGCGTTTGGGTGATACCGGCAGCAATAACACCGGGTATCATCAGCATCCAGATACGGCGTACGGCGGGGTCCGTAAAGACCAATTTGCCTGCGGCAAATGTGAGGCCCAGCTTCCATTGCGGGCGGTAGCCTTTGCGCCGCAAAGCAGGCAATTGCACCAGAATTTGGGCGGCACCACCCAATACCACGGCTACGGCAAAACCATACAATGCCGTGGGGCCGAATGCGGGGTCTATCAACCAACCCAACAAGCACCCCACTGCAACGGTGGTAAGATTAAAAGCGGCACTTGCCAAGTTGGGCAAGCCGAAAATGCCGAACACGTTGAGAGCCCCCATGCACAAGGCAGACAGAGACGCCATGAGGATAAACGGCCACATGATACGGCACAGGTCTGCCGCAAGGCCGATAAAGTTTTGCGTTTCCACACGCAAGGCACCGGCCGGGGCGCGGCGCTCTGCGGACAGCTTAACCTCTTGCCCCGGAGTCAGTTTCTCTACCGCAGAAACACGGATAAGGCATTGCTCTGCCCCCTCCACGGCAAGCGGAGCCTGCAAGGTAAAGGCAGCGTGGCTGCGGCCATCCGCATCTTCCGTTGAGCCTGTATAAACGGCTGCCACGGTCATGGCGGCGGGGGCGGTCACGGCGGCAGGCATTTCAAAATCCGCCACGGCACGCTCCGGATACAGAGATTTGATGAACAAACCGGAAAGCAGTATACCTGCCCCCACAATGATGAGCATGAGGGAAACCAACTGAGACACCACTTGGTGGGCAATGTTCCATGCAGCCCCTGCTCCGTCTTGCTTCTCCACCTTGCTCATTACACTGGTGAAACTTTGCGAGAGCGCGCCCTCGGCAAACATATCACGCAGCATGTTGGGCACACGGAATGCCGTGAGGAAGGCATCCAACGCCGCCGTGGCGCCGAAAAGTGCCGTGTATACAATCTCACGCAGCAAGCCCGTAAAGCGGCAGCAGAAAATGGCTGCCGTGGCAATCATGCTCTTTTTGTGGAGAGAAGACATGCGTATGCAAAAAGTACAATATTAACGGAGCTTGGTGGGGAGAGGCTCCTTAATCTTCTTGATGACCTGACGAGCCACTTTCTCATTGTACTTACCGCCCATCACCACATAGGTACGGGCAAACTCACGCACGGCATCGGCATAAAGCTTGGGGTCTGCCTCATCCAACTTGGCGCGGCTTTCTTCGTCCATTTGCTCAATGGCACGCACTACAAGCTTGAGACGCTCTACGGCTTGGTTATCATGTTTCTCCGTCTTGCGCTCAATGAGGGCCAAATTCATGCGGGCACGCAGGGCCTTGCCGTCCGTAAGGTCGGGGTGAGCCGTTTCCTCAATGGCAACGGACTCCTTAACCCACTGAATGGCCTCGGTATAATTCTCGGCAGCCACATAGTAATCTGCAATTTCTTTGGCAATATCAGCAAAAGACCACTTGCTGTCTTTCATGAGAGCCTCGTTCTCTTTCATCATCTCACGGCAACGCTTCAGCAGGGCAATGCGCTCCTCTGCCTGTGCGTGCTCAGCCAAGAAAGACAGGCTCTTGAACACGGCGGGCTGCTCGGTCTCATGCTCCAGCAGGTAGCGGTAATCCACCACGGCCTCAGCAATGGCACCGCGGGCTTCATTGGCACGGGCACGCATGCGGGTGTGCTTGAGCTCCATCTCTTGCAAGGCTTGGTCTTTGATGCCGTAACCACGGGCAAAGGCATCAGACAGCGTGAGGTACTGCACACACTGGTCAAACTGAGACAAACGGAAACATACATCACCCAGCATGGTATAGCACTCCGGCAAGCGACGATCCGTATCCGGGAACTTGAGCATGGAGTCCAGTGCCTTGAGCAAGTTGGCCTGAATGGCCTGCAACTCTTCTTTGCGGCGGGCGGGATTTTGCAGACTGCGGGCAGCCTCGTTGAGCAAAAGCTTGCCGGTGGCAGGGCAATCCGGCCAGCCGGAGCCCTCTAACAGGTTGCGCACTTCATCCCACTCTGCCTGCAAAGCACCGGATACCTCTGCACAGCGCAGTTTAAGCGCAGCGGCCTCCACGGCAAGCTCAGGTTTGCCTTTAAGGCGGGCATTCACCTGCTCACGGCGCAGAATATCCATGGCCTGATAAGCCTCATTCTTTTTATCCATCTGCTCGCAGGTTTCCACATAGCGGCGAATGGAGTTGAGCAAGAGGGCGGTAGTCTCAGCGGGCTCATTGACCAAGCGGTTTTGCAACTGCTTTTCAAGCTTGAGCTGGAAATCAAAATCACTTTTCTCCTGAGCCAGGGCAGCAATGCGGTCCAAGCCTTCAATGGGGGCAATGCCCTCTACCTCAGGCACAATGGGTTTTACGGTAGCCCACTCCCCCTCATCTACCAAGCGACTGGCCAACACCCACAGAAAACGGCGGCGGGTTTCCTCGCTCTTAATCCACCCCATGCGCACGGTTCGGTCCTCTGCCAAGCGCAGCAAAGATGAGCGATCTCCCGAGAGGTCAGTCAGCAGGCGGTCCAAATTGGCATTGGCCTCCGTATCATCTGCCACCACAATGGTCTTACCCTTAAAATGGCTTACAATATCATCACCCACGGCAAAATAGCCCCATGTGAGCAGAGAAATAAGGGTGAGAGACACAGCAGCAATGGGCAAGGCATGGCTGGTGTTTTTACGCTTCGGTCTGTAACGGCGGTACATGGTATAAAAAGTTTTGTTAAAAATTAAAAATCAAGATTCATCATCATCTTCACCGTGCTCTACCTCAGAGGGCAATACAGCCCCTTTGGCGGTGCAGGAACGCAGCTGCACGGTAATCTCGTTCAGGCGTTCATGGTCATCGGGCACACGGTTTTTAAGAGAATCCCACACAATGGCGGCTTCCGTCCACTGCTTGAGCTGGGTAAGCGCATAGCCGCGAGCAAACAAGGCATCTATCAGCTCCGGGCTTTGGTGCTCACCGGCGGCTTCCAACAGGCGGGCACCCTCGCCATAGGCATCTGCGGCAGCCTGCACATCCCCGTTCATATCATGAATACGGGCAAGTGAAAGCCACACACGCCCTTGGGCTGCATGGTCCGCAGCAAAATGTTCTTTACGAATTTGCAAGCACTCGGTAAGGTACTCGGCAGCCTTATCATGCAGGCCTTGGGCAAGGCAACAATGCGCCACACCCTCAAGGGGCTGGGCACGCATGGCGATATTCTCACCGGTACGGGCAAGCGCGTGCTCAAAATCCTGCTGGGCAGAGCGATAATTTTCCCGCTGCAAGTTCAACCAGCCGCGCTGGTCATAAAGGCAATTCCAGAAAGAGCTTTGCTCCGGCTCATGGGTAATGGCCACACCCTCTGCGCGGTACAGCAGAGCCAAAGCAACGTCGGGGTTGCCGTTTTCCTGCTCAATACGGGCCAAATCACGCAAGGCCAAAAGCATGTAGGGAGCACCATCGGGGGAGTCACCCAAGCGGCGCAAGCCGTCTCGCAACATGGCGGTGGCGCGTTCTTTATCCCCCTGCTCCAGCAACAGAGAGCCCACACATACGGCGGCTCCGGCCAGCTCCGGCAGCTGCTCGGGGTTCACCTCTTTCAGGGCTTGTTCAAAACAGCGGTTGGCTTGCTCCATGGCAAGGGCTGTACCCTGCAAACGGTACAAGCGCCCCTTGTTCACCAAAATACCGGCCACCAACTCATGCCCCTTTTCGCCCAGCTCTGCGGCGCGCTCGGCATAAGCGGAAAGCTCTTTTTGCAGCAACTCGGGGTCTGTTACGGTAGATTGCAACAAAGCCAAACGCTCGGAAAGCAAGTTCAGACGCTGAGCCGCATCGCCCGTGCTCTTATAAAAAGCATCGGCGTAATCGTAATAATATGCCGTGTCGGCATAGCGTTTCTCATCTGCAAAGGCGCGTGCCGTCACC
Source organism: Akkermansia sp. (assembly GCA_045634945.1). Classification (GTDB taxonomy): domain Bacteria; phylum Verrucomicrobiota; class Verrucomicrobiia; order Verrucomicrobiales; family Akkermansiaceae; genus Akkermansia. The sequence continues at coordinate 10,110 of JAZRBG010000046.1, read as the reverse complement.
AAAGCGCGGCGCACCCACAAAGAGGTTGCCGGGGTTTGGGCAGACAACAGCTCCTGCACCAACGGGGCGGCCTCCTGAGGCAAACCGCGCGTAATAAGGGCTTGAGCCAGTGTCCACAAAGCCTCTTGGCGCACAATGTCATCCTGAATCCAGGCTAAAGACTCCTTATGATTGCGTGCCGTCTGCACCAAAAAAGCTTCATCCGCAGATGATGTCTGCATGAAATGGCGCAGGTTTTCAATGGCTCGCTCATTAACGGCTTTTGTCACCTCGCCCGAGGCAACACCCTCCGCATACCCCCGTTGCATACCGAAACGGTAGGTGGCGTACTCTACACCCAACAAGGCAGCAACACCGAGACCGATAGCGATGTATTTCACTATCGGTCGCAGTACAAGGTCGTCCTCGTGAGGCTCAGGCTGATGAGAATCCGGCTGAGAATACATCCGAACAGTTACAGCTTAGCTTCTGAGTATCAGGCAGACACCTGATCAAGATTGAAAGCGGCATGCACCACGCGGGCGGCCATCTCAATGTCGGCAGCCTCTACCGTGGTAGTAATGCGAATCTCGGAGGTAGCAATCATACCGGTCTGGATGCCGGCATCTGCCAAGGTCTGGAACACCGTTGCAGCCACACCGGGGTTGGAGCGCATACCCACACCCACTACGGAGAGCTTGGCCAAGCCGGCTTCCGTCTCAAGCTTGGCAGCAGCACCAAGCTTGGGCAACAGGGCCTTGAGGGCGGCCTGAGCAGCACCGAGGTCGCTCATGTTCATGGTGAAAGACTGGCGGGCCTGACCGTCGTGAGCCGTGTTGGCCACAATCATATCCACGTTGATTTCAGCCTTGGCAAGGGCGGAAAGAATGAGGGCGGTGTAGGCCACGGGGGCGGTGATGCCCGACACAGTTACGCGGGCCTGATTACGTTCGATTGACACGCCGCGAACAACGAGCGACTCCATAGCTGAGTTTTCTTCTTGCACAATGGTACCGGGGTTAGAATTCATGGAATTGCGGACTTCAAACACCACGCCGAACTTCTTGGCGAACTCGACGGAGCGGGCCTGCATCACTTTGGAGCCGCTGGAGGCCATCTCCAACATCTCCTCGTAAGAAAGAACAGGAATCTTGCGGGCATCTTTCACCACGCGCGGGTCACAGGTGTAAACACCGTCTACATCCGTGTAAATCTGGCAAAGGTCGGCCTTAACGGCTGCGGCCATGGCAATGGCAGACAAGTCCGAACCGCCGCGACCCAAGGTGTGGATGGTGCCGTCTTTGGTAACACCTTGGAAACCGGCGCATACCACAATGCAATCTTCATCCAGAGCCTGCAACACTTTTTCGGGTTGAATGCTGTCAATACGGCCGCGGGTATGGCTGCCGTAGGTACAAATACCGGCTTGGGCACCCGTAAAACTGCGTGCCTTGTAGCCCATATCCGTAATAGCCATGCAAAGCAAGGCAATGGACTGCTGCTCGCCCGTGGCCAGCAACATATCAAGCTCGCGCTCAGGCGGGTTATCCATCACCTCGTGAGCCAAGCCGATGAGCTTATCGGTAATACCGCTCATGGCAGAGATAACGGCTACCACCTTATTGCCGGCATTCTTGGTTTCAATAAGCTTGCGGGCAACATTGCGGATGCGGTCTATCGTGCCCACGGAGGAGCCACCATATTTCTGTACGATCAGTGCCATAATTATCAGTCGTTAAAAGTTTCTATGCGGAACACCGCCGGGTGGCGGTCAATATATTCGTTGTCGGCCAGCTCACGCAGCACGTACTTAAGGCGTACCCACTTGCAGGCATGTACCATGAACACGAGGTGGTTACGGCGCACACCGTTGGCATCCACGGACTCATTGGTGGAGGTGGTGGCGGAGATATCCACATCATACTTGGCAAATTTGGAGGCAATGGCGGCAATCACACCCGGGCGGTCCTGCACACGGAAACGCACGTAGTACGGGGTGATGGTTTCACCCATGGGCACCACACTCAGCTCCTTGGTGTACGGCTGGAAACCCGTGTGGTAATCTGCCAAGCGGCACTCGCGCATAGCCAACACAATATCACCTATCACGGCACTGGCCGTGGGGTTCTTGCCTGCACCGCGACCATAGAAAATGGACTCACCCACAATATCACCCTTAACGGCAATGGCATTGAACACGCCATCCACCTTGGCCAGCAGGTGGCTCTTGGGCACAAAACTGGGTTGCACGCGCAGCTCAAGCGCATCTTTATCCGCATGGTGCTTAATCACAACCAACAGCTTGATGGTGTACCCCAACTGGTCTGCCAGTTTAAAGTCCACACTCTCCACACGCTCAATACCGAACACGGCAATCTTGTCGGGGTTGAGCGGGGTGCCGTATGCCAACATGGCAAGAATCAACGCCTTATGGGCAGCATCCCAGCCGTTGATATCAAAAGAGGGGTCAGCCTCGGCAAAGCCCAGCTTTTGAGCTTCCTCCAGCGCTTCACGGAAAGGCATGCCCTTATCCTTCATGCTGGAGAGAATGTAGTTACTGGTACCGTTGATAATACCGGCAATATACTCTACCTTGTTACAGATGAGAGAGTTCTGCAAGCTCTGCACAATAGGAATACCGCCGCCGCAAGAGGCTTCGAAATAAAGGGGCGTCCCCATCTCTGCGGACAGCTTAAACAGCTCACTGCCGTACTCGGCCAGCACGGCCTTGTTACCCGTAACCACGGGTTTACCGGCCTCCAGCGCAGCTTTCACCAGCTTGTAGGCCTCATTGGTACCGCCGATAAGCTCAATGATGATATCAATTTCAGGGTCATTCACCAGCTCATGCCAATCATCCGTCAGCAAGGCGGGGTCAATCTCAATATCACGCTTACGGTTCAAATTACCCACGGCTATCTTTTTGACAGCAAAGGCAATCTGCGCACGCGCCTCAAGCAATTCATAATTACGGCACAGGGTCTCATAAACCCCTGAACCCACGGTTCCAAGCCCTGCAAGGCCTAACTGTAGCGTGTTACCAATCATACGCGTGGCGCGATTATACAGCACTTTTTCATACCACTCAAGCCTATAATCTGCTATGCCGCATTTTTAGTTTTCAATCATCAGTCGGCAATACCGCAGTCTCAGGGCTCGGTACTAGCGGAGTCTTACAAATGACTGTAAATCCGACATAGCATCTTCATACAGCACTTTGGCCTGTCGGTCGCACTCTTCTTCCGAATACCTGTTTTTGATCATGTCTATTTGCTTTTGAGAAGCCAACAACCCGAAATCATAGCCTGCGCACATCCAAAACATACTGCATCTGTCAAGATACCAGCCCTCATCGTCATTCGTTTTGACATGGTACACCTTGAAAGCAACACATGATTTACTTTCTGCCCACACGTAATAATTTTTGTAGCGGAACTCACGGGGCGCATTGCCCGCCACCACGCCACATAAAAAACAAAGGCATAACGCTACATCCAGTATCACAAATAATGACACCAGAGCCGCCAAAGCAACTACAGCCAGCTTAAAGAGACGCACTAAGTCTTTCACTCTCTCAACATAACAATCATTTTTTCACCTGTCAAGAATAAAGCATCTCGCGCATGGAATCTGCACACGCTTATCAAATACGGCATGAAAAAAACAATTGACTTTTTACCCCCGCAATAGTAGTATCTGCGCAGAAATACCATGAAACGCTTTTTTACCCTTATATTAACCCTCTTCGGTCTTCATGCGGCAGATGCCGAAACTTTTACCGCTAAATGCAAGCATGTGTTTGACGGCGACTCCTTTGCCGTTGTAAGAGAAGGTGAAACAGAGGAAACGGAAGTAAGACTGTACGGCATTGACGCCCCCGAAAAAGGTCAAGACTACGCCAAACAGTCTCGGGAAAAACTCATTAAACTCATACGCAACAAACAGGTGCGCGTAGAGGTGCAGGATACGGACACTTACGGCCGCAGTGTGGGTAAGGTGTATGTGGGTAAAACCTATGTGAATCTTGAAATGGTGAAAGCCGGCCTTGCCTGGTACTACGAGCACCACGCCGAAGAAGCCAAAGATTTGAAAAAAGCAGAGGCTAAAGCCCGTAAAGATAAAAAAGGGCTGTGGAAAGATGATGCACCCGTAAACCCGAAGGACTGGCGCCGCGACCACGCCACGGCCCATGAGAGCACGGCAGATACCACCCCCACCGTTGCCTCCGAGGGTACCTTTACCGGCACCTGCACCAAGGTTAAAGACGGTGAGGAGTTTACCCTGAAAACGGCAGACGGCAAGTCCCTGCACATCTACCTCAACGGCACGGATGCCCCCGAACAGGAGCAGGACCCCGCAACCTGCCAAGCTGCAAAAGAGACTCTCACAGAGCTGATTCTCAACAAAGAGCTGCGCGCCGTCGTCAGCAGCTCCGGCTCAGGCCGCAGCTACGCCGCCGTTTATGCGGCAGATACCTACATCAACGCAGAGATGGTGCGCCGCGGGCTCTCCTGGTACTCCTCCCTGCATGCCCCCGATGACGCAGAGCTGAAAGCGGCAGACAAAGCCGCCAAGGCTGCCAAACAGGGTATTTGGGCACAAGCCAAGCCCATTGCCCCGTGGAAATGGCGTAAAAACAACCAAAAAGACTGACCGTAAAAAGCCATGGTATATCGCAGCGGAAAATTGGATACACAGTGGCAGCGCTCCACTTCCCGATACACTTTCTTCACCATGCTGGTGTTGATGGTGCTGTTCTATTACCTCATGAAAGAGGTTACGGGAGGCCCCGAGAATGACGGGTTTAACCCCGATACGGACATAGCCCTGTTGGTGTTTTTTGTGGTCATAGCTTGGATATGCAGCAAGTGTATCGGCAAAAAAACGCAGAAGTACGTCAATCTGTTCGACAACTCCTTTTACACCCTGACAGAGAGCGGTATTTTATGCGAGAATGACCTGTTCAGCAACTTCCACCCGTGGGAAGAAGTAACATGGGTAAGACGTGCGGGCAGCAATATCGGGCTGCAACTGGCACATGGCAACAGTGTCAACCTGATATTGAAGCATGAGCCTGAGTCCCGCCGCCGTGAGGCACTGCGCTACATTCAAACCCATATGGGCAAAAAGAATGATGCTGAGCTCATTCCCGCCCCGTTGGATATACCGCACGAGCCCGCGCTGCAATACACTGCCACACCGGCACAGTTAAGGGAAACGGCAGATACGGGGGCACTGTTAAGGGTCTCCCGCTTCATGAGTTGGTTGAGACATGGGTTGCCGGTGCTGTGGATAGCCGGATTCATTGCCGGTGCCGTTTTGTCAGATTACGGCACCATGGTATTCACCATGATTATGTTGCTGGGTTCTCTCTACATGCGCTGGCGCCCCGGCGGTTCCGGCAAGAGAGTCAACCGTTTTCGCCCCTACACCATGCATACCGACGGCAAGAGAGTGCTGTTGAAACAAGGGAAATGCTGGATTCTGCTCAAGCAACCGCAGGTTGAGGCATGTTACAGAACACCGCACAATCTGCTGATTAATTTCGGCAACAACGTCTATTTGGGTGTGGACCCGGAGTCAGAATTGCCACCGAACTTGCAAGCTCCCGAAAAAGAGGCTCCCGCCCCCACCAAGGGATACAAGCTGCTGTTGATATTGGCAGCCACGCTGGGCGCGGCACTTTACGCGTTCACTTTCAGCAACACGTGGCATTTGCACTGTGTGCTCAACGGCATGGACCCGGACCACCGCCACGCCCTGGCACTGGCAGAGTTGCCGCAGGATTCCCCCGTGGCAAAGGTTTTCACCCACCTCTACAAGCCGGATTTCCGCCCCCTGCTCCAAAATGGCGACCGATTCTGCCCGGTCTATTTATGCATCTATATGCATACCGGCACTCACCATGAGCTCGTATTGAGAAGCGACGCCAGTGTCCGCATTCATGAAACTTTTGATATAAACGACATCGAAGACGAATTAGAAAATTGGTACGACGAAGAAACTGAAAAGCTTACCCCCGATTTCAAACATGAATAATTTTACCTACTACAACCAAACGCGCTATGTCTTCGGGCATGGGGAATACAAGAACATAGGCATACTGCTGCAAGGTAAATGCAAAAAGTTGTTGCTGCATTACGGTGGCGGCAGCATCAAACGCAGCGGCCTGTACGATACCGTGGTACAAGCCCTGCAAACAGCCGGCATAGACTTTATTGAATTGGGCGGCGTAAAACCCAACCCCAGCCTCAGTTTGGTGCGTGAGGGTATAGCCCTGTGCCGTACCGCGGGGGTAGACTGCGTGTTGGCCGTGGGTGGCGGCAGTGTCATTGACTCCGCCAAAGCCATTGCCACCGGCGTGGTGCATGAGGGAGATGTTTGGAAACTCTACACACAGGAGGAAACCCTGACCGCAACGCCCCTGCCCGTTGCCACCATTCTCACCCTGCCCGCTGCCGGCAGCGAGAACAGCCCCAACACCGTCATCTCCAATGAAGAGACCGGGCGCAAACTGGGCTACGGCCATGAGCAACTGCGCCCCATGCTCAGCATTGTGAGCCCCGAGCTCTTCCTGACGCTCCCCCCCGAGCAAATGGCCTACGGTGCCTGTGATATGCTGTGCCACATTTTTGAGCGCTATTTCACCAACACACAAGATACCGAGCTGACAGATGCCTTGTGCGAGGCTACCATGCGCACCATCATGCAGCAGGCCTCCATTCTGCGCCGTGAGCCGCAAAATGAAGCCGCTTGGGCACAGCTGGCATTCAGCGGCACTGTGGCCCACAACAACATTCTGGGCTTGGGCAGAGAACAAAGCTGGACCTGCCACGCCTTGGAGCATGAGCTGAGCGCCGTGTATGATGTTGCCCACGGTGCCGGGCTGGCCGTGATTGTGCCGGCTTACTTTGATGCCGTATGGCAAGCCAACCCCGGCATTTTTGCCCAATGGGCCGTCAATGTCATGGGTGTTACACCGTCCCGCAATACGGAGCGCGTGGTGAAAGAAGGCATACAGCGTCTGCGTGCCTGGTACCGTGAACTGGGCTTGCCCCAAACCATGCAAGAGCTGGGTATACCCGCAGATGCAGACTATGCCGCCATGGCTCACGGGGCGTGCTCCGTACGCTGCGGCGGCCTGCTGCCCGGCGTGAAAGTGTTGAATGTTACGGATGCAGAAGCGGTATACCGTGCTTGCTCAAACTCTGTATCAGCATGAAAAAAAGCATCCTGCCAATTTGTGCCGCATTTGCACTGAGCAGCTGCTACGCACCTTTAACATTCAACCTGCACGAGCTGGTTGCCCCGTCGGATGCCCGCGTGGCCATGGCAGAGGGGCTTTTCCCCGGGCGTGCCATTGACTACGGAACAGAGGAACCCAAAGTACGCGTATGGTCAAATGCCTACGAAACGGATATTTATGCCCCCTATGCGGATGATATTTATGTCCCCTATGCGGATAAGGAGAACTGCCTGTATGAGTGGAATCATATTCTGTACAAAAAAAGATGCGTAAAATACGCCATAGCCAATCGCCCCATCATCCGCAGGGATGATGCTCCGGAAGCCCCGGCATTGAACATTAAAGACCATAACAAACAATTTACCATAGATAACAGCATCCCCACGGAGATATGGATGCAGCCGGTCTCTACGGATGAAATGGCCGGACCGAACAATGAGCGATACGTTTGCATACCGGCAGAGCAATTTGATTTCAAACGCGCCAAAAAAGTAAAGGCGCCGGCAGCCTACCGCCCCTTATGTGCTCTGCCGCTCCATGACAAGCCGGGCACGGAGTCTCCCCTGCGCGTTGCCGCAAGTCTTCCGCTGGAGCTGGTGGACGGCGTTGCTACGTTGAGCTTTTTCGTAGCGGAAGGCTGTCTGTATACGGCATTGGGGCTCATCTCCCTGCCCTTCGATGAGATATTCTACGCTACACAACAACAGCAGCAAAGTCAACAGTTCGAGCAATTTGCTCAAGAAGCTCCGTCTTGGAAAAAATAACTCCTATCCCCTTAAATTATTATGAAAACCTGTATCATTATCCTTACCGCAGCCCTTACCGCCACCATCCTCAGCAACTGCACCCAGCCCAAGCGCATTTTCCATGGCGGCTATGAAGTTGCCACCCCCATGTCTGAGATGTAAAAGAAGCATCGGCGCTTCCCCCATTACCTGCTTTCGCGCACGCGCTTTTTTGAGGCAACAGGAGTGGCAGATTTCTTCAATTCAGCCAAAAGGAAAGCATTGAGCGGAGAATCTGTAGGGGGAGCAACCTTGAGCAAGTCTTGTAAGAGCTCACGGTATTGCGCCATTACCTCGGAAGCAACGGTATAACCGGCCTGCCGATAAAGGTCTATCTTGTGCCGCATACCCAGAATTGCCTTGGTTTGGTAGCCGCGGTGGTCTGCCGGGGTTGAGAGCAAGCCGGTAAGCTCGGTAGTCAACGCATCATTGGCAGACTGCACCTGCTGCGGGGTTGGTAGAGGCAGTTCCTTTGCGGCCGGAGACTGCTCAAAAGCATGCATCAAGAGGCGAGATTGATAATAACCGTTCTGTTTCAATCGCGCGGTTTCGGCCGCATACTGATGCCATAAATTTTGTTTTGTCTGAAAAATCTTTTCCGCTTCGGCGGGAGACATCATCAGGACAAACAAACGCAGCAAATCGGACTCAACATGATACGATGCCGCATAAGCCTCTGCACTTGCGGCATCTACCATGTTGCCACTTATGGCATTCAATTGGGCTAAGCAGGCATCCAGCTCTTGCTCAAAAGGAAAAACATCCGCCGCCTGCACTGTTGCAAAACAAGCAGCAGCCGGCATCAACTTGGTTATGATTAGCTGTTTCATATCAAACTTTACGGGGAGATTTAATGAAAAAAACTATCAATAACGCCTCTGCCACGCAAAAGACGGTAAAAAACGGCGAGGCAAACAGGTAGAGCGGCAAATCCATGGGGCCATCCGGCAGGCGTGCGCAATCCTCCGTAGCAACCCAAGCCATCGGCAGCCACGTAATCCCCCAAGCCAACAAAATGTAGCTGAGTTTATGGCCCGGCCAATTCCACACCAACCAAGCCAGCAAAAACGCCGTGCTAACGGCCATGTACTGCGCCACGGCTATCCACAATGAGGCATCTGACAACGCGCACGTGCAATCCCACAATGCCGGGGATTCCCATTGGCACCAAGAGGCGTAGTTAATAACCACATGCAGCCACATAGCCAAAGCAAACACTACCGCCTCAAGGCATACGGCTATCAGCAATTTGCGCATATGGTTCATTGTTGAGATGACGGCTTAATGAAAAAAGCCATAACGGCAGCGACTATACCGGTAAGCAATGATACCCCCAATGCCACCGCCGCCACCAAGCCGTATACAATACCGTCATCCACAAGTTCTGCTACGGCATGCTGCCAAACGGAAGCCTGTTCTTCTACCGGCAGGGTGTATATATGGCCGTTAATCATATACACATCTGTCAGCTCCCAAAGCAGGCAACAACCTGCCACCAAGCCTACAATAACACCCAGTACCGTCAACAGTTGCAATGCTATCCATGCCGTTTTACGCATCATAATGTTCATTGATAGATGTCTTTCTATTTTCTCTCTCTACTCTATTTAACACATTTCAATGGCAAAACCGTCAAAAAAAGTTGAAAAAATCATGGTCCGGTATCACAGGCCATGCACACTGGTCGCCTTGAGCAACAGATAAACCCCACCAAAACAGATGACAAACGGTGCCATGGCAACACCCTCTACCGCCCCTATGGCAACATTCCCCAAGGCATCTGTGCACCATACGGGACCGTAAGCAACATAATACCCCCAAGAGAGAGTCTTCTGTTCCGCAGGTATACTTTGCGGGGAATAATACCGCTTCCTCAACTGGCTGGGGCATGCACTTTCCGGAGCATACCATGAGAAATTGCGCTTTGTGTAAAAAACTTCAGCACGTTTGAAATCAAAATGGCTCTTCGTCTAACATTGTGGAATGAGCCGCTGGAGAAAGAGAAAAAGACGGAGAAAAGTAATAGAGAAAAGCACAAAAAGATTGAGCATGGAGGAGAAATCTCCTACCATGCTCGGTGTTGTGTTTTTGAAGTACTTG
>JAZRBG010000045.1:0-17876 GCA_045634945.1 Akkermansia sp. | reverse complement strand
GGGCGAGGCCCGGGGGGGCGGCGGGGAGGGGGGGGGGGGGGGGGGGGGGGGCGCGGGGGGGGGGGGGGGGGGGGGGGTGTATCTCTGCCTCTTGTATCACCGGTGGGCGTATGGTGGCCATGGGGTTGGCGGGCGGCATGAGGGCTTGCTCTGCCGCCCATGTGAAGAGGGCGCGCAGGCATTTGTAGACGTTGCCGCGCATTTGTTGGGTGAGGGGTGCGGCATCCAGCACGGGGCGGAGGTTGGCGGGGGTGATGTCTGAGAGGGTGGTGTTCTCGCAGTAGAGGGTGGCGTGCTTGTAGAGGGCAGCAAAGGCGTAGCGGCGGGTGTCTTTGGTGGCGCGTGCCAAGTGCGTGGCTGCTGCTTGATATTGGTCTATGGCCTCTTTGAGAGTGATGACGGGCCACGGGGTTTCTTTGTAGTGGCTTGCTGCCCAGCGCATGAGCTTGAGGGCGTGGCTGAGGTTGCCGCATTCTTGCATGCAGATGGCTGCAAAGGTAGCGGCGTTCTGCAACGTGAGGCCGAAGGGCGCGATGGTAGACTCTGCCACGGCCAGCGCGGCTAGATGTGCCGGTGGTGGTATTTGCTCAGCAAGAGGGCCCAGCGCTTGGCGCTGCTGTTGGGCTTGGCGCAGGGCTTCTCTGGCCTTGCGCTCTGAGGAAAAAGCCTGTTGCTTTCGCTTGCCATCAGGGGAAAACGCTGCCGGGATTACCAAGAGCCAAGGCGTTCTTCCCGCCCGCGCCCTGGATTCACTGTATGATATGGAAAAATCTTGCTGCCTTGCCATGTTGTCAGAATACCATCACGGCAAACACTTGGCAAACACAAAAATGCACGTTTTTGCTTACAATGCACATTTTTGCGCATTTTTAGGCTCTTGATTTTACGCCAAAGAAAAAGCCGTAAGTCATTAAAACTTACGGCTTTTCTTTGCTACGCAGTACAAGATTCGAACTTGTGACCCCATCCGTGTGAAGGATGTGCTCTACCACTGAGCTAACTGCGCGTTCTGTAATTGCAACGGCTGGGTTGCGGGGCGATTGTAGCGGGAAAGCCGCAGCAGTGCAAGCTTTTTTTGAAAAACATACGCATTTTTTTGTCGGGAGTGGGGTAATCTGTTTGTTATTCAACCAAAGAGCATGCCGAAGCGTCATCATGACTGAATCATGAAAATGAAAACAAAAAAATATCTGTTGGCAGCAGCAATGCTGGGGGTAAGTACCACTGCTATGGCAAGTGCCGGAGAGCAGGAGGGCTATTTGGACACGTCATACGGTCGTAACCCGTATGTGTTGCCGGAGGAGCATGCACAAGCGTTGCGAGCCGCCATGCACCCGCTGCAGCAACATGTGCGCCGATATCCCGGTGTGGCAACGCACGCAAAGGTGTTGCAACGCAGCCATGGCGGGGAGCTTACCATGGGCGGCTGGGAGTTTCTGCCGGCAAAACCGCAAAAGTTCATGCCGTATTTGGATGGTCTGTTTGTGCCCGGCAATACGGCCGTAGAACCCAGTTGGTGGGTGAAAGATGACATGATATCCCACAGTGCGCAGCAAGTCAAATCCTTGTTATCGCGTTATGGTTTGCAGTATGATGTAACGCTTACCATGGGATACGCCGGTGTGGTGCCGCCGTCAGCCGGCGGGAGAAACGACTTTGTTGCCACCAATAATTCGGCAAGCGGCGTGTGGTATTTGCTCAAGAAGCGAGACAACAGTCAAGGCCTGTTCCTGAGTTTTGAGGCAGATTGGGGGCAGGGAATCCGTTTCAATGAGCGCCGTGCCGGTGTGCAAAGCACCATCGGCAGCTTGAGCAACCCCCAGTCATCATTGCGCGGTGGTAACGGCGTGTATATTCCGCACTTGGCGTTGGGGTACAGCCTTGCAGATGGCAAGTGGGTGGGCATGGTAGGCTCCATTGATACATCGTCTTACCTTGACCAGAACACCTATTCTGCCTCATGGAACGGTAATTTAATGAACTCCGCATTTACCTGCAACCCCTGCTTACCCTTGCCTTGGGCCAATTTCGGGTTCCTGACGGCATGGCAACCTTGTGAGAGTTTTTATGCCTTGTACGCCACCACGGGTACGGAGGCCGGGGTAAATCAAAACCCGTTCCGCCACATCAGCAGCCATTCTTGGGTGCATGTGTCGGAGTTCGGTTGGATTACGGAAGATTTTTTCGGTATGGGGCCGGGCGTGTACCGTTTCCAATATGCCATTACCGACCACGAGGGTGAGACCGGAAGCGGAGCCGCCATCAATATCCAACAGCAGCTCGGCAAAAACTCCCCGCTGGGATGGTTTGCCCGCTGCGGCGTGATGGATACGGATGCCGCCGCTGTCAATAATGTGAAAGCTGCCGTTACCACGGGTTTGGTGTTGCAGGCTCCGTTCAGTGAGAGCGGCTGGGGCAGCAAGGCCAACCATGATCAGCTGGCCTTCGGCTTTATGTGGGCCCGTGCGGCGGATTCATTCGAGCCGTGCCGCAATCGCAACGAGTACGGGCTGGAGCTGAGTGCCGTGATTCAGGTAACGCCCACATTCTTCTTGCAGCCGGACGTTCAATACATCTTCAACCCGGCGGGGCAAACCGACCGCAGCGGTGAGTTCGTATTCCAGTTGCAGGGCGTGTTCCGCTTCTGATACCCCTGCGCGCAAGCGAGTCAACCCTGCAATTCGTCAAGCACGATAGCAGGGTTGGCAAAGGGGTAATGCCAAGAGTCAAAGCCTGTACCCAGCCCCGCTGTTTGCCAATACGCCCACATGCGGGCAGGCGGGAAAATCTCGTCCTTATCAGCAATATAGGCTTTGTCCCAATGCAGGTGGGCGGCGGAGTTTGACTCTGCCAAGCCGGCAAGGTACATAAGCTCGTCCACCTTTTCTTCTGCCGTGCGGTCGGGGTAGGGCCCTGCGGGCATGTATCGGCCCTCCTCGGCATCGGCGGCAAAGGGGTTATCAGCCCCGCTTTTAGCCATGGCCCGCATGCTGCGCAGCACCACACGCAGGCGCATGCCCCACTCGGGGTGCACGGGGTAGGGGGTACCGTTCAGGGCTACGGCGCGGTACAGCGGCAGCTCTTTGCAGCATTGCTCTGCCACCCAAATGCCGAATGACCAGGCAAAAAGGTAAATGCGGCGATAGCGGGTAAAATCTTCCGCGTGCAGGGGTGTCAGTGCTGTATAATTGCAGCACGCCAGCACATCGTACCCCGGGGTAGCGATGTGCTGTATGGCATTAGGTGTGGCAGCCCACCCCAGCATGTAGATGATGAGGTCTTTGTGAGCCGTATCCCGCTGAAGCCATATTTGCTGCATACCTGTATTATTCTGCGTATTCTGCCCAGCTGGAGGAAGTCTCCCATACGCGCACGCGCTCCAAGCGAACGCAGCTGCGCACGGGGTAAGCCGTGCCGATACCTTGGGCGGCATTGGCCAGGGCATCTGCCGCAAAGCGGTACACGGTGTGCGCCATAGCCTCGCTGGTGGGGTCCTGCTTATCAAAGGGAATAATGCGCTCCCCGTATATGCGGCGGAACTCCTCAAAATGCGGGTCTTGCGTATTCATGCAGAGAGAATGGTCAAACTTTTGCAAAAAGTCGCCCATCATCTCTTTGATGGCCTTGAAATCCACCACCATGTCATTTTCATCCAGCGTGTCGGCGGCAAATACCAGCTCTACACTGCGTGTATGGCCGTGGGGAAATTGACAGCTGCCCGGATGCTTGGAGAGCAGGTGCCCGCTCTCCAGCTCTATGGTTTTGCAGATGCGGAACACAGCGTTATCAGCAAACGGGGGTTACACCTTTCTTGATGATGATGTTGCCGTATTTGGCGGTCTCGCCGGTTACAACAACGGCATAGGCCTTTTTGGCACGCTCATAGAAAGCATAGCGCTCTTCACGCTCAATCTCGCCCTCATAGCCCAAGGCCTTGCGGTATTTGGCTTCTACGGCGGGGTCAAGCGTATCGCCGGGTACGGCCTCCATCATGATAACGGGGGTGGCGTAGGCATCCAGCTCAAACAGCGGTATAATGCCGGCCAACAGGGTGTCTACCCCCAAGCCGTCTGCGCGTACTACATTGCTGTTGAACGTGTGGCCCGGGAAGTGGGCGTCGGAAAACACAATCTCATCTCCATGGCCCATTTCGGCCAGGATTTTCAGAAGTGTAGGTGATACAACGGGAGAAATACCTTTTAACATAACACCCGTATTCTAGCATATCAACAGATGCATGACAACACAAAATGTGCCCAAATCTCTGCTAAATAGCGGTAGGGACGGCTTGGGGCGGCAGGGTAATAATAAATGCGGTGCGCACACCGGGGGAGCATTCTGCCGCAATCGTGCCCCCATGGGCTTCTACCGCATGTTTAACAATGGCAAGCCCCAGCCCCGTTCCTTTGATTTTGCCGCTTGAGTCTGCGCGGTAGAATCGGTTAAAGATGTACGGCATGGCGTTCTCCTGTATGCCTACTCCGTTATCTTGCACGGTGATACGGCGTGTGCCGTCTGCATCTGCCTCGGCGGTTATGCGGATGTTAATGGCAGAGTCGGGATTATTTTTCAGCGCGTTTTCTACCAAATTGAACAGCACCTGCGCCCAATAAAAACTATCCCCGGTAATCAAGAAGGGTGCAGGCTCAATTTGTTGCTCTATGGTGGCCTGCTGCGCCGTAATCATGGGCTCCAACCGCTGCAATACCTCGGTAATCAGGCCGCTCAAGTCAAATGTTTCACGCTTTAAGTAGGCAGAGCCCGGCGTTTCTACGCGAGATAACATGAGCATGTCTGTCACCAAACGCGCCATGCGGTCTGCATTGCGCTTCATGATACCCAAGGCACGCTGCCGCATGGCCGGGTTTTCTGCGGTGTCGGGGTCATCCATCAGTGCCTCCAAATACCCCATGATGAGGGTAAGCGGTGTGCGGAGCTCATGAGACGCATTGGAGACAAACTCCCTGCGTATGACCTGCGTGCGGTGTTCCTCGGTAATATCCAGAAACACAATGCCGATGTAGCGTTCCCTCGTGTTGAGTCGGGATGCCGTGGCGTGGTAGGTACGCTCCCCATCGGGGCTCGGTATGCGCACCGTGGCCTGCACTTTGTCGGCAGACTCCGTGGCTTGTTTCACAAACAATCTCAGCTCACCCTCCGGCAAAACCAGCAGCAAATTCACACCGGCCGGCTCAGATAGGCCGAACAACTTGCCCGCATTTTTGTTGGCTACCACAATGCGCCCGCTTGCTCTCATGAGAACAAACGGCGTACCCAAGGACTCTAAAATGACAGACTGGTCTCGGCGCACATGCTCCTCCAACTCGGCCAGCATGCGGCGCAGCTGCCTTGCCGTGTTGTGCTCATTGCGGGCGCGGGTGCTCAGGCTTTTTATTTTATTGTGCAAAAAGAGAAACGGCAGCACAAATGCCAGCAGCATTAAACCCGGTATGATATCCCAACTGACCATAGTATTGTTAGCTGCCCCCGTAATCAGTTGCCCGCCGGTTCTGCGGTGAAATAATATCCCACGCCTCGCTCCGTGACAATGCAGTCTGCATACGCCCCCAGTTTTTGACGCAGCCTTTTGATATGCGTATCCAGCGCACGGGTTTGCGTTGTATCCGCATAGCCCAGCACTTCGTGTTGCAGCTCGTAGCGCTCTTGCACCTTGCCCGGTCGCTCCATCAGGTAAGCCATCAGCTTGAACTCCGCCGTAGTAAGCTCCAAATCCTGACCATCCAAGGTAGCTTGCAACCCGGCTTTGTTAAGGCAAATGGGGCCGGCATGAATCAGCATGCGCGTTGCACCCGTATTGGCGCGGTTCAGAATATTGCGCACCCGCAAAACAAGCTCTTTGCTGCTGAATGGCTTGCCTATATAATCATCTGCGCCCAACTGCAAACCCTCCAAGCGCGTCTCCAGCTCCGTACGGGCGGTTAAAAACAAGGTGGGTATCTCCGCCGTGTGGCGGTGTTCTTTCATGTTTTTGAATATTTGCATGCCGTCCATGCCCGGCAGCATCATATCAAGAATCACGCAATCGGGAATCTCTTTGCGTATGGTTTCCCACCCCTCGGTACCATGGTGAACGGGCGTGCAATGCCAGCCCTGTCGCTCCAGATTATAGGCCACCAAGGCTGCGATGTCTTCGTCATCTTCTACAAGTATGATGTGTTTGGACATTTTTTTGCTGACCGCATTTTAGCATTGCGCGGGGGGCGGTGCAAGATTTTTTGTGTGACGGAAAAGTCACATTCAATCGGGCATATACTTCACCATACAAATCTTGAAAAAGAACGGCAATTCTTCTTAAATGAAGGCATCTATTACAGACAGAAGACGAAAAACGTATGAGTACGATATACATAGTGATACTGGGCCTCTTGCTGCTGCTGGCCATATATGACCTGGTGGTAGGTGTTTCTAATGATGCCGCAAACTTTTTGAACAGTGCGGTGGGCAGCAAGGCTGCCGGGCGAGCCGTACTGTTCGGCGTGGCGGCAGTGGGCGTGCTGATTGGCTGCGCCTTTTCAACGGGCATGATGGAGATTGCCCGCAAAGGCGTGTTTATGCCCGCCATGTTCGGGTTTGATGATATTATGATTCTGTTTTTGGCCGTGATGCTTACGGACGTAATCTTGCTGGATTTGTTCAACACACTCGGCTTGCCCACCTCTACCACCGTTTCCTTGGTGTGCGAGCTCTTGGGCGCGGCCATAGCCGTGGCCCTGTTCATCATGGCGCATGACCCCGCCGCCTCTCAGGTGCTGAGCGACTACATCAATACGGATGAATGCTTCAAGATGATATCCGGCATCTTCTGCTCGGTGCTGGTGGCATTTACCTGCGGCTGTGTAGTCATGTGGTTCTCACGCCTGCTGTTCAGCTTCCGTTACAAAGCTGCTTACAAATACATAGGTACATTGTGGTGCGCCGTGGCGTTAACGGCCATCACCTACTTTGCCGTATTCAAGGGGCTCAAGGGCAGCACCCTTATCAGCAAAGAGCTCATGGCGCAACTGAATGACAACATAGGCATGGCCACCGCCGTGGCCTTTGCGGTGTGGGCGGCTCTTTGCTCCGTGTTGCAATACGTGTTCAAAGTAAACTCCCTCAAGTTGGCCGTGCTGGCAGGCACGGGGGCATTGGCACTGGCATTTGCCGGTAATGACTTGGTAAACTTCATAGGCGTGTTCATGGCTGCCAAAGACTCTTACTTTGTTGCGGCAGACTACGTGGCAGCCGGGGGAGATTTGAGCACGCTGAAGATGGGCAGCCTCATGGCCCCCGTGCAGGTCAATGTGCTGTGGCTGTTCGGGGCCGGTATGGTAATGGTGCTGGCACTGGTGTTCTCCCGCAAAGCCCGCACGGTGATTGAGACCGAGGTGAAGTTGGCCCGCGGCAACGGTGTGGCAAAAGAGCGTTTCGGCTCTTGCCTGCCTGCGCGTGCCGCCGTGCGCTATACCCGCAAACTGGCCGGCCTGGTAGCCCGTGTTACCCCGGCACCCGTGGCAAAATTCGTAGAATCCCGCTTCCGCCCCTTGGATGCCGCAGAAGACGATGGCACGGCGTTTGACCTCATCCGCGCCTCTGTCAATCTCACCGTGGCCGCCTTGCTCATCTCCCTTGCCACCGGTATGAAATTGCCGCTCTCTACCACCTATGTAACCTTCATGGTAGCCATGGGCTCCTCCTTGGCAGACCGCGCATGGGGCAGAGACAGTGCCGTGTACCGCATCACGGGTGTGCTGACGGTTATCGGCGGTTGGTTCATGACGGGTATCGGCGCGGTTACGGCGGCATTCTTGGCAGCCACGGTCATGATGTACGGCGGTATGTGGGGTGTGGCAGCCATGGTGGTGTTGGCCGTGGTGGTGCTGGTCAAAAACGCCGTTGCCTACCGCAACCGAGATAAGCATGAGGTGCAGCTCATAGACCTCAGCAACCGCGCCGCTGTGCAAGAGCTCGGCGTAGCCTCTGCGGACCGCCTGGCCACCGCGCTGAGCATCTACCGCGGCACCGTGCAGGCCTTGCTGGCAGAAGACCTGGGCACCCTCAAAAACCTGCGCCGCAAATCACGTGATATCTGCCGTGCACTGCGCGCCGTAAAAGAGGATGAAGTATTGCCCACACTGCAAAACATAGACCCCGCACATGCCCCGCAGGCCCAAGTGCTCTACCGCTTGCATGAAAGCTCGCTGAGCGTGGCGGAAAACCTGCTGGCCATCGTCAAACTCTGCTACAAGCACATAGACAATAACCATGCCGGCCTTAATGCAGAGCAGGGGGCAGACCTGCTGGATATGGCCGACAAAGTAGGGCGTTTCTACCCGGAAATGAGTGACCTGCTCAGAA
Source organism: Akkermansia sp. (assembly GCA_045634945.1). GTDB lineage: Bacteria > Verrucomicrobiota > Verrucomicrobiia > Verrucomicrobiales > Akkermansiaceae > Akkermansia. The sequence continues at coordinate 9,518 of JAZRBG010000045.1, read as the reverse complement.
CCGGTGACTACACGGAGTTTGAGCTCGTCATGGCTCACGCCTCTGACCTCAGCATTGAGTTTGCGGACTGCATTACGCGCCACCTCATGCGTGATTCTCAGGATGAAGGCGGCATGCGCAACGGCATACTTTACCTCAGCCTGCTCAATGAAACCCGCTCCATGGTCAGAAAAGCCTTCTCGCTCATCAAAGAGCAAAAAGAATTGATGGAGCTGTTCCCCAAACAATAAACCCTGACCCATAACAAGACGGTTGCGGTAGTGCAAGCTGCCGTAACCGCTTTTTTGCAGACAAAACCGCCGCGTCCGGCACGCCCTGCCATATAAAATCATTCTTTTTCAATAGGTATTCGTGTGTACGCACTTCTTGCTTGACGTGTGCGTGTAAAACAGGTACACTTTGAACGATGCCCGCCCTCTGCCGGTAGTGTATTTGTTTGCGCTGCGGCAGCTCGGAAATCGGGCGGGGATGGGTTGCTGTATATTGCAGCACCTTAATAATCAAACAAGATAGATTATATGAAACTCAACAAAGTAATCGCCTTGACCCTGGCGGCCCTCTTCTCTTTGAGCGGTCTTCAGGCTCAGTCTCTGTCCCCTTCCACCAAAACTCATTGGGATAAGGGTACTCTGGTTGTAGAGTCTCCGGCCCGTGCAGAGGGCCAGACCCATGTTCTCAACCTTACCGCTCCCAAGATGAAGACCGTGCGCGTGGCTTTCGTAGGCCTCGGCATGCGTGGCCCGGGTGCCGTTGCCCGTTTCACCCATATTCCGGGTGTAGAAGTTGTTGCCCTTTGCGACTACCACCGCGACCGCGCTGAAAAGTGCCAGAAGTACCTGCGTGAGGCCGGCCTTGCCCCTGCCGATATTTACTACGGTGAGTACGGTTATGAAGAGATTTGCAAGCGCCCCGACGTTGACCTTGTATACGTTGCCACAGACTGGGATCACCACTTCCCCGTTGCCAAGTGCGCATTGGAGAACGGCAAGCACACCGCCATTGAGGTACCCAGCGCCATGAACCTGGAGCAGTGCTGGGAGCTCATCGACCTCTCTGAGAAGAACCGCAAGCACTGCATGATTCTTGAGAACTGCTGCTATGACTGGTTTGAGCTGGATGCCCTCAACATGGCCCAGAAAGGCGTGTTCGGTGAGGTAATTTACGCCAAGGGTGCATACATCCACAACCTGGACCCCTTCTGGGATGAATACTGGGTAAACCCCGCCAATGACCCCGAGGAGCTCGGCTGGCGCATGAAATACAACAAGGAGAACCGTGGCGACGTATATGCCACCCACGGCCTCGGCCCCGTTGCTCAGGTGATGGACATTCACCGCGGTGACCGCTTCAAGACCCTTGTTGCCATGGATACCGCCTCCTTCCACGGTAAGGAATATGTAGAGAAGAAGACCGGCAAGGCTTGCCCCGAGTTCCGCAACGGTGACCACACCACCACCCTTATGCGCACCGAGAACGGCAAGGTTGTTGAGATTCAGCACAACGTCATGAATCCCCAGCCCTACAACCGTCTCTTCCAGCTTACCGGTACCCGCGGTTTCGCCAACAAGTACCCCATTGAGGGCTTCGTGCTTGAGGGCGACCACATGAAGGGCTCCGAAGGTGCCCCCGACCTGGAGGACCTTGACTCCCACTCCTTCATGTCTGAGGAAAACATGAAGGCTCTGCGCAAGCACTACCGCCACCCCATCATCAAGAAGTACGGTGAGATGGCTGAGAAGGTAGGCGGCCACGGCGGTATGGACTTCTTCATGGATGTTCGCATGGTATACTGCCTGCAGAACGGCTTGCCCCTGGATATGGATGTATATGACCTTGCCGAGTGGTGCTGCTTGGCTGAGCTCGGCTCCCTCTCCATGGACAACGGCAACTGCGCCGTATCCTTCCCCGACTTCACCCGCGGTCACTGGAACGAGGTGAAGGGCTACACCCACGCTTGGGCTTCCCCTGAGGATGAGGCTGCCACAGATGCCGCCGCCGCTGCTTACACCACGGCTCAGAAAGAGGCTGTTGCCAAGTACAACCTGTGGGCTCTCTATGATGCCGCCGCCAAGGCTGAGGGTGCTGACAAAGACGCCGCCCAGAAGGCCTACAACGAGGCTCAGGAGAAAGCTCAGGCTGAGTACGATGCTCAGTAAATCTCCACGCTGACATCAGCTGCTTAAATCTTATCCGCCCCATGGCATCCGTGCCGTGGGGCGGATTTTTTTCCACGGCATGAGCGATAGAAAGAATTGGGTATTTACAACATGCCAAGTTCAATGTGCAAATTTCTATACATTAACCATTCAACATTAAATACCCCCTTTTCTCTCTTGACGCCTAGGGCAGTGTTTTGTTACAATACCCTACAATAACCATGCACGCCACCGCTCCGCAAATAGATTCACCTTTGCGTGATGTTTTGTACCGCTTTTCCGAAACGGGGGAGCAGGGCGGGGAGCTGTATGAGTTTTGGTTTGTTTTTGAGGGGTGTTGCCTGCATTATGCCTCCTTCGGGGCCTTTGAATATGTGCCTGCCCCCGCGGCAGATGCGCAGCCCATACCGCGTACGGCAGACCCCATGTGCATCATGAATCCGCATGAGCAGCTCTTCGGCGCGCCCCTGTGTGGCATTTATGACGATGGGGAGGATGAGGGCGGTTATATCCTCTGCTTGGGCAACGGGCATGTCATTCATCTGCATACGGCCTATACCTATTCAGACCCCACCGCAGGTTCGTATCAAACCTTGGATTTTTATACACCGCTGCGCCTCAGTGATATTGATTTTCTGGACTTTGCCGCCACCATCACCCAAGCACGTATGCAGGATGCGCGTATTGCGGTGAAAGGTTGCCCCCACCCGCAGCCGTGAAAAAAATCAACTCTCAGCCGTATGAATGGACGCTTTCTGTATACTCTTTTGTTAATCTTGTGCATGGTCTTGCCCGCTTTCGGCAACGGTGAGCCGCGGGTAACCGTTTCTCTGCACAAGCCCGCCGAGCAAGCGGCACCCGCCGCCACGGTGCCGCAAGACTGGTCTGCCACGGTCTCAGCCCTGTTGAAGTTGCGTTTATACGATACCGGCCCTGCTCAGGTAAAAAGCCTGATGTCCGGCAAAGCTTTGCCCGTGCCGGCTCGTGTGTCTGCTGCGTATGCTGCGCAATACAGCGTGTTGGCCTATGCCGCCACTGCAGATTCTGCCGCACCGCGGGTGCTCCTTTTGTTCAGGCAAGACCACCTTATTTGCATAGGCGTTATATATGGCGGCGCGCAGGAATCTTACTCATTTATCTGTGTGTATGATGATGCTTGGGAAAAACGGCATAATTACAAATCAAAATCGTTGAATGCGGTTGACGCCGCACCCTCTACTTGGGAGCAGCAACTATTGCAGCTCGCAAAGACGGGCAGCAAGCTTACCCGCAAAAAAGCGCGTGCCTGTATGCTGCGGGTGCCCGCGGTGGTGGGGGAAAGCTATTCGCCCCTCCCGCAGGGCAAGGGCTGCGTGCACTTTTACTACAACCATGCAGATGAGGAATACGATACCCCCACGTCTTATTTTAGGCATGGCGATTATTTGTACATGCGCTATGCGGCAGTTGCTTTTGATGCCGCCGGTAAGCCGCTCTCCTTTTGCCATGGGTTGGAAATCGGGCATTTTCAGTTGCCGGAGGACGGCTCCACAGACCCCTTGTATTTAAATCAATCATACATCTTATTACCGCAATGAAATCCCGTATCTCTACCCTTTGTGCTGTTGTAAGCTTGCTCTGTTTGCCGTGCCTGAGCAGTTGTTTGGTAAATCACGCGCGTGTGTATGAACATGCGTTTGAATATGATGGCGTGCTGGTAGATAAACCAATGGTACACTACATGCACGGGGGCAAGCCGTATCGCCGTGGCACACGTGTACGCGTGCAGTGGACGCGTAAGTCTTCTTGGTCCTCGTTCGGCGAAAACATTGTAGGCCCCTCCTGCTGGGAGCGCACCGTGATACCCGGCTCAGAATCCACCACCCTTTGCTGGGAACTCGTGCGTGGGAAAAACGGCATGGGCTACGCCCCCGATGCCGAATGGCAAGAGGCCACATTCCCCATGGAGCACGCGCGCCGAGACCCTGTCGGCAACACGCCGCATATGGTAATCACCCGAGAGCTGGACACCCGCACGGATTCTCGTCATATAACGTGGCGGGGGCTGTATGCATTGCCGGCCGCAGCGGCTCTTTTTGTTGTAGAAACACCTATTAATTTGGTGTCCTCTGTTTATCACCTCATCAAGTACCTTTAACGCGTGGAAACAATTAGAACGTTCTGTCTATTTTGAACGCAGAATCGGGATAAATCATGGAGCGGCGCATGCCGCGAAGTTTTCAGTTCGGCAACTTGAATTTTATGTAATTGTATCCACTCGGAGTACCCTTAATTTCTATTTGCGCCGTGCAGCGTCAGTCACGAGATTTCACTGACGACCGTCAGGCGCAAATCGTATCCGCAGAATTGGCAATTACTTGTTGTTTACCAGCTGTGCAACCACCTCTTTGGCAGAGTGGCGTATCACACCCTCACGCTGCGGGTACGCCGCAAAAGACACCGTCTCCCCGCGGTAGGCATAATCCACATCATCCACCGCCGCGGTAGAGTGAAACTCCGTGGCACCCGTCATCTGCTCAATCGCCGCAATATTACCGGGCTTTACCCCGGCCCCGGGCATAATGATGATACGCCCCGCCGCGCGCTTCACCAGCTCCGCAATCATCGGCGCACCCTCCTCTGCCGTAGCCTGTTGGCCGGAGGTCAGCAAACGGTCACAGCCCAACTCAATAATCTGCTCCAGAGCCTCAAACGGGCAGGGGCATACATCAAACGCGCGGTGGAAGGTGATGGACATATCACCCGCTGCGGCCACCATCTTGCGGCAGGCCTCCATATCAAGCAGCCCCTCACGCGTCAGCGCGCCTATTACTACGCCGTGCACGCCTGTCTCTCGGCAAAACTCAATGTCGCGGCACATCGTCTCCACCTCCTCATCAGAGAAACAAAAACCGCCGTCTCTTGCGCGTATCAACACATTCACATCCAACCCAAGCTGAGCCTCCACCACCCCGCGTATCATCCCATGGCTCGGCGTCACACCACCGCAGGTAATCGCCGTGCACAGCTCCACGCGCACCGCTCCCCCCGCCGCTGCCTCCTTCGCCTCAAATACCGACGTGCAACATACTTCTATCTTCCGCATATTCCGATAAATTGTATTCTGTTAAAGTGATGAAATTGACAATAAATCTGATGACTTATCGAGGTGTCTTTATTTTTCTTATTTCGATGATTGTATCACAAATAGGGTATTTAGTAAAGTATATGCAGAGTATATTTTCCCTTTGCTCCGCTTTTTCCCATACTCTGATTTCAGTCTCATTGAGCAGAAGTATTTGCGCTTGGTGCGAAGCCCCCTCCGCTGAGCAGAAAAACAGTTTTTGCACGCTTTTGGGTAATTTTCCTAATTTTTTGAGGGATTTTGTGTCTGTATCGTTATAAAATGTGTTATTTTAGGGGATGAATACGCGATTTCTTCTGTACAAGGCAGTTTTGATGCTATAGTATAACAAGTGCGCGGGCAATTTTCTGCATGCTTTTTTATGGAACAAGTTATGTGGGGAGGCGGTGCGCAGCGTGAACACTCTCAAACTCTCTCCCGGTGCGTGTGTGTACAGGTGCTGTACAGGCACATGCGGGGATTATCAATAACAATGAAACAGACTTTAAGCACACTCATTGCCTTGGCCGGGCTTGCAACGGCTGAGGATGTGACGTTTTCCTCCACAGCCGCGCATGCCGGTTATGGCGGGTTGGATTTTTCCATTTCCCAAGGCAGCTGGCTGGTTGCAAACAATGGGCAATGGGATTACGATAAGTATCAATACGGGATTCTGAACTCTGTGACGCTGACGGTGTACCCCGCCGGGTATACGCAAAGCAATATGACAACGGGGTTCGGTATCGGCATTTATGAAAAGCAGGTAAATGGCGATGCCACCACGTGGATGCTGGTGGGCAAGACGGATTGGGTATGCGGGAATGCCGATAAGCATTGGGGGGAACTTGTCTTCCATGCGCAGGATGACGTGATACTGAGTGTGGATAAGACATACACGATGGCCTTTTTTGCCGGTAGTGAGTATTTTGACTCTCTTTATTTGGGCTCCAAACGCTACGATATGAGTGGCGGTACGTGTTGGGTCGGCGGGCAACCTGCGGCAACGACTGACAGCTTGGCTGCCGTCGGTTTGTTGAGAGAGACGGGGGATGCCACGGGAACGGTGGTGCTGTATGCAGCGGGCAACCAAGGTGAAGAGACCGGGGTGACGCCGTATGCGGAGGTGAATGTATCTCCCTTTGAGACGGGCGGTATCGTGCCTAGCAACGTGCCGGAGCCCACAACAACCACCTTGGGGCTGCTGGCTCTGTGCGGCTTGGCTTCTCGCCGTCGCCGCGCGTAAAAAAGTTGAATTTTCAATGTTGAAAGTGTCGCAGTTAGGCGCGCTGCGTGCGCGCTTGGCTGCGATTCTTTTCGGGCTTGCCTTAAACTACCCGCCCGACAAGCAGAATAGATATTATTATTTATCGTTACTTAACTATTATTTCAAAGACTGAATTTTGACACCATTTTCAACGTCTATTTAACATTCTTACCCCCGTAAAAGGAAGTCTCCCGGCGATCCGAAGACCACCGGGAGCCCAACTACCCTATGAAATGGACCCTTTTCGGACCCAAGAACCAATTTTACGTCTGGTTCCAAGGACGCGGCCATTCTATATCTTTCTAGCCGTTTTGTCAACACAAAAACGATATTTTGTAAGAAAATTTTTTCAAATAATTCATAAAGTGCTCATATTTCAGCATCGGCAATTTTTGTGCCCTGAGCCGGATTGTCTGCTGAATAACTATTAAGTACCATTTTGCCCCATTTTTACAAAAAAATCACATTTTTTACTTTTTTTACTTGCCAAACGCATCAAAACCGTGTATACTTCGCCCGTCCTCATAGGACACACCACAAAGCGGGGTATTAGCTCAGCTGGTAGAGCACTTCAATGGCATTGAAGGGGTCAGCGGTTCGAGTCCGCTATGCTCCAGCTAAAACAAGAAACCGAATCAGAAATCAATCTGGTTCGGTTTTTGTTTTGCATTGATTTTCAATACCCTCGCACGCTTAGGCTTTGCACGCTTGCAAGCGATGCCACCGCCCCGCCGGGCGCAAAACGCCCCAAAAAGGCCAAAAAGCCTAAGCATGCCTAAGCCCGTTTTCCTAAGCGCGAATTCATGTTAGGTTCACTAAAGAAGTCTCGAATCTACAATCTGTCGATTCTGTGAGCTTAGGCAATTTTGGGGCGATAGCAACTCTGTGACAAGCAAAGATGTTTCGAACTGGCAAGCTACACAGAATCAGATGATTAAGTGCCATTTTTCAGCGAGTCGCAACCTAAAATGAAACATCGCTTGCAAGGGGATAAAAAGCCACTTGCAAGCGATGGCCGGATGCGGGACTCATGCCTGTGCCTTCAATCTCCGGGCAGCGTGCACAATACATGCTATTGCCACAGCGATGATAAGGGGTGGCGCCGGGGCTGGGGCTTCATCGGCGTGAACGACAACGCTGGTCCATACTAGGATGGCTGCCGGTATGATGAGCAAGGCCAGCGCAATCATGCACACCGGTAAGAAAGACTGTCGCGGGTACCTGCGGAACAGCCACCATACGCCGACCATGGCGGCTACCTCCAGCAGGCACAATGCAAGTAATACCAATGTGCTAACGGGGGAAAGGACCAGATGTTCATCATAATGGCCATTGTAATCGGCAATCCCCAGTACTTCGATGATATGCCCATGCTGTCGCCCCAACAAGCGGACAGCGGTGTCATCAAAAGTCGTTGCGGGTGAGTCGGTGTAGCGATACGCTTGGTCGTACGAACCTCCGTATCCGAAACGGCCGGCAAGCTGATATGCCTGCTCCGGGGTGAACTTCAGCTCCCACGCGCCACAATGGATATGGGGAGCTGTGTACCATTTTCCCCGGTGTTCGACAAAGAGGGCTGCGTCGTCAATCTTCCCGATGCCGGGTAGCTCCACCTTGCCTGTGGCTCTCAGGTTTTTCGTCTCCAGCTCCACCAGTCGATGATAACCGAGGGTGCTGTAAGCATCCTGACTTACCGTGAAAACCGGTTCGTTGGTCAGGGCAATCATGAGAGCGGCCATTATGAAGACCGCCAGCACATACCCGCCCAGCACCGGTAGCGCCAGCAAGCTGCCCAATGTCCTGTATACACCCTTATGCTTTTCCATAACTACCGTTCTCAAGATTGTGACATGATGGCAAAGAACACACCGGCAAGAAACATGACCGCCCACGTTGCGGCAGTGGCGCCCGCAAGGCACAGGGCTGTGGTGGCAAGGATTTTGGGGAATGGGGGCATGGTGGATTTGTTTGCAGGTGGATTCTTACCAATAATACTGAGTTTTGTATATTTCGTGACTCACCTCTTCCGTGGGGGAATAGAGCCATCTGTTCCACCATATTCACCGGGCGCAGAGTGTGGTTACGAAAATAGTTATCAACAGCAGACGGAAGCTCGCAAGGCTTGTCTGTATGAATCAGAAAAGAAGAGTAGTAGCTGTTCACATGACCGCACATGCCATAATAGGTGATACCTTGAGCAGCAAACTCTTTTCTTAAATCCAAATTCGACTCTATACGTGCAATGTAGTCATTTCTGGCATCAACATCTGCGGCACAGGGAATAAAACCAAGCAGAAATACGATGACAGCCCAACAGATGGCTACGGCGATAATGATTTTCAGGAAACAGGTCTTCATTTCTCTCTCTAACCATAATAATAATACCCGGCACCGAATCCGCAACAAAAAATTGCAGAAAGTGCAGATTTTCTAATATATAGACGCTCGTGGATGGCATTTTGTTGTGTGTTTCCTGCAATTTTGTTGCCGATGGCGCAAAAAACGGGCTGCAAGGGGAGGATTCGCTCGAAGTGGAGCCCTTGGTCTGCCGGGTGCGGGTCATGGTCTTGCGGGTGGTGTTTTGTTCGTTTAGCGGGAGATTTTCTCCATGAACATCTGCTTGAACTGAGCTTGCTTCCTAGCTCCGTGAGCTATCATGAAGAGCCCGGCCCCCTTGCTATGGTACTCCCACAGCTGACCGATGGTGTTCTTTTCTGCCGTGTCGGCGTTCGTGATAAGATGCTCACCCTTGTACTCCACGACAAGGATTCGCCCGTCCGTGAGCTTCGCGATGAAGTCAGGATAGAATCGGTCGCTCGCTGTCGGTAGGTGGAAAGAAGACGGATGCCCCGCCTTGTTGCGAATCCAATATTGCACCTCCGGCATGGAATCCAGCATTTTGGCGCACTCAAATTCTTCGCCGTCCTCGGTACCATCAAAGCGTGGCACTTTAGGCAGGAAGTGCTTTTTGAATACAAAGGAGCCATTATATGCC
>JAZRBG010000044.1:0-23001 GCA_045634945.1 Akkermansia sp. | reverse complement strand
AGGGAACGGTCTCCGTATGGGTGGGCACGGTTGTCTGGGTGATATGAGTGGGTGCGGGGTTGGCGGTGGGGCCGGGTACCGGTTGGGGAGCCTCCACAACAGGCGTGGGTGCCGTCATGGTGGGCGGTGCCACCAAGGCCGTGGTGGTGGGCTGTATGTTGTCTACCTTGCCGTGCAGAATAATGCCGCCGATGATGATAAGGTGAATCAGCAAAAGCCCTACAATGATGCGAATGATGGTGGTGCTGTTGGAGCGGTCCTCCACCAGCCCGATTTCACTGCGCTGCTGCATGAAGATATTGCTGAACAGGGCAACAACCTTGTTTTTCCTGACCTTGGTACGGGCAAGGCCGGATGAGCGGTATGTGGATTGAGAACGGTGATGCATGCGGTGTATGAAGGTTATCAGAGGTTGAGTGTTTTGAGTACGGCATTGCGGAAACATTGACCGCGCTGCACGTAGCCCGTGAATTGATCGAAAGAAGAGGTGCCGGGTGAGAACAAGACCACATCCCCGCGCTGCGCTTCTCGGGCAGCGGCGGCTACGGCTTGCTCTACCGTTTCTACTTTAATGGTTTTGCATACGGGTGCAAAGGTGTTTTTCAGCTGGTCTGCAATTTGACCGAATACGACGCAGCAACGCGCTTTCAGCTCCAGCATGGGATTAATGGCGGAGTAATCAAGCCCTTTGTCTTTGCCGCCGGCCAGCAGAACGATGGGGCGGGTTTGGGAGCGCACGGCGGCCTCCGTGGAATGCAGGTTGGTGCTCTTGGAGTCATTCAGCCACAGGATGCCATCCATCTCTGCCACGGTTTCGCAGCGGTGCCCGGGCGGGCAGAAGGTACGGATGCCGTGTTCGATTTGTTCATCTTTCAGCCCCACGGCGCGGCAGGCCAGAATGGCAGCCATGGAATTCTCCGCGTTGTGGGCCTGCTCCATGGCAGTACCGCGCAGCCCCATGAGGGGGCGCCCTGCCTCCATAATGTAATTTTGCTGGTAATACAGGCGGCCGCTGCCCACCACGGCAGAGAACTCCTGAACCTGCGGCTTGAGCTCAGGCAGGTTTTCTCCCACGCGCACAATGGCCAGTTGGTCTGCCGTCATGTTTTCAAAAATGCGCAGCTTGGCGTTGTAGTAATCCTCCACCTTGGTGTAGCGGTCCATGTGGTCGGGCGCAAAGTTGAGCCAAATGGCTACATCCGGGCAGAAAGCGTGGATGGTTTCCATTTGGAAAGAGGATACCTCCAGTACGGCAATTTCAGGCTGCTCTGCCTCCATTACCACATCGCAGAAGGGGTATCCGTAGTTACCGCAGGCTTTGGCGGTTTTGCCGGCTTGCAGCAAAATATGCTCCAACAGGGCTGTTGTGGTTGTTTTGCCGTTGGTGCCGGTAATGGCAATAATCTTGCCGTTGAAATAGTTGTAACCCAACTCAATTTCACCGATGATGGGGGCACCTGCGCAGGTGAATGCCAGTGTCCACGGTATATCTGCCTCAATGCCGGGGGAAAGCACCACCAGCTCGGCGGCAAAGTTGCGGGCATCTTCCTCCGTGGCTCCGGGTACGAACTTCAGCGCGCTGTCAGCGCAGCTTGCGTGAGGAGAGGAGTCGAAAATGCACACCTCTGAGGCACCCTTGGCAAGTGCCAAGCGGGCTGCGGATACGCCGCTGCGTCCGCACCCTAATACTGCAACTTTTTTACCGTTAAGATTCATGATTCAATCAGAGGAGGGGTGATTTCAGAATATGGTTGATGTTGTCTGCAATGAAGATAGCACATCCGAGCGCAGAAAGCAAGAGCGTGATGAGCCAGAAACGCACACAGACCTGAGTTTCGCTCCAGCCTTTTTTCTCGAAGTGGTGGTGAATGGGGGCCATCAGGAAGAAACGGCGACCCTCACCGTACTTTTTGCGGGTGTATTTGAACCAGAATACCTGAATCATGACAGAGCAGGCCTCTGCCACAAATACACCACCCAAAATAACCAGCAGGAACGGCGTGGCACTGCACACGGCTACGGTGCCCAGCAAGCCGCCCAAGGCAAGAGACCCCGTATCACCCATGAACACACGGGCAGGGTGGCTGTTGAACCACAGGAAACCCGCGCAGGCAGAGGCTACTGCCATCATCACCGGGTTTAAGACAGTGGGCAGAAGCATCAGGTAGAACAGAGATACGATAATCATGCAGCCTGAGGCCAGGCCGTCCAGCCCGTCTGTCAGGTTTACGGCGTTGGATGAACCGATGATAACCAGCAGAGACAGGGGAATGAAGAACAGGCCGATGTTCAGATACCCGTAGAAGGGGATATACAGTTTGCCGAGTTCCGGCATGGTAACGTACAGATACACGGCACAAGCGGTTGCAGCCAAAAATTGCAGCCCTATCTTGAACCAGCCGCTCACGCCGTCCGTGCTCTTTTTGGTGATTTTGGCATAGTCATCCAAAAAGCCCAAAAAAGCAGTCACGCAAGTGACCAAAAGAATGCAGTGAACACGCGCGTCCGTCAAATCTGCACTCAGCAGTACGGTAATCAGAATGAGGCTGATAATCATAAGCCCGCCCATGGTGGGGGTGCCTACTTTGCTGCTGTGCTCGGGGGCAAGTACGCCCTTGCTTGCCTCACGTATGGGTTGCCCGGCTTTCATGGCACGCAGCACGGCTATCAGGCGCGGCCCTATGTACATGGAGAGCAGGAAAGGCAACAAAATCGGCACCAAATAATTGATGGCAACGTGTAAATAGGCGGAGTCTGTTTCGATTAACTGAAGCATAATCGTTAACTTATGGTTTGAGTGTGGGGAAAAGTTCGTACATGGTGCGCTCCATACCGGCGGAGCGTGAGCCCTTGAAGAGGATGGCATCCCCCGGCTGTATCATTTGTCTGAGTGCGGCGGCGGCTTCTGCCGGGGTGTTGACCAAAACGGCGGGTATGCGGTCTGCCGCCCCCTTGCACAGAGCCAGGGTTTCGGCGCATTCATCGCCCACCACAATCACGGCTGCGTAGTCCAGCCCGGCGGCACACAGGCCTATCTCCTCATGTGCGGCAATACCGCCCTCTCCCAGCTCTCCCATTTTGCCGAGCACGGCAAAACGGCGCTTGGGGCCGCGCAGAGAGGCCACGGTTTCAAGCGCGGCTTTCATGCTTTCGGGGTTGGCATTGTAGGTGTCATCCACCACGGTATAGCCGTCTGCCTCTTTGCAGGCAAGGCGTCCGCGGGTGAGAGAAGCCATGGAGAGCCCCTCTGCAATTTGCTCAAGGGTGCAGCCCAGTTTCCAACCTGCCGCTGCTGCCAGCAAACTGTTGCTTACCATGTGAGCACCGGGTACGGGCAAGTCAATGCGTATGCTGCCCAAGCCGTCAATGCTCAGTTCATAACTGCTGCCGGCGGCCGTAGAGCGCACATTGAGAGCGCGTACTGCGCTGTCACACCCGCCTACGGGCAGGGGTGTTGCCTGAGTGGAGGCCGCAATGGTGGCGGCAAAGTCATCTGTTGCAGGGTAAATCATGTAACCGTCCGCCGGCAGGGCGCGGGCTACGGTGCATTTCTCCTCTGCAATGGCTTCTCTGCTGCCCAAGAATTCCATGTGGGCAGAGCCTATGGTGGTGATGATGCCTATCTGCGGGCGAGTCATACGGCACAGGGGGGCAAGCTCACCGGCGTGGTTCATGCCCATCTCCCAAATAGCGGCTTCGGTGCCTTTTTCTGCTGCCAGAATGCTCAGCGGCGTGCCTATGTGATTGTTCAGGTTACCCTTGGTGGCCAGCGCATTGTATTTGCGGGAGAGCACGGCCAGACACATGTCTTTGGTGCTTGTTTTACCGCTGGAGCCCGTGAGCCCCACCACATGCAGCGGTGCCAGTTCGTCTCGCCACCATGAGGCAAGATTTTGCAGTGCCTCCAAGGTATCTGTCACCTCAATCACGGTGCAGTCTGCGGCAAATTCGCCCGTTTTGCGGCTCACTACCACGGCTGCTGCCGTTTGGGATGCCGCGGCGGCAAAGTCATTGCCGTCAAAACGCTCACCGCAAAGTGCCAGAAAAATACAACCCGGGGTAACGGCGCGGCTGTCAGTCGTCAGGCCGTCCGTAACGGTGCGGGTACCGAGGTTGCATATTCTGCCCCCCGTGGCACTTGCAAGTTGCTCTGCGGTGATGCTCTTCATGTTGAGAAAAGGTGTTACTTTTTAGGCTCCGGCTTGCGGGAGGGCACGCTGCGCCCCTCGGGGTTAAGCTCTTCGTAGTATTTGGCTACCACGGCAGAGTCAGAGAAAGAGATGGTCTCGTCCGCAAAAATCTGGTAATTCTCATGCCCCTTGCCGGCAATGAGTATGCAGTCTCCCGGGCGTGCCAGTTGAAGGGCTGCGCGTATGGCCTCCTCACGGTCGGTAATGCGGTGTTGCTTCTCTTTGGGAATACCGGGCATAATCTCGTCAATGATGGCCTCGGGGTTCTCATTGCGGGGGTTATCGCTGGTTACGATGCACACATCGCTGTAACGGGCAGCGGCCTCGCCCATCAGCGGACGCTTGGTACGGTCGCGGTCGCCGCCGCAACCGAACACGGTGAACACACGGCCTTGGCGGCAAAGCTGCTTCATGGTGCGGCATACGTTCTCTACGGCGTCGGGGGTGTGGGCATAGTCCACAAAGCACTGCACATTGTTTACACTGCTCACCAGCTCCATACGGCCCGGTACCTGCGGGGACTGTGCCAGGCAGGTAATAGCATCGCGGATATTTACACCTGCCGCCACGGCACCGGCCAGGGCTGCAAGGCTGTTGGATACATTGAACTCACCGATGAGCGGCGTGCGCACCAGATAGCTCTTGTTGTTGTATACCAGCTCGTACTGGCTGCCTTTGAGGGAAACGATTTTCGGCTCGGCGCGGAAGTCTGCATCTTTTGCCGTGCCGAAGGTGCGCACTTTCATAATGGGGCGCAGCTCTTCTGCCAAGCGGCGGCCGTACTCGTCATCCACATTGATAACGGCGGTTCCCTTTACCTCCTTGTTGGCAGCCATGCGGGTGAACATGAGCTTTTTGGCCTCATAGTATTCCTCCATGGTGCCGTGGTAGTCCAAGTGGTCTTGGGTAAGGTTGGTGAAAATACCCACACGGAACTCCGTGCCGGTGGTGCGCTGCTGGTGCAGGGCGTGAGAGGATACCTCCATAGCCACGGCTCGGCAGCCGTTCTTCACCATATCTGCCAACATGCCTTGCAGCTCTGCACAACCCGGGGTAGTGTTGTGAGAGGGCACGCGGCGGCTGCCGTCATCATACAGAATGGTGCCGATAAGCCCCGCACGCTGCCACATGTTGCGGAAGATGGCGTTGGTGAGGTAGCTGATGGTGGTTTTACCGTTGGTGCCGGTAACACCCAGTACTACCAAATCACGGCTGGGGTAGAGATTCCATGCACTCATCAGCAGGCCGTCTGCCGCATGCGTGTCAGCCACCTGCACCCAGCATACACCGGCTTTTTCAGCCTGCTCGGTGCAGGGCGTTTCTGCTACAATGGCCACGGCTCCTGCCTCAATGGCTCCTGCAATGGCGGTGTGCCCGTCAAACTGGGTGCCCTTAACGGCAACATAACAGCAGCCGGGTATAACCTTGCGGCTGTCATCGGTGAGCAGCGTCAGCGGCTTCTTCAGTGAGCCCGTGATGCATGCCCCGGGGAGTACGGAAAAAATCTTTTTGCTGGTGTTCATGGTATGTGCGGTGGAGGTTGTTATGCCTTTTGTTCGGCGTTTTCTGCGGCTGCTTTTTTGCGGAGGTAGGCCTCGTAGGCCTCGGGATCGGTAGGTTTGATGTTTTCTAATTGAATCATGCGCTCTGCAACACGTTTGAAGATGGGGGCCGCTGCGGTACCACCGCCGCCGGCCACGCCGTCTATCACGGTAAAGATTACATATACCTTCTTGCGTTGCTCTTTGGGTTTGGCCATTTCGGCTTCCCAGTTAATGTTTTCATCCAGCGGGAAAATGCCGGCAAAGGAGGCCACGTGGAACTTGCTGATGTACTGGCCGTTGACTACCTTTTCTGCCGTGCCGGTCTTGCCGCCTATTTTGAAACCGGGTATATTGGCCGTGTGAGCCGTGCCGCGTCCCTTTTCTCCCTTGGGGTCGGGGTCCGTCACACTCAACAGGGCTCTGAGAATTTGGTTGCCCGTGCTGCGCTTCATCACGCGCTTGTTATCACCGGGGCGTGGGGCGCATTCATCGTACACGTCACCGTCCGGGGTAATCATGCTGTCCACCAAGCGGGGCTTTACATACACGCCGCCGTTGGCAATGGCGGTGTACACCTGCGCCATGTGCATGGGGGATACGGTGATGGCATAGCCGTATGCCATACTGGCCATCTCACGCACGGGGCAGGTCTCTCTGTTTTTATTGCGTGCCGAGCCCGGGCTTACGGCAGGTAAATCAATACCGGCTTTATCCAACAGCCCCAGTTGGTCCAGATAATGGTTGTATTCTTTCCAGCTGCAACGCATCAGCACGTTTACCGTGGCGGGGTTGCAAGAGTGCTTGAGGGCACACCCCACAGTCATGCCGCCGCTCAGGCGGGCACTGCGCTTGCCGTCGGAGATGAGTTTGCCGCCCAGTGAGAACGGGCTGCTGTTGACATAGCCGCCAATGGTGGCTTTACCCTTATCAATGGCCGTGAGCACGGCAATGGGCTTAAAGGTTGAGCCCGGCTCGTAACTGGTTTGGCAGGCGTAGTTGCGGTCGCCGTTGTTGGTCTTGCCATCGCGGTCCGTGTATTTACCGTATTCGTAGGTGCCGGTGGGGGTAATCACCTCTCTTGTGTTGAGGTTGAACGCAGGGCGGTTTACCATGGCCAGCACGTCGCCGGATATGGCCTCCATCACAATCATGCAGCCCACGGGGCATTTAAGCTCTTGCAGCCCTTTATCAAGCTCTTCCTCGCAAATGGCCTGTATGCGCATGTCGATGGTAAGTTGCAGGTTGAGCCCGTGCTGCGGTTCCTGGTAGCGGTCATCCTCATGCGGTACAATTTGGCCGCGCACGTTTTTGCGGTATTCTCTGCGGCCGGGGGTGCCGGCCAAATGGTCATTAAAGAACCCCTCCACACCGCCTACACCGCTGCCGTCCTCTTTTCTGACGGTGCCCATCACGTGCGTGAGCATGTGCGGTACCATATAGTGGCGCTTCATGCCCGTGCGTATAATCACACCCTGAATATGAGCCGCATCAAGCATTTCCTGCAACACTTCGGCGTCTTCCAGACTCAGGTCTTTTATCAGGTAGATAAGCTGGGTGAGCTCTACGGGGCTCTTCTCTCCCTTTGCTTCTGCCTCTTTTTTGATTTTTTCTTTTTCCGTTTGCGCGATTTTCTCGATGATTTCAGCCTCCGTCATGGGCTTGCCATCGCGCGCGGTGGCGGTAAAGCGAGCCAGCAGCTCTGCCACCAGCTTATCATGCGCCTCATAGTATTGGCGGCAAATTTCTTCATCATACTGCAACAACAGATTCGCCGCCGCATTGTTGTGCAAGCTTTGGCGGTGAATCTCGGCACGCTCTTCCGGTGTGTAGTTTACCTTGGCGGCCTCCAGCAACTTGTAACGCTTTTCACGCAGCGCTTTCTCTTTTTCCTCGGGGTCTGTCAGCTTTTGCCACTCGGGGTCATGTATCAGCTGATTGTAGGCCAAGCCGTAGGTTACCTGGTCAATCTCACGCATGGCATGGCGGTTAATCTGAACCTCCGCTATCAGTATGTTGTTGGTCAGTACCTCTCGGTTGCGGTCCAAAATAATGCCGCGCTCAGCCGGTAACAGTTCGGTCTCAATGTTGTTTTTCTCAGAGACCATGGGGTCTTCCACCTGCGCCAGTAATTGAAGATTTACCAGCTTACAAGCCACCACGCCGGATAAGCACAACATCAGTGCGCTTAAAAACAGACTGCGTCCGGCAAATGGTAACTTGGTTCTCATCGTTTATCTGAAAAATCCGTATGGTTTCAGCGCGCTGCCGTGGCTTTGCCGGCATCGGCATCTTGCAGGGTGCGCAGCTCCTGCATCTGGTCGGGGCGAATATCGCAGAGCTCGGAGCCCAAGCTGTCAAGTCTGCCAATCATGTTCCATCTGCTGGTCATGGAGTTGATTTTGGCGCGGTGCTCATTGATTTTGAGTGTGCTCTGAGCAATCTCGCGGTTGATTTTCGTGATTTCTGAGCGGATGGCATACTGCTCATTTTTCAGCCCGGCATAAGAGATGCCGCTCAGTGCCGTGATGCAGGCAAGCAGTATCATCCACCCCAGCAGCCAAGGACTGACACTGTGGGCGAAGCGGTATGAGGTTTCGGTATCGGAAGACATGAGGATATGAGTGTTCAGAGTTTTTCGATGACACGCAGCTTGGCACTGCGAGAGCGGGGGTTGGCGGCCAACTCCTCCGCAGACGGGGTGAGAGGTTTACGATAAACCGCGCGGGCGGCGTAGTCCGGGTTGGGGCGCGGGGCCGGCCACTCGGGGCGGTCCAACTCGGGCTTGGTGACCAGCTCAAAATAACGCTTAACGGCGCGGTCTTCCAAGCTGTGGAAAGTGATAACGGCAAAGCGGCCACCGCTCTTGAGCAGGCTGAGCCCGCTGCGCAGCAGCTCATCCAGCGCACCCAGCTCATCATTGACGGCTATGCGCAGGGCCTGGAAACTGCGGGTAGCCGGGTGTTGCTTACCCTTGCGCGGCAGTACGCTTGCAATAATGTCTGCCAGCTGCGTGGTGGTGGTGATGGGGGCTTTGGCGCGCTCTTGCACAATGCGGCGGGCAATGGCGCGGCTGGCTCGCTCCTCCCCGTATTGCCACAGAATATCGGCTATCTCGCTCTCTGCGGCCGTGTTGATAATGTCTGCTGCACTGCGCGGGGCAGAGGGGTTCATGCGCATATCCAGCGGCCCCTCGCTCAGGAAGGAGAACCCGCGCTCGGCATTGTCTACCTGCGGGGAGGAAATGCCGATGTCGGCCAGCAGGCCGTCCACCTGCTCTACGCCCTGTTGGCGGAGCAGCTCTACTGCATTGCGGAAGTTGCCGGCAACAATGTGCAGGCGGTTTGCAAAGGGTGCCAAACGGGCTCTTGCGGCGGCGCGGGCGGCGGGGTCCTGGTCAATGCCCCATACCTCTGCACCGGCTTGCAGCATGCGCTCTGTGTGGCCGCCGCCACCCAACGTGGCATCCACCAGTACCTTGCCCGCTGCCGGTTGCAGTGCCTCTACGGCCTCTGCTGCCAAAACGGTGACATGGTGAAACGGCTGTGCGGCTGCTGCCAGCTCTGCCTCCTGCTCAGCGGCTTCGGCAGGGTTGCCGATGCTCTGCTGCCACTCGGTGGCCTCTGCCGGGGTAAGGGCCTCAACCACGGGGGCTTTGCACCACTTCATACCCTGCGTTGCAGCTTGCCAGCGGGCTACCATGGTGTCTACGCCCTCGCCGTTGCTCAGCTGTACCAGCACCTCTGCGTAAGCGGCACCCAAGCGGTAGGCCAGGGCGTTGCTGTCCTCTCGCAGGCAGGCTACGAGCGCCTCTGCGCGCGCGACGCAAAAGCCCGCGCGAGGAGCGCTGTAAAGCGGGGTTTCGATGTGTTCGGCGGTAAGTGCCTGCAACTCTGCTGCAAGCTTGCCCAAGGTGCCGCGGGAGCCCTTAATGCCGGCATCGCGCATGCGCGCAAGCAAATCCGCGCGTTGGGTTGCCCATGCCTCCATTTGCTCATCGCTCAGGGCACATGCCTCCCACATCAGCACGCGGTAACAGGTGCCTTCAGGCTGCCGGGCGAATACCCCGCTCTGTATGGGGTCTGTACTCATGTGAGCATGTGGAAGAGTTTGTCGAGCTCAAGCTTGTTGAGTGCCTCGGGTGTGTTGGTGGCCTCAAAGTCTGCGGGTGCCCATATCTCAAAATGGGCGCCGCGACCCACTATCGTGGCACTGTCTTTTAAGCCGATTCTGTCTCGCTGCGCCTTGGGTATTAAAAGTTTACCCTGCGTGCTTACCTCTGCTTCAAAGCTGCAACCGGTGATTCTGCCAACGTAAATATCAATGTCGCCGGGTGCTGCTCCGCGTGCCTGTGCCTGCTCTCTGATGTTGACAATTTTCTCCGCAAATGCCTCACGGGTAAAGCATTTCATGATGCGGTATTTCTCTTCGCTACAGGCGGCTATCATCACCAGTGTCTGCCCCTGAGCCGCACGCCAGCCGGCCGGAATCGCCACGCGGCTCTTCGGATCCAGCTTGTGCGTCACGTTGCCCGTGAACATCACTGTTGATGCATTATTCATAATTTTGTGTACACTTACCCGTACCCCTAGTACACTCCAATACACCGCAAATGTCAAACCTTTTCTTTCTTTTTTCAGAAAAAAATGCGTCTTATGCGTGTTTATACGCCTCAAAACCGGCTTTTGTTATGTGGGTGAATCGGGGTGGGCGTTTGGGTGTACCGAAGTGTATGCGGATTCGGAATGGCGGGTGGCTTTTTGTTTCAGGACTCCTCGCCTTGAAGGCTCGTCGTTGAAACCTTGTACTCTGCGAGTACATCGGTGAAATTTCGCGGCTTTCGCCGCTCAGTGGTTCATTGAGCATGGTGCCCACGCCATGGGGGCGAGATGAGGAGGTAGGGAGAAGCCCCCCTCACATTCAATTACCGTTGATAAGGCAAAGGTACAGCATGGCACCGGCAAGGAGTACGGCAACGGCAAGTGCCCAGAATGTTACCTTTTCTTCTGGTATGTGCCAGTAGTGGCGCTTAATGACCAGTCCGTTGATAACTTGCCAGAGTATGAGCAGGCCGAACATGAAGCTGCCCATTACCTCAATACACCCATGCAGGTAGGCACCCCACAAGATGAGAGCAATGCCCAGAGCAAGTGCGATGCAGGCTTGGTTGTAGGGGAATTTGCTGTCCTCCGGCGGTCTTTTCATGCAGAGGGGGGGCGGGCTTTTCAATGACGGGAGCGCAGTTTGTGCAGGCGTTGCTCCATTTTGGGGCGCAGGTGGTGCTCAATCCATGCGTAGGCTGCTTCCAAGCCCTCAGATTTGAAGATGCGGCCGATTTGAGCCTCTACACCGGTAGCATTGCCGGTGAGGCGTAAAAAGTCATTACTGGTAAACTCAATGAACAGTTTGCCGTCAATCTGGCCGCGGAAAGAGAGAATCCATTCACGGACATACAAGGCCAAAATGGCATCACCCACCCAAGCTTGGGCGCGTACTTTGGGGTCTAAATCAGGTGGTAAAGTTGACATGCTCAGGTGGTGAAAAATCAGGCATCTGCTGCCGGTTGTGCCGGGGCCGGCTGCGTGGGGTTGAGTTGCTCCAAACGCTGTCGAATCTCTGCCTCTGCGTCGGGGTTCCAGTAGCCGGAGTCCAGCTCTATGGCTATGCTGCTGTATGGCAGCTGTGTGTTGGTTTTGAGGTAAAGTACGCGGTATTTTTGTGAGGCTTCTGCCAGCTGCATGCTGATGATGCTTTCATCCAAACGGTAGCAGAACCTGCCGGAAAGCAGGGAGTTGACCTCGTCTCTGTATTCTTTGATGCCGGGAGCCAGATTCTCCGTTACGGCATCCATCTCGTTACATACCCATATACGGGGAGTAAGAGAGGCTTGCAACTCAAGCAAATCCAATACCTCACGGAAGGTGTCTGCCGAGCCGGACGGAACGGCCATGGTCAGAACACCGGCCCCTGCGGGGATGGGGTAGGTGGGGTCTGCAATCACTACCCAGTTGCGGGCACCCAGCTGTTGCAATTGCGGGGCAATGGAGGCGCGTGTCTGGTCTATCAGCTCAATACGGGTGGGCCCGTTATTCTGTTGGCAAGAAGCCAACAAAGCGGCTGCCGTTACAGCAGCCGCTTTCGTGTAGTGTCTGATTGATGAAAAAGACACGGCGGTTTCGCGTGAAATTGTTAGCGTTAGCGGGAGGCGCGGGGCTCACGCTCGGCGGAGGTACCCGTGCCGGGGCGCGTGGTGAACGGGCCACCGCAGGTGGGTGCCTTCTCGGTAAAGGCCACGCCGGGAAGCTCCGTGGGCTTGCCTTCTACAGGGAAATCTTTGCGCAGGGGGTGGTAGGGGTAGCCGTCCCACATCATGATGCGACGCAGGTCCGGATGCCCCACAAACTCAATGCCCATCAGGTCATACTGCTCGCGCTCCAGCCAGTCTGCGGAGTTCCATACCGGTACCAGGGACGGCACGGAGCACTCAGACTCGCTGATGGGGCAGCGCACCAACAGGTTGGCGCCGGTCTCTGCCTGGGTGATGGTGTAGTTTGTCTCAAAACGAGGCTCCTCCCCCAAATTGTCAACGGAGGATACGCACACCAGCATGTCAAAACCGCAGGCGTCGCGGGCGTAGGTCATGGCACCCAACAGGTCTGCCGGGGCAATGGTAAGTGTGATGTCGCCGCGGAACTCTTTGCGGCCGATTTGCGGGAAACGGGCGCAGATGCGGTCTGCGGCTTCCTTTTGAAGAGTGGTGAGATTTGCCATGTTACTGTCTCTCGTAGTAAAGGTTGAAAATCTTCGGGGCTCATCAGTCCATAATGGACATCTTGGCGGTGATGGTATCGGCATTCTGGGCCTCCTTGGGCTCGTGGGTCTTGAAGAAGCCCTTGAGGGGGTGGCCTGTGTCCATAATCTTGCTCTTGAGGGTCATCAAACCCTGCAACAGTGCCTCGGGGCGGGGAGGACAGCCGGAGATGTAGACGTCTACGGGTACAATCTTGTCTACACCCTGCAATACGGAGTAGGAGCGGAACATGCCGCCGGAGCAAGCGCAGGCACCGCAGGCAATGCACCACTTGGGCTCGGGCATCTGGTCCCAAATGCGGCGTACCAGCATGGCCATCTTGTACGTGATGGTGCCGCAGATGAACATGAAGTCTGCCTGGTGCGGGGTGTAACGGTTTACTTCTGCACCGAAGCGGGAAATGTCGTAGCGAGAGCAGGCTGCTGCCATGTACTCAATAGCGCAGCACGAGGTGCCCATCGGCATCGGCCACAGGGATGACTGCTGCACCCAGTTGATGGCGGCCTCTGCCGTTGTGTAGAGGAATCCGCCGTCGGCGTCCGGGTCGCACATGTAATTCTGCTCAATTTCCTGAAGATTGTCACTTGCCATAACGTACTCAGCAGGGGGTGTAGACAGCCCTGCGGCAATTAGCATACTCTCTTTCTGCCCAAAATCAAGCCAAATTTCGCAATGCCGTGCAATTTGCATATAAAAATCAGGTGCTTTCCCGTTTCTTTTGTCTTACAAAAAAATAGCTTGTTTAACGGTTACTATGTGCTTGACATGGCTCAATCACTTCGGTAGAATCGCCCGCATGGAAACACGCGTGCGCTATTGGAAAACCACTCTGTTGGCTATTTCCACAACCATTTGTATGCCCTTGCATGCCCAGCAGGAGGCTGAAATTGACCCCTTTATGGAGGCCATGGTTCAGGATCAGAAAAAGGCTGCTGAGAAGGCCGCTGCCGAACAGGCATTCAAGGGGGCAGAAGCCGTAGATGATAGTCAGGCTCAGTTGCCTGAGGCGCATCTGACCCGTCCCGGTGCAGATGTGGAGGCTGTTTCTAATGATGTGATAGATGCTCAGTTGCGCGGTAATACGGGTATTTTCTCCGATGAAAGTGCCTATGAGGGGCAGCGTGTTTCTTCCGTCAATATCCGCTACATTTCCGGGCAGCGCGTGTTGCCCGACAGCCGTTTGTTGGATGTGATTCAGACGCGCTCCGGCAGCAAGTATTCTGCCGATACCGTGAACGATGATCTTGCCCGATTGATTGAGCGCGGTTTGGTGGACGGCGATGCCCGCGTTGCCGTAGAACCCGGCAGCAATGGTCTGCGCGTTGTATTTGAGGTGCGCCCCGCAGGTGTGATGGCCGGTGTGGGCTTTACGGGTAACACCCGTTTTACGGATGATGAAATCCGCGATGAATTGATTGACCTTTCCGGTATGACGGCCGGTGCGTTGGATTTGCGCTCCGGCATGGCATTCAATGACCGCAGCTTGGCCACTGCCCGTGCCAAGATTATTGAGATGTACAATGATGCCGGTTACCCGGATGTAACCGTTACCTGGCGCTATGCCAACACTGCCCGTGCCGGTTATTGCGACGTGTATTTTGACATTAAGGAGGGGCGTGAGGTAAGCATGGATCACATCAAGTTTGTGGGCAATAAGAGCTTTGATGCCGTGCAGTTGCGCCAAGTGATGCAGACCAAGGAGCGCGGCATTTTCACTTGGTTTACCAAGTCCGGCCGTGTGGACCGCGAAAAGGTGCAGGATGACTTGCAGGAGGTGATTCGCCTGTACCGCAACTACGGTTATCTGCGTGCTCAGATTACCAAGGTTGAGTATCTTGATAACGGCAGAAAGACCGGCCCGCAGCGCCTTACCATGCGTGTGCATATCAATGAAGGCCCCCGCTACAAGGTGCGCAATGTATCTTTCAAGGGTATCTCCGTTTATACCCCGCAGCAGTTGCACCCCGGTTTGAGCATGTTGGATGGTGATATCTACTCTTTGCAGAAAGTATCTGACGACTCCCGCATGATTCGCGATTACTACGGTGCCAAAGGCTATGCGGATGCCGAGGTTCGCCCCGATATCAATGAGGTGGGTGTGGACTCCGACGGCGTGCGCCTGGTGGACATTTGCTATGAGGTGCAAGAGGGTTCCCCCTACAAGGTGGGGCGTATCAATGTGGCCGGTAACACCAAGACCAAGCAGCACGTTATTTTGCGAGAGCTGCCCATCAAGCCCGGTCAGCCTCTCAACTCCGTAGACCTGGAAACCGCTAAAAAGCGCCTTGAGAATCTGGACTACTTTGAAAAGGGTGTAGAGGTTTCTCAGTCTGCCTCCGGTTCTGCCGGGTATCGTGATATCAACGTGAACGTGCGTGAGAAGGGTACCGGCCAGTTCCAAATCGGTTTGGCTTTCACCTCTGTTGAGAGTGTGTTTGCTTATGCCTCCGTCACGCAGCGTAACTTTGATATAGCCGGCTTTACCAACGGTACCTTTGTGGGTGGCGGTCAGCGCCTTACTATCTCCGGTAAGTTGGGTACGGATACCCAGAGTGCTAATATCAGTTTCCTGGAGCCTTGGTTCCTGAACCAAAAGCTTGCCTTGGGTGTAGACCTTTACTTTGCGGATAATCGTTACCTGAGTGATTACTACACGCAGCAGAACTACGGTTTCTCCGTGTTCCTGCGCAAGGCTATTAATGACAGACACAATCTCAAGCTTACCTATACTCTTGAGCAATACTCGCTGGACCCTGAGGGCAACGCCCCCAGCTTCTTCCGCGATAACTGCGGTGACTTCACCCGCAGCAATATCCGTTTTGCATACGAGTATGATACACGTGATGCCATGATTACCCCGCGCAAGGGTGGCCACTTTGAGGCTTACGGCTCATGGTCCGGCCCCGGCAGCACGGTAGAAACATATACCGTGGGCATCGGCGGTTCTTACTACTATAACTCCGTGTGGGATTCTATTTGGAGCGTCAACTTCGGTGTGCAGACGGTTGATACCGTGGACAGCAAGGAGCAAGTTCCGCTGTTTGAGAAGTGCTTCCTCGGTGGCCCGAACAACCTGCGCGGTTTCCGCTACCACGATGTGGGCTTGGTAGACCCCGCCATTGCCGGCGATGAGTCCATGGGCGGTAACACCTCTGCCTATGCTCAGTTTGAGCTCTCTGTGCCGCTGGTAGACTCCCTGCGCTTCGCAACATTCGTGGATGTCGGTTTCGTCAACGGCGACAGCTTCGACTTTGACACCGGCTGTATCTCTGCCGACTACGGTATCGGTCTGCGCCTTAATTTGCCCATGGGCCCCATTGCCGTAGACTACGCCATCCCCTTCAAGACGGGTAATGCCGTAGACCGCAGCGGTCAGTTCCAGTTCTACGTAGATTACAAGTATTAATCCTGCTCCCCGCAGACCAAGCAAGAACCCCGCAGCGCTCATTCTCCGCTGCGGGCTTCTTCGTTATATGGCAAACCTTACTCTCGGAGCAACGTGTCCACCAGCTCCAACATCAGGTCTCGGTAAACGGAATGGTTTTTATCGCTGATATTGTGCTTCTCTTGCAGGTCTGCGTTTAAGTCGTAAAGGTGTATCTTTTCGGGGGCTTGGCTATAGGCTTTGTATTGGCCCTTGCGCACGGCTTGGGTGCGGCCGTTGTCGGATTCTATGATGAAGGGGGCGCCGACTTTATCATGTCCCAACAGGGCGGGGAGCAGGTTGCGGCTGTCCGGCAGAGCCTTTGTCGGTATTTCGGCACCCACCAGCTCGGTAATAGTGCGGGCAAGGTCTACTTGGCTCATCAGCGCCGGGCTTTCCGTACCCTTGGGGGTATGGCCGGGCCAGCACACAATGAAAGGTACACGGGTGCTGCCCTCCATAATACCGTATTTGCCGCCGCTGAGCTTGCCGTCTCTCCATTTGCCGGCGTTCATGGGGGCAACGGGGTTGTGGCCTTTGCAGTCGCGTATGGAGCCGTCGAAATAGCCGTCATTGATGACCGGGCCGTTGTCGCTGGAGAAGATGAAGAGGCAATCCTCATACCCGTTTTCGTTGAGCGCAGCACGCAGGCGCCCCAAGCAATCATCCATCTGCACGGTGACATCGCCGCGTATGCCCATTTGGCTTTTTCCTTTGAAACGGTAGTGCGGGTCGCGCGGCACATGAATATCATTGGTGGCAAAGTAGAGAAAAATGGGTTTATCCATCTGTGCGCTTTCGCGTATGAACTTGATGGCCTCTTCCGTAATGCGGTCGGCCATGTCTTGGTCTTTCCACAAGGCAGATATGCCGCCTCTCATGTACCCGATGCGGGGTATGCCGTCAATAATGGCACAGTTGTGTTGCGGGCCGTTGCTGCGTGCCCAGGGTTTGAGCAGCTCTGGGTGGGTGCGGCCCAGAGGCTCCCCGGGGAACGGTTTATCATAACTCACCTCAATGGGGTCATTGGGGTCAAGGTTGACCACCTTGCCGTTTTCAATGTAGACGCAGGGCACGCGGTCCCCCGTGGCGGCCAGAATAAAAGAATGGTCAAACCCTACCTCATTGGGGCCGGGGGAGATGTGGTTGTTCCAGTCGGTGGGTTGTGTGCCGCGGCCAAGCCCCAAGTGCCACTTGCCGATAACAGCGGTGCGGTAGCCCGCCTGTTGCATCAGCGAGGGGAGGGATGCTTGCTCCTCTTTGGTGGGTAAAATCATTTTGGCATCCCCCGGCAATATCTGCATGCCTTTTTTGCGCCAGGCGTATTCGCCCATCAGCATGGAATAGCGGGAGGGGGTGCACACGGAGTGGGTGCTGTGGGCATCGGTAAATTTGACACCCTCTGCTGCCAGTTTGTCCAAGTTGGGGCAGGGTACCTTATCACACCCGTAGGTAGAGGTATCATTGTACCCCAAGTCATCCGTATAAAATATAACAACGGCACGCGGTTTTTCCGCCGCCATCAGCGGCAGTGCCATCAATAAAGATGTAAGCAGTTTCCGAAACATAAAGGTAAAATCTTTCAGCGTGTTTACGATATCATATTTTGCCGCTTCTTGTCACGCTTTTTGTCGTGTGTGAAATTGATAAGGCTGCAAAAAAAGCCCCATTCTCGGTGAGGAGAATGGGGCGAGGAACAAAGAGGATGGCTTTTATCAGCGGAAGTTCAGGCCGCTTACGCCCTTGGACAGGGCATCCAGCACCGTCTTGTGGGCGGCGTCTACCTCAGCAGCGGTGAGGGTCTTCTTGGCGTCGCGGTACAGGAAGGTGTAGGTCATGGCCTTGCGGTCGGCGGCAAGTTTCTCGCCGCTGGGGTCGCAGAACACATCCTTGAGGCGGCAAGATACCAGCAACTTTTGCTTGGCGGCCTCCACTGCCTTGGTAATGTCGGCATGGCGGGTGGCGGCGGGTACCTCCAGAGAAGCATCGCGGGAGGAGCCGGGGAACTGGGGCAGGTCTGCAGCCTTGAAGGGGGCAGTGGCTACCTGCTGCAGCTTGCGCAGGTCAAGCTCGGCGTAGTAGGTCTCCATGGGCAGACCGAGGGCGCGGCACTTAGCCAGAGACAGGCGGGCAAAGAAGCCGCATGCCTGGTTATTGATGGCGATATCGGCAGCTACGGCAGCGTTCTCACGCGGTTTCTTGACCGGGGTGAGAGTGATGGTGGCCTTGGGTACCAAAATGTCCAACACGGCGCGGATGTGCTCAAACCCGGCAGTGGCGGGCTTGGTGTCTGCCCAGCTGGCGGGGCCGAGCTTGCCGGCCATGAAGATGCCCAGCACCTCCGTCTCAATATCCTTGCCCTTGCCGCCGCCGGTGTTGCGGAACACGCGGCCGCACTCAAAGAAGCGCAGCACCTCTTGCCCTTGGTTGATGTTGCGGGCCGCCACGGAGATAAGGCCCGGGGCGAGGGAGGGACGCAGGGTGGAGTGGTCCTCTGAGATGGGGAGGGATACGCGGATGATGTCGCCGTCCATCAGCGGTTTGATGGGCAGGGCGTTGTTCACATCGGCAATGGTGGGGTCAATGCTCTCTGCGGCGATGAGCTTGAAGGTTTGAGCCTCCCAGAACCCGGCACCGGCAAGCTTGCGGCTCAGGTTCATGCGGTAGTCATTGGCGCGGTCATGGGCGCTTTCCTCCACATAAATAGAAGTGTTGGTGGCGGGGATGTTGTCAATGCCGTATACGCGCACGATTTCCTCCAACAAGTCGCAGCTGCGCTTGAGGTCCAGACGCCAGGGCGGGCAATCCCAAGTGCCGCGGCCATCGATGTTTTTCAGACCCAGATTCTTGAGGATGCGGATAGCCTCTGTGTGGGGGATGGAGCCGTTGGTCATCACGTCCAGCTCTTTCCAGTCGAGCTGCACTTGGTCCAAGGCGTAGTATATCTTGGCCTCGCTGCCTTGCTCTACCACGGTGGCGTTGAGGGCGTTCTCCTCAGGCACCAAGCAGGGGGCTTGGCCACCCACCAATACGGGCTCGGCGGTGCCGCCGCAGCACTCCAGAATCAGCTCCGTGGCGCGGGCTGCGGCACGCAGTACATTCCACGGGGAGGTGCCGCGCTCGAAACGGTAAGAGGAGTCGGAGCCCAGACCGAGACGGCGGCTGGTGAAGCGAATGTTGCTGCGGGCAAACCAGGCGCTTTCCAGTACGATGTCGGTGGTGGCCTCGGTTACGCCGCTGTCCAGCCCACCCATGACACCACCCAAAGCCAGGGCTGCGCCGGAGGCATCGGAGATAACTACATCGTCCGTGTTGAGGGTGTAGGTCTCATCCATGAGGCTTACGAACTGCTCGCCCTCGGTTGCACGGCGAATGTTGAGTCCGCCCGTCAGCTTGGCGGCATCAAAAGCATGCAGGGGGTGACCCAGCTCAAAGAGGCAGTAGTTGGTAATGTCTACCACGTTGTTGATGGGGCGCAGGCCGATGGATACCAAGCGATCTGCCAACCACTGCGGGGAGGGGCCGATTTTCACGCCGCTGATGCGGGTGGCGGTGTACAGCGGGCAAATCTCCGGGGCGGAGAGGGTGATGTAGTCGCCGGCGGGCTTGGTCTCCACGGCACCCATGGCGGCAGAGGCGGGGTCTGCTTTGAGGGCGCGGCCGGTAATGCCGGCAAGCTCACGGGCCATACCCCAGTGGCTCAGCAGGTCCGGGCGGTTCGGGGTAATCTCCAGCTCAAAAATGGTGTCGGTTTCAACAAAGTTGCGCACGGGGGTACCTACCACATACTCCTGCGGCAGAATCCACAGGCCGTGCTCTTTGTCGGGCAAGCCCAGCTCAGAGCAAGAGCAAAGCATACCGCGGCTCTCAATGCCGCGCAGCTTGCCGTCTTTAATCTCCCAGCCGCCGGGTAATACGGAGCCGGGCAGGGCGCAGGGCACTTTATCGCCCACCTTGTAGTTGCTGGCGCCGCAAACAATCTGGCGCAGGGTGCCCTCGCCGGCGTCTACCATGCATACGTTGAGGTGGTCGCTGCCCTCTACGGGAGTTTTCTCCATAACCTGAGCCACAACTACCAAATCCGTGGTCACGCCGCGCTCTTGGATGCCCTCTACCTCAATACCGGCAAAGGTGAGCATGTCGGCCATCTCTTGTGTGCCGAGCCCCTCCAGGTCAATATAGCTTGAAAGCCAATTCAGTGATACGTTCATTTTATGTGAAAATCTATGGGTTAATTATTGGAACTGGGCGAGGAAACGCACATCATTCTCGATGAGCAGGCGAATGTCGCGGATACCCCAGCGAATCATGGCCAGACGCTCCAAACCGATACCGAAGGCAAAGCCCGTGCAACCGCTGTACAGGTTCTTGCCCGTCTCTTTGTCGATGTTCTCGAACACGGCAGGGTTAACCATGCCGCAACCGGCAATCTCAATCCAGCGCGGGGCTTGCCCGGCAGCCTGCAGCAGCACGTCAATCTCAAAGCTGGGTTCCGTGAAGGGGAAGAAGTGCGGGCGGAAACGTACGGCGGTCTCGCTGCCGAACAGGGCCTTCAGGAAGTACTCCAGTGTACCCTTCAGGTCGCCTACGCTCACGTTCTTGTCTACATACAGGCCCTCAATCTGGTTGAATGCAGAAAGGTGGGTGGCGTCAATGGCATCTCGGCGGAATGCACTGCCGGGGCAAATAATGCGCACGGGCGGTGCCTGTTTTTCCATGGTGCGGGCCTGCACGGTGCTGGTCTGCGTGCGCAGCAGCTTGCCGCTGTCAAAGTAGAAGGTGTCCTTCTCATTGCGGGCGGGGTGGTCATCCGGCGTGTTCAGGGCATCAAAGCAGTGCCACTCGTCCTCAATCTCCGGGCCGTCGGACAGCGTAAAGCCCATGCGGCGCAGAATGCGTACGGCTTCATCACGCACAATGGAGATGGGGTGCAAACCACCGGCGGGCAGTGTGGCACCCGGCATGGTAAAGTCTACCCCGGCTACGGCTGCGGCATCCAGCTCTGCCTGCAAGGCGGCCTTGCGGTCCTCCATGGCGGCGGTGATGATGGCGCGAGCCTCATTGAGCATGGCACCTACGGCAGGCTTGTCCTCTTTGGGCACATCGCGCATGCCTTGTTGCACCTGTGTCAGGCTTCCCTTCTTGCCTAAGATACCCACGCGGGCATCCTCCAGCCCCTTCATGTCTGCAATTGCAGCAATCTGGGCCAAAGCGGCACTTTGTACACTTGCTATCCGGTCTTTCATAACTGTATGCGGCTCACTATACGCGCATACACGCGAAAGTCAAGCTCAAAGCTTGCCAGTATTCAGGTTGGCGCACAGTTGATGAAAGTCAGCTCGGTCGAGCAACGGACTAAAGCATCTGCATGCAAGGTAACGCCTTATGCTTCATTTTCGTAACGTGGCAACTTTACAAAATTTGTTGAAGCCCCCTTGCGTTGGATATTTAATCTGTCTTCTTGGCGTATTTTTCTGCATAGCGCTGTTGAAAGCGCAGTGCTTCGGTGCCGGTCGATTCAGTGCATGAGTCGGTAGAAAAGTTGCCTTCTGCCTGTACCAGATAACCCACTTTCAGTTCATCACTGTGTTTTCCGCAGAGTTGTAGACCTCGTCCCGACTTAATTTGCTTGCGGTAATCGCGATGCATTTTTTCAACGAATTCTGTGTGTGGCGGCTCAATGCGATTGTAGCGCACAAGCTGCAGAGTTGAATCCAACCAGCTGTTTTCTTTGCATTTTTTCGGAATTAAAACAACCTCGACGTATAGCGGGCAGCATTCATGGAAGTCTTCATATTGAGTGGTTACATGGTCATCTGCCAACCAAAAATAATGCATCTTCGGCTGATAAGTGTTGCGGTATCGGTAGTATTCTTCCGTGCAAAATTCTACCTCCGGTAAATACTGGCTTCGATAGCCGTTAAGCGGATACTTGCGCCATGATTGATGCGTGTCAATTTCGGGCGTTTCATTCGGCCAATAGATGGAATCTAACACAAGCTCATCCTCTTCGTTTTCCAAGTAGAAGGCTGAGCCGTTAATCAAATGCCCTCTCAGGATAATGGCATTAGTAGGCAAGGCTTCTTTTTCATGATGAATACCTTGACATCCGCTGCATAACAGCAGAGAAAGCATGAATATTAGCAAAAAGATGGGAGTAATCGTATGCTGCTTCATAAGTGAAATTATCGGAAATGATTTTAATTTGAAAGCTAAAATCCGGCTCGGGCTCGAGCGTCTTTCAATTCCTTCTGCAACTCAAGGTTAATCTTTAATTATTTCTTGAGCTGCTTCTTTTCGGTCTTGCTCATCTCTTTTACCTCCAATTCATCACGAATAGCGTTCTCCTCGGCCTCGTGTACTTCCAAATAGCTCATTATCCCGGCATTGCATTTTTTCCATGTATCCTGCACTTCGGTATATTCGGATTTCATCAATTCTGTTAGATGCTCTTTCAGCGTCGGCTTGTCAGCAAGGGCTGTACCTGAAAAAATAAGAGGAAGAACGATTGTGAGGTAGAGGGATTTTCTGAACATGATTAAAGGTTATGTTTGTTCGATGACTTTCTTATATATGAAAGGATACAAGGTGTCAAGAGTAAAAATAACGCACATGCAGTTGTGAAATAAGAGCGTTAAAATATCACTAAAGCGTCACAATGGCGTCACAAAGCGTCACCAAAGCGTCACCAAAGCGTCACCAAAGCGTCACCAAAGCGTCACCAAAGCGTCAAATCGGCTTCAATCGGCTTCAATCGGCTTCAATCGGCTTCAATCGGCTTCAATCGGCTTCAAATCGGCTTCAAATCGGCTTCAAATCGGCTTCAAATCGGCTTCAAATCGGCTTCAAATCGGCTTCAAATCGGCGTCAAATCGGCGTCAAATCGGCGTCAAAGCGTCATCAAAGCGTCATCAAAGCGTCATCAAAGCGTCATCAAAGCGTCATCGAAGCGTCATCAAAGCGTCATCAAAGCGTCATCAAAGCGTCATCAAAGCGTCATCAAAGCGTGATCAAAGCGTCATCAAAGCGTCATCA
>JAZRBG010000043.1:0-9507 GCA_045634945.1 Akkermansia sp. | reverse complement strand
GGGAACGGGAGCAGACTCCGCCGCAGGAGCGGGCGCTGCTGTTTGCACAGGCGGCGGGGCCGTTTGCACGGCGGGGGGGGTGGGGGCGGCGTTTTCGCTGGTGCTGGCAGCTTCCTCAGGCGGTGCAAAGCGTCCCATGCGCAGTCCGCTGCGACCGGGGATGGCTGAAGTAGACTGATAAGTGGGGGCGGCGGTGGGTAAGGAAAGGGTGTCGCCCGTTGCGACAACTTCTGTCACACTCTCCTGCAAGGTGGCAGCGGCCGTGGCCTGCTGCTCTGCCGTGGGGGTAACGGTGGCAGTGGTTGCTTGCTTGGTTGTTTCTTTGGGAGTGGCGGGCTGCTCATCTGCCTTTTGCTGTGAGAAGGTAGAGCAAGAGACCAGTGCCAGTGTGGTTAAAGTGATTGTTGTCAGTCTCAAACTGTTCATGAGCCTATCTTAACATTCCTTGTATGTGGGTGCAAGCCTAAATCACGTTCCGCACAGAGTAATTGGCGCTTTACGGCCTCAAATGCGTAAATATTGGCCGCATGTCAATAAAAATGCAACTTTTGACATGAATTGACTTGACATTACGCAATATTGCTGTAAACTCTCCCCACCAAAACGAAAAACCAATTATAATTTTTACTTATGGCACACACTCAGTCCGCTAAGAAGCGCATCCGCCAGACGATTGCCCGCACGGCAATCAACCGTTCCATCATGTCCCGTGTTCGCACTCTTCGCAAGAAGGTTGCTGAGGCTGTAACGGGTAACGACAAGGAGGCCGCTGTAGTTGCTTACAACGTATTTGCTTCCGCTATCGACAAGGCCGCCAAGAAGGGCGTAGTGCCCGCCAACCGCGCCGCTAACTACAAGAGCAAGGCCGCCAAGGCTGTGGCTACCATCGCCTGAGTTCCTTTTCAGGTTTTCCGTTTTCTGCGGGATATCGATTGACGAATCGGTATCCCGCCGTTTCTTTTTACAGAGGGTTACTGTTTGATAACTCCTCTTTCATGCGCAACTATCATGCTCCGCTATCATACAAGCGTTGCAGCCGTACGCAGTTTGTAAAAAACTCTTCAGGTGTATACGCCTGACTAATTGATGAAGCCGCGGCTTTGCCGCATGAAGAATGGCTATTGACGGCAATGAAGACCGACTGCAGCGGGTACGAAGATTGCACCCTCGGCGCAAAAATGAAGAACAAGCTTTGCTCGTAAATACAAAACCGCAGCCATGTACATACGGCTGCGGTTTAAATTAACTGTTCATTGCTTACTCACCCAATACCTGTGCAACGGTAATGGCATCCGTACAGGGGGTGGTCATGTCACATGAGTTCTGCATGCAGGGGTGGCAAGGGGTGTGGTTGCACACATAGCGGTGCCCTTCACCCAAGCAAATGCCGTAGCGTTCTGCCAAGCGGCTGGCCATAATGACGGTGCATTTGCTGCCGGCGGCACCCGCCAGCTGGGGCAACAGACCATCTACGGCGTACAGTTTGGTTTGCGGGCCAAGGTGCTGCTGCACGGCCTCGGGGGCGCAAATGAGGCAGGGTATACCCAATCTCTCAGCCATGGCTCGGGCTTCCGTTTCATCTGCCGGCAGGGCAAGCAAGGTAGCACTGCCCAGCTCCTTAACCAGCTGTGCCCAATTTGCCTCTGCCCAGCTGTCTGCCTTGCCCAAGGTAGAGAAGGGGGCAATAAAGTTGCCGCAGGCCTCTGCATTACCGCCCACGGGGCCGTTCTTGTCAAACTCAACCTTGCTCAGGTTGTGAGTCATGATCATGTTTTCCGTATAATCCAGTGCTCTGTTGCGGGGGGCACCGGTATGCGTAGAGGCGTATCGGACACGTACTTTCTTAATGCCGCAGTTATCAAAGGCGCATACAAAGACCGGCATGATGGCATTAAGCTGTTTGCGCAGCTTTTTGTCACCTTGCAGCATAAAGAGTATATCAAACGGGCCGTCCTTGTATATTTCGTCTGCGTCCAGTTGTTGGGCAACACTTGTCTTTTCATCCGTTGTGCATACATAGGTAACAAGTTCTGCCTGATTTTGCCAGAATGCCTTTTGCTCTGCCGGGCACAGAATCGTAATTTGGGCATCCGGTCGGCTGGCTTTAAGCAGTCGTAATGCCGGAATCGTGTATACGGCCTCATCAAAGGAGGTGGGCACCTCTACCAGCATACGGAACGGCAGCTTGCCGTAGCGTTGCATGAGGTCTCTCTGCAAGGCGTCTTGCGGGGCAAAGGCATGGGTGCATTTCCAGCGGTGGTGCATCCAGAAACCGTCAAGGAAGTCCTCAGATTGGCACTTCTCCAATGAAAGGTTTATCTGCATCGTAATATCCTCCAAACTGTCACACCCCTCTGGTATGTCAATCAAATGCCCCATTTCTGCCTCCCATTTACCGAGGGAGACATTGCGGGTATATACGCTCAGCAAATGTCCCTTGCCTTTGCAGCGTTTGTAAAGCAAGGCGGGCAGGGGGGTAACACCCGTTGTCTTGCCGAAGTAGGGGATGAAGATGCCCTCTTGGGTGAATTGGTCGCTGAGTACGCCCAGCAGGCCACCTGTTCTTGCCAGCTTGAGTACGGCGCGCAGACCTTCCTCTTTGCTGAACATTTGGCAACCGAACATGGTGCGCAAGTTGTACACAACTTTTTCAAGCATGGGGTTGCTGAGTCTGCGGTACATGCAGCCGTAGTTCTCCACCTCCATGAAATGCGGGCGTATGCGGGCCAGAATCTCCCAGTTACCGGCATGGGGCACGCAGCAAATGGCGGTGTGCCCGTTTTTGCCGCAGTTGACAAATGTTTCCGCACCGATGATGCCGATGGAGGCTTGCTCCTCTTTATCCGTCATGAGACCGGTTTTGAGGGAGCATGCCAAGTTCATGCTGGTGCGTATGATATTGCGGCGCACCATGGTATTGAGCTTGTCGGCTCGCAACATGGGGTTGATGATGATACGCATGTTGCGTGCCACAATGCGTCTGCGGGAAGGCTGGGCAAGCCATACCAGGTAGCCTATGCCGCGCCCGAAAAGAGCCACCGCTTTAACCGGCGTGATGCGGAGGAGAGCACAGAGTGCCTTATATCCCCATACGCCCAGTTTTTGAGAAAATGTGGCTTTCTTTACCTCTGTTTCTTGTTCCTCCGCCATAATCGTTTATCAGTTAAAGGTGTATGCTCTCTTAATATAGAAAGGCTTGCGGGTGTAGGGGTCCCACACCTTGTCGCCGGGCTT
Organism: Akkermansia sp.; assembly: GCA_045634945.1. Taxonomy (GTDB): domain Bacteria; phylum Verrucomicrobiota; class Verrucomicrobiia; order Verrucomicrobiales; family Akkermansiaceae; genus Akkermansia. The sequence goes on along the minus strand of JAZRBG010000043.1, from coordinate 6,273 downwards.
GCAGCCGGTGTAGTCCAAGTGGTGGTGCGGATAATAGGGGGAAAGGATGATGTTGCTGTACTCGGAGGTCATGCCGTAGGGGGTGCCGTCCTCTGCTTTGCTGACAGTTTTGCTGCCGATGTAGCTGGAGGGGGGAAGCTGGTCAGCGGGTGTGCTCTTCCAGTTGTTGGAGGCGGGCTTGCCGTTGACATCTTTAATAACCATGGCAGGGCGCGGGCCGGGGTATTCGTCTCTGATGAAGATTTGCACACCTTGGTAGAGAATGCATGAGCTCAGGGAGCTGAGCCCGATGAGTGCCAATGCTGCGGTGATGATACGCTTGTTCATAATGGAGTTAATCTGTATTTGTTTGTTGAGAGGTATAGGGGCGCAGCTCCACTCGCCCTTCTTCAAAGAAGGGGCAGTAGCCGTGCTTTTCAACGGCATCCCGAATCTCCGGGTAGCAGTCCCTCAGACTCTCCAGTGCCGGTTGAAGTATAATGATATGACGTTGCGGAATCGGCATGCTGCCTATGCTGCCGCCTCGCGGCATAGAACCCATGATAGGTTCTCCCCCGTGCAATTTGGCACACAGCTTGGGCAGCCCGTTTACAAACTCATAGTGGAAACTGATGTTGACCGTGGTTGTTTGCGTGGTGAGGGGGCCGAACCCGCGCTCTATCACGAACTCTGCATAGCCCTTGTGAAAACGGAACGCTACCCCGCGGCACTCTGCAAAAATGGAGAAAAAGCCATCTTGTTTCATGCTGCATGTGTCTCTCAGATAGCGGTTTACATCATCCTCTCGAATAATGATAGGCTCGCCCTGTGCCGTTTTGTTGCAAATCAGGCGGGTAAGATTACGGGAGGCTATGTTGTCTTTGTAGCCCTCAATGTCGCTGATATCTTGCGGTTGCCACATCCAAATGACCATCAGTGCCAGAAACCCGACAAAAAAAGCAAAAATGAGTCCGGCTATCAATTTCCATACGCAAATGCGCTCTACGATACGCTGCCATAAATTGGGCTCTTTCTCGGTATCGGCATCTGCGTCTTCTGCCTCTTCTTCGTAAAGGGATACGTTGCCTACGTCATCCGTGGGCTTTTCTTTGTGAAAAAGGCTCCCCCAAAACGCGCGGAAATCCGTGCGCCGCTTATTGCTGTTGCGTCTTCTGTTGCCTCCGGTTGCCATGTATGCTTGGGGATTGCCCAAAACCGTTAGTAAAACTGCTCGCCTTATATGTTAAAGCGAACGCGGGCATATTGCAAGTTAAAAGAGCGTCAGAGTAGTGAGATTGTAGGGAAAGGTGGGGATTTTACAGAGATAAAGCGTAACTCAGATACCGCTCTGCCTCTGCCCACAGTTGTTTTCTGTTTTTGCAGCCCAAAATCACCACAATGGCAGCCTTGCCTTGGTGTTCTCCCGTGGCAATGATACAGTGACCGGCGGCGTAGGTATAGCCGGTAATCATGCCGTTTACCCACGCGTGTTTTACCAGTAGTTTGTTGCGGTTGTTCAGCCTGCGCAGTGCCCCATTGGCAAGGGGAAAATCCCATGCGGCGGTGTCAACGTACTGCCGTATCTGCTTGTTTTTGTAGGCATGCCATGCAGCTTTTGCCATGTCCTGCGCGGTAGAGAACTGCTCCGCCGGCAAACCTTTGCTGTTGGCAAAACGGCTGTTAAGCATGCCGAGCTCGGCCGCTTTCTGATTCATCTTGTCAACAAAAGCCGCTTCGGATCCGGCGGCGGCCACCGCCAGCTCGTGGCAAATGTCATTGTAGCCATCCATGAGCATGGCTTGTAATAACACCTTGCATGGGTAGGTCTCCCCTCGGCGTATCTGCTGAAAACGTATCTGCGGCTGTTGAGATGCCTGCGGGGATATGGTGATTGGCGCCTCCGGGGATACGGATTCACAGATACACAGGGCAGAAACAAGCTTTTGCAGGTTGGCTACTTGGCCCTGCTTTGCTTCATTATAGGCATACAGTTGTTGGCCGTTGTAGGCATCTGCTACGCATATGGCCGTGCATGACGGTGGTGTTGTGGGAAATGTTGCACCCTCAATGGCTTGTGTGGGTAACGAGGGCGCCTCGCTTGCTGTTGCATATGTGTTGAACAGGGCGCAGAAGGTGGCAAGGCAGATAGCTAATGGTTTGAACATAGTGGTAGTCGGGTAAAATGAAGATTAAAAAGTGAGAGTTTTTGCCGATTTATACCCCCATGGCCCATTTGAGGTATTTTTCGGACTCAGACCAAAGCGTTTTGCGGTTGGGGCAACCCAGCACCACCACCACCACGGCTTGCCCGTTCATGGCGCCGGAGGAGATAAGGCAGTGCCCGGCGGCGTCCGTATAGCCGGTCTTCATGCCGTTGACCCATGAGTATTTATTGAGCAACTTATTGGTGTTGTTCATGGCACGTACGGAGCCGTCTGCCAGAATAAAATTGTAAGTGGGGGCGTCTACGCACTGTCTGATAATGGGGTTGACGTAAGCATAGCAACCCGCCAGAGCCATATCCTTTGCGGTAGAGTACTGTGGCCCCGGCAAGCCGTGCGGATTGGCAAAGTGGCTGTTGTACATCTTCATGCGGCGTGCGCGCGCATTCATGCGTGCCACGAATGCTTCCTCGCTGCCGGCGGCATCTCTCGCAAGGGCATAGGCCACATTGTTGTAGCTGCCTGTCAGCATGGCTTGCAGCATAGAGCGGCGCGTGAATTTTTGCCCCGGTTTTACCTGTTTAAGCCCCGTGGAATACCCTTTTTTGCGGTCTTCGCTAGAGATGGTGACCATGTGATTCATGTCACCCGTGTCGCAAATGCACAGGGCGGTAACGATTTTCTGCGTGCTGGCAACCTGACGTCGCTCATTGGCATTGTGAGAGAAAAGCACCCTGCCGGTGCGGGGGTCCATTACACACACGGCCTTTGCCCACTGTACCTTGGGGGCAGGGGAGCTTGGCTGCGCCAGCGGGCGTGCCGGTATCAGTTTATTGCCCGTGGGGTTATAGTTGTATCCGTAGCCGTTGACCTGCGGTATCGGGGTCTGGCCATGCACAACAGGTGCACCACCGTGGCGGTAAGAGCTGCCTGCGTATGTGGGTTGGCAGTTGCATAAAATACCGATGGAACAGATGGTGGATATCAGAGCCAGAATGCGCATGGCGCGCATTCTATCACGCTGCCCCTCTCTTGGCAAGTCGTAAGTCTGTGCATGACGCCAATGCGTGTGACATTAAAAATTGAAGCTTGCCAAAGTGCTGTTGCTGTGTTATATTGCGGCAAACACACAGATATGCCACAAACAACGGAACTATATCGCCCGAACGCTGCCGTCATTTATCAACGTAACGACGGCACAGTATTGGTGTGTGAACGTGTTAAGCCTTTGGGGGCTTGGCAGTTCCCGCAGGGGGGCATTAAAAAAGGGGAGTCTCCCATGAGTGCCGCCTGCCGAGAGGGTATGGAAGAAACCGGATTTCGCCCCAATGAGTATAATGTGATTGCGGAGCACGGCCCCTACCGCTATGATTACCCGCCGGCTGAGCGTGAGCGCGTGCTGCGTAAGCGTGGTATTCCCTATGCCGGGCAAGAGCAGTATTACTTCCTTTGCCTCATGCACAGTGATATGGCAGAGCCGTGGTTGGATAATAAAGAGTTCCGCGCCTACAAATGGGTGAAACCGGAGGATTTTGATTTCAGCGCCTTGCCTGCCTTTAAACGCGGTGTGTATGAGCAGGTGATGAAAGATTTCTTCGGCGTAGTGGCAAAATGAAACCGGTAGCGCACATCCGTTCTCTCTTTGCGGACAAGTTCGGAGTGCCGCGTCAGGGGAATCTTGCCCCGCATGCCATCAGTGAGATTGTCTTTGAACCCGAGTTCCGCAATCCTGACTGTGTCAGGGGGATAGAAGGGTTCAGTCATCTGTGGCTTATATGGGGCTTTCATTGCAATGAGGCTGCGGGGTGGAGCCCCACGGTGCGCCCGCCGCGCCTGGGCGGTAATACCCGTTTGGGGGTGTTTGCCACGCGCTCTCCGTTTCGTCCCAATCCGCTGGGGCTTTCCGTGGTAAAGCTGGTATCCGTAGAGCCGGGACCGGTGTTGCGGGTATCCGGGGCAGATATGGTGAACGGCACGCCTATATATGATATAAAACCCTATGTGCCGTATGCAGATAGGGTAGAAGACGCAACGGGCGGATTTACCGAGACCCCGCGACACTTGCTCCGCGTGCAGGTAACATGTACAATGCCCGCCAAAGCAACGGATGAGTGGCAAGCCGCCATGCATGAGGTGCTGGCGCAAGACCCGCGCCCGGCTTATCAGAATGACCCCGAGCGCCTGTACCACGTGGTGTTGTTGCCGTATGAGGTCAGCTTCCGCGTGCAGGATAATGTGGCCGTTGTTACCTCTATTGTGCGTGCAAAATGAAGACATTGCAAGCAGCTTTCGAGCAAAATCTCGCAGAAGGGTTGGAGCAGGGGGGCTCTGTATCCGTATGGCAAAATGGGCAAGAGCTGTGCACCCTTTGCGGGGGCAACGCCCGCCCGGAACAGCCTTGGCTGGTGAACACGCTCGTCCCCATCTACTCTGCCACCAAGGCGGCCGCTGCTGCTTGTTTGTTGCAGGCTTTGTATGATTGTTGCCGCGGCCCGGAGCTTGAGGTGGGTGATTTGTGGCCGCGTTTTCCGCTGCCGCATTGCACCATTGGGCAATTATTGTCTCACCAATGTGGGTTAGCCGCTTTGGCAGAGCCCGCCCCGCTGGAGGATTTGGCTCGCTGCCGTGCCATCATAGAGCGCAGTGCCCCCTTGTGGCAGCCCCCGCAACACGGCTACCACCCGCAAACCTTCGGGCCCATGCTTGATATTTTGATGCTGGAGCTCACGGGGCAACGCCTTTCCGACTATTGGGAGGACAAAGTACGCTCCCCTCTGGGCTTGGAGTTCTATATAGGCCATGTGCCGCAAGAGTTATACCCGCAGGTGGCACACCTGCGCACGGCCCGCATGTTGGGCAGCATGCCGCGTACCCCGTTCTACAGAGAATATTTTGATGCCTCATCGCCCGTTCACCGCGCCTTTAACAGCATTGTCGGGTATAATTCTGCCAGGGAGATGAATACCCCCGCTGCTTGGCAATGTGGTTCTCCGGCCAAGGGCGGTGTGGCCTCGGCGCGGGGCTTGGCGGCGTTTTATCAGGCCTTGCTCGGGTTGTTGCCGGGCTCCCCCTTTGCCGCTGAGGTTGCAGAATGGATGAGCACCCCGCAGTGCAGCGGGCAAGATTTAACGCTTTTGCAGCATACCGCCTTTACCTGCGGTGCCATGTGTGAACCGGCGGCGTTTTTCCCCGGTGGTGGGTTCGGGCATGCCGGCGCGGGTGGCTCCCACGGTTTTTGTGTGCCCAGCAACGGTCTCTCATTCGGTTACGTGATGTGTGGCATGGAGCTGGGAAATCTCCCCGGGGAAAGAGTGCAGCGTATGCTTCAAGTTTTGTAACCGACTGTTCGGAAATCGCTGACTCTTTGATAACAACAGCCGTTTTGGGGAGTGTTCATCCCTCCTTGGGGGGACACCCCGCACATATGAAACAATACTCGCATGCCCCCTTACTTTTTTGAATTGACTTGCTGATTTCGGATGCTAAACTTGAAAGAAATGGTCTTTTTGAAAAAATGCAACTTTTTTAAATAAAAATTGGTGAAATTAAGCCTACATGGTTAATAATCATTCCTAACTCATTATAATATGCATACGAATCCCATATGTCAATTTATCGGTTTTCTGGGGGGGGAATATTATTGATTATACATATTACAAAATGCAGCCTTTCATACTGGGGTAAAGCTTTTCAAAATACTAACATAGTGTGCAAATGCTTTTTACTAACATTTTTGGGAGTAATTTTGGCGGTGCCTATATATTTGTGCGTGTTGATATACTCTATGTTTACCCTTCCCATCGTAGGATACATGAAATATAAAAGAAATCAGAACCATTCAGGAAGTTAATGAGGGTCTAAAAAAATCAAAATTTTAGAGTTGACAATCAACTCATAAAAAGTATCATTGAACAATAATTATTGGCATAGTCTTTAGGTATCATTAAACAACATGGACGATTGTCAGAGATGGAGCTTTCCAAAAGCTTAATTTTACTCAACGAAAAACGCGCATAAATTTTATTCGGTTGCTTATGATATCTATACAGAATACTATAAGAACTCTTTTTCTCTTATTATTCTTAATTTTGGAGGGGAGCATAGCATCAGAAGACTCGGATCTCTTTGTTTG
>JAZRBG010000042.1:0-183792 GCA_045634945.1 Akkermansia sp. | reverse complement strand
TGCGCCGTAAGGCGCGGAACTCACAAATTCGTATGTCGGAATTCGTCCCTCGTACTTCTACAAACTCCCATTTATCAACTAAAAACTAGAACAGAGCGAATTACTTATGGGCTTCGGCGGCAATGGCGGCGCGTACCTTCTTGAGTACAGATTCCGGTAATTCCACCGGAACATTTTCTAAGTAGGGTTTGGGATTTCCGTAAGTATAGCCGAACATGGCTGGGAAGGCAGTTCCGTTATAGGAGCATCTGTCTATTTCAATAAGCCATGCGGGGGCTTGGCTTTTCACGTCAAAGCCTTGGGATAATAACAGATTTATCGTATTGCTTCCATTGGTTGCTTTTACGAAAACAAGCTCCTCTTCAAATTCCCTGATTTGGAAACTCCAGTTCCCGGCAAACTTGTCACGGTGTAGATGTAACAGCGCACCAAATAAGGGGGGCGAGGCCAGCAGCTGCTTGTATGAATCCTCTGTTAAGGGGCGAGATTCGTCCAGATATCCTTCCTGTGCATACACAACAGCAGAAAATGACATGAGCACAAAATGGTGATTGCTTAAAATCTCCCCGCGAGCGATGGCTGAAAATAGATTGCTCAGTTGATTCTTGAGCGTTTCAGTATCGCTTATGGTCAAGGGAGCAGTTGCTTCTGCCTTTGTTACATGGGGAGTCATGCATGACAATGTAACAAGGGAAGCAAGAATAGTATAGAGGTAAGATTTCAGATTCATGGTGCGGAAAAAGATTCTAAGGGTTAATGGAAAGGTGGTGGCGCTTCTTACCCCATCAGCCACAGCCAAGCGCAGAGGCAAAGGACAATCAAAATGCCCATGGCAATCAAGTGTTTTGTCAGGGTGCCACCTGAGACCGGGGCCGGAACCGCTGCCGGAGCCGGGCGTGGGGGAAGAATATCCAGCACGATGATGGAGGCGTTGTCTTGGTCTCTGAGTTGCAGTGCTTTTAGTGCATGCATCAGCTTGTCTGCGGCTTGCTGCGGCGTTGCGTCTCGCATATCCGGGGTGAGTAGCAGAGCCTCCCAAGCATTGTCAATGAGCGGTTGAAGACCATCGGAGGCAATGATGTAACGCTCCCCAATGCGGCAGGGGCTCATGGCAGAGCGCTCTACTTCGGCAATGGTGTTTTCGCCCACCACGGCAGAGAACAAAGCATGAGGAAGAATGGGGCTGGCAACGGCTTCCTCTGCTGTCATGGTGCCTTTAACCACGCGGCGTGCTAATTCCCATTCCCATGTGTGTGCCGTATTGAGCTTTTCTACGCTGTTGCCGTATTGTCTGTAAAGCAGAGAATCGCCCACGCTTAACCAGCACAGCCCTTCTTGCGAGGCCGTGAGGGCTATGAGCGTGCAGCCGGCATCGGCATCTATATGGCGCGCTTTTTTCTTTTTGCCTAAGGCAATGTTGGCCAGCAGGAGCGCCTGGTGCAGGCGCTCATCGGCAGACAGCTTGCTGTTATTGGCGGAAGAAAAAAACTCCGCCTCGACGTTTTGTGTTACGCATTCTGCGGCAAGGTGCCCGTCTGCCTCGCCGCCCATGCCGTCTGCCAAAAGGGCAAGCAAGGTTTGCCCCGCATCTGCCACACCGGCAGAGATGCGATCCTCCTGCATCTCGCGCGCTCCAATCCATTGGGCGCAGCCCACGGAGATGTAGAATTGCGGCGTGTACAGCATGGCAAGGGGTTAAGGGCAATTACAGAGCGGCATTGAATGCCTGTGTTTGTTCTGCATCCGGAATAATGTCCAGCAGCACAAAGGCGTTTTCTTCCAAGGAATCCAGAATCTCGAAATCCGCCTCGCTGTGAATGGCGTAGTACTCTGCACCCCAGAGCTGAGCCAGCTCCTTCACATCGTACACCGGGGGCTGCACCATCAGGCGGTGGAGCTCGGAATCCATTCCCGGGGTATAGGCGCGGCCGGCTCCTTCATTATTGAGCACGGCAACCACACGCTTGCAGGGGGGCAACTGCGGCACCATGGAGGCAGCGGCGCAATCGCGGAGCAGGGATAAATCCCCCGTCAGGCAGCAGGCGTACTCGGCATGCGTGCTATTGGCCAAGAAGGCGGATACGGTGCCATCTGCGCCTCCGGTACCGTTGTTGGCGCGCAGATAAACGGTGGGAATGCTGGTTTGGGCATAGCGGTTCCAAAGGCGGATGGTGGAGGCGCTGCCCAAGCTGAGCACATCGGCAATACTGGCATGGTTCGAGAAGTAGCGCACCATGGCAGCCTCACTCTCCGGATAAGCCAGCAACAACTCCTCAATCTTGCCGTAATAGCGGCGGGAGCGTTGCAGCAAGCGCTCCGTGTCGCCGGTGTGCGGCACATCGCCCAAGGCTTTCATGATTTGCTCGGGGTCGCCCTCTATGACGGTGCTGTTGCGGCACAGCCCGGAGAACCCGGTGCGGGTGATGGAGAACACCTGTGTTTCGGGCATGTCTTCCAGCGCTTCCCAGAAATCGCAGGTTGGCACATCGCCCACGCGCAGCACGTAGCGGGGTGGGGTTTGCAGCAAAATATTGTCTGCCCCGTGCAGCATGAAGGGTGCCAATTCCTCGCGCAGGCCACTGGCGGCATCGGCCACAACGGGCACTCGCAGCGTGTGTGCCAGCCACAGCACCGGCTCTTGCTCGCCGGGCTCCAGTCCGCCAATCATCAGCACCATGCCCTCATAGGAGTAGAAGCGCAGCATGCGTGCCAGGTCGGCCACAGAGCCACGGAACTTCGGCGGTGCAGGGGCATCGCCCGGTGTCAAATTGCTGTAATCTGCCCCAAAGCCGGCGGTTTCGTGCAAATGCAGGTTGAAGTGCACCGGGAACCCTTCGGTGGCAAGCTGGCTCAGGTTGGGCATGGCGGCCACGGCACAAGGCAAATGCAGCTCGATGGTGGGTGCGTACATGCCGAACAATCCCTCCGTTTCAATACAGCCGGGAGCCCCGCTGCCGCCTGCATTTTCTTTATCGGCCACGGTAATAATGAGCAGGGGGCGGCGCTGGTAGTAGGCCTCTACCACGGCCGGCGTTAAGGAGGTGGCCGAGGCGCCTTCTCCGGCAATCACCATAACCGGTCTGCCTGTGGCCTGAATACGCCCCAAGGCAAAGTAGGCGGCGGTGCGTTCATCTGCCTGGCTCCAGCGGTGAATGAGCGGGCAATCTGCCACGGCGGAGAGAAGCGTGGCATTTTGTCTGCCGGGGCAGCACACCCACTCGGCGATTCCTGCGGTAATGCAGCTGGTGATAAAGTTTTTCATGGTAGGAAATCAGAAAGGAAGAGAAATAGGCTCACCCATGTGGGTGGGTTTGCGGTGGAACAAGAGGTCGTACACCATGGAAACGCGCGCACCGCGCTCGCGCACCCAAGCGCGGAACTTGGCCCCGCGGCTGATGGCCTTGAGCGGGGCATTGATGCCCTCTGCCGGTATATCCAAATAATTAGCAATGGTGACGGCGCGGCTTACGTGCGCCGGTTGGCTGACGATAATGAGCTTATCCGCACCGAAGATATGCTTGGCACGGTACACGGAATCATAGGTGCAAAGCCCGGCGTGGTCTCTCACAATGCGCTCCTTAGGAACCCCTAAGGCTACAAGGGATTTTTCCATATCTGCCGGTTCGTTGTAGTATTTTTCCCTGTTGTCGCCGGAAACGATAATGCAGCGCACGCGGCCGGATTTCCACAAATCTGCCGCGGCCTGCATGCGCCCCTCAAAGTAATAATTGAGACGCCTGCCAAGGTATTTGGAGCACCCCAGCACCAGCCCCACCGCTTGGTCGGATTTGCACTCTGCCGGGGTGTCGTAACAATGCGGGGTGGAGCTGCCCCAAGTCCACAGCTCGGCAATGGCTACGGTTAAGCCGCACAATAGCCCCAAAGCCAAAACAATGCCTAAGAGCCCGCGTTGCAACTTCCTGGCAAGCAAAAGGCTTTTCAGGACGAAGTGGGAAGCAAGCCCGGCTCGGAGGCGTTTCAGCATGTGTAAATAGAGCTTCAGTTGATGGAGACGACCTCAATGCGGGTGGTCAGGCGGTGCGTTTCGCCGCAGCGCAGCACCACATTTTCTGCGGGCACGGCAGTGGTTTCCAGTGCCAGGAATCCGCGGCAGGCCTCGGCTCCCAAATCGCCCATACCGGCAGCCAGCTGCTCACCGGGGTTCCATACCACGGCAGAGGAGGAGCCGTCGCGGTAGATGTTGATGCTGCGCTCCCAAGCGGGGTCGTGAATGGTGATGAGCTGCTCCGGGGCCACGGGGTGGTAAATGCGGTCGATATGCCCGGCCGGAATCAGCGGGTCCTCGCAATGGGGCACGGCATCATCGGCAAACTCAATAAAGTCGCATTCTTCCAAACCGGTTACGGCTACCGTCTCATAATCGCTTACGGCAAAATACGTGTGCATGGCTGCCGAGAACGGCATGGTGCGCTGCACATCCATCGTCATGAGGCTGATAAGCAATTCCGTGCCCAACTCGATAATGAGGGCCCCGCTGGGCATGAGCTCTTGCGTGGGAGGCAGGGCCAAGATGATACGCACGGCGCCGTTTTCCAAGGTTTCGGTGCCGGCGTGCTGCCACAGTGCCGTGCGGGCAATTCCATGAGAGGGCAACGAGGCATCCTCCGTGTTTTTACCGAACCAAGGCCAACAGATAGGAATACCGCCACGCAGCGCCTTGCCTTGAGCAAATACGGCTTTGGGGCTCATGAAGATAACCGGCTTGTGGCCGATGGGGGTCCACTGCATAATATGGCCGCCGTACAGAGAAATCTCGGCGGTGCACAAGGGGGTGTCAATGCGCAGAATAGGAAAATCTTGTCCGTGGGGGTATTCTGTGGTAACCATGATAATCTGATTGTTCGCCCGTAATCCTATCAGAATGCCTCCCCACTGTCGAGCAAAATTGCACGCCTTGACTACGGCTGCCGGAAATTGGCTTGATGTCTTGAGTTAAGCTATGTTATGATGCCGTTGCCATGAAGGAAGAAATGCTCGATAAGGTGCGACAATTAGCGGCAGAAAACGGAGCCACCCTGCTGTTGGTGGCGCTGTGCGGTTCGCGTGCCTTCGGGTATGCGGCTCCGCAGAGCGATGCCGATGTGCGTTTTGTCTATGTATACCCGCAGTCTCGGTATTTTTCTCTTGCCGCACCGCCTAAAGAATTGCGATTGAAAGATGACGATGTAGTGGGCTATGAGCTGGGGAAATTTCTGGCCATGGCGGTGCACCAGGGGTGGGGTGTGCTGGAGCTGCTGCATTCTCCTTTGTGGTACGAGTATTCTCCGGAGCTGACGCAGGAGCTGCGGAGGCTGTGTACCGCAGCGTTTTCGCCTGCATCGGCGGTGCCATCGCTGCTTTCCTGTGCCAAAACATATAGCCGTAGGCTGGAGCATTTGGCCCCGGAAGAAGAGCAGTCCGTTGATTTACGCGTGAAACTGCAACTTGGGGCTTTGCGCATGGTGGCAGCAGCGTATTACCTGACAGCGCATCAATCCTTTTATCCTATCTCCCTTCATGCCTTGGTGCAGTCCGTGTTGCCCTCGGTTGCCGAAGATGTTGCACTGCTGGCAGCATGGCGAGCAGGGAGCCGCCCTGTGGAGCCGGCCGCTGTAGAGGCTGCGCTGGTGGCGGTGCGTGCAGTCGCATCCTCTACAACCGCTTCATTATCTGAGCTACCCGGTGCAGCCTCCGGGGAGGACTGCACGGAGCAGATGGAAGCGCTATATATGCGAGTGGTGCTTGGTTTACCTGGCTCCTCAGTATCAAGAAATGGCGAAAGTTCTTGAAATTACAGCAGAAATATGGTATAGAGGAGCCATGCTTTCACGTTTTCTTTCATGTTTGTTATTGGGGGCTGCCGTTGCAATGGGGAGCGACAGCGTGTGGGGCCCCGGCTACGCGTGCCAAGAGCAGGAGCTGACAGAGGCTGCTGCCACAGAGGCCACGGCTCTGTTTGAACATTATTTTGGTAAAGAAATGCGCCAAACCCGCGAGCAATGGGATGCCGAGCGCGGTGCTTATTATTTTGCTTTTTTAAGTCGTTCCAAAACCGGCGAACCGGTGTTGCATGAATGTGTGTGGTTGCTTTCTGCTGATGGCAACACGCTGCGTTACCTTACCTGCCAAAAGTTTGCGGATGGCACGCGCGCCGGTTTTGCAGAGCGCGTGCAGCAGGCGGTGGTGCCGTATATGTTCCTGAAAATAGAAAGTGACAGAGCCTATTTCTCTTGGTGGAATCCCACACCGAATGCGCGAAATACCATTCATGTGGAGCAGCGCAGCGCCCCCTTTAGCTCGTATTCCTTTCCGTTTACGCGCACCTGCACCCCGGAGGAGCTTGATTTAGTGTGGCGCTATATAGGCAAGGAGACGCCCGACGGTCGGATGCTTTGGGATGCTGAGAACAAAATCGGGTATAAAACCAAACGCCAGGCATATCAGGATGTACAAAAGGTTGAGGTGGCATTGGAGGTGTTCTCGGCAGATGAATCCTCCTTTCGCCTGATTTCCTTTGCTGATAATACTCTAAGAAATGGTGCGCCTCATGGCCGTGTGTGGGAATACAAGAGGCTTGCTCCCGGTGTGTATGTGTCCGTATGGCAGTCCGATGCGGAGCCGAATACCGATACGTTGACGATTTGCATCGTTGAGAAAGATGCCCAAACCGGGCAGTTGACGCGCAAGAGTTCGCACTTTTACAATATCCCCACGCAAAGCAAATGGGCGCATCCTTTTATGCCAACGAACATGAGGAGAAAATGAACCGAAACCGCTCTGCTAAACGTGTAGATTGAGGAGGAGGGTACGAATGTACAATTTACAAGGTACAATGTACAATTTGTTGGGCTAGGTGGCTGCGCCACCGGATGCTGGCAAAGCCTTGCCTCGCTTACCGCCCGCGAGCGCAGCGAGCAGAATCACTTAAACTGAGTGTAAAGGAAAACGGAGGCCGCGCCTGCGGGTGGCACGGTAGGTGGCTCTAAATTGCCGTTTTGGGCAATAAAATTACCTTTGCCTATATTCCACTTTCAACATTCAACATTCAACATTCAATATTCAATATCATCGTTCGCTGCGCTCACATTAAGGAGCCAACAAAAAAAGCCAACCGCGTTCAAACGGTTGGCTTTTTTGAAATGAGGGGGGGACGTTAATCAGATACGATAGTTAGTGTCATCGCCGAAGGAGATACCAATCTCCTTAGCTTGAGCAACTAACTGGCTTTCGCCATCAACCAGGTGCAGGGTGCGCACAGCCTCTTCAATGGGCATGGATACCATGTCATTGCGTTGCAGGGCAACCGTCTCGCCGAACTTACCTTGCTCGATAAGGTCGATAGCCTTGGCGCCACAGCGAACACCGAGTACGCGGTCGAAGGGAATGGGGGAGCCACCGCGCTGTACGTGACCCAGTACGCAGTAGCGGGTTTCGATGCCGGTGATGGTTTCCAACTTTGTGGAAAGGAAGGAGGCAATGCCACCCAAGCGCACCTCGCCCTTGGTCTCTTCGTCGAGCGTGAGCAACTTACCACCAATCTTAGCACCCTCAGATACCACGATGATGATTTCGCGCTGGCCGAGAGCCTTGAGCAGCTCTACCTTCTTCACGATTTCTTCCAGCTTGAATTCGATTTCCGGGATGAGGATAACATCTGCACCACCGGCAATACCACCGTAAAGGGCAATCCAACCGGCGTGGCGGCCCATTACCTCCACCACCATCATGCGCTTGTGGCTGTCAGCCGTTGTGCGCAGGCGGTCCAGGTTGTCGCTTACCACGGATACAGCTGTCCAGAAACCGAAGGTGTAGTCTGTTGCGCCCAAGTCATTGTCAATGGTTTTGGGCACACCCACAATGGGCAGGCCAATAGCACGCAGTTCGTTACCAATGGTTTGAGAGCCGTCGCCACCCACCACAATAAGAGCCTTGAGGCCGAGGCGCTCTACGGTTTCCTTACTGCGGGCCAGCACCTCATCTGCAATCTGCATGCGGCCACCCACACCGCTCTTTACGGTGAAGTTGCCCTTGTTAACAGTGCCGAGAATGGTGCCGCCCATGGAACGGATGTTGTGGCAGTTTTCCGGGGTGAGTTCCTTCCAACGCTCGTTATCCGGGGTGGAAAGGAGGCCTTCAAAGCCATCGTAAAAGCCGATGACCCTCCAGCCGCGAGCCGCTGCGGCGCCCACGGCGCCTTCAATCACAGCGTTGAGACCGGGGCAGTCACCACCGGCATTGAGAATTCCGATATTCATAATTTTGAGAAGTTAATGTTTAGGCAGACGGATAAACTTGGATTTGTCGGTAGAATCACTGGTGGATTGCCAGATTTCCCAGGCCTCCCAACCGTCGCGCAGCAAGGCGGCGGTTTTGGCATTGCGCTCGCTGTCGGAGTGCATGCCCAGCACCACAACCAACAGACGCTGAGCGTAGGTGGATTGCTTGCCGAGGGTGGGATTATAGGCTTTTACGGAGCCACGCTTGGCAGAGGCCATCAGGCAGTACCCTGCTGTGGGAGAGCCTGCTGCGCGCACACCGTCTACACCGGATTGTCCCAACATTCTGTTGGTGTTTACGATGGTGACGTTGCGGGCTACGCCGCCGGAAACGATGGTGGCCGTGTAGCTATGCTTAGAGCAAATGGTTTGAACTTGCGGACGCTCAACCGCGTAGATGCCCAGCAGCACCAAATCTCTGGCGGTGGAGGTAGAGCGCACAGCTCCGCTCACGCCTTTGAACATGGTTTGCTTCATGCCGATGGTTTCAGCCAGTTTGTTGAGCTGCACCAAGAAGGCACCCTCGGGGTCCTGATGATTGAGGCGGTAACCGCAGGCCCAAGCAAGAGCAGTGGCAGCTGCGCTGTCATCCCACATGAGGGTGGAGTGCAGGGCATCTCTCAGGCTGATGCGGTCGCCGGGGCGAAGCTGCAGCAGGTTAGAGGAAGGCCAGCGGCATGCCGCCTGCGGCACGGTCATCATGGTGTCCATGCTCACATTGGCAGCCTTCATCCAATCCATCACCACCATAGCCGTGGCTACATTGGCCAGCATGCCGATGGGGCGGCGCTCATTGGCGTTTTGAGAGAAGAGCACACGCTCGTTGTTGGTTTCTACGGCAATATAGCTCGGCTGCATGTCTGCGGCCAGCTGTTGCGAGAAAATTCCGCCGCAGGAGCTCAGCATGGCTGCGGCCCCTACACACAGTAAACCTTTAATCCTGTTTATCCGGTTGTTCATTTCTTGCATTTAGACGACTTGCCGGTCTTGGTGCCCGGTTGAACGGATTTGGGGGCCATTTGCTCGGGGGTAAGATCACCGAAGATGATGCCCAGCTCGCGTGCTGTCTGTACAACGTGGCTTTCCGGTGTTACCATGCGGGGCTCTGCAATAGCCTCAGAGATGGGCACACTGTCCACATTATGGCCATTGAGCACCATTGTGCGGCCGAACTGCTTGCGCTCAATCAGCTTTACGGCCTCTACACCGAAACGGATGCCGAGAATGCGGTCGAAGGGGCAGGGGCTGCCACCACGTTGGGTGTGGCCCAACACGCAGTAGCGGGTTTCAATGCCTGTCATCTCTTCCAGCATCTTGGAGAGGCGGTTACCGATGCCACCCAAGCGCTCGTCGCCGTTTTCCTTATTGCGTACGGTAACGAGTTTACCGTTGAGCTTACAGCCTTCTGCTACTACCACGATAATCTCGCGCTGGCCCTTAGCCTTCTTGCTCTTAATGCATTCCACAACCTTATCCAGGTCGAACTCAATCTCCGGAATCAACACCACATCCGCAGCAGAGGAAATGCCGCTGTGCAGTGCAATCCAACCGGATTGGTCGCCCATAACCTCTACTACCATCATGCGCTGGTGAGCGTTGGCTGTAGTACGAATACGGTCTATGGATTCCGATACAACGGAAACGGCGCTCTGGAAGCCGAAGGTGTAATCGGAGGCCGGGCAGAGGTCGTTGTTAATTGTCTTCGGAATCGAAATTACCGGCAGACCCTCATCGGAAAGCAGGCTGGCGGTGCGGGCAGAGCCGTTACCACCGATAACGGCCAGAGCCTCCAAGCCCAAAGCCGTAATGGTTTTGGTGGCCTTAGCCATAATCTCCGGTTCCACGCGGGCGCGGCCCAGCTTGTTGATGTTTACCTTGAAGTTACCCGTGTTGGTGGTGCCCAAGATGGTGCCGCCGTGGGAGCGAATCTTGTGCGTTTTGTACGGGGTAAGCATTTCGTAGCGACGCCCGCCTGCCACAGGCAGCAAGCCTTCAAAACCGTCATGGAAGCCGATTACGCGCCAGCCGCGACGATAGGCGGCCGACACGTAACCTTCGATAACGGCATTGATGCCGGGGCAGTCACCACCGGAATTAAGTATGCCAATAATCATAGTTCAATGTGTGTGCGTAAATTATTTATCGGAGCAGGGAGCTGCAATGGCACCCAAGTAGTGGGCGCAGCACCACAGGGCACGCGGGTGGTGGAAGAAGGACTTCCACATAGAGCCCTTAAGGCCGTTGGTGGTGGAGCCGTCTTGGTTGCAGTAGCCGAACCACTCGCCGTGTTCCTTATCCTGCAAGTGCTCGAAGGACCAATCGTGAATGCGCTGGTGCCACTCGGCGTACTTTTCATCGCCCGTCATCACATAAGCCAGACAGGTGCCGATGAGAGCTTCATCGTGCGGCCACCAGAACTTCATGTTGTGCCAGTACTCCTGCACGGGCTTGTTGTACACGTCTGTGTAATACAGCAAACCGCCGTACTTCTTGTCCCAGCCGCGCTCCAAGGCCCAGTCAATCATCTTGCAACCAATCTCAATGAGCTTCTTGTCGCCACCGCGGTAGCGGGCTTCTTCCAGCACAAACCAGCCGCCTTCAATATCGTGGCCGGGGTTCAGCACGCGCTCATCAAAGTGGTCAATCACAGAGCCATCCGGGGCTACATTCTCCATCACGGCCTTAATATCCTCGTGCAGGAAGAGACGCTGCAGGTCATCAATGCAGCGGTCAATCCAACCGGTATAGAAGCCGTCGGCATCGCCCAAGTAGCGGCGCAGCTCCTGAGCGGTCACAATCATAATCATGCGGCAGCCCAAGTTTTCGCCGGGGCGGTTGCCTGTGCTCTTGGGGGCCATCTTGCCGGGAGTGAAGTTGATGTCTGCATAAACATCAAACCAATGGCGGGCGCGCTCTGCGCTGTGGGCCTCGCCGGTGGCGCCGTAGTGGGCAGCCCAGGCAATGGCCGCAAAGCATTCGCTGTATGCATAGCGGCGCTTGCGAATCGGCGTGCCGTCTGCCGTCATGTGGAAGTACATGCGCCCGTCTGTCGGGTCTACGCACTTCTCTTCCAAAAACTTAAGAGCGCTCTCAGCATATTGCATCCACTCCGGGCGCTTTTCAATGCTGTTGTAGCAGGTAAGGAGCATCCAAGCCATGCGGCCCTGTGCCCACACGTTCTTGTCGGTATCTACCAGCGTGCCATCCTGTGCGCAGCAATGGTAGAGTCCCCCGTTCACTGTGTCCAGTGAGCGGGGGAACCAGAACGGTTCTACCTCATTGAGCAGCTTGTCTTTGTAGAATTGACCAAGTGCTTTGGTGTCCATGAGGAAAGCGGGGGTAAAGGTTTATTTGTAGATAGCCCAATCGTAGAAGCCGATGGCCTTCAGCTCGCTCTTGAGAGCCTCAAGGGTGGCTTTGTCCTGCTTGCCCATGGGCAGACGAGCCGGGCCGAAGTCAACACCAGTCCACTCGCTCATCAGGTACTTGCAGCAACCCATGTAGCCCTTACCGGCAATGATGTTGATCATGGTGACGGAGAGCTGCTGGAGGCGGCGAGCCTCGGCAAGATCACCGGCGTCTACGGCCTTCATGATGTCATCATACAGCTTGGGAGCATAGTTGAAGGAGGAGCCTACACCGCCCTTGGCACCCGTGGCGTATGCGCCCAGGAACCACTCGTCAACACCCCAGGGGATGTCATACTTGCCACCCTCGTAGTTAAGGGCGTCCATATACAGAGCAAGGTCGGGGTTGGTGAACTTGACACCCACGAAGTTGGGAATCTTCTTGGCGCAAGCCTCAATCACTTTGCAGGGGTTGAAGCCCACGTGGGTCAGCACGGGGATGTCGTAGAAGTAGTAGGGCAGCTCCGGTGCGCCGGAGGCCTCCACAGCCAAGCTGTCTACCAGCAGGTCAATGTTACCCGGCTTGAAGTAGCAGGGGGCGTTGCTGGCGGTTGCGGTAGCACCGCACTGGGCAGCGTAAGCAGCCAGCTCGCGACCGTCATACACACAGTTGCCACCGGTGTGTACTACTACGTCGATGCCGTACTTCTTGCCGGCTTCGCCCCAAGCGGCCATGTTCTCCTTACGCTCGGTCAACTGCATGTGTGCAGACTCACCCGTGGAGCCGGTGATGAATACGGACTTGATGCCCTGAGAAGCAAGGAACTTAGCCTGAGCATCCACTGCGTTGGGGTTGCAGCTGCCGTCGGCATTCATCGGTGTGTGTGTAGCGGCGCAAAGGCCGTGGATTTTGAATGTAGTGTTCATAGTAAGATGTACGGGGGTAAATTTTCCCTACCACCTTTTTACCTTATTTTTCGCCTGTTTTCAAGATAAAACTGTGGTTATTGCTGATATTTGCCGAAAATCGGGCCATTTTTTTGAGGCGTTTATTCATGGCTTTTTCACGGCAGGGAGTTTTTTGACTTTTACCTTGACATGATAATGCCTGATTGATAGAGTTGGTGGAACTGCTACAACTGACGTGTTATGAGTGCAACCGGCCCCGAAACCTCTCTTCCTGCGGTAAAATTGCGTATATCCTGTTACCGCTATTCCTCTTTGGTATATCTGCGTAATTCTCGTCCCGTGTTGTGGGATATGGAGCTGAGCGCAGAGCAGGAGTTGCACGATATCCGTATCGTGGTGAAACATGAGCCCGATTTTGCGAAAGATACCGAGTGGCGTGTGGGGGTGTTGCCTGCGGGCAAGGTATACCACCGTCATGGCGAGTGCCCGCAGTTTGATGATGCCCGCCTGTTGGCTTTGCAGGATGATGTGCCCGGCCGTATTACCGTGCAGGTGTTGGCTGCGGATGGTGCCGTTTTGGCTCAGGCCGGGGATGATTTCAAGTGGCTGGCCTATAATCGCTGGGCAGGCGGGCATGAATACCCTGAGCTGTTGGCTGCGCTCACGCTGCCTTATGACCCTGCCGTGGATACGGTGCTGGAAGAGGTGAAAAAGACTGCCGGTATCAGCGGTGAATGGCCCGGCTATGCGGAAGATGCCGGGGGTGTCACACACCGCCTTACCTCCCTGTGGGATACCCTGACTGCGTATCATTTGGAGTACGCCTTACCGCCCAAAAGCTGGTTTGATGACAACGTGGGGCAGAAAGTACGCACTCCCTCCGAGATTATGGAGAAACGCTGCTGCACGTGTCTGGACTCAGCCCTGTTGTTTGCCGCCTGTACGGCACGTATGGGCTACAACCCGTTTTTGGTGCTGATAAGCGGGCATGCGTTTTTGGGTGTGCAGTTGCAGGATGCATTTTTGCCGCACCCGCAAGGTACGCCTGTGTCTACGGTGCGTAACCTGATGTGCCAAAATAAGCTGCTGGTATTTGAATGCACCAATGTGAACGGCGATGCCGCCACCCCGCGCAAACCATTTACCCAAGCTTGCGCCGTAGGCTCTTTTGAGCTGAATGCCTTGGCAGATGATGACTATTTCTACGCGCTGGATATTTGCCAACTTTGGGAGCAAGTGGGGATTCGCCCCATCATCGGCGGTGCGCCCGAGCCCCGCAAACACGTGAACCGTGAGGAGCAGGAGATTATCTCTGCCCGTCCCCGCACGCGCATGGAAAATTGGCAGCTCAAGCTGCTGGACCTCTCCCTGCGTAACCCTCTGCTCAATGCCCCGCTCAAGGGCAAAAATCAGCTCAATTTGTTGCAGCCGGATGTCTCTGCGCTGGAGGATATGCTGGCAGGGGGCCTTTCTTTCCGTGTAAAGTCCGTACCGCAAACGTTCTGGAAACTTACCTCTCAAGAGCAGCACGGCGAGGACTCCCTCCTTATTCGGTCTCAGTTGTCGGAGTGCGTAAGCTCCATGTTCTCCAAGCGTGAGCTGGCGGTCAACATGCCTGAGTCTCACCTTGCCAAGCAAATGCTGCACCTGTACAACACCGCCCGCCGAGAAATGGAAGAAAGCGGTGCCAATACCCTCTACATTGCCTGCGGTTTCCTCAAGTGGTATCGCAAGGGCGGTTCTCTCAACGATAAAGCGTATCTTGCCCCCTTGTTGCTTTTGCCGGTGCGCCTTACCCGCCCCTCGGTAAAAGCGGGCTTTGTGCTGCGCGGTACGGATGAAGAGTCCCGCATGAATCTGACTCTGCTGGAGCTGCTGAAAACGGAGTTCGACACGCGTTTGCCCGAGCTGGAGGGAGACTTGCCCACCGATGCCTCCGGTTTGGATGTAGACCGCATTTTCAACATTGTGCGTGCCGCTATCAGCAATATGCCCGGTTGGGAGGTAATTGAGGGTTGCTCTCTGGGCGTGTTCTCTTTTACTAAATACCTGATGTGGAAAGATCTCTCTGACCGTGAGGAATTCTTGTTGCGTAACCCCATTGTCAGCCAGATTGCGGCAGAGCAACGCTCGTCATTCCCCGTGCAGGTGGGATTCCCCGACCCCTCCACGCTGGATAATGATGTGGAGGCTGATAAGGTGTATACCCCCATGTCCGGGGATTCGTCTCAGCTTTCTGCCGTACTGGCGGCGGCGCGCGGTAAAAATTTCGTGCTTATCGGGCCTCCCGGCACGGGCAAGAGTCAAACTATCACCAACATGATAGCCCATTGCTTGGGCCATGGTAAAACCGTGCTCTTCGTGGCAGAAAAAGCAGCTGCTTTGCAGGTGGTACACAAGCGTCTCAAACGCATCGGGCTAGAGGATTTCTGTCTGGAGCTCCACTCCAACAAGGCCAACAAGAAAAACGTGCTGGCTCAGTTCAAAGCGGCAGTAGAGGCTGTCAGTGCAGGCACGGTAGAAGATTCTTGGGAGCAATCTGCCTATTCACTGTCCTCTCTGCGCTATAAACTCAACATGTTACCGTGGGAGTTACACCACAAGCATGAAGACGGTACGTCTCTTTACGATGATGTGCAGAATATGGAGCAGTTTGCTCATTTGCCTGCCTTTACCCCCATGGCTGATGATTTGTTGACCTGCTCGGCAGAGCGTCGCCGCGCCATGGCTGCGGCGGCTCATCAGCTCTCCCGCCACTATGCCTTGTTGGAGGGGGTGCCCGCTGCCTGTGTGCAGGCTGTTCGCTTTAAAGATTACAGCCTGAGCCGAGAAGAAAAGTTGGCAGAGGCCATTGAGGCCTATGCTGCGGTTAATGCTGCCTCTGAGTCTCTGTATCTGCGCCTGATGGAGCAACTGGGTATGGATGCCGACTCTCACCGCTCTGCCATAGCAGCCTTGTTGCCGGCACTGCAATTCGCAGCTGCCTGTGGCGGGGATGATTGGTCTGCACTGCTGCCGTCTCGTGCCGTGGCTACCATGCAAAAGCTCAAGGCGTTGCAACAACAGGTGGATTTGTATCAACAGCATAAAGGCGGGCTTACTCTGCCGTACCCGGACTCCGCGCTTGATAACCCCATGCTGGATACGTGGTTGGGTGAAACAAAGTTGCTTTATGTGTCTTGGTTCTTGCCCCGCTTCTTCGGCATGATGCGCATGCGCAAAAACTTGCGTGCTTTGGCGGTGAGCCGCGCCACCCCGGATTGCCTGAAAGATTTGACGGCTCTGGTAGCCATGAGAGAGGCCCGCAAGGCTGCTGCAGCGGTTGTCGGGCTGCCTGCGCATCTGGATAAAGGGTTGGATTACACCCCGGCAGATGCCGCAGCCGTTGCCTCCGCCATTGCTGCTTTGAAAGATGTTGCGCCCGCAGATGAACCGGTGCTGGAGCGTCTCATGCAGCGGGGCTCCGTGTTGCAGACTGCCGGGGCTCCCGCCCGTGAAACGCTGGCCGCTTTTGCCGAGAAATTTGCGCAATGCCGGCAATGCCGTGTTCATGTAGCCGAGCTGTTGGGGGGCGCGCCTGCCGAGATTCCCCAAGGGCTTGAGGTGCAGGAATGGTGTAGGGCACTTATGCAGGCCCGCCGCAGTTGGCGTGATATTGTGATATGGAACTCCTGCCGTGCTACGGCAGAGGCAGATGGCTTTGCCGCGTTGGCTGAGGCCTTGTTGAACGGAGGCGTGGCAGCTGCCGATTTGGAGAACGCCGCGCGCGTTAATTTCTCCCGCCGCCGTATACTCGCCGCGGTTGAGGCTGAGGAGGCATTGCGCAATTTCAGCCCCGCCATTCATGAGGGCACCATCAGCGACTTTACCGAGCAGGATGCCCGCCACATGAAACTGGCTTCCACCCATATTCGCGGCTCTCTCATCAAACGTGCGGCAGACATCTCCAAATTCGGCACGGAAACCGCCGTGCTTCAGCGAGAAATCTCCAAGCAAAAGGCACACATGCCGTTGCGTAAGCTTATGGGCAGCGTGCCCAACATCACGCGATTGCTCAAGCCGTGCATGCTGATGAGCCCGCTCTCCGTGGCTCAGTATTTGGATGCCGCCACGGAGCTGTTTGACGTGGTTATTTTTGACGAGGCCTCGCAGATTCCCGTGTGGGATGCCATAGGTGCCATCGGCCGCGGGCGCAATGCCATCATTGTGGGCGACCCGCGCCAAATGCCCCCCACCAGCTTCTTTAATCGCGCCAACCGTCAAGATGAAGACTGCGAGCAAGAGCAGGATATGGAAAGTATTTTGGATGAATGCCTTGCCTGTGATATCCCGTCTCTCAATCTCACGTGGCACTACCGCAGTAAGGCAGAGAGTCTCATTGCTTTCTCCAACGCCAATTATTACGAGAGCAAGCTCACCACATTCCCCGCCCCCATGGCGCAGGATTGCGCCGTGCGCTATCACTACACGGCCGGCACGTATGAACCCGGCAGCAGCAAACGCATCAACATGCGTGAGGCTCAGGCCTTGGTCAATCACGTGCTGGAGCAACTGCGGTCGGACGGTTTCCGATATACGGAGGCCACCAGCATGGGCATTGTTACCTTCAATGCCCAGCAGCAAGCTCTCATTCAAGACCTGTTGGATGAAGCCCGTGCTGCCGATGAATCGCTGGAGCCCTATTTCTCAGAGTCCAACCCCGAGGCCGTTTTCGTTAAGAATTTGGAGAACGTGCAGGGGGATGAGCGCGGTGTTATTTACTTCTCTACTACCTACGGGCCGGATGCCCGCGGTGCCGTTTCCATGAACTTCGGCCCGCTCAATCTGGCAGGCGGAGAACGCCGCCTTAACGTGGCCGTTACCCGTGCCCGCTATGCGCTGCATGTCTTTACCTCTCTCAAGCCGGAGGATATAGACCTCTCCCGCACCAAGGCTCGCGGGGCGGCGGATTTCCGCGCGTTCCTGGACTACGCCCGCCGCGGTGCGGCTTCTTACCTGAGCCTGAATCAAGGTGTTGCCGTTGCCGCCTGTGCAGATGCTTTGGCGCAGGGGATAGAGCGCGAGCTGGAAAAACTCGGTTGGCGGTGCACCCGCAGTGTGGGTGTGTCGGATTACAAGGTAGACCTTGCCGTGCTGCACCCCGAGCGAGAAGGCGAATTGCTGGCCGGTATTGCTTTAGACGGTGAGACCTACGCTGCCGCCAACACAGCCAGAGACCGCGATGTGCTGCGCAACTCCGTGCTGACCTCATTGGGCTGGCGCATGTTGCGTGTGTGGGCGTTGGATTGGTGGCAAGACCGTGAGCGTGCCCTGCAAAACCTGCATGCTGCCCTCAAGCATTGCGTGGAGCTGGGACCCGTGCAGCCGCCCGAGCTGCCGGAACTTACCACCGCAGTTGTTCCCGCTGCGGAGGCTGAGCCGGAGCCTGAGACCGCCAAGCCCGTAGCAGAGCTGCCGCCTCTGTTGGGTGAGCCCGGTAAAGAATACAGCCCGTCATCAGCCTTGCCCCCGTTGTTTGAAATGACGGATGCCGGCCTGCGCTCTGCCATTCAATCCGTGGTGCAGGTTGAGGGACCCATGAAACTGAGTTTCCTCTGCAAGCGTTTGAGAGATATATCATTCTCTCCTGCCGTGACGCCCTCCCTCCGTGGCCGTATCGGCAGTATGGTGCAAGAGCTTACGGCTAGCGGTAAACTGGTTTGCGAGCCGGAGACGGATGACTCTGTATTGCGCATGCCCGCGCAGCCCGAGGCTTTGCCCCGTGCCTGCGGCAACCGCGGTTGGTCAGATGTGCCGGCTGCCGAGCTGCTTGCCATTGCAGACCTTGTGCATGCACACATTAAGTGCATTGCCGGTACGGATGAGCACTTGCGCGGTATTGCGGTCTACCTCGGTGTTTCCCGTGTCACCCGCGCATTCAAAGACCACCTCACGGCTCTCTTGCAGGCGCGTGCATCCTCTTGACTTTTAACCTCAAACCGTTAATTTATGAATCCTTCTCCGTCCCATCAACAATATCTGCGTTCATTCCTGCGCTATACCTCACAATGCATGGCTAATGTATTGGGCGGTACGGAGGAACAGATGTGTGCTTATCTGGAATCTGACCTGATGGATTTTCTGTTTCACTTGGCCGTGAAAGATGGGGATGTGCCGTTGACCGAGCGTACCGCCATTGCAGATTTTTTCGGTTACACCTTTACGGCTGAGCAATGGCAAGAACACAAGCTGACGCATGAGATACCCTGTGCTTCCATGGTGAGCCGTGTGCCGTATTCTTACGCTCTTTTGGTGCAAGCGGAGAATGCCCGCAGTTTTGAAGGCGGTACCAAATCTTACGTAGAAGTGGCAGATAGCTTGAGCCGCCTGTTGGCAAACAGTGCCGCGGGTGTGTGTCGGTATGCCAATCGCCGCAATACGTATCTGAACATGCTTTGTGATTATGCGGTGGCTCAGCTCAAAACCCCGTGGCAAGCGCGTGTGCTTGCCAACCGCGTGCAGGAGGATAAGGCAGATGCTGCCGCTTTCTATGGCGCAGAGCCTTCTCAGCGTGTTATCCGCAGCCTGAGAGAGTCTATCGATGCTTTTGTGCGTTGCGGTAAAAGGGGGCCTCGTCAGACTTCGCCCGTGACGGAGCAGGCGATTCGTGCCGCTTTGCGCCAGTTGTGTACCCGCTTGGCTGCGGCAGATGGCCCCATCAATGCGGCAGAGGCGTTGAGTATACGTGAATACCTTAAATGCAACGTAGAGTCGCTGTATTTGACGCACGCGCTCAAGAAAGAATCTGCCGGTTCATTGCCTCCGGCGGTGTGTAAGCTGCTGGATGCCCTGCGCAAGATGGGGGATGCGGATTACACCGTTGCTGCTGATATGGCGCATCTCTTCATAGACCTCTATGATGCGGCCGCCTCGCTGATACTGGAGGCAGATGCCCCCATGAACGCCCGAGAAGAGCAAGCCTGCGCCACCCTGCGCAAGGCCATTATTGCCCATCTGGAGGCAGATGAGTGAGTGGTATCCGCCCCATAAACAGGTGGCTTATCATAACAGCACCGCTTTCTATGCTTGGAATAAGCCGCTTTGACGGGAAAAATACTGATATTTGGGTTAAATTACCTGTTTTATGATTGCAGGGGCAGGGGAGATGTGTTAAAATCAGCAGCGAGTAAAAATTTACCATTAACTTACGGCTATGACGACAGACCACACGATTCGCGGTAAAAAGGTATTTGAGGATGAGATTGCAGCCTTGCAGGCAATCTGCGAGAGACTGGATGACTCCTTTGTAGCGGCAGTGAATGCCATGCGCAAGGCTATTGAGACCGGTCACAAGATTATTGTGGTAGGTGTAGGCAAGAGCGGCCTTATCGGCAACAAGATTGCTGCCACGCTTACGTCTACGGGTGCTCCCTCCGTGGTGCTTGACTCCATGAACGCCATGCACGGTGACTTGGGTATTGTGCAGGACGGTGATGCCTGCATTGCCATGTCTTTCTCCGGTGAAACCTCTGAGCTGCTCACGCTCATGCCGTTCCTCAAGCGTTTTGACATGCCCATCATCAGCATGACCGGCAAGCCCTCTTCTACGCTGGCAGAGCTGAGTGACGTGGTGCTTAACACCGCCGTAGAGCGAGAGGCCGACCCGCTGAATCTGGCTCCCACCTCTTCTTCCACCGCCATGTTGGTAATGGGTGATGCCCTTGCCATGGCCTTGCTTGAGGCTCGCAACTTTACTAAAGAAGACTTTGCCCGCAGTCACCCCGGTGGTTCTTTGGGCCGCGCCTTGTTGATGCGCATTGCCGATATCATGCGCAAGGAGTATGCCACTCAGCCCGAGGGCGCAACGGTGGCAGAGTGTATTATCGCCATGACCGCCGCCCGCGCCGGTGCCTGTGTGTTGACCCATGCAGACGGTACGCTGGCCGGTGTGTTTACACACGGTGACTTTGCCCGCGCATACCAGGCAGACCCCAACTGCGGTACGCACGCTGTGTCTGACTACATGACCAAGAACCCCGTATTCGTAGAGGCAGATAAATTGGCCATGACCGCCGTGAAGACCCTGCGCGACCGCCGCATTGACGACCTCGTGGTGTTGGATGCCGATCATAAGCCCGTTGGCCTTATCGATACGCAGGATTTGGTGCGTCTGAAGCTCATTTAAGTCTCAAAAACAAAAAAAATACAAATAAAACACACTTTAGGCTTGCAATCTGTTTGAAAAAGGTGCATCATACGCCACCGCTTTTTGCGAAAGCAAGTCATCTTACTAAAAACACAGTTATGAGAAAGTACGAAGCACTGATCGTTCTTAACATGAAGGGTGCCGCCACCCTTGAGGAGCTTACCGCTGCCATGAAGGGCCAGCTTGAGGCTGCAGGCGCCAAGGTTACGGAGGTTACCAATGTTGGCCGCCGCGAGTTCGCCTACGAGTCTAATCACCTGACTCACGGCCAGTACATGCTCTTCGCCTTCGAGGCTGAGCCCACCGTAATCCGCACTGTTCGCGAGGCTCTTGCCATCGACGAGCGCGTACATTACCAGTACTACCGCGCCAAGTAAGCAATTGCTCGCTTGCACGCAATAAGCCGAATCTTTTTGAAGCTGCAGATTCCTGTTTCCATTCGGGAATCTGCAGTTTTCTTGTAAAAGATATCGTGCTCAGTTGTTATATCGGCGGCAAATGACAGCCGTTCTTTTTTCCGCGCGCGCGTATGCGCACAATTTTACTCACCGCCTCGTTACGCAGAGGCAAGTAATCTTCAATAGTCCATGAAAAGCAAGAAAGCCCCTATCAAACGCAAGGTAAAAAATTGGTCCGCGGCAGATTCTGCCGAGCTTTACGGTGTAGAGAATTGGAGTAACGGCTACTACGGTGTTTCCCGCAATGGTGAGGCTACCGTTAATTTGGTTGATACGGATGGCGAGGTGCGCCCCGTGAGCCTTTATACCATCATGAAGGGCTTGGACGAGCGCGGTACGGATGCTCCCGTGTTGCTGCGTTTTCGTGACCTGCTGCGCGCCCGTATTGATGAGCTCAACCAGAGCTTTATCAAGGCCATTGCAGAGGCCGAGTACCAAGGTGTATACCGCGGTGTGTACCCCATCAAGGTAAACCAGCAGCGTGAGATTGTAGAGGAGATTGTCTCTTACGGTGCCCGCTACCATTACGGGCTTGAGGCCGGCAGCAAGCCTGAGCTTATTGCTGCCATGGCTCAGATGAAAGACCCGCAGGCTTTCCTGATGTGCAACGGCTATAAGGATGATGAGTTCATAGACCTTGCCCTTACCGCCCAGCGCATGGGGATTAACATTTGCCTGATTTTGGAGATGCCCAACGAGCTTCCCGCCATTCTTGCCCGTGCGGAGGCCATGGGCATTGAGCCCAACTTGGGTGTGCGCGTGCGTTTGGCTGCCAAGGGCTCCGGCCATTGGAGCGAGTCCGCCGGCGATCGCTCGGTGTTCGGGCTTAATACGGCTCAGGTGATTGAAGTGGTAGATGCTCTCAAAGAGGCGGGGAAACTGCACTGCCTCAAAGTGTTGCACTATCACCAAGGCTCTCAGATTCCCAATATCTCCGTGGTGCGTGAGGGGCTTACGGAGGCCTGCCGCATGTACATTGACCTGGTGAGAGAAGGCGCCCCCATGGGTACGCTTGATATGGGCGGTGGCTTGGCCGTGGACTATGATGGCTCTCAAACCAACTTCCATTCCTCCTGTAACTACACTATGGAGGAGTACGCCCGAGACATTGTGGAGGTAGTGGGCGAGATGTGCACCAAGTGCGAGGTAGCGCACCCCACGTTGGTAACGGAGTCCGGCCGCGCCATTGTTTCTTACCACGCTGCGCTGGTGTTCAATATTCTGGACGTAGCCAGCGCCCCCGGTCAGGATGCCGCCCCGCCCGAGCTGCCCGAGAACCCCAGTGAGGTGCTCAAAGCTCTGGATGAAACCCGCCGCATGCTCACCCGCAAAAATATCCAAGAGTGCTATAACGATGCTAACTACTACCGCGACCAACTGCGCATGCAGTTCTTCTACGGTAATTCCTCCCTGCGTGAGCGCGGCATCGGTGAGGCTATCTACTGGCACATCATGGGCATGATTTCCCGCCGCATTGACGAGATGAGCGAAATCCCCGAGGACCTCAAAGAGGTATCTGATAACATGGTGGACTGTTACTACGGCAATTTCTCCCTCTTCCAGAGCATGCCGGATAGCTGGGCCATTGACCAGCTTTTCCCCGTGATGCCCATTCAGCGTCTCTGTGAACGCCCCACCCGCAAGACCGTGTTGGTGGACATCACCTGCGACTGCGATGGCAAGGTGGATAACTTTATTGATAAAGAAGACATAGCCCACTCCCTCCCCCTGCATGACTTTGAGGGTAAAGAGAATTACTACGTGGCCGTATTCTTGGTAGGTGCTTATCAGGAAACGTTGGGTGATATCCACAACCTGCTGGGTGACACCAACGTGGTAAGCGTGCACCTGGAAAACGGTCGCCCCGTATACACCCAAGAGGAAGAGGGCGACAGCGTGGCAGACGTGCTCTCTTACGTCAAATACGAAACCCGCGACCTCGTCGCCAAGTTCCGTAACCTGGCCGAGCGCGCCGTGGAAGAAGGCCTCATGACCCCGCGCCAACGCCGCGATGCCCTGGAGGCCTACCGCACCGGTCTGAACGGTTATACCTATTACGAGCTTTAAACTGAGGGGCACTCGCCCCTCAATATCACTGCAACCACAGTTGCAATATCACTCGGCCCCGCGCGAATATCACTTGCCCGCAGGGCAAATATCACAGCCCGCTCCTGCGGGCAACAAAAACAAACTGAGCCCGTTATCACGGGCTCTTTTGTTTTCCCAATACCTGTTTTTGCCTTCGACTACCCTAAATTTCTCCATAAAAGCTCCCTTTTTTGTTCCCTCGGGTAGAGCCAATGTATCTTTTTTTGCAGGAACCTCTTTTTTAATGAGATGTCCAGCATAATATTGCGTTTTTTATTGAAAATCAGCCTTTTATATTATACCAACTTTATAGGAATAACAGATATAAACACGCTCCCGTTTTTGATACAATGCTCTATTTTAGTGCAAATTACAATATCTCATTAAAAATGAGATACACTTGCTCCGCTATAACAGATATAGACTTCTGTTTATTCCTCTGTCAATTAAGAAACATTCAACAATTATGAAATTACATTTGCCAAAAGCATTGCTTAGTGCGATAGCTGTTATCTGGGCTCTCAGCCCGGTTTACGCTGAGACGATAAAGCTTTCGACTGGAACTGCAATTACTGAGATAAATCGAGATATAACGGTAGGTCAAGATGAGTATATCGGATACGTGAGTTCTAAAGGGCTATATACAGATTTTGATAGTACTCAAACAACCAATAGCTTACTGTTGGGGAAGACTGAGCAAAAAAAGATTGGAATTCCATTGCTTGCTCAAGGGAAATACAAAGAGATTACCACCCTATATAATTTGACGCTTGAAAGTAATGCCATTGTTGCTGTAGGTGGCAAAAATGGTAACATGGGAGAAGGAAAAGAGGAGTATTTGGGTACCTTAATTGCCGGAGTCGTAACGGTTCAAGATACTGCGCAATTGCTTGCATCTAATGCAAAACTACATACTTTGAATGTTAATGGTGGAACTGTTGCACTGCATGGAGGGAACACCACTAATAGTGATTTTTCACAAGGGAATAATTATTTGGGTAATTCTAAAACTCCGTATGGAATCGAAGGTACATTTTTTGGCTCCACCTCGACTTCATACATCAATGCACCTAAACAAACGCAGATTACGCATGCTTTAAATGTTAGCAATGGTGATTTGATTATGGGGTCAGCAGCTTCTTCAGCAAATACTCCCTCTTATGTGCATTATGTCAATGCTTTTGGAGAAAAAAACGTATCACTTGAAATTGGTGACTATACATTGGGTTTCTCTGGGCAAGCCGCGATAATCACTCAGGATGGTGGTAACATGGAGGTATATGGAGATTCTATTGCAATGGGGGGGCTAAAGATTGAGCAAAAAGGGAGCGAGAATGCTACCATGTATTTCCGCGATCGTTTGGCATTTGATTCTGCCGGAACCAACAGTATTATCCAGAGTAATGATAATGCCTCCCTTATCATTGGACGTTTGATTGCGGAGTCCGGTAATCAAACCATCAACATAGATCAGAGCGGTAAAGGTTATATTCAGTTGGCTTATGGTACCGAATTTAAGTCTAGTGCCGAGGGTACCATTAACATCACCCAAAACGGTGGCGGTTCCATAGACATCGGTGGTGGGCATCAAGGTCATACTGCTGTATTAGGTAAAACATTTGCTAATAATGAATATACTACCTATAATCTTACCCAAAGTGAATCCGGTGGTACCATTACCCTGAAGAGCGGTGCAGCGATAACCGCTGATTCGGTATCACAAACCACAAACTCAGCTATTCTGAATGTGGAGAAGAACGCCAAATTGACGGCAACAACCATGAATACTAAAGGCACTGTGAAGAACTATGGTACTATCGATACCAAAGATTTGACGGTGTCAGGTAAGTATCTTATCAATTATGGGGATATAGCCGTAAGCGAAACCCTGAAGCTTGAGGGCGGACAGTTGCAGACAAATGCTGCCGGTGCTACCACTCATAGCTCTATTACTGCAGCCAATGTAGTGATGGGTGAGGGTACCTATTTCCACCATGATAATGCAACGATTCAGATTGACAAGTTGACAGCAACGACGTCTGAGATACGTGTGCGTCAGGATGAATCTTCGCTTGTTATCGGTAAGGCAGGAGCCGATACCGTACATGAGGTATCCAACACAAAAATTATGACTTCCGGCACCAACCGTCAACAAAGCGATGCGCTTACTTTGTATGTGTATGGTACGTTGAAAGGTGATAATAACACGATTAATGGCTCTGCCATTATTGATGCCATAGAAGGTAACGGTTTTACTTTTAAAGATCAGGGATTCAAGAACTCTCAATTGAAGGTAGGTAGCATTACCGGTGGTTACATTGATGTGCTGAATCAAAAGGGCGGCGTTGAGATTGGTACTATTGTATCAAATGATGAAGCTTCTGTTTCTGCCATTAAAGCATATCAAATAGGAGATGTTGTGGTTGACAGCATAGATGACAAGGGCAAGATGGAGCTGTATGCTGCAACGGGTAACGTTACCGTAAAGGGGGCGGCCACCGCTGCGACTCTCAACATTGCAGCCGGTGCAGAGGTCAGCATTGGGGGTGCTTTGAATGTGGGTACTGCTGATATTGAATCATATAACGGTGGTATTACATTAAATGGAGGCGTTGCAGATACCTTGACCCTGAAAGCAGCAACCGGCAAGTATTCATACTTGTATGGTGGAACCCAGGTGGGCGATTTAAATGTTGATGGCGGTCATTTTCAAGTGAAGAGCTCCACCGGCACATTAAATGCTGAGAATATTCAGTTAGACAATGCCGGAGCTTATGCCTTATTTGATGGATCTACAACTGCTGAGAATATTATTTCCAATGGGGCAAATGTTTATTCTCGCGTTAATACACTCACAGTAAACGATACGTTGCAGCTTAACGGAGGTACCTTAACTGTCAACAATAATGGCGCATTGAATGCCGGAAACCTGGAGCTTAATGACGTGTCGTCTGTTTATGTAAGTAATGGTTCCCTGCAGGTGGATAAGTTTACTGATACTACCGGTACGACAGTTGTTGCCTCAGGCGCTGATAGTAAGTTGGTTCTTGGTCAAGATGGCGGTTCTCAAATTCATGAGGCCAATGGTACTTTGTTCCAGTTGTATAATGACGTTACACTGCAGGTAAATGGTACTCTTAAGGGTGACAGTATTCGAGTTAATGGTGCAGCATCTATCGATCAGGTAGAAGGTAATGCTTTTGCCCTTTCGAATTATACTGAGCAGAATGTCAGCATCGGTATGATTAAGGGTGATAACGCCAACATCGGAAACACGAATGGTAATGTTGAAATCGGTAAATTAGAGACGAATTCTAATGATTCCAGATCATATATATCAGCAAGAGAAACGGGTGATGTCTCCATCGGTAGTATACAGGATTCCGGTAGTGTATCGGTAACTGCATATGGTGGCAATATTTCTGTAACCGGGGATGTAAGCTCTGCTGATTTGTATATCACGGCATCTAAGGATGTAAGTATTGGTGGTACGCTGAATGCAGAAAAAGCCTTGCTGTCCGCCGGCGGAACAATGGATTTGAATGGCGGTACAGTGGGCGAGCTCCATTTAACAGCTAATTCAACAGATGCTGTTATTACGCTGAATACCAACGAGGATTTGAATGTGCTCGGTTCTTTGAACCTTGGTAACGGTTATGGGCTTGAGTTGGACTTTGAGCTGAACTCACTTGATGACAATGGTGCCATTATCATGGGTGATGGGGCTGACCTCATTTTTGCTAAAGAGTTGACGGAGGCCAGTGTTTCCTTAAGCTTGTCCGATGTTGCCAAGCAAATCATGTTGGATGGTTCCTCATTGGATTTGGATACAGAGACAGTGTTCACTTTCACGCTTATCAGCAACTTGGGTGAGCAGGATGTTGAGGAGCTGACTCAGGCTATCAATGGTAAACTGGTGCTTAACAGTGACGAGCTTGTTTTAACTATTCCCAACGCTGTTGACTTTGAGCATAGTTTGTTGCTTGTTCAAAACGGCGAATTGCGTGTAGAAGGTAATAGTCTGGTGGTGGATGTAGTAACCCAAACCGTCCCCGAGCCGACTACGGCCACGTTGAGCCTGTTGGCATTGGCCGCATTGGCTGCACGCCGCCGTCGTCGCTAAAGCTCCGGCGTGCCGAGGAGGCAAAAAGATTCCCGATGAGTAGTCGGTAAATGTAATTCAGCCGCCACCGAGAAATCGGTGGCGGTTTTTTTGCTCCGTTCGGAGGCCGGGACTTCAGTCCCGGCAATGCCCCCTATGAAATGATTATACCGCATTTTTTATCAACATTTGTTTTTTGGGCTTGCCATGCATAAGGGATTTTGCTATATCATACCCATGAACAAGGGATTTGTAAAAACAGTTATCGGAATCATGGGAGCCATGATGACATGGAGTGCGCAGGCTGACTGGACAGACGGCCTGGGCGACCTGTGGGATGATGCCGGCAAGGTAGGCAAAGAGTGGGGCGAGAAGGGCAAGGAATGGGGCAAGGAGACTTGGGATAAAGCCAAGGATGAGTGGAACAAGGCCAAAGAACGCTGGGATAATCTGGATGTGAATTATGAGCTGATGCAGGCCTTTGGAGGTGATGTGGATGAGGAGTCCGCGCTTATAGGGCGTTTTTATGATTTGAAGCAACCCATACGCGAGGGAGCTAAGCCCATGCACCGCCAAGGTGTAGTTGCCAAGATACGTGAGTTTGATGACAAAAAATGGGATCAGAGCGTATTTGCGGACTACTACAGCCCTGCCGTGCGTTTGTATGCACCGTATTTCTATTTGCCGCGCTGCAAGGCATCATACGGTCCGGAGGCATTCCAGTGCAATGAGCAAGAGGAAGGCCGCAAGGTAGCCCCCAGTGGTTGGGTGGTAGTGTACCGCGGCGTGGTAACGGCACCGGAGAGCGGTTTTTACCGTTTTGTGGGCATGGGGGATGACACGCTGATGGTGCGCTTTAACAATAAGCTGGTGTTGGAGGCCGGCTGGAGCATTCCCACCCGCGGCGATATGGTGCTGGGTACCAAGCGCGACTATCAGGAAGAAATGATTTCTAATAAAAACAAGCGTGCCTTTTATCAATACAAGCAAACCCCGCACTGGAACCGTGTGCTGGGCGGTATACCTGCCGGTGAGGTGTTTAAGGTGAAGAAGGGTGAGAAATACCCCATTGAGATTCTGGTGTCGGAGATACCCGGTAACGAGTTCGGGTTCTGCCTGTTGGTGGAGAAAGTAAAATCTCCCGGTACGGCTCCGCGCGGTATTGTGCCGGCAGATAAATCTCCCGAGCTGGCTTTGTTCCGCACCAATGAGAGCAAGCCGGATTTCAGTGCCATTGAGCGCGCGCTGACGGCCGGGGATAAAGATTTCCGCGTCAAAGGCTTTATGGAGGGGCCTCCCTTCAAGGATAACAGCCCCGTGTGGAAAGTGGACTATGAAGCCGCGCAAAAACAGGGACTTTTTGACAGCATCTTCGGCTTGTTCCGCAATGATGATACCGCCATGGGCAAACGGAGAAAATAAAATTG
Source organism: Akkermansia sp. (assembly GCA_045634945.1). Taxonomy (GTDB): domain Bacteria; phylum Verrucomicrobiota; class Verrucomicrobiia; order Verrucomicrobiales; family Akkermansiaceae; genus Akkermansia. Next base: position 155,000 of record JAZRBG010000042.1, on the reverse strand, counting down.
ATTTACAATTTACTATCTGCAATTTACAAAGTTTTAAATTCGGCACGCTATGCGTGCCGAATTTTTACAGGGAGAGTGTCTGACTTTGGCTACACCTACACCGTAACAATGGCTGTAACATGGTGCATTGCTTTTGGGGGCGCGCTGATGTGGGCTTGATGTCTGACTCGTGATGGGGGGCAATATATTTTGATGCTCGCTTTGCTAGCAGAGAAGAATGCACTGCGTGCTTAGTAAAGAGCGGCTGACGCCGCAGATGGTGGGGCGAAGCACCCCATGCATAACATGACACAAGTTTTGTACAAAAGGCATTGCAGAACGCGCACTTGTGCTTGCGTGGGGGGGTATGTTGTGCTACAATGGCGCACCGCGTGCATTATTCGGGCGCGCTTTCGTGTCATCTAACAGAGAGAGTTTTTATATGATTAAATGGGTTCTTAATAAGATTGTAGGTTCTAAGAATCAACGAGAAGTGCGCAGACTGCGTCCCGTGGTCAAGCGTATTCTTGAAATAGAGGAGACAATCTCCGGCAAGGATCAGGAGTACTTGGTAGGTAAAACACGTGAGTGGCAAAAGTATCTGCACCGCCTTACCCCCATTGATTTGCCCACCCGCGGCGTGATTTTGGCTGCCGGTGAAGAGCAGCTCAAGGAGTATGCCGACACGCTCAACACCCGTTTTGAATCTCTCAAGGATGAGTTCTCCAAATTGCCCGTGGTAGAGGCAACGCCCGAATCTATTGAAGTGGGTAAGAAGGCATTTGCCGAGATTGAGCCCAAGTTTGCCAAGATGCGCGCCAAGTACCTGGAGCAGATTCTGCCCGAGGCCTTTGCCGTGGTAAAATGCGCTGCCCGCAACATGTGCGGGTCCGATGTGGATGTATGCGGCACCAATATCAAGTGGGATATGGTACACTTTGATGTTCAGCTTATTGGCGGTATTGCTCTGCACCGCGGATTCATTGCTGAGATGGCCACGGGTGAGGGTAAAACCCTGGTGGCAACCTTGCCCGTGTACCTGAATGCACTTACCGGCATGGGTGTGCACGTGGTAACGGTGAATGACTACTTGGCACGCCGTGACTCCATGTGGATGGGTGCCCTCTTCAAGTACTTGGGCCTGACGGTGGGTTGCATTCAGAGCATGATGCCCAATGACTCCCGCCGCAAGCAGTATGCCTGCGACATTACCTACGGTACCAATGCCGAGTTCGGTTTCGACTACCTGCGTGATAACGGCATGGCTACCTCTCGCGATGCCCAGGTGCAGCGCGGCCATTACTTCGCCATTATTGACGAGGTAGACTCCATTTTGATTGACGAGGCCCGTACGCCGCTCATCATCTCCGGCCCCGCCGTGATTGAGCGTGAGCAACAGTACGATGTGCTCAAACCCTTGATTGAGAAAGTGTCCAAGGCTCAGGTAGAGCTTTGCAACGGCCTCATGACTAAGGCTTTCCAATATGCTAAGGAGGGTGACACCGCAGCCGCCGGCCGCTGCTTGTTCAAGGTGAAGCTGGGCATGCCCCGCAACCGCCAGTACATGCGCTCTCAAGAGGATGTTGAGTTCCGCCGCATGGTAGAGAAGTATGAGCTCTTCCTGTACCAGGACCCCCGCAAGCTTGAGCTCTTCAAGCTCAAAGAGGAGCTGTACTTCTGCATGGATGAGAAGACTCATGATGCCGAGCTGATGGAAATGGGCCGCGAGCTCATCAGCCCCGGGCACCCCGAGGATTTCGTGCTGCCTGATTTGGGCACCGAGTTTGTGGATATTGATGAGGATGAAACCCTTACCGAGCGTGAGAAAGAGGCTCGCAAGAACGTGCTGTTGAAGCGTTTGGATACCAATGCAGCCCGCTTGCACACCATCAGCCAGTTGCTCAAGGCTTACACCATTTATGAGCGCGACAAGGAATACGTGGTGAAAGACGGCAAGGTTATCATCATTGACCAGAACACCGGCCGTGAAATGCCCGGTCGCCGCTGGAGCGAAGGCTTGCATCAGGCCGTGGAGGCCAAGGAAGGTGTGGAGGTTGAGGCCGAGAACATGACCTACGCCACCATCACCATCCAGAACTACTTCCGACTTTACACCCGCTTGGCCGGTATGACCGGTACGGCAGAGACAGAGGCCGCCGAGTTCCACGATATTTACAAGCTGGACGTGCTGCCCATCCCCACGAACCGACCCTGCATTCGTGAGGACTTCAATGACCTTATCTTCAAGACCCGCCGTGAGAAGTTCAACGCGGTGGTGGCCAAGATTAAAGAGCTTTACACCAAGGGCCAGCCCGTGCTGGTGGGTACCGCCAGTGTGGTGGCATCCGAGACGCTTTCCCGCATGCTCAAGTATGCCGGTATTCCGCATGAGGTGTTGAACGCCAAGAACCACCAGCGTGAGGCTGAGATTGTGGCCCGCGCCGGTCAGCGCGGCTCCGTAACCGTGTCTACCAACATGGCAGGCCGTGGTACGGATATTAAGCTGGGTGAGGGCGTGGCAGACCTCGGTGGTCTTTTCGTGCTGGGTACGGAGCGTTATGAATCCCGCCGTATCGACCGCCAGCTGCGTGGGCGTTGCTCTCGTCAGGGTGACCCCGGTGCTTCCCAGTTCTTCCTGTCCTTTGAGGATGACTTGATGCGCAACTTCGGTGGCAGTGAGCGTATGACCAAGGCCATGAACCGTTTCGGTATGGCTGAGGGTGAGGCCGTTGAGAGCTGGATGATGAACAAGATTATCGAAGGTGCCCAAAAGCGTGTGGAGCAGCGCAACTACATGTGGCGTAAGCACGTGCTGGACTACGATGACGTGATGAACCAGCAGCGTACCATCGTGTATTCCATGCGCAATGATGCCCTGTTGTGCGAGGAGCCCCGCGAGATGATTTACGAGCAGCTTGCAGAGGGCATCCACACCAAGTGTGAGGACTACCTGAACGAGGACGATACAGGCTCCATCCGCCGTTTGGATTTGTTGCACTGGCTCAATTCTACCTTCCCGCTGGGATGGAGCGAGGAGGATGCCGCCCTTAACCACGGCGAGCCCTCAGAGGTGGCAGACCGCATCATTGCCCGTGTGCGCGAGATGTATGAGAAGAAGGTGTCCGGCGAGCGCCCCGACCGTGTTGACCACATGGAGCGCAATATCATGCTGCAAGCCATTGATAAGCTGTGGCAGCAGCATATCATGGACATGGATGCCCTGCGTGAAGGCGTGCGCCTGCGTGCTCAGGGCCAGCGTGACCCGCTTGTTGAGTACAAGCGCGAGGCCTACGGTATCTTTGAGACGCTTATCAGCAACATTCAGTATGAGATTCTCAACAATCTCTTCCGTTCTACCACCAACTTGTCCGCCTTTGAGGATTTCCTTTCCTCTCTGCCCGCCAGCAATGCGGATGAGGAGGACTCCTCTGTAACGGATGTGTTGGGCAATGGTGATTTCCTCTCTCTGCTGCGTGAGCAGATGGCCCGCATGCAGAAGCGTTTTGCCGACATGCCCGCCGTACCTGATGCTGAGGTTGTGGAAGATGAGGACGATGAGGAGGAAGCCGAGGAGCTGCCCGTTGGCGGTTACTCTACCTCTGACACCGCTGTGGCAGAGATGCTGCTGCCTGAGGAAGGCAGCGTGAGCGGTGCCCCCATGCCCGGCATGGCCATGAAGCCCGAGAAAAAGATGGTGCTGCCCAAGAAGAAGGTGACTGCCAACATTAAGCGTAAGGACAGTTCTGCGCCCTTGGTGATGTCTTCTCTTGACATGGTAGAGTCCGTGCCCGGTGTTTCCATGTCTCTGGTAGATGGTGAGCCCGCAGAGGGTACCACCGTTGCCGGTGGCGATGAGAAGTAAGTATTTATCTCAATAAGGTGCGATTGACGGTTCGGTTAATCGCACCTTTTCTTTTATCCGCATAACTGATAGGCCATCCAAATGAACGTTCGCTCCGCATTGGCATACGTCCCGTACTTCCGTAACAGGCTTTTTGTCTTGCACATAGGCAAAGAGTTGTTGCAGGAGGAGGCCCTTGTGGACGCCCTTTTGGATGCCGATGCCTTGCATGAGATAGGCGTGCGCCTGGTGCTGGTGGCAGAGGGGAATGATGCCGAGCATTTGGCCGCCAGAGCAGGGGCCTGTGAAATGCATGCCGCATTGGCAGGGCTGCCCCTTACTGAGGGGGAGGCCGCCATGGTGCGTGTGCGTGAGATTGTGGAGCGCCCTCAGGTTGCCATTATACCCTCCGGTACCATGGGGCGTTTTGATGAGGGCAGCGTGCGCTTGGCGGTAGAGTTGGGGGCATCCAAATACATTTGTCTGCAAAAAGATGCCGTGCCCTGCCGTAGCGGGCAGCCCATTTTTGCTATCTCCGAGCGCGAGGTGAGCACAACGGATTGTGCGGATTGCTCCTGTGCCGATGAGCTGAAACAGGCTGCCGAGGTATGCCGCCGCGGGATTCCGCGCGTGCACATGCTAGACGGTTTGCACCGTGGCGTGTTGCTGGATGAGCTGTTCTCTGAAGAAGGCGTGGGCACCATGGTGCACGCGGACTCTTACCGCGAGATTCGCCCGCTGAAGGTAGATGATATCCCCGAGCTGCTCTCCATGATTGCTCGCTGTGTGGTGGACTCAAAACTGGTGGAGCGCACCTATGAAAGCATTTTGGAAAACCTGAACAGCTATTACGTCTACACCTTGGATGATACCATTGTAGGCTGTGTTGCGCTCTACCCGTTCCCCGAAGATAATTGTGCCGAGTTGGGGTGCCTGTTCATCAAGAAGAATTACGAGGGGCACGGTTACGGCAAGGCCATGTGCCATTTTATAGAGCAAAAAGCCCGCGCGTTGGGATTTGAGTGGATTTTTGCCATCTCACAAAGCGCGGTGGTATATTTCAGAGACAGGTTGGGGTATGACCCGCTCTCTCGCGATGTGTTGCCGGAGTCTCGCCGTGCCGTTCTTGAGGCCAGTGGGCGTTCTTCTGCCGTCTTCGGCAGAAATTTGAAATAAAAACGCACCGTTTTGACGCAAAGAAGTTTTGCGTTTGGGCATTTGCCTGAAAATTTTTCTTTACAACGGGCATAGGTGCAGTATAATGACATAACAGGTTGTTTTGCCTGTAACACGTTTATATTTTAAACCGATTTTTACGATTATGTTAAAGAAATTTGCATTTGTGGCTTTTGCTGCCGTACCTGCTTTGGTGTTCACGTCTTGCTCATCCTCCGAAGAGTCAGCAACTTCTGCCGCTAAGGATGTGGTAGAGGATTTGACGGAGCTGGTTAAGGATAATAAGTCTGCCAGTGTTATCGATATGGTAGCCGCTCTGCATGAGTATGTAGAGGAAGAAACCCCTGATTTGATTGATGAGTTTAAAGACCTGTCCGATGCAGAACGCGCTTCGGTCATCGTGAATGTGCTCAAGTCTGATGAAGGCAAGAAGTTGATTGCTGAATTGGAAACTCTTTCTGCCAACGAGTCTGTTGCCAAGGTGGTAGGCGAAGCCATGAGCAATGGACCTGAGAATTTGGCAGAGTTCCCGATGGAAACGAAAATGCAGATTATTGAGATTGGCGCCAATGTATTGAAGGTGGGCGTTTCCCTTGGTATAGACAAGGCTGCGGTACAGAAAGCCGTACGCAAAGCAATGGATTAATGGTCTGTTTGACCCGTTTATCTTACACACAAAAAAGGCGGAGTCCTCAGACTCCGGCTTTTTTGTGTGGATTGTTCAGAGGTTGATTACTCGCCCAAGGTGCTGGCCAGCATAGAGGCCACGCCCTCAAAGGCTGCTGCCACCATGCTCTTGCCCGGGTCTTCAAGAGCCACGGGGTGACCCTCATCGCCGCAGGAGCGGGTCTGGATGTCCAGCGGAATACGGCCCAGCAGGGGTACACCCAGTTTTTGAGCCTCGCGTTCGCCGCCGCCCTCGCCGAAGATGTTGTAAATCAAGCCATCGCTGGGGCATACAAAGTAGCTCATATTCTCAATGAGACCGAGAATCGGCGTCTCTACACGCTGGAAGAGCCCCACGGCCTTGCGGGCATCAATAAGGGCAACCTCTTGCGGTGTGGTTACGATAACGGCACCGGCCAAATCTACCGTCTGCACGATGGTGAGCTGAATATCACCCGTGCCCGGGGGCATGTCCAGAATCAGGAAGTCCAAACCACCCCATTCAACATCTCTCAAGAACTGCTGCACGTAGCGCGTAGCCAACGGGCCGCGCACGGCCACGGGGGAAGCCTCGTCAATCATCAACCCCATGGAGAGCAGCTTCACGCCGTGAGCCTCTACCGGCAAGAATTGCTCTTTCTCAGAGCAACCCGGGCGCTCCTTGGTGCCGAACATCAGTGCCATGGAGGGGCCATAAATATCCAAGTCCAGCAGGCCTGTCTTGTAACCCAGCTTGGAGAGTGCTACCGCCAAGTTGGCAGATACCGTGCTCTTGCCCACGCCACCTTTACCGGAGGCCACGGCAATCACATGTTTCACGCCCGGTACACTGGATTTCCAGTCTGCGGGGTCATCATTGGCAGAGGGCTGCTTGGTGCTCTTGGGAGCATGGTGCTCAATGTTGACATCCAACTTCTTGACGCCGGGAAGCTCCTTTACCGTGCCCATCACATTCTCATAAATGTAGCGCGGAACATCGGCGTTCTTGCTCTCAATGATAAGCTCTATCACCACGGCACCATCATCAGATACCGTAATGTCTTTCACCAGACCGAATGAGACAATATCTCTGCTGAAGCCCGGGTACTTTACCGTTGTCAGTGCTGCGCGTATCAGCGCAGGTGTCAATTGAGGTTCGCTCATAAAACTTTAATTCCTGAATTACAGGGGGTATTTAAGCACATTGCCCTCTTTTTTTCAAGTCTAAAGGGCGTCAGTGCGTACAATTTATGCCTCAATTTGATATTTGCAATTCGGGTGGATTTATCGTACAATACCCGCAGATGGCACGCACGAATCAGGATAACGGAATCACGCGCCGCTCTTTTCTGAAAGGGCTGGGTGCATTGGCGTTGACGGCTTTGCCTGCCTGTAAACGTGCACAACAATTTGCCGTGCAGCCGGAGGAATGCCCGGAGTGGATGCTGCCCGGTGATGCAACCTGCTTTGCAACCTGTATGCCTTGGGCTACGGGGGCGGTGCCGCTGTTGGCCGTGTGCCATGAGGGGTTGCCCGTTGCGCTGCAAAGCAACCCTCGCTATGAGTCTGTGCGGCGCGGTGTGCCTGCATTTGCTCAGGCCTCCATTCTTGATTTGTATGATGCGGCGCGTCTTGCCTTCTCCATGCGTGCAGGCAAACCACACCCCATGCAGGCGTTTTACGCATCACTGCGGGCTTGGGGAAAATTGCTGAAAGAGGGCAGAAAAATCGGTTTCTTGTTTCCGGCCGGGTATTCCGCCATTCGTATGGCTCAGGTGGAGGCCCTGCGGCAATACTCCGGGGCTTCTTTTTATGCTTATGACCCGGTGGCTGCGCCTCGCCCGACCGGATTTGCTGAGCTGGAGGTACTGCAACACTCTGCATTTGGGCCTGCCGTGAAATTTGATACCGGGTTCGGCAGCTTGGCTGACTTGACTGCGGATTTACCGCAGTTGGAGGTGCTCTTCATCTTTACCCCGGCGGATCCGGCTGCTTTTGACACCGCATTTGCCACAGCCTTGCAGCAGTGCACGGCAGAGACGGTGCGTTTTGTGTCCTTACCCGGCGGGGGGGATACAACGGCTTCATTGTGCCTGTATGTTGTGCCGCAAACCCATTATCTGGAAGAATGGGGGGCTGAGGCTGATGCCTACGGCAACCTGTGTTTGCGCCAGCCGGTAACGCAGCCCCTGCACCAAGCCCCGGCAGAGGCAGAGGTGTTGCATGCACTGCTGAATCAAGGGGAATTACCGGCTGCGGGGGAGGTGTCTACCGCCCGCCTTTGGTTGGAAAAAGTGGTGCCTGATTTGGATGCTGCGCTGAGAGTGGGTTATGTGCCTCATGCTGCCCCCTTGCCTCAGGAGCTTACCGCCCAACCTGAGTCTGATATCAATTTTTACCTGCACCCGTATTATGCGGATGGCCGATTCCGCCATAATAAATGGCTGCGGGAAACATATTTCCCCCTCAGCGGTTGGGCAGGTGCGGCAGAAGCCTATTTGCCCGGCAACGGTGAGCCCTGCGGCTTGGTGGCGGGTAAACTGCATTTGCCGGCATGGCGTCATGCGGGGATTAAGTCTTACTGGTTGCCCATGTGCCCTGAGTGTACGGCACTTACCGCGAGTATGGTAAGCGTGGCTGCTGCCCCCGATGCCCCTTACGCCAAGGCCAAAACTTTGCCGCCGCAGCAGGTGGGGGCTCCGCAGTTCAGTGGCAAAACCTCGCCACAATGGGGAATGGTGATAGACTTATCCCGCTGTATAGGCTGCGGTGCTTGCACGGTGGCCTGCCGTGCAGAAAATAACATACCCACCGTGGGGGCAGATGAAATGCGCTACAACCGAGATTTGCAATGGTTGCGCATAGACCGCTACTTGGGGGATGCACTCAGGCTGCATTATGTTCCCTCTGCCTGCCGCCAGTGTGAAAAAGCCCCCTGTGAGGCCGTGTGCCCCGTGAATGCCACCATGCATACCACGGCGGGGTTGAATGCCATGGTGTATCCGCGTTGTTGGGGTACGCGCTATTGCTCTGCGGCATGCCCGTACAATGCGCGTGTTTTCAACTTCAGGGATTATGCTCGGGGAGACGCGCAACAAACGCAGCGCCCCCATAACCCGCAGGTTACCGTGCGCTCGCGCGGTGTGATGGAGAAATGCACCTACTGTGTGCAGCGCATCAATGCTGCGGCCGATGCCGGCGGCGGTATGCCCCAAACCGCTTGTCAACAGGCTTGCCCCACCGGTGCCATTAAACTGGTCAACCTGTGTGATACCACGCTTCCCGCGCAGGTGATAACGGCGTATGATGTAAAAGGCACGCGCCCCAGAACCCTGTATATTTGAAGCGGGTTCGCGGGGCGCGTTTTCAGTTGTTCAATTGCTTGCGTATCAGGCGTATTCTACGGTCTTACGCAATTTTTCAATCTCTTGAATACGCTCCAGTGCGGAGTCAATGTTTTCACAAATGTTTTCTTCACCCACATGGCTGATGAACATGGTGTCTCTGCGAATCACCTTGAGCGGTTGCGGTTGTACACCGCAGAGCAGTAAGGTGATATTATGGCGGCGGCAGTAGGAAAGGAAGTCTTCCAAAACATGCAGGCCGGAGGCATCCAACGTGGGTACCAAACGCATGCGCAGCAGTACGAAATCCATGTCCGGCTCCAGAGAACGGAATACGCGGTCCTTGAACTGTTCTACGGCACCGAAGAAGAAAGGCCCTTGAATATCGAACACTTCCACGTTGTCGGGAATATGGCGCAGGTAGCGGGAGCGAGCCGGTTGCTCCTCGGGATCCTCGCCCTCAATCTCGCGGGAAATGGTTTCCACATTGCTCACCTGAGCCATGCGGCCGATGAAGAGCAGGGCGGCCAATACAACACCCACTTCCACTGCAACTACAAGGTCAATGAGTACCGTAAGAATAAAGGTGATGAGCAACACGGCGCGGTCTTGCTTGGGCCCCGTGAGCAGGTGGCAGAAAGTGCTTACCTCTGCCATGTTCCAGCATACAATGGCCAGAATACCGGCCAAGGCGGGCAGGGGTACAATGGCTGCGTATTGACCCGCCAGCAACAAAATCAGCAGCAGCGTAACCGCATGGATGATACCGGAAATCGGGGTTTTGCCACCGGAACGAATGTTGGTAGCCGTGCGGGCAATGGCACCCGTGGCGGGCAGGCCGCCGAACAAGGCGGATGCAATGTTGCCGGCACCCTGGCCTATAAGCTCGGTGTTGGGGTGGTGGCGGGAGCCCGTCATACCATCTGCCACGCTGGCACTCAAAAGGGATTCAATGGCAGCCAACAGCGCAATCACAAATGCCGGTTTTACCAGGGAGGGCAGGGCTGCCCATTCAAAGCTCGGGAAACTCGGCAGCGGCAGACCCTTGGGCAGCTCGCCGAATCTGGAGCCGATGGTCTCTACCGGCAGGTTAAATACGGCGCAAATGACCGTGGCTGCAAGCATGCCCACCAGCATGAACGGTGCGCGCGGTGCAAAACGGCGTGTCAGCAAAATCGTCACAATGGTAAACAGGGAGATTCCCAATGCCCACCAGTTAATGGTATCAAAATATTGGAAATAGCACTGCCACTTCTGCACAAACTCTGCCGGCACGGCCACGGGGATGTTCAACCCCAGCAGGTCTTTGATTTGGGTGCAGAAAATGGTAACGGCAATGCCTGAGGTAAAGCCCGTTGTTACGGGGTACGGTATAAAGCGAATCAATGCCCCCATGCGCAGCAGACCGAACAGTATCAAAAAGATACCGGCCATCAGCGTACACATGATAAGGCCCCCCATGCCGAAGCTGCCGACCACACCGGCAATGATGACCACGAAAGCACCCGTGGGACCACCGATTTGGTACTTGCTGCCACCCAGCAGGGAAATCATGAAGCCGGCGACAACGGCTGTTATCAACCCCGTTGAGGGTGTGATATCGGAACACCCGCACGCAATGGCAAATGCCATGGCCAGAGGCAAAGCTACTACACCCACAGTCAGGCCTGCGGTCAGGTCAGAGAGGAATGTCTTTTTATTGTACTCTTTAAGCGATTTGAAAAGACTAGGCGTGTACATCTCTAACACGAAATATACGCCTGTGCCGCCCCGTTGTAAAGGAAAATCACCATTCTTTGTCATTTCCACGGCATAAATTGTGGTGGCATGACGGCTATTTTACTTGTAAATATCGCCCGTCTTCATTATAATTCGCCCGCGCGTGAGTACCATCAGAAAAAAAGATTTTTTCCGTATAGCCTTCCCGATTTTGCTTGTGGGTGGGTTATTGGTGATTTGTTTGCATTTTTGCACGGTTTCCGGTGGTGCAGATTCTGCCAATGTATATGCGGCAGATGCCCCTCCCCATCAACTGCCTGAGAAAGTGATGCCCGCTATGGTGCCCCTTACGGCAGAGCAGATAGCAAGAATCTCGCTGGCAGATGGTTTTCAGTGGCCCGTCGGTGCGCCCGGTTTGGCCTTTATGTATGATGCTCAGGGCTTCGGTGAGAATAATGCCAAGCGCGGCGGTGTGCACTCCGGCCAAGATTTGAATGGCATTGGCGGTCAGAATACCGACTTGGGTGAGCCCGTGCGTGCCGCCGCCCGCGGTACGGTTGTATACTGTGGCACGCCGTCTGCCGGTTGGGGCAAGGTGGTGGTGCTGGCGCACCGCATTCCCGGGGATGATACGATTTACCAGAGCCTCTATGCACACCTGCAAGATGTGAAAGTGGCCTATGGCGATACCGTGTGCCGTGGCCAGCAAATCGGCACCATCGGTACGGCAGAGGGCGTATACTTGGCACACCTGCATTTTGAGATTGCAGCCTCACGTGTTGTAGAGGCCGGTGTAACCGCCTACCACCCGGACGGTACCATGAACCGCCTGAATCCGCAGGAGTTCATAGGTGCACACCCCGCACCCGCTTTCCCCGACCCCATGTGGGACGTTTTTGCCAAACTCAAATTGAACGAAGCTTTTTCTTCCGGAACCCCTTAACTTTTTCCATCATTTTTTAATATCATGAAACGCAGTATCATTCTTTTCCTTCTTACCTTTTTGGTGACCGCCGGTGTGGTGGGTACATTCTATTACCTCAAGCATCAGCATGACTTGGCTGCCGCTCCCTCTCAAAAGCCGGTTGCAGATGTTGATAAGCCCGCAGAAACCACCACGACGGAAGAGGTTGTAACCGAACCTGAGCCTACCCCCGAGCCTTCCGCTGATGAAAAGCCTGCTGTGGAGCCCCCCGCAGAGACCCCCGCTGCCGATGCTGATTTGCCCCCCGTTTTGCCGGTTGATGACCTGCTGACCACCACGGATGAAACACCCGAAGAGGAAACACCTGCCGCAGATGAGGAAGAAGAGGTGAAGCTGCCCGAGGGGGTGAAGCCCAACAACGAGGCTCACAAAGCCGCTTTGGTGGCCGTTGAGAAAATCAAGTCCGATGACCCCGCCGCTGCTTTGCAGAAAATGGTGGATAAGCAGCAGGTAAGCCCCCAAGCTGCTGCCGTGATTACGGATTGGCTCAAGGAAAATCAGCCCGCAGAGGTGCAGGAAATCGGCGATATCCGCAACCATGCAGACGGTACCAAGACATACCGTTACCGTGTGACCACGGCAAACGGCGAGAATGACTTACTGCTCGACATCATTACCGACAAAGCCGGTCAGAATCCCTTTATTGCAACGGCTGCCACCACTCCGTCCGACAAGACCATGCTGTCTGCCTCCAGTGACTCCATGACCGTGGCAGAGGGCTTTATCCAAGCCGTGAGAGAGGGCAACATGTCCAAGGCTCGTTCCATGGTGAACAACAAAACCGTGTCTGCCGCTACACTGGCAGGTTTGTGCATGATTTTTGAAGAAGGCACTTTCGTGCTCAGCAGCAAAACACCCATTCGCAATACGGTGCTTAATCCCAAAGCTGCCATGTATTTGGTGTATGTAGTGCCCTCTGACAACCCCGATGCTCCCAAGATTGAGGCCAACCACATTGCCATGACCCTTGCTCGTGTGGAAGATGCCTGGCAAATCACCGGTGTGGGTACGGACCGTTTGTTGGATATTTACCTGACCGGTGCCCAGAAGGAGGGTGGCCGCTACTTCCCCATTGTTAAGAACCCCAAGGGTGGTGAGTCTTTGGCTCTGTACTTTGATTTTGATGATGCCAACCTGACCCCGCGCTCCGAGCGTCAGTTGCAGATTGTGGCTGATATTCTGCGTGAGAGCAAGGGTAAGCTTGATATTGCCGGCCATACGGATGACCGCGGTACGGAGGAGTACAACCTCAAGCTTTCCGAGCGCCGCGCTGAGTCCGTGCGTGAGGTGCTTATCAAGTTCGGCGTTGCTCCGGAGCAGATTACCACCAAGGGCTTGGGCAAGAATGAGCCCCGCCAACTGTTGTCTGAGACGGATGACGAAGACCAGTTGGACTTTAAGCGCGGTGAGAATCGTCGCGCCGAGATTTACCTGGACTTTGAGTCATGAAATACACCCTGAGGCCCACTGCCTCAGGGAGAGACTATGCTGCTGAGCTCAACCCCGAGCAATATGCCGCCGTCACTACCGAGGCTCGCCATGCGCTGGTTATTGCCGGTGCGGGTAGCGGCAAAACGCGCACTCTGACATACAGAGTTGCGCGTTTGTTGGAGTACGGCGTGGCTCCGTGGCGTATTTTGTTGCTGACGTTTACCAACAAAGCCGCGCGAGAGATGCTGGAGCGCGTGGCCTCCCTTGCCGGTATGGGGGCAGGGCAGATATGGGGCGGCACGTTCCACTCCGTTGCCAATCGCATTCTGCGTTTGCACGCCACCCGTTTGGGCTATCAACCCGGCTTCACCATTCTGGACGGTGATGATCAGCGCGCCCTTTTCAGGGCTCTTACCAAACAGTTTGTCGGCAAAACTCCCAAGAATGAGCGTTTCCCCAAGGCTGAGGTGTTGCAAAGCCTGCACAGCTTGGCAATCAACACGGGGCGCAGCTGGCAGTTGACACTGCGCACGGAATATGGGCATCTGGATAAGCATGAGGAGGTTATCGGTAAAATCTATGATGCCTACCGCACCCGCAAGCTTGAGAGCAATGCCATGGATTTTGATGACTTGCTCACCAACCTGCTGCGCCTTTTACAAGAACATGCCGATATACGTACGGATTTGCAAGGCCGCTTTTTGCATGTGTTGGTAGATGAGTATCAGGATACCAACGTGTTACAGGCAGCCATCATCGGTCTGTTGGCCGGTGGGGATGATACCTCGCTCATGGTGGTGGGTGATGATGCGCAGAGTATATACTCTTGGCGCGGTGCCAATGTAGACCATATATTTGAGTTCTCCAACACCTACCCCGATGCGGAGGTCTTCAAAATTGAGACCAATTACCGCAGTGTTCCTGCCATTCTTGAGATTTCCAACGCCGCTATCTCTAACAATACGCGTCAATTTGCCAAGACACTGCGCCCCGCCAGAGATACCGGCCGTATGAAACCTGCCGTTATCCCCGCGCCCGATAACCGTACCGAGGCCCGTTTCATTGCTCAACGCATAGATGAGCTCATGGATGCCGGTATTGCCGGTAAAGATATTGCGGTGCTGTACCGCGCGCACTTCCACAGTATGGACGTGCAGATGGAGCTCACCCGCAACCATATACCCTACCGTATCACCAGTGGCTTGCGTTTCTTTGAGCAGGCTCATATCAAAGATATTGTGGCCTGGCTGCGCTTGCTCTCCAACCCGAGAGATGAAATTGCCTTTCGCCGTATTGTGTCCACGTTCCCCCGTGTGGGAGAGGCCACGGCAACCAAGTTGTGGCAAAGTTGGTTTGACGTGGCAGATGCCTGGTTACAGGCTAACCCGGAGGCCACTACCATTACTGCGCCACACCGAGAGGTGTTTGCTGCCGTAAAAGTACCTGCTGCGGCGCGTCCGCATTGGGGCGGTTTCCTGGCCTCTATGGATGACTTGCACCCTGCCGACAAAGTGCTGACGCCTGCTGAATTGGTGCGCTTGGTGCAAAACTTTATGGACGCCCACCTGCGTGCCTCTTATGAGAATTATGAGGAGCGTTTGGAGGATATAGGGCAGCTTACTCGCTCCTTGGCAGATGCCGCTGATTTGGATGCCTTCCTCAGCCAAGTGGCACTCCTCAGTGAGGATGATACGCAAACGGAGATTGCCCCCGACTGCGTGACCCTCAGCACCATTCACCAAGCCAAAGGGTTGGAGTGGAAGGTGGTTTTCGTCATTTTCCTGGGTGAGGGGCTTTTCCCCCATTACCGTGTGATTCAAAGCGGTGATACGGATGACATTGAAGAAGAGTTGCGTCTTTTTTACGTTGCCATCACCCGTGCGGAAGACCAGCTTTACCTCAGCTATCCCCGATACAACGGCCACAGCTACGATAGTCAGTTCTGCCCCCCGTCTCGCTTCCTCACAACCCTGCCGCCGGAGCTGTACGAGCTTTGGAATCTGTGAGGAGTTATTTTACAACGGATTCTGAGTATATCTTGAGAACGGCCTCGGCACGGTTGCGCCGTTTTTGACTGGCCTCCCATACTTCTTTGGGGATACGGTTTTTTCTGCTCAGGCCACGCTGTGGTTCAATAAATGTGCATTTATAGGTGATGCCGTTTCTCAGAATATAGACATTTTTGCCGCTTATTTGTATGATGTCGCGTGCACCGGACGCTGCGGCCGGTGATTCAGTGAAACATTGTTCGTGCTCCTCATCGGTATACATATGCTCATCGGAATCCCACAACACGAGGGAGTCATTGAAGATGGTGAATCGATGCAAGGTTGTGCCGTCCGTTATGTAGAGCTTGTTGCCGATAATGGCATGCTTCAGCTCTGTGCCGTCAGGCATTTTCCCGCATGAGATGAGAACGGCTGAGTCTGCCGTTACAGCGTATGTTGTTAGTCCGTTGTTCGGCTTCGGAATATAGGACAGGGTATTCTCTCCGTATGTATTGCTGCTTAAAAAGAGTATAGACGCTAGAATGAAAGACTGAATCGGTTTGAGGGCGTTCATAGGTGGTGTAATCTGCCCCAATACTAGCATAGTGTGTGGCGAATTAAAAGAAAAAACGCTTAAAAAATCCAATTCTCGCTCGCATTTGCGTCTTTACCGGCGCTCTTCTTTAAGAAAATCCGGCGTGTGGAAGCGGAACTCCACATTAACGTTGTACCATGTATGGTCGGGCGGTACGGTCGGGGCATCTTGCGGGGGGATGTATTGGTATTGCGGTTTGTTCGGTTGAACCGTAACGGTCAAATCTACATCTTTTATGCTGCACGGAATACAGTAATTCTGAATAAATTTGCGAATTTGTTGCACGTCTTGTACGGCGGCGGCTTCCTCTTCTGTCAGGGCGTACCAGTAATGAACACGAGTTCCTCCTCCTGACGTGGAGAAAACTCGTTCTTCCGGATTCAGTTGGTGTGAGATGAGACCGTAATGAAGAAAACGTAGAATAAGCGCACTTGTTGCGTTACTGCGACAGTCCTCAAGTTTATGGTATTCCGATTTGCAATTTTGTAATTCTTCTTTTCGGTGTTTATTTTCACAATAGAGTACGATAATGACGACTCCGGCAACAAGATGCAACCAGTAGTGCCCGGATAAATCGAGCAGAAAATCTTTCAGTTTGGTAAAAATAGCTTTCATATTACGAGTTTGCCTGTTCTTGCTTTTCTGCACGTTTGTTCAGAATATGTACAATAAGCACGGGCAAGCCGAACACAAAGATGAGCAGCAAGGGTATTACAACCCAAATAAAGATATTGAGGTAGCGGGAGCAAGTGGCGTCTCCGGCGTTGCTGCCTATTTTCCACCATTTGTACATGAGGGTGGGGCTCCACTCCAGTGCGGAGCCGGGCAAAATATGGCAGAGTCCGCGGTGCGCCATGGCTTCTACCACATTGCGGTCGGACGCAATGCGGTACCATTCATCTGCCGCATCTGCGGCCCCGGTGCGCTCGTAGTACAGTGCCAGCTCGTATGGTGCACGGCCCACATACCATTCTTGTCCTTGGTAATGGCGGTCGGCTATCTTTTTGAGGGTTTCTACGGCAGTTTCTTCATTTTTTGCAACACCTTCTGCACCGTATAATTTCATGAGAGCCGCGTGCATGCGGGCATCCGGGTTCCCCATAGAGGCGGCGCGGGTAAAGTCAATGTAAGCCTCTTTGTTGTTGCCGGCAGCCTTTTCTCTGAGGGCTTTGCAGTAGATGGCAGGGGCAATGTTCAGAGAATCTGCAATGCGGAGGTATTTTTCTCCCTGCTCCGTGTTTTGCGGTACACCTCTTTTACCATTCAGGTAAGAATCTGCCAGCAACCAAGCCATAATGCCGGCGTTAGGAGCGGCCTTTTGAGGTTGGTCGGTATCTGCTGCCGTATCGGCAATCATGGCAGCATAGCTCAGAGCTTTCGTCTCGTCCACGTCAACCCCTATGCCTTTGGCGTAGGTTTGAAAAAGACGCTCTATGGCACCCGTGGTACCGGCTTGCTCCAAGTGGGCAATGCCGGCGGCGGGTTTTTTTTCCGTACCCAACCCCTCTTGCTCCATGTTACCGATGATTTCCAGAGATTGACGTTGCTCTGCCGTCAGCTCACCGCCATCGGTAATGGTATCAATAACTGCCTTGTGCAGTTCATAGGCGCGGGTGTAAAATTGTTTGCTTTCTTCCGGGCTGTATGTTTTGAAATGCTCACCCAAGATGATGGCAGAGGTGGCATCCCCTTGCTCGGAGGCGCGGGAAAGCAGTGAAACTGCTTTTTGCGGATTGGGGAGCACATACATATCCCCGCGCAGGTAGAGTAAGCCTATTTCCCGCGCTGCTGCAATATCCCCGTTGTCGGCCTGTGCCTCACGCAGCTGCATGCGGCGGTGGTACCACGCTTCCGCTTGCTCCCGCATGCCTTGTTGCGCATAGCGACTGTATACTTGCCAAGCGGCGGCAATGTCTCCTTTTTCCGCCTTGGCTTTTGCTTCTGCCAGTTCGCTTTCCAATTCTGCATTATTGCTGGCGTACTGTGGCGGGGGTGGGGTATCTGTGTCTTGAGCCGTAGCAAACGGCGTGAACAAAAGAAGTGAGAGTATAGTCGCGTATTTCATGTGCTTGTGTGTATGATGCTTATGAGCGGGATTCCGTTCAATATAACACGGCCCTGCTTTTGCAGGGCCGTATTGTCATCTTTTTATCGGTTGCCGGGGCGACGCTTGTTGAATGAACCGAAGCTCTTGCGGGCTCCGCCTCCGAATCCGCCCTTCGGCCCGCTGTTGCGGTTACCGAAACTGCGGCGTTCACCACCCTCACGGTTGCCGAAGCTGCGACGCCCACCGCCGAAACCGCCACGGCGTTCACCGCCCTCGCGATTGCCGAAGCTGCGACGCTCACCGCCGAAACCTCCGCGGCGTTCACCGCCCTCGCGGTTGCCGAAGCTGCGACGCTCACCACCGAAACCGCCACGGAATGCACGGCGGTCACCGTCTTCACGCACAAAAGAATCACGCTTGGCGCGGGGCGCTTTGCCGAAGGGGCGGCGGGCATTGTCGCGCTCGGGCTCAAAAGCCTCGCTGTCCGTGAACTTGGTGGCAGACTCCAGAGCCTCCTCCTCGGTCTCGAAGTCAGCGGGATTGAATACGTAATCCTCATCCTCGTCGCGTTGGTTATTATCCATCGGGCGATCTTGCTGACGCGGTTTGAAAACTTGCTTGGCACCCATCAGCCCCTTACGGCGGCGCGGGTTGGTAGAGGCCTGGGCAATTTGCTCCGCATCCATCAAAGTGGCATGGCCGGGCTCCAAATCACCGCCCCACAGGGAGCCGATGCGTACACGCACCAGCTTTTTGACGCGCAGACCGAGACAGGCGAACATCTGGCGAACCTGACGCTTCAGCCCTTGGTCCAACACCACGCAGGCGCGGCGGGCGCTCAGGCGTGACACATACTTGGCCTTGGCTTGCCCCTCGGGGATACGCACACCCTTGAGCAGCTGAATGAGTACGCTGCTGTCAAAGGCTTGGTCAAGTGTCACCCAGTACTCTTTCTCAATACCACCTTTGGGGTGGCCGATGCTCTGGCTGAGTGTGCCGTTGTTGGTGAAAAGCAGCAAGCCCTCGCTGTCGGCATCCAAGCGGCCAATGTAGTTGGCGTAGCGGTATTTTGCCGGCAGCAAATCATATACGGTGCCGATGGCACCTTGGGCATCGCGGCTGCATACGTAGCCGCGCGGCTTGTTGAGCAATACCACCACCTCTTCTTTGGGCGTGGCATGGCGGCCGTCTACCTTCACAAAGTCTGTGGGCAGTACACGCAGTCCGGGGGTGTCTACGGCTTTGCCGTTCACTTCTACTCGCCCCTCGGCAATCAGTCTGTCGGCCGCACGGCGGGATTCATAGCCGCAAGAGGCCAGAAACTTGTTGAGGCGCACGCTGCCCTCCGGGGCAGGTGGGTATGTGTTCTCTTCTGTCATGTTGTCAATTCTATGGGCGCTCTCGCGCGCGTGTGTGAGATTAGCATAAGAAGCCTCGCGGTATTACACCGAGAGGCTCCGGAAAATGTTGTTTGTAAACCCTCCATAGTAGAGGGCCGGCGTGAACGGCATCAGGCCTCGAACTTGGTCTTGGGCAGACCGATGGGGCTCTGACCCTGCTTCCACTGACCGCGTTCCTTCATGAGCTTAACACGCTCAAAACGCTTGAGGACAGAACGCTTACCGCCAACGGTACCGGTTGCTTTAAGTGTGGAGTGCTTGGACATATCTGTGTGTATTGTAAAAGGTTTACCCGCATCACTGCGGAATGGTGGTCGCCATTTATACCCTAATTGATTGACTTTGGCAAGTCAAATTTGCGTCTTTTTTTCTGAATCTCAAAAAAAGTACGTAAAAAGCACCGCTGCATGGGGCCTCGGTGCTCATTTTCTCATTCGCAGTGCGGGTTTTCAGTCCCGCCTTTGTTGGTGATTCTACCCAAGTTGTTAATAGCAATCCGCATGTACCAACCAATCTTTTTTGCGAGAGTTGTAGTAGAAATAGTAATTGCCGCAGTCACCTATTTCCAGACCGGCCGTGTCATCAGAGCTGATTTGCAGCACGAAGTTGTAGCCACCGGGAAGCTCGGGCGGGTATTGCGCGTATGTGGGGTAGCCGCCGATTTTGTGAGTTTCGTATTCAGCCTCCTGAATATCTTCGCTGTATTCTACCTCCAGAGCTCGTTCCGTTTCATCAATATGATCCCACAGCTCGTCTGTTCCGCCGCAGGTCGGGGCGTTGGGCATATCGTTTTTGACTAACTCGGGGCTGAGTAGGCAAGGGGTAAGTGATTTTGCCGTACAGTTGCAGGGGGTGAGTCCCTCTGTTGTGGAGTAGGTACGTATAATGCACCCTAAGCGAGGGTGTTCATCAGAATCCAGCGTCCAAGCGTCTTGCGGGGCAAATATGGTGATGAGTTCAATCTTCTTGAGCGCAGTGGGCAGGGCGGGTAAGTCTTTCAAGAAGATGGTAGCCAAGGGTTCTAACATGTTACCCTCTGCATCGGTAGGCCATGTTTCATCGGGCTTTTGCCATGCTACTTTTCCCAAATAGCTGGCAAAAGACGTTGACTTTTGCTCCGCTGCGGAGCTTTTGAAGATGACGGCTTTGCGTCGCAACTTGCGGCGTATTTCCTTAACCGGCATGACGGGCCCCTGTGTGAGTGAAATACCGCGTGCACGCAGTGCCTCCGCCAAAATATCACGTGCTTCCTGACCCTCTCTGCCCTTGGCATAATCTCGCGGCGTTTTGCCTGCCGCATCTTTTGCAGCTGGGTCTGCACCGGCTGCCAACAGCAGGCGGATGGCTTCCGGGTTTTTATCCATAGCGGCACAGTGCAGGGGAGTCATGCCACTTTGACCACTCAGGTTTACGTTTGCCCCGGCGTCAATCAGCATGCGTAACAGGCCTATACCTGAGTGACTGCAGGTCCAGTAAATGGGGGGAATACCTCTGCACTCCTGTCGATTAATATCTGCACCCGCATCAATCAGCAATCTCATGCAGGCAAGATTTTTTTCGATATCGGAGGAATGCGCGCAATTTGCCAGCGGGGTCATGCCGGTTTCGTCTGCCGCGTTGAGTTTGGCTCCTGCCTGTATCAGCACGGCCATTATTTCCGGGTTGCCGATGGATTCTTGGAGTGCCGTGTTTTTTCTCTTGTTACGGTGATTGATATTTGCACCGGCTTTCAAGAGCGTTTTAGCGCAATCAAGGTATCCGTAATCAACAGCTTTTATGAGTGGGGTATTAAGATAGTCATCCGCAATTTCCGTAGATGCGCCTGCTTTTATCAGCAGCTGCATGGATTCTGCATCTGCCATGAGGGTAGACATCATCAAGGGTGTGATACCCTCACGGGTGACGGCATTGGGTTTGGCCCCGGCCTCCAACAGCAGAGGCAAGCACGCCCTGCGCCCCGGCAAGGTAGCTATATGCAAGGGTGTATAGCCGAACTCATCTGCCACATTGACCTCAGATTTTTTGCCGAGCATGCGCCCGAGTTTACCGGGTTGCTGTGTCAGAATGCTTTTCAGCGCCTCTGTATCTGCATCCCAAACGGCTTGTATGATAGGCTGCTTTTCAGGGGCAACGGCTTGGCGCAGTAAGCAGGTTTCGGGGTGATTTTTTTCATCAACGGCAACATCCAATGGGGTGCCAATCCAAGATTCTGCTTTGGCCGAAGGGTCTGCCCCGGCTTTCAACAACAAATCAACGCAGGTGGCAGATTGGCTGTTGAGGTGACGAAAAATGCGCCAGCATTTCGCAGCCTTGTGCAGAGCCGTTTCTTTGTTTTCGTTGCGTAACGTAATATCTGCGCCGGCGTTTAACAAGACCGTTAAGCATTTTGCTGCACCGAACCATGCCGCTTCGTGGATGGCTGTGTCCAGTGACGAATCTGTAAAGTTGACATCCAAGCCTGCATCAAGCATTTGTTGTAAGGCTTCAGGGGCATCCGCTCTGTGGATTTCGTACAATTTCTTGCTTATTTCGTCTTGCGTCATGGGGTCAGGTAGGGGTAAAATGTTGTTATTTACTCCGTCTCAACCGTCTGCTTTTTCTTTCTCGGTTTGCGCGGTTTAGGCGGGGCTGTGGGGTCCGTTTCTTTTTTCTTACGGGGAGCGCGGGGCTTTTTGGGAGCATTGAGGTCAGCCGGTTTGCGGGTGCGCTTCTTTTTAGGTTGCTCCGGCTCTGCGGTAAGGGTAAAGGGGGCATCTTCTGCCTGCATGGGGACAGGTGCAGATTTCTTTTGCTGTGCCGGTGCGGGCTTTTGTTGAGGCTTGGCTACCTGTTTGGGCTGTTTGCGGGGAGCTTTGCCGCGGCGGGGCTTGAGAACAAGGTAGCCGATACCGCCGAGACTCAGCCCGAAAAGGAGCCCCAAGGCATCTCCGCCCCACAGGAAAGAGGCGCGGTTGGGGTGTACCCCCTCCGGGCGCCAAGGGGTGACTGCCGGTGCTGCCGGGTCATATGGATAGGTGCGCAGCTCAATGGGGGCGCCTATAACGGGGGCTTCATTGTCCGGATCTTTGAGTGCCAGTTTGGCAATGCTTGCCCCATTATCAAAATGCATGGAAACGATGGGGAAATAGGCGGTATCCCCGCCGGTGGAGAGATTGCCGCTGCTGAGTGCCTCCGTGGTGCTTTCAAATGGGCGCTGGCGCAGGTCTATTACCTTGCCGGTAACGGTTATGGTCTCGTGAATGTAAACAGCGGTTCGGCACATGCCCCACAAAGCAGTCAACACCATATAAACCCCGCCTGCCAACAGGAGCAGCGGGATAAGCCGGCAGATGATGCTTTTTTTATTAAGGGCCATGGTGCGGGTTAATCAATTGACGGCTACGCGCATTTCATATGGCTCTACACGCCCTTTGGCAATGCAGCTCTGCGCCCAATGCATGGCTGCGGCCGTGGCGGGCAAGTGCTGCTCCGGCAAAAGCGTGTGCTCACGGTGGCGTGGGTGAGCCAGAGTAAGTTGCGGAAGTTCTGATAGAAGCCCTCGGGCATCTGCTGCATCGGCACGGAATATCTCATCTGCGCGGGGCAGGGCGTCTTCAACGGCCACATCTGCCGAGATGGCGCGTATACCCACACCGTACAGTGCGGCAAGGCGGGTAAGCTCGTCCGGCATATCCGGCTCGTCCCCAATCAACAACAGCTCTGCCTCTTGGGTGCAGAGTGAGCAGGCCAAGGTGCGGAAAAAGGCGCGGCGGCAATTCTCGGCATCCGGCTCTATGCATACGCACACGGCGCGAAGATAGGGGGTGGGAGAATCAGCAGACTCAAACACGAGAGCGCCGGTTTCATCCGTGGCGGCGGCAGGCCATTGCACGGCTACCAAGTCAGGGTGCTCCCAGCTTTCTTCATCCTCCAACGGGTATACGAATACACCCATGCCTGCGGTATCGTACAGACGCACTGCCAAAGCCAAAGCCTTGTGCAGCGGGTCAAGCCCATCGCGGGAGGCCTCTGCCTCGCTCTCAAACATGTTGTGCAGGGAGGGTGCAGCCTCCTCCGTGCGCAGATAATAACCCTGACCGTTGGCCACGCGCGCCAAACAGGAGTCCGGCTCTAAGGCAATGAATGAGAATTGAGAGCGCAGGGAGTGGTCAGAGTAAGCATCCCCCAATACGGCACGCACGCGGGCAATGAGCTCTTTGCCTTTGATGGCGTCTTCCTCCCTTGCGGGCAATAGGTCGGGCAAAATCTCTACCAGTTTGTCTCTCAGGCTCATGGTGTGTCAAAATCAGGCACGTGTTTGGGCACCTGCCAAGCGCAGGTTAGGGTCTACCGGGGTGTCCAGCGCAGAGAAATCGCCGTTGCGGGCACGCAATAACCCGGCAAAGGCTATCATGGCGGCGTTGTCTGTGGTGAGGCTGTTGGGCGGCAGTATCAGCTCAATACGGGCGCGGTCGCATCTCTCTTTAAGCTGTCTGCGCAGGGCCGTGTTGCATGATACACCACCGGATACGGCCAACACCTTGTGTCCTGTGCGCTTGAGGGCTTTCATGGCTTTGCGGATGAGGACATCCAGAATGGCCTGGCGTACACCTGCGCAGAGGTCGCACATGGTTTGCTCGTCCAAGTCATTGGGGTTGCCGCTCTCCACCAATTTGGGCAAGGTGTAAAGTACAGCCGTTTTAAGCCCCGAGAATGAGAAATTAAGGTGCTCCTCATGAATCATGGGGCGGGGCAGTTTAAAGCGGTCGGGGTCGCCTTTCTCTGCTCTCTTATCAATCTCAGGGCCGCCGGGGTAGGGCAAGTCAAGCATTTTGGCAACTTTGTCAAAGGCTTCGCCCGCTGCATCGTCCAGAGAACGTCCTATCAAGGTATAGTTGCCGCTGCCTTTCACATCTATCAGCAGGGTATGCCCGCCGGATACCACGAGACTGAGGTGCGGTACCAGCCCTTGAGGGTGAGCAATAAAGGGAGAGAGCATGTGCCCCTCCAGGTGATTGACGGCCACAAACGGTTTGCCGGCCGCCAAGGCCAGTGCTTTGGCTGCCGTGTTGCCTACCAATAAGGCTGCCACCAAACCGGGGCCTGCGGTGCTGGCAAAAACATCTACATCGTGAATACTGCGCCCGGCTTTCTCAAGCGCCTCGCGCAGTACTCCCGGCAGGTTAGAGGAGTGATTGCGCGAGGCGAGCTCGGGTATCACGCCGCCGTAAAGGCGGTGCAGGGGTATCTGGGTAGAGATAACAGAACTGAGTACGCGGGGTTGAGTTTCCCCCGCTGCCTCCTCTATCAGAGAGACGGCCGTTTCATCGCAGCTGCTTTCTATTCCCAGTACCAGCATGGTTTAATCAGGCTTTCTTTTTACGTGTTTTGGGGGCGGCTGCCTTGGGCTTTTTGGTAGCCTTGGCCGCGGCTTCACCACGGGAAATCTCGGGTTTACCCTTGCCGAGCACGCAGTCCTCTGTCACCGTGACGGCGGTGATGCTCTTGTCGCTGGGTACCTCGTACATGATGTCAAGCATGAGACGCTCGAAAATGCCGCGCAGTGCGCGTGCACCCGTGCCGCGTTCTATGGCTTGGCGAGCCATGGCTCGCAGGGCATCCTCTTGTACAATCAAGTCCACGCCATTCATCTTCAGAAGCTTGGTGTACTGCTTCACCAAGGCGTTCTTGGGCTCGGTAAGCAAGGTGACAAGTTGCTCCTCTGTCAATGTGGTCAGCGGGGCGAAGATGGGCAAGCGGCCCATGAGCTCGGGAATCATGCCGAACATGAAGAAGTCCTCGGGCATGGCTTTGGAAAGCACTTCTTCCTCGGTAAACTCCTTCGTGTCGCGGTCTTCTTCAATGGAGGCAAAGCCCATGGCGGAGGAGCCGATGCGCTTGCGGATGATGCCCTCCAGCCCCACGAATGCGCCACCGCAGATGAAGAGAATGTTTTCCGTATTCACGCGAATGTACTCCTCGTTGGGGTGCTTGCGGCCACCCTTGGGGGGAATGTTGCACTCCGTGCCTTCTACAATTTTGAGCAGAGCTTGTTGCACGCCTTCACCGCTTACGTCGCGTGTGATGCTGACGTTCTGGGTTTTGCGGCCGATTTTGTCGATTTCGTCCACATAAATGATACCGCGCTCAGCCTTGGCCACATTCATGTTGGCGGCCTGCAACAAGCGCAGTACAATGTTCTCTACGTCTTCACCCACGTAGCCGGCCTCGGTGAGGGTGGTGGCATCTACAATGCAGAAAGGTACATCCAAAATGCGTGCCAGTGTTTTGGCCAGCAATGTTTTGCCGGAACCGGTGGAGCCTGCCAGCAAGATGTTGCTCTTCTCAATCTCTGTGCCATCGTCAGACTTAGGCTGGCGCAGGCGCAAATAGTGGTTGTACACGGCCACACAAAGGGTACGCTTGGCAAGGTCTTGACCGATGACATAGTTGTCAAGCATGGCGTGCATCTCTGCCGGGGTGGGCAGGGTGTCTTGCGCTTTGGTCTCTACCTCCAGTACGGGGGAGCCGTCCGCATCATCCTGCGGCAGCAGCCACGGGTGCGTCTCCTTTACGTGTGAGACCATGTGCTCTGCAGCCTGGTCTCCCATGGGCTCCAAGAACATCTTGTGCACCATGTCTTCTATGCAGCTGAAGCACAGGTTAAGCCCGTTCCACGTCAGCACGGGCCAAGTGGGGCTTTCGGGGGTTTGGCAGGCCGCACAGAGGCGTTTTGTATGTTTATTGGCCATTCAAGCTGAAGAAAGTTAAGCTTTGTGGGTGAGAATGCGGTCTACAAGCCCGTATTCCAAAGATTCCTCTGCCGTCATGTATTTATCGCGATCTTGGTCGGCCTTTACGGTGTCAAAATCCTTACCGGTGTGTTTGGCAAGAATGCCGGTGAGGCGCTTATCCAAGCTGAACATGAAGTTGATGGTGCGCTCTACATCGGCAGCTGTACCTTGAGCACCGCCGCGTACTTGGTGAATCATCACATGTGAGTTGGGCAGACAGAAACGCTTACCCTTGGTGCCTGCGGCCAGCAATACAGAGGCCATGGAGGCGGCAATGCCGATGCAGTATGTGTTGATATCACAAGAGATAAACTGCATGGTGTCATAAATGGCAAGACCTGCCGTTACGGAGCCACCGGGGGAGTTGATGTAGATGTGGATGTCCTTCTTAGGGTCAGTCATCTGCAAGAACAGTAATTGAGCGATGACGGAGTTGGCTACGGTGTCATCAATCTCCGTGCCGAGAAAGATGACACGGTCAAGCAACAGGCGGGAGTAAATATCGTATGCGCGTTCGCCTTGTCCGGTTTTCTCGATAACGGTGGGTATGTAATAATTCTTCGGAGTTTCCATAACTTGTATTTGCCTGATTCTAGCACAGTAAACACGCTGTTTCAAAGCTCTTTTATGGCATAATACGGCATCCGCAGGCTCTTTTCATGTTATTTCGGCTTTTCCTGTTGACGTGTGTTGGTTCTTTATATAGACTGGCAAAAAGAAGCCATGAGAACGCCTGTGCTTTGCCTTGTTGTGAGTATGTGTTTGCCCCTCTTGTTGGCGGGGTGTGTATCTCAGCAGCAAATTCAGTTGGACTGTCTTGTGCCGGCCAAACTTACGGTTCCGCACGGTTCTCAAATTGCCGTGCAGAGTAATGTAGGGGGTGCCACTGCCGGCACGTTAAAGAAAGAGTTTACCAAGGCTTTGGCTCGCCGTGGATTAAGCCGTAAAAACGGCAGAGGAGATGCCGCTTGTTACTTGGTGATAGATGAGCTGAAACTGCGTTTGAATAAGGCCGGAGAACGCCATGAGCCCTTGCACATGAATGAGACGCAGCTTAATATATTGCATGAGCGCCGTATGCAGCGTACATACATGACCCCGACTGATACGGAGCTGCATGTGCGGGTCAGTCTGGTGGCTGACAGCAAAGTGTTGTGGAGCCGGTACCACTCTGTGATAGTGGCGACGCCTCCCTATACCCGCCCATCCTTGCAAGTAGCGTGCCGTCAGCTTGTTGATGAGGTGGTGAATGATTTGACGCCGCAGCAGGAAACGTACACTGTGCCGGTAAAGTTGAAGAACGCACCTGCCGAATTGGCAGAAGCCGTACAGGCTTGCAAAAAGAAAGATTGGGAATCTGCCCTTACGCTTGCCCGCCGCGTGCATCAATTGAATCCTCAATCTGCGGAGCCGATTTATCTCATCGGGCTGTTGGCGCGTCAGTATGGGGATTATCCTGCTGCTACGGCTCTTTTTAAGAAAGCGTATGCGCTGGAGCCCGATGCCCGTTATCTTGAGGCTCAGCTGCAAAATACAGAGCTCTACCGCATTGAGTTTGCGGCTCGTCATGCAGCGGAATGATGAAAGTAAGCGCACTTGAGGGGGGCTGAGTTGCGTTTATTTCAATGACTCTCTTTAACTTTTGCTTGTTTTTTCTCCCTTTTTATGCATTAATACAAACGGAGACTTGCTTATGAAAAAACGATATTATGTATGCATTTTTGCCGCGCTGGGGATTGGTGGCGCAGCATTGTACCAGAGCTGCTCATGTGAGCAAAAAGAATTGCTGGTGTGCCATCCGGAAACTCATAAGATTACGGTTAATTGGTCTGCGCTGAATAGCGATAATGTGAATCAACAGCTGGACTTCGGTGGAGGGTTGACATCCCGTTCTCCATTGATGTATGCCGTTTGTCAAAACCGTGCCGATATGGTGAAAAGGTGTCTTGAATTGGGGGCTGATACGGAGGCTCGCGACAGTGTGGAGTATTATGGCTCGTGCAGAAAAACGCCTTTGCATGCGGCGGTTGAAATCGGTAATACGGAAATCATCGGTATGTTGGTGCAGGCGGGGGCGAATTTGGAAAGCCGAATTCACCGTGATAGGCAAGTGATCGTGCCGGGCTATACCCCTTTGATGTGGGCTCTCTATAAGGGTAAGACAGATGCAGCGCGTTATCTGCTGGAGCGTGGGGCGGATGCCACGGCTTTGTCTGCCCCCTTATGGCGGGTGGAGTGTGGGATGCCCGAAGAATCCGTGTTGCAGGTGGCATTGTCTCATGCCGATGGTTATGAGTTGGTGAGTCGACACCTGTTCCGTACGCGATTACACCGCTTGTTGAATCCCTCGTTTGAGTGGGGGTGCTTTTCTCTGCCTGAGGCAGACTTGCAGCAACCTATTGAGTTTAATTGCTCTGCGGATGAGGAAACGCTGGTAAGTATGCCATGTTCTGCACTGTTGCGTTATTTGAACTCTTGCTATTGTATTCTGAAAATAAGCTCGGTAACGGATACTATAGCCCCTGACGGCAAACGGGGGTACAACATAAAACGCCTGTTTACCGTGGCAGAGGTGGTGTACAGCAGAGCCCCCATGCCGACTACGGCCTATGTAAGTTTTGATACGCAACGCATGGACGCTGATGTTGCCGACTCTCACAAGGAAATCCCGCAGGAAGATGTTTATATATGCCTGAAGAAAGAGGCCTTTACCCGTTTGGATGATTACCTCTATATTAATTATCATGAGGCATGGAATGACCTGTGGTATCTCTCCGGTAAGTCTGTTACAGAGCTGTTGGAGCGTGTACTGCGTAAGTGAGAGGCTGCTTTTTGAGTGAAGCCTGATGATTGTAGGGCAGACGTGCCCATTTTGTGTCTGTACGATAATGGTATAAAAAAACTCAGCCCTCATGGTGAGGGCTGAGCAACAAAAAGCTTGAAGCAGGTGCGAATTAGCGGATGGTCTTAACAGTAACAGCCTCCTTACCTACGCGCTCGCGGAGGTAGTTGAGCTTGGCACGACGAACCTTACCGCGGGTCACAACCTCAATCTTGGCAATCTTGGGGGTGTGCAGGGGGAAGGAGCGCTCTACGCCCTCACCATAAGCAATCTTACGAACGGTGAAAGCCTCGTTCACGCCGGAACCACGCTTGCCGATAACGATACCCTGGAAAATCTGTACGCGTTCCTTACCGCCTTCGATAACGCGGCAATGTACCTTTACGGTGTCACCTACGTTGAAGGGCGTTACTTCATCCTTCAGCTGTTCCTGTCCGATTTTGTCGAGAATGTTCATCTTGGTCTCCTTCTGGTAATAATAAATGTTTCAGGAGCCTTTCGGCTCTGGCGGTTGCGGGAGTATACACTAATTTTGTCTGCTTGGCAACCCAAATTTGTGTAGAAGACGCATTTTTTTTATTTTTTCGTTGAATTTTCAGGTAAAAGTAGGGGGGCTAATCGCTCGCGTTCCGCATCGGAGTAAGGCGCGGGGCTGAAATCTGCATGACGCCGAGATATGACAGTACGGACGACTGCACTCAAGCCTTTGGGCCCGAAAATGGAAAATTGCCAGTGCAGGGAGGTGCTGCCCATGCTCAGCAACACTGCCTCAGTGCGTATTTCATCCCTGAAATACAGGGGAGCCAGAAAATCAGCCTCGGCATGCACGCGGGGGTAGCGCATATCCATACGGCTGAATCCGTGCGCAGCCAAGGCCTCTACCTCTGCATCTTGTGCATACCGGAAAAAGTTGGCAAAGTAGACAATGCCGGAGGCATCCGTGTCTGCAAAAGCTACGCGGGATGTGTAGGTAAACGGTGTCATAACTGTATTAAAGCCAAGTGGCGTTGTTGAATTGATACCCCTCGTACAGGTAGGGGTGACTGCGGCGCAGGTCTTGGTCTTTATCCCAACCGAACTCGAAGAACTGCGGGAAGTTAATCGGCGTGTTCGGGTGAATGGCCGGGGCCTCTGTGGCCGGGTCAATATCATTGGTACGCAGGTTGAGTACCATCACGGCATGGTGGCGACCGTCTGTTATGGTCAGGAAGCGGGAGTAGGGTACATTGGTGCGTATGCGCTCGGGGCGGTACTCCAGCTCATTGATGTTTTCATTGCGTATGGTAGCGCGGTAGTCTGCCGAGGCTCTTTCTGTATGCAGCCATTTTTCTGCATCTGCTACGGTCATATTGTCAATGCTGCGGTTGGATACCGCGTATTCCATAACGCGCAAGGCCGCATATACGGCGCGGGTGGTGCCTATCTCCCGCCCCTCCGCATCGGCGGTGGTTTCATACATGGCCTCTAAGTCTCTCTCCAAGGCTTGTTGACTGTTCGGCTGAGGATAAAGAATAAACCACAGCACCACGGCAAGAGCTGCACTTAACCAGCATATACCCTTAACCGTACGCAGGTATTGCATGCGTTGCAAAAGACTGCGCAGGTGGGCTACCAAGCCGTGATCTGCCTCTTTGAATCGGAACTTGGGCTGCACCTTTTGTGTATCACCGGCAATTTCTTTAACGGTGCGGGCACTGTCGGCATCCGGGGCAATGTCTGCAGCATCTATGCAATTGTATTCATTGTCCTCATGAGCCTTGTGTATTTTCATGAAGTAGCCCGCGATGACGATTCTCACAAATACGCTCAGCCCCAGCAAAGCCCACATGATGGCAAAGCCGTATTCCAGGCATTTGTCTCGGTAAGGTGAATTGATGGCTATGATAAGCTCTGGCATGCCATCCAGTTCTTCTTTGAGAGAGGTAGCGTGTACCCAGTCATAAAAATGCGGGTGTATCAGCTCCGGGCGGGTGGCTTGTATGATGGGATAGGCTATCATGGTGATGACCATCATCCCCAGCAAGCCGCCGAACCAAGTTAAATTACGTTTGGGACCGGCAATGGCTGCCAGCTCCATCAGTAACCACGGTGCCACCCACAACCAGTTACGCCATTCAAATAAAAATTCCTGACTTAAGTCGGGCAGTGTCAATATGGGGTCTTTGGCAATCAGTACGGACGGAAAAGAGATAACCAGCATCAGCAGCCATGCGCCGACAGCGACTGTCACCATTCTTATCCCGATGCTGAGCCACCCTGCAACCTTGCCTATGGAAAACGTATCACCCATGCTCTTTATATTATAGACTTGCTCTTGTTATGTCAAGGCTGTGACAAGGTAAATAGTGTTACAGTTGTGTTACACTGCTTACGTTGTTTACAGCTGTACACAGGCCGAGTCTGTCTTTCTTACCGCCCCAGAAAAAGATGCAGGTGCTGCATTTCACGGCAACCTTGTGTTGTGGCGATGTTGAGCAGTCTGTCCTCCACATCCGTGGGGGGCGTCAAGCATCGGCGGGGCAGGTCTGCCGTGAGCAACTCTACTGCACAGGCATTGTGCAGAGCCATGGTGGTCTCAATGAAACACATGCGTGTGGGCTCTTCCAGTATGAAGTTGAGCGGCTTTTTCTCGTTAAGCACTCTGTTGCGGGGGATTTTTGTGCCGAACTCGTCATCCACACCCATATTGGCCAGCAAGGTAGGGTTGTTAAGTACGGTAGCGGCATCCAATCTGTTGTGCAGGGCATTGTACTTGCCCGTGGCCGTTACCAGGCACCAAGCCTGCGCTGCACAGCGGTTGAGTGACTCCGTGTCCCGTACATCCACATATTCTGCGTATTCGGGTAGCTCGTCCGTTTTATCAACAGTGTCTATGACAGTGATTTTCATGTTGTGGCGGCGGGCGTAGTGTACAATGCCGCGGCCTACTTTTCCATAGCCCACTACGGCAAGATGCCGCCCCTCTAACTCCGTGTGCCCCAGTTGAGCCAAGGCCCGGAAGAAGCTTTCACCCGTACCCAAGCCGGTTTCGATGCGCTTGATGATACCGGAGTCTGCCACGATGACGGGGCGCTTGGTGCGCTCATATGCAGGCACGCCGGAGCGGGTGAGCTCCGTGTAGCCGAGCTCGGGCATCAGGTGGGCACAACTGCCGGCGCAGTCCAGTATGATATCAAAGCTGTCTTCTTTACTTGCCGTTTTAATCCCGAACCCTGGCAGCAATGCTGCAATCTCTGCATTGCGGGGCATCAGGGTGCGTGCCGGTACATATAAATCTGCCCCTGCTGCCAGCAAGGCCATGAACTTGGCGAGCGTATTGCGGTAAATGGGGGTTGCATCCAACAGTTTCAGCCCCGCCAGCGGGCGTGTCTTTGCCCATTCTTCTGCCTGCCAACGCAGGGTAGGCCATTCATCTGCGGCGTAGTGCTCATCTAAAAAGAGCTGAAGATTGCGGATGTTGTCGGTCATGTGCACGAGTTTACTCTCACAAATGCCCTTTGGCAAGCGTAAATCCTGCGAAAAAGGTGCAAATAGCACAAGATTTCAGTTGCAACAATGGGCTGCCTGTGTTAAATTTGCTGCTGCAATGGAGAAAACACTTTTCCAGAAAATAGCTGATAAAGAAATACCGGCTGCAATGGTGTATGAAGATGAGCTTTGCGTAGCTTTTCGGGATATTACGCCTGTGGCTCCGGTGCATGTGTTGCTGGTGCCGCGCAAGCCGATACCCAGTATTGAGGCTGCTGCCGCAGAAGATGCAGAGCTGCTGGCCCACCTGATGCTGAAGGTAGGTGAAATTGCCCGTGCAGAGGGTATTGCCGAGGGCGGTTTCCGCACGGTGATGAACACCGGGGCGGCTGCCGGGCAAACCGTGCCTCACCTGCATATTCACATCATCGGCGGGCGAGACATGGAGTGGCCCCCGGGTTAGTCCCCGCCGCATTTGCTTGCTGCCATGGCAGAGCTCCCCTTTATCAGACACAGTGAGTGGGTGGATTCTCGCACGCTGGAGCTGGAGTTCCCCACTAACCGTTTACGCCTCTATTTTGCAGAGGTGGGGGTGGTGCGTTGTCGTTATGTATCATACGCCGTGTTTGAAAACATTCCCAGCTATGGTATTGCACCGGAGTATGAGTATGCTGAGGTGCCGCTGGAGGAGTCATTGCAGACGGATTATCTTGAGGTGAGAACACCTCGACTGATTGTGCGTGTGCGCCGTGAGGATGGCGGCTTGGAGTTTTATGAGCGTGCGGGGGGGCGTTTGCTGAGTGCCGATGCCGAGGGCATGGGGCACCGCTTGCAGGAGCGTACGGGTGATGAGCTGGTTTGGGTGCTTAAACACCTGCCGGAGGAGGCGCACTTCTTCGGGCTCGGGGATAAGCCCTGTGCGCTGAATTTGCGTGGCCGACGTTTTGAAATGTGGGGGGCGGACCATTATAAGTTTCATTCCGACAGTGACCCGCTTTACAAGAGTATACCTTTCTTCATGTGCCTGAATAAGGGTAGTCAATACGGCATTTTCTTTGATAATACGATGCGCTCTTATTTCGATTTCGGTAAAGAGCGCGAGGACCGCTTGCTGTTCGGTGCAGACGGCGGGGTGATGGATTATTATTTTATTTGCGGAGAGGATGCACTGGATACCGTGCAAACATACACCCGCATGACCGGTTTGCCGCCGTTGCCTCCCTTGTGGGCACTGGGCTACCACCAAAGTAAGTGGAGCTATTACCCGGAAAAGGCGGTACAAGATTTGGCTGATGAGTTCCGCAAACGCCGCATACCGTGTGATGCCATTCATTTGGATATTCACCACATGAAACAGTATCAGGCTCTCACGTGGGATCGTGTGCGTTTTCCTGACCCTCCGGGGATGATTCAGCGCTTGGGTGAGCAAGGCTTTAAGGTGGTGACCATCATTGACCCCGGTATCAAGATTAATCCCGATAATTACGTGTGGCGCAGTGGTTTGGAGCGCAATGTGTTCTGCCGCCGTCACGATGGGGCGTTGCTGGAGGGTGAGGTGTGGCCGGGCTCTTGCACATTCCCTGATTTTACCAATCCCGTCACCCGTTCTTGGTGGGCAGACCTCTTTAAGCGCCAAGTGGGTGAGTACGGTGTGCGCGGTATATGGACGGACATGAATGAGCCCGCTATTTTCCCCGACCGCACCTTCCCGGATGATACGCGCCATAATTACGATGGGTTCTATTGTTCTCACCTCAAGGCGCACAATGTGTACGGCCAGTGCATGGCTAAGGCCACGCGTTTGGGCATGGAAATTGCAGCTCCGCAACGCCGCCCCTTTGTGTTGTCTCGCGCGGGTTTTGCGGGTTTGCAGCGTTGGGCTGCCACGTGGACGGGCGATAATTACTCTGACTGGGAAAATCTGAAGATGGCTAATCTGATGGTGCAGCGTTTGTCCGCAAGCGGTGTATCGTTTTGCGGGGCAGATACGGGTGGTTTCTTGGGTCGCCCCACGCCGGAGCTCTTCTGCCGATGGATGCAGATGGCTGCTTTTCACGTTTTCTTCCGCAATCACAATAACGGTGAATACGGTGGTCAGGAGCCGTGGTGTTTCGGCCCCATGGTGGAGAGTTTGGTGCGCCAGGCCATAGGCGAGCGTTACCGCTTGCTGCCGTACCTGTACACGCAATTTTACCGCTACTCCAAGCGCGGTACACCCATTATTCGTTCTTTGGCACTTATGTATCCGGAAAATACGGATACCTATTGGCGCAGCAGCGAGTTTTTCTTAGGTGATGCTCTGTATGTGGTGCCCGTGCATCACCCGGCAGAGAGCGGACGTTTTCTTTATGTGCCGCCGGGGCATTGGTATTCATTGTGGAACGATGCGCCCGCACCCGTTGCCGATGCGGAAGCTTGGGTATCTACCACAATGTCGGCCATTCCCGTGTTTGTGCGCGGCGGCAGTGTGATTCCCCGCTGGCCCGTGCAGCAGTATGTGGGAGAACTTGAGCACCCGCCCGTTACTTTGGATGTGTGGTGGGTGCCTGATACCACTGTGGAGAGCGAGCTTTATGAAGATGCCGGTGATGGTTTGGCTCACCGCATAGGGGATTATCTGCTGCACCGTTTCATCTATGCTTCATCTGCGCGAGAGTTGCGTTTACGCCACCGCCAAGAGGGTGACGCCACTCGCCCGCGTGATACCTTTGAGTTGGCTTTGCATGCTTTGCCACACACCGCCACCCCTGTGGTGGTAGCGGACGGCATTGCCTTGCAGGGCGAGTTTGATAATAAACGCATCTTCCGCGTGCAGTTGCCTGCTGCATTCCGTGAGTTGAGCCTCAAGTTTTAATGCCTGCCGCCCATGAAACGTGATACCTTGGATAAAATCGTTAACCGTTTGGAGCATCTGGAGCCGGATGAACTGCGCCACCTCTTCATGCGCTTGGCCTCCGAGAAAGGCTTGCTGCAAGATGTATTTGATGCTTTGAGAGACGGTTTGGTGTTATTTGATACCGAGGGCAATGCCCGTTTTGCCAACAAATCGGCCTGTGCCATGTTTAATCGCCCCCAGCATGAGCTGTTGCGTATGCCGTTTGAACGCTTGGTGGGTGGTACTTGCCGCTGGGATGAGCTGCGCGGCAGCGGTGTGGCTATTACTCGTGATTTGCACGTGAATTATCCTGAATCCCGGCATTATAATTTCCTGATGAGTCCCGTGGCTGAGGGAGAGGAATATTTGTTACTCATCCGTGATGATACAGAGAATATAGAGCGTAATGCGGAAGACGCCGAGGCTGAGCAATTTAACCTTGTTACTTACATGGCCGGTGCTGTGGCGCATGAGATAGGTAATCCTCTCAATTCATTGGGTCTTAATCTTCAACTCATGCAGCGAAAGTTGGCTAAGGCAGATGCGGATACCCGCAAAAAAATCTCGCCTCTTTTGGAGACGGCCTTGGGTGAAACGCGCCGCTTGGATACCCTGCTGCGTCAATTTTTGCAGTCCATGCGCCCGGGCAACATGCAACGTGAAACCGTGATGCTTAATGAGATACTGGCGCACGTGTTGCAGGTGTTGGAACCCGAGATGGCTCCCCGCGGCATTGCCGTGCAGCAGTCTCTTTCCGAAGATTTGCCGGAGCTCAGTGCCGATGGCGGGCAACTCTTCCAAGCTTTTTATAATCTCATCCGTAATGCTTTCCAATCCATTCCCGGTGAAGGGGAGGGTGGTATCTACATTCAGACGGATTATAACGATACGGATGTGCGTGTGCTTATAGGTGATAACGGCTCCGGCATTTCTCACGAGGTGATGGGCAACATGTACGAGCCTTTCCGCACAACCAAACGCAAGGGCAATGGCTTGGGGCTGCTCATTGTGCGCCACATTATCAAAGAACACGGCGGTACACTTTCTCTGGCCTCCAAAGAGGGCACGGGTACCACCGTTACCATCACTATTCCCCGCGCAGACCGCGTGGTCCGCTTGTTGCCGTCTTAAGATTTTCTCTAATGAGGCAAATGCGGAGTTGTGGGTGAAGCGGCGATTTCCTTACACTGTTTTCTTTCTTGTGATGAACCACACCCCCACGGCAATGAACACAACTGCCATTATCTTTTGCCATGTGAGAATGTCTACCCCCAGAGAGATGCCGACGGTGGCGGCGATGACGGGCTGAATGTAATTATAAGCTGCCACCGTGTCCGGCTCCAGATACCGTTGCCCCACAATCATCAGCAGATAACTGATGAAAGAACCGAAAAGTACCGTATAAGTGGTGCCGATGATTTCCGGTAATCCCAATGTAGCCCACGGTAACGTACAAACCGAGCGTATCCATACGGGTAGAGTCAAGACGGCAGAGATGAGAAACAACCACCGCATCAGGATAACGGGATGGTATTTCTTGATAACCCCGCTGAAGAAAACGAAATAGCAGGTGGCTGACAGTTGAGAAAACAGGCAAATGGCATCACCCACTACATTGCCGCTTTTTCCTCCTTGCAGCTGAGAACCCAATATCAGGATTAACGCCCCCGTGGCTGCCAATACCAAGCCCCCCACCTTGTGCAAGGTGACGGCGGCATGCAGAAACAGGGCAGACAGCACAAAGGTGAATACCGGGGTGCTGGTGGTTATCACACAGGCATTGGTGGGTGATGTATATTGTACGCCGATGACATAGCAGAACTGGTTGATGCCCATGCCGCAGAGTGACATGATGATAATGTGTTTCCAATCTTTCTTGTCAATGCTTTGTCGCGGCACCATGGGGGATATGAGCCAAAACAGAGCCGCAGCACCGCACAGTCGAAACGCAGCCATGCTTACTCCCGTTATCATTCCGCTCTCCATTGCCCATTTGCACATCGGGCTCATCAGCCCAAAGCAAAGAAAAGCCGCCAATGTTATGAGATGAATGCGTACCGTTGAGTGCACTGTTACCGTATTCCCGTTGCTCATGTCGCTCTTAACATACCATATGAGTGAGATTTTTTCAACCCCTCACGGGGAAATGTGATAATCCCCGGGTGGCGTATCTTGTTTTTTACTTGCGGATTAGTTATTGATGTGGTTAAATAACGGGCAGAGCGTCTATGAAAACTTTACATCTATTTTTCTTTCTTGCATTATGTTGCCTGTTTTGTATCGGATGTCAGCAAAATGCCCTGACGGTCAGAGTCGGAAAGGATTGTTATACCTCTGAGCTTCAGAGCAAAATTCAGGCGTCCGGGTGGAAGTCGGAATACGGCCCCTCAGGCAGCATAGACCGTGCCGCAAGAAAAGCGTTTGAGCTGAAACGTGTATGTTTCCGTTGTGGTAAAGATAGTTATTACCTTTACTATCATAACAGAACAAAACAGATTGTTGCCATTGTAAGAGAAGAATTTGAAATTACATCTTATCGTGGTGATGTTCCCTTAATCGCGTCCTCTACCGAGTTTACGGACAAAGCCCGATTCTCTCAATATGACACAGACCCTGAAATTGAGGCATATCTCAAGACCAATGCATCTCATGCGTCTCAGTATGGCTTGGGAAGTCTGCACGGCGGTTGGGCTGACGTATTCCTCAGCGTGGCGTGCAAAAAGTTCCATGATGCAGAGATGGAACATGCCGGCAAATCCGTATATGAGGGGGTGTTTGCTCCCGAAAAGTAAAATTGCCGGGTTTATGTTGTTGACCTTTTGTTGGAGGAATCGCCTTTGAGGCTTTTGAGTTCTTATCTTTCGTCATCAGTCGTCTCGATTCGTTTTTTTCATTTTTGAATCGGCTTGCTTTTCGCGTGCGGGCGCGCTATAATGCGCGCAGGCGTATGGATGAGTCAAAAAAATGCAGGATTGTGGGAAGTGTGGCAGATTGGGCTACCTGGTGCCACGAGGTGGTAAAGGATGACTTGCCTTGTGATTGGGTGGAGCTGCGTGTGGATGCTCTGCCCCTTGAGTTGACGGTGCAAGAGATTATGGCCATTCGCCCCCGCGCCGCGGTATTGGTAACCCCCCGCCATCAAAGTGAGGGTGGATTGCGTGAGTGGCGTGATGAAGAGCGCCTGCGTATGGCATTGGATTTGTTGCCGATGGCTGTTGCGGTTGACTGGGAGGCTGCTTTTTTACCGCAGGCTCAGGAGCTGGTGCAGGCCGCCAAAGCTCGGGATGTGATGGTGATAGCATCTCACCACAACTTTGAAAAAACTCCGGCTTTGGAGGAGATGATGAAGATTGAAGCTGCTGCCCGTGCTGCCGGGGCTGATATGGTGAAGTTTGCTTTCCGTGTGACGTCTATGGATGACGTGCAGGTGGGGATAGAGCTGTTGAGCCGTGCTGCCGGTCCTTTGGCTGTTATGGGGATGGATGCCGTGCTGGGCTCGGAGAGCCGTATTTTGTATGCAAAACACGGTTCTCAACTGATTTACGGTTACTTGGGAGATACTCCTACGGCTCCCGGCCAATGGAGTGCCGCAGATTTTAAGCGAGCTTTAAGTTGTTAAGGAATAATTGTATGTTTGATATTGTTCTCAATTCATTTCTGGCAACCATACCGGTATTTGTGTTTTTCGGTATCGGTTTTTGGTTGCGTCATAAAAAAGCGTTAGAGCCTCACCATGATAGTGTTATCATGCAGCTGGCCATGGATATCGGCTACCCCTGCCTGATTTTTTACAACATCATGAAATACATGGTGGTAGAGGCTGTGCCGAGGATTACCGCGTTCTCTTTTTCTGCCCAAGCCATTGCCTGCGCTTTTGCTGAGCTGTTGCTGGGGGTGATAGCTGCTTGGGTGGTTGCTAAAGCACTGAGACTTAAAATCGGTACGGGGCTGCGCACTTTTACCCTAACTGCCGGTGTACAGAATTATGCCTTTTTCGTTATCCCCATTATTCAGATGCTTTTCAATGCCCCCGGAGACCCCACCATGGGTGTGCTCTTCATTCATAACATGGGGTGTGAAATTTTTGTGTGGAGTTTGGGGGTTGTGTTGATGTGTGGTGGGGCTTGCAATTTGCGACTCGGGCTCTTCTTGCGCGGGCCGTTGTTGGCGGTATGTGTATCGTTGCTCTTGGCCTGGAGCGGTGTGGGGCAATATGTGGCTCAGCCTCCTGTGATGAAAGCTGCTGAGATGATTGGAGCAGTGGCTACGCCCATTTGCCTGATTTTGTTCGGTTGCTCCATGTATGACCTCACGCGCAACTTCCGTTGGCAGCCACGCATGCTTATCGCGGGTATCGTGGCTCGTTTAGTGATTGCGCCCATGCTGATATTGCTGCTGGCGTGGGCCTTGCCCGTAGACCCCATTATCAAAAAAATCATGGTGATACAAAGTGCCATTCCCAGTGCCGTAATCCCGGTGATATTGGCCAAGCGTTTCGGTGGTATTCCGGAGGTTGGTACTCAAATCCTGCTCTCTACTACGCTGTGTTCTTTCCTTACGCTGCCTGTCTGGTTGGCTGTGGGCAGTAAATTCGTTATTCCCTTAATGTAACATGTCTCTGCATAAACCTGAAATTCTCGCCCCTGCGGGCAACTGGGACTGTGTGCGTGCCGCCGTGGCAAACGGGGCAGATGCCGTCTACTTCGGGCTGGATCAATTCAATGCCCGTATGCGTGCCGATAACTTCACCCGCGAGGACTTGGCTACCTTGGTGCCGTTTTTGCATGAATGCGGTGTGCGTGCTTATGTGACCATGAATGTGCTCATTTTCCCTGCGGAAATGGCTGAGGCCATGGCCTATGTGGACGCGCTGGATGCAGCCGGTGTGGATGCCGTGATTGTGCAGGATTTGGGGTTGGCGGACCTTATTGCACGCTACCGCCGTGAGGGACGACTCAAGATAGAGCTGCATATCTCTACGCAAATGACTGTGAGTAGCCCGGAGGCCGTTCAGTTGGTAGATGCTCTTTTTGCCCCGCAGCAAATTGTCCTTTCTCGTGAGCTTTCCCTCAAAGAGATAGAAGCCTGCGCCAAGGCAACGGACAAGCCTATTGAGGTGTTCTGCCATGGGGCTCTTTGTGTGGCCTATTCGGGGCAATGCCTTACCAGTGAATCTTTGGGACAGCGCAGTGCCAACCGCGGCGAGTGTGCCCAAGCCTGCCGTATGCCTTATAAACTGGAGGTGGATGGACGTGTGCGCGACCTCGGCGAGCGTCGCTATGTATTTTCTCCGCAAGACCTTTGTGCCTTAGAGCGTGTGCCGCAAATGCTGGCTGCCGGTGTGCGTAGCTTCAAGATTGAAGGACGCCTGAAAAGCCCTGCCTATGTAGCTGCCACTACGCGAGCTTATCGCCGTGCGTTGGATGCCGCTATGCACAGCACGGATGTTCCGCATACCGAACAGGCGGATTCTCTCTACGCCATGCAAATGGCTTTCTCGCGCGGGTTTTCCTTCGGTTGGTTGGAGGGGACGGATCACCCTTTGCTTACCCATGGCCGATTCGGTAAAAAACGCGGTGCTTTAGCCGGGCGTATTGTGCGCTGTGGTGAGGGCTGGGTAGAGCTGGCCGGTATGCCGGCCATGCCCATTGCTCCCGGTGATGGCTTTGTGATAGATGCCGGCCAAGACCGCAATGAAGAGCAGGGGGGCCGTATATGGAAGGTTCAGGGTAACCGCCTTTACTTCCACGGTAAAGGCAGCCGCATTGACTGGCGTTTTGTGCGCCCGGGTGATTTGCTGTGGAAAACCGCAGACCCTGCGCTGGAAAAATGTCTGCATGCTACATGGTGCAACTTTGCCCGCAAGGTAGAGGCCCCCTCTGCCGTGCTGGATATTCATTTTGAGGGCCGTATCGGTGCGCAGCTCACCGCCTCTTGCCGTGGTATCACTGTGGGGAGCGGTCAACCGCTGGAGGCTGCGGAAAAGCGTCCGCTTACACCTGAGGTGATTGAGACGCAATTCTCCCGCATGGGTGGTACCGGCTATACCTTGGGTAAATGTACCTATGCTTTGGAGTTCGGGCTGATGCTGCCCCTGAGCATCCTCAACCGCATGCGCCGAGAACTGATTGAAAAACTTCCCGCTGCGGATGTTGCCGTTACGGCACCGGCCCGCACGCCGTTGCCTGCTCCCGATTGGTCGCAAAACTTCCCCCCGCTGCACGCGGCTGATAAATACAAGCTCTCCGTCTTGTGCCGAGAGCCGGAGCAAGCCATTGCCGCCGCCGCCGCCGGTATTAAACGCATTTATCTGGACTTTACCGACCTCAAGCAGCTGGCTCCCGTCACCGCACAGCTGCGCCGTGAGTATCCTGCTACTGCCGTGTGGATTGCCACCCTGCGTATCATGAAGCCCAAAGAGAGCGGGTACTTCCGATTCATTAACGATGCCGCGCCCGATGGTGTGCTGGTGCGTAACCTCGGTGCCGCGTTGTACTTCCGGGAGAAAGGGCTGCCCATGGTGGCCGATTTCTCGCTCAATGCGGCCAACCCGCAGAGTGTGCTGCTGCTGCGCGAGCTGGGCATGCGCGCCGTGACCGTATCTTATGACCTTAATGCCCACCAGCTTGTTGACCTGTTGCGCAGCGGTTGCGGCCCCGAGCTGGAGCTGACTCTGCACCAGCACATCCC
This sequence comes from Akkermansia sp., assembly GCA_045634945.1. GTDB lineage: Bacteria > Verrucomicrobiota > Verrucomicrobiia > Verrucomicrobiales > Akkermansiaceae > Akkermansia. Next base: position 113,202 of record JAZRBG010000042.1, on the reverse strand, counting down.
CATGTTCCATACGGAGCATTGCGTGTTCTGCACCTTCCTTTCACAAGGTCATAATTTCAAGGATTGCGGCCGCCCCTGCGAGCATCATCGCGTACGTGTGATGGATCGAACCTATGCCATGCATTACCTGCGCAGTGATGAGGGCTGCCGCAATACGCTCTTCAACGGTAAAGCTCAAACGGCGGCCCGCTATGCCGCCGGTATGCGCCGCGCTGGTCTCTCCCGATTCCGCTTGGAGCTGTTGGAGGAAACACCCGAGCAAACCACCCGACTCATTGAATCCTACCGTGCCCTCTTGCGCGGTAAACTTACCCCCGATGAGCTCATGGAGAAACTCGACCTTCTCGACCGTATCGGCGTGACGGAAACTAAGTGACGGCTCTGTCTTGCTCTTTTTTAATTCAAGTCCCTTGATGGGGACTTGCTTTTTTATCTGGGCCCGATTTTGATGAGGATGGTGTTGCCGACGGGGCGAACACTGCCGGGGGCCGGCCAGGTGGGCATGGTATCGAAGAGTTCGGCGTGTTGCTCCAACTCTTGCGGGGTGGCAATGCGCATGTGGGTAAGCTTGAGGTAACGCAGATAATATTGCAGGAAATAAGCCCAGACAAGTGTGTGATCTGAGGATGATTCTGAGACATGCTCACGGCGCATGGGCTCTCCCAGCAGCAAGACATTTGCCTCTTGCAGCCCGGCGTGGATGGCTGCGGCGTTGGCTGCACTGCGTAATTCTCGCATCTCTGCCATGCTGATATCAAAATAGCGACGCTCGTTTTTAGCCCATTCGGCATTGGTGTACATGCCTTTGATGAGGACGAAACCCAAGAAAATGCAGAGGATTTGCTGAATGGTGGGAGAAAGCTTTCGGGGGGCGGCCACGAAGAGTCCCCAGAATCCGGCGAGCATAACGGGCTCTGCTATGAAGGTCCACGGTGTTTGCTGGCGCAGCAGTACAAAACCCAGTGCGTAGGGGGTGATGCAAAGCAATAGCATCATGCCGATGGGGAGTATGGCGCGACGTTTGCCCAAACGGGTGCGGAAATCTTTGGCCAGTGCAACCAATGCAATCAGCGCGCTGAGGCTTACCCATTGCCCCCAATAGCCTATCATGAAGACGTGGAGGATGATATCCAACTTTTCATCTGCCGTGCCGCAGAAGAATTGAGGCCAACAGGTAAGGCTGCTTTGGTAGCCGGAGGCGTAGGCAAGCTGTTCTTGCGTGACAAAGGGTAGGTGAATGGCTGCGTTTTTGATGAGCAACCATGCCGCTGCCGCTGCTATGCCGGTGATGAGAAAGCGACCGATGCGTGTGCCTATGCCGTTGCCGGTGCCGAGTTGCAGGTGGCGAAGCTCCATCACCAAGAAGAGTGCCCCGAAGTAAAAGCACGTGGCTTGGTAGGTACCGAAAGCGAAGGCAAGCAGGGCAATGCCGATAAGGCGCGGTTTGAGCCCTTGGCGTTGCAGTAAATACACTACCCCCGTAACGGCAAGGAAAGAGGCTGCCACCACATCACACAGGAAACTGAATTGCAGCATGTGGTTGAATTGGATGCAACCCAGATAAAAGCCGCCGTATACCAGCCGTTGCAGGGTGCCGCTGAGTTGTAATAAGCGGCATTGGCAGATGATGACGGCAGAGAGCAGTAGCCCACTTACAATGCCGGCTGCCCACAGGCAGGCCCCCAAACCGAAGATGCCGCGCCACAAGGCAATCCCCCAGCGACCGGCCGCAATGTATAACCCGGTTTCTTCGCCGTTGAAATCGTAAAGGTCATCTCCATACATGCCGAGTCTCAGTACGCTGTATCCGTACATCAGCAAAAAGAGGCAAAAGTAGAGGCTGAACCAGGCGCCTTCTTCTTTGATGAGTTTTTTGTACCAAGGCTCTGTATGCGGCATGATGTGTATGAAAGTTGAGGGGGATGAAAAGAAAAGCCCTGCAGCTATGGGTGCCGCAGGGCTTGAAAAGAGGTGGTATAAATCAGTGGGGAACGGCGATGGTTTGCTCGCGGTCCGGTCCCACGCCTACGGTGCCTACGGGGCAACCGATGATTTCGCCGAAGCGCTTGACGTATGCCTTGCAGTTTTCGGGCAGCTCATCCCAAGATGTACACTTGGAGGTGTCTTGCATCCAACCGGGCAGCTCTTCGTAAATGGGCTCACAGGCCTCCCATTCCTCAATGAGGGCAGGGGGGAACTCCAGCACTTGGTCGCCCAAACGGTAGGCGGTGCATATCTTGATGGTCTTCATCTCATCAAGACCGTCAAGGTTGGTCATGGCCATTTCGTCAAAGCCGTTGAACATGGAGGAGTAGCGCAGTACTACGCCGTCTGCCCAGCCGCAACGGCGGGGACGACCGGTGGTGGCACCGAACTCACGACCCAAGCCGTGCAGGTAATCGCCGATTTCTGCGTCCTCCGTAGCAAAGGGACCTGCACCCACTCGGGTGGTATAGGCCTTGCAAACGCCGATGATGTGGTCAATGCGGGTGGGGGCTACGCCGGAACCCGTGCAGCAGCCGCCGGCACTGGTATTGGAGCTGGTGACAAACGGGTATGTACCGAAGTCGATGTCAAGCATGGCACCCTGCGCACCCTCAAAGAGAACGGTTTTACCCTCTTTAACTGCCTTGTTGAGCAGGGGGATGGTGTTGCAGATGTGCGGGCGCAGCACGTTGGCAGCAGCGATAACGGCATCAAGTGTTACGTTGGGATCTGCTGCGGGCCAGCCGAGACGCTCCAGCTCTTCATTAGCTGTTTTGATGCGAGCCTTGAGCACGGTGACAAGACGGTCCGGGTCCACAAAGTCTGCCATGCGGATACCTACGCGGCGAGCTTTGTCTGCATATGTGGGGCCGATACCTTGCTTGGTGGTGCCGATTTTCTGGTCGCCCAAAGCTTCCTCTTGAGCAGCATCAATTTCACGGTGAATGGGCAGTACCACGTGAGCGCGGTCAGAGATGAGCAGGTTGGCAGGGGTAATCTCTACACCCTCTGCACGCAGGTATTCAATCTCTTCTACCAAAGATGTGGGGTTGATGACAACACCGTTACCGATGACGTTGACCTTGCCCGGCCACAAAATGCCGGAGGGAATAAGGTGAAGTACATACTTTTTGCCCTTGGCAATTACCGTGTGTCCGGCATTGCTGCCACCCTGACTGCGGGCTACGTAGTCTGCTGTTTCGGTAAGGAAGTCAATGACCTTGCCTTTGCCTTCATCTCCCCACTGGGAGCCTATGACTAATGTATTCATGTCTGCTTTATGGAGTTGGTCGCTTGGGCTTATGCTTTAGCGGCCTGAATCATCTTGGTGATTTCGGTGAAATAGGAATCGTACTCTTTCGGCCCTGCGATGTCGGTAGGCTGATATTGTACGGTGAAGATGGGCAGGCTCTTGTGCTTGAGGGCGGCAACCGTGTTGTCATTCATGTTGGTTTGCACAACTTCAAGCTCTGCGGGCAAGCTGTCTGCCACTACGGTGAAACTGTCATTTTGAGAAGTGATGAGCACGTGACCGATGCGCTCGTCTTTCACGGGCTGGTTGGCACCATGGTGGCCGAACTTGAGTTTTGCAGTCTTGCCGCCGAAAGCCATGGCCAGCAGCATGTGCCCCATGCCATTGCCGACAATGGGCAGTTTGGTTGCCAATTCTGCAATCTCGGCACTCACTGCGGTGAGCGGTGCGGCATCGCCGGGGCCATCGGAAAGGTATACGGCATCGGGCTGCATGGCCAGTACCTCTGCGGCTTTGGTGCCGGCAGGTACTACGGTGCATTCAAAACCATGGCGGCGCAGGGTGCCCAACACGCTGCGGGAGACACCGAAATCGTACACCACCATCTTGCCGGTGGCGGCGGGCAGCTCATGGTAATTGGTCATGTCACCTGCTGTCTTGTTTGGCAGTTTCCAGCCGCGAGACTCGCCATCCCAAAGGTAGGTTTGAGCGGTGGTGACACAGCTCACCAAGTCCGTTCCCTCAAGGGCGGGGGCTGCTTTGGCTGCGGCTACTGCCTGCTCTGCGCTGAGCTCAGTGGTAACGCAAGCACGCATGGTGCCGTTGTCTCTAACGTGGGTGGCAATGGCGCGACAATCCACACCGGCAATACCTACCATGCCGTGGCGGGTCATCCAGCTGCCCATGTCTTCTTGAGAGTTCCAGTTGCTGTGCAAACGAGCCAGCTCTGTAACGATGATAGCATTTGCCTGAGGGCGTGCGCTTTCATTGTCCATCTCACAAACACCGTAGTTGCCGATGAGAGGATAGGTCATGACAGGAATCAGGCCACGGGTGGCAGGATTCGTGATAAGCTCTTGATAGCCGGCCACTGCGGTGTTGAAACAAATCTCACCTGTTGCCGTGCCGGTCGCTCCGATGGAGCTGCCTTCAAATGTTGTTCCGTCTTCGAGTGCAAGAATAGCTTTCATGCGTTTTTTCTTTTAAGCCGTGCAATCTTATCAAATTTGAGCTCCGTTAGCAAGGCTTATTCTTCGCATGCCTTAAATTTATGCGTGCGCGTGACCCTAAAAGCTCAAGTTAGCTGTAAAATTCGTCATTTTAAACAAGAATGCTTGCAATGCCGATGAATTTGTGGTTATAATACGGCATGGAATACCATGCTTGCGTGTATTCGTGAGCGAGCCGTTTTCAGAAATAACCAAAAATCAGAATATTATGGAAGACCAAGAAATCAAAAATGAAGTTGCTGAGGAGGTAGCTGCCGTTCCTTCTTGCGATACGAAGGATCGTTTGGCTGCTGCTCGCGCTTATGCTGTTGCCCAGTACGATAAGATTCGCCGTGCTGCTGCTCAGCAGTTCGATCACGTGCGCAAGTACACTCAGGATGCTCGCGTGCAGATTAATGAGGGTTGGGATGTTACCCGCACCAAAGCCAAGGATTTGCACAAGGCCGGTGAGGAGTATGTAAAGGCTCACCCCACGGGTACCGTGTTCGGCGGTCTTGGTTTGGGGATCATTATCGGTCTGCTGCTCGGCGGTTCTCGTCGCTGATGCCTTGCAGAGGGATGGATGACGCTTAATCTTTCCCCTACAAAATATCTCGAATGTCATTGTTTTCATTCAGAAAACCCAAGGTGATTACCACCCTGCAAGAGCAGGGTGGTGGCCTTGTTGATGACGTTCGCAAGGCTGCAAGCTATACCGCCTCTCATGCTCGTTCTCTGCTGGCATTGCTTAAAATAGAGCTGGCGGAGTATGTTTCTCAGCAAACCCGCCGTGCCGTGATGTTTGCGGTGGCCGGGGTGTTGCTTTTCTTCTCATATGCGTTGCTGTGCGTGTTGCTGTGTCTGGTCTTGAATATTTGGCTGGGTTCATGGCTCATTTCTGTGGCTGCGGTGCTGTTGCTCAATGCGGTGCCGGGGCTTCTGCTGGTTGTGGCTGCGCTGCGTGCAAAACCTGCTCCTTTGGCTGAGGCTACGCGTGAGGAGCTTAAAAATGATTTGGAATGTCTCAAGATTCTGCTCAGCAACGAAAAAACAAAATCCTGATGCAGATTGCACAGGATCGCGTTCGCGTGTTGTCCGCTGTGGATGGCGTGAGAGCACATGCCTCTGCGTGTGCGGAGTCTCTTTATCTTCATAACGCCATTGTGCGCAAGGCGTTGGTAGCACTTTCGTCTGCCTCTGCAGCAACGCTTTCTTTCCTGATGTTCCGTAAAAAAGAAAAAGTGGACGCGCCCCGCATTGCTTCCGGAGTGGGTGCCGGCCGCTATTTTTCTGCCAAGCTGGCAACAGCCGTGTTAATACCTTGGCTGCGTAAGGTTTTGGTTGATGCAGAGCCTCCGATTGAACGTAAAAAGGGGGTCTTGCACAAATTGATTTCTCGCTCTTAATTTTTCTTCCCTATTTATCCTCTCTCTTCTTTAGTAATGAAAAAAGTTTTCGTATCTGGTGCTTTTAACGTGCTGCACGCCGGTCATATTCAGTTTTTCAAGGAGGCTCGCGCCTTGGGGGATTATTTGATTGTTTCATATCCTCCTGCTGATTTGTTGTGGAAGTTGTATGAGAAAAAGTCTGTGCTGGAAGATGCTGACAAGCAGGCCGTGCTGTCCTCCGTTTCATACATTGACGAGGTGATTTTGTCAACGGATGAAGATGCTGCGCTCTCTTTCCGTACGGCATTCCTGAAAGAGCGACCCGATATTTTGGCCGTTACAACGGATGATCTTTATATTGATGCCAAGCGTTGCTTGTGTCAAGAGGTCGGGGCTCAGTTGGTTGTGTTGCCTAAGTCAGCCCCTGAGGGTAAGGCAACCAGCAGTACTCAAGTGGTAGAGCGAATCAAGGCTCCCATTCATGTGCCGCTGCGTGTTGATTTTGCCGGTGGTTGGCTGGATGTTCCGGAGAACGCCATTCCCGGGGAGTATGTGGTCAACTGCTCCGTGTCTCCCACGGTCTCTCTTAAAGAGTGGAACTATCGCCAAGGTGCCGGTATGGGTGGCAGCGGTGGCTGGAGCGTGCTGAATGGGTGGGATCCCGTTAAGTCTGAGTTGGGGTTGGGTGTTGGTTGGCAAGACCCCGCCGTTATTGCCGAAACCGGTGCTTGCGTATGGCTCTCCGGCCCCAAGCCCGTGCTGGATTTTAAGAATACCGGCGACTTCTTGCGTGGCCGTATGGCAGTGTTTGATACCTGTATTAAGCATGATACGCCCGGGCTGGCTGCACTGAAACGTAATTTCTCAAAAATTGCCAAGGCTGCTCGAGTAGCTCGTTTGGGGGTACAGGAACAAGATGTGTCCGTGCTGGCCGTGGGTGTGCAGCTCAGCTACCAAGTGCAGCTGGATGAAGGGATGAAGCCGTTGAGCCCTATCGGCGATTCCATTGCTCACAAGTATTGTGGCGGCGGCCATGGTGGATATGCGCTGTACTTGTATGAAACTCCCGAGGCGCGCGCTGCGGCTCTGGAGTCTTGTGAATACCTTTACCCCATTGAGCCGTATTGCCGTACTTTCGGTAAGGATGAACAGGTGCCGTGGGAACCTAAGTATGTGGAGCGTTTGCGCCGACAGAATGTTCAGAAAGATAATTTTTAACGTAGATTCTAACTCTCTTCGATATGCCTAAAGTTTTTGTTTCAGGTTGTTTTGATGTGCTGCACAGCGGTCATATTGCGTTCTTGGAAGAGGCCGCAAGTTATGGCGATGTCTATGTCTCATTGGGTTCAGACGAGACGGTGTGGCAGCTCAAAAATCGCAAAACTATGTATAATGAGCAAGAGCGTAAATATATGCTTGAGGCTATTCGCTATGTGAAAGCCGTATACATAGGCCCCGATACCGGTAAGATTCTTGACTTTGCTCCTCTGTTGGATGAAATCAAACCGGATATTTTCTTCGTGAATGAGGATGGTACGGGTGATGAGAAAAAAGCCTTTGTTGAGTCAAAGGGAATTCGCTATGTAACCAGTTCTCGTATCCCGCATGGGAATCTTCCCGTGCGTTCTACCACCAGCATACGCCAGACCATCGGGAAATGAATACAACCGGCATAACTTATGAGGTGGGAGACCAAGGGGAACGCCCTTGGGGAGAGTGGCAGGTTCTTGATAAACAATCTCACGTTGTTGTCAAAAAAATCCTCGTTTATCCCGGGGAACGCTTGTCATTGCAGCGCCATCAGCATCGCACCGAGCGTTGGATTGTGACAGAGGGTGAGGCTACTGCCTATTGCGATGGTAATGTGACGACTCTTACCGTCGGTGAGTCCATTTGGATTCCCAAGCGCAGTATTCACCGCCTCAGCAATGAAGGAACGGGACCCTTGGCTCTGATAGAAATTCAGCTGGGCGATATCCTTACTGAGGAAGATATTGAGCGTTTTACTGACGATTACGGTAGAGTGGAGTAAGTTTCTATGTTTGAGCCCCTGGCTATTGGTATGTGGAACGAGGTGGACGGGATCTTGGTGATTAACATGGATTCCAGTCCTGAGCGATATACCCATTTTGTGGAGAATATCGGCAGATATTTGCCAATGGATAAGGTAGAGCGTTTCAGCGCAGTGCCGGGGCGTGAGTTGGCATCATACAATAAGACTCCTTGGTTTACGTCAAATACGGGAGAAAGAGCTAAATTTTGGGGAGGTACAGCAGGTTGTGCTTTGTCTCATCGAAATGCCATTGCTTATGCCCGTAATAAGGGATGGCGAAATGTGATGATTTTTGAAGACGATGTCTGTATTGAACCGTCGTCGGATGTATTTGAAATCGTCTCAGATACATTGAAAAAACTCTCTGGGTCATATTTGTTTTATTTAGGCTACAATAAGCCTTCACCGTATGGGTGTTGTATCGCTGCGAAAGGATGTGCTTCTGTGTGGAAATCAGAGGGAGTTATCGCCGCTCATGCTTACATAGTTTCATCGGAACTGTATGAACCTCTTTTAAATATATTCCCTCAACATGATGATGATATTTGGGCATGGTTGTCCGTGTATCGTGCCGTAGATGTGTTGTATCGTGACTTTGTTCCGTGTTGGGATGGAGTCAGCGTGTATGTGGTTGATCCCATTCTTTTTCATCAGAGAGACGGCATGTCAGATATTGGTTTGAATGTTGCCCAAGGGGGAGATGAAGCCAATCGGCAATCACCTCGTTGTTATAAATCTGTTTCCGGGGTGCTTCATCTTCTCTCAACACCGTTCCGAAAATTGAAAGTTCGTTTGAATTCGTTTCGTACTCGTTTAAGAGCTTCAAAAGGTGGGTTGCCTGGATATAAAAAGAAGCGTAAAGGTGTATAAAGTGCTCAAATCAATAAAAAATACATGCTCTGTCATTGATTATGCTTGATTTTCGCCCCGTTTGGGGGCATATTAAGGGCTCACATCTATATTATGTCTGAACAGAAAGAACGCAAGACACTGGAAGAACGCAATCAGGCTAGCGACTTGGAGCGCCTGCGCCACTCATGTGCGCACGTGCTGGCTGCTGCCATTTGCCGTATTTGGCCTCAGGCTCAGCTCGCCGCAGGTCCTGCCGTAGAAAACGGCTTCTACTATGACATTGAACTTGACCATAATATCTCTGCCTCAGAGTTCGAGCTGATTGAGGCTGAGATGAAGAAAATCGTCAAGGAGAATCAGACATTTGAGCGAACTACCGTTACCCGTGCTGAGGCTATGCTGATGGCTCAGTCCGGTGAGTTGGGCTCTGTCGGCCCGCGAGATGTTGCCTCCAAGTATAAGGTAGACCTGCTCAACCGTATTCCCGACGATGAGGAAATTTCCATTTATCGCAACGGTGATTTCACGGACCTGTGCGCCGGTCCCCACGTTGGTCGCACCGGTAACTGCAAGGCTTTCAAGGTGATGAGCGTTGCCTCTGCCTACTATCAGGGTGATGCCAATGGTCCCCGTTTGCAGCGTGTGTATGGCACCTGTTTCCCCAACCGCACTCAGTTGGAGGAGCACTTGGCTCGTTTGGAGGAAGCCCGCAAGCGCGACCATCGTAAGCTTGGCCGTGAGATGGGGCTCTTCACCATTGATGAAATGGTAGGCCAAGGCCTTATCCTCTGGAAACCCAAGGGTGCTATCGTTCGCCGAGAATTGCAGGACTTCATTACCGAGGAGCTTGATCGCATCGGCTACTCTCAGGTGTACACCCCGCACATCGGTAAGTTGGACTTGTACATGACCTCCGGCCACTGGGCTCACTACAAAGAGAGTCAGTTCCCGCCCATCCCCGATCCGGATGATTTCAAGAAGCTGCGTGATGAGAACGCAAGCTGTGCTGATTTGTTCAATGCGCTTGACACCAAGACCATCACCGGTTTCATGCTCAAGCCCATGAATTGCCCGCACCACATCCGCATTTATGACAGCGAGCCGCACTCCTACCGTGACCTGCCCGTGCGTTTGGCCGAGTTCGGTACCGTGTACCGCTGGGAGCAGAGCGGTGAGCTGGGGGGAATGACCCGCGTGCGTGGCTTCACTCAGGACGATGCTCACATCTTCTGCCGTCCCGACCAGATTAAGCAAGAGGTGCAGCAGTGCATCGGTATCGTGAAGCATATTCTCGGTACTTTGCAGATGAATGATTACCGCGTACGACTTTCTCTGCGTGATAAGGATTATACCGATGCCAAATACGTAGGCACCGTTGAGAACTGGAAGCTTGCCGAGCAGGCTCTGCGTGAGGTTCTTACGGAGAATGGGTTCGACTACATTGAGGCTGAGAATGAGGCCGCTTTCTACGGCCCCAAGATTGACTTCATCGTACGTGACGTCATCGGCCGCGATTGGCAGCTCGGTACCGTGCAGGTAGACTACAACCTGCCTGAGCGCTTTGACCTCTCTTATACCGGTGCAGACAACAAGCCTCATCGTCCCATCATGATTCACCGTGCCCCCTTCGGCTCCATGGAGCGCTTTACCGGCTTGCTTATCGAGCACTTTGCCGGTAAGTTTCCCACGTGGCTTGCCCCCGAGCAGGTGCGCGTGTTGCCCATCTCCGACAAAGTTGCAGATTTTGCGGAAGGTGTGCGCAAGGCTCTTGCGGCCAAGAGCGTGCGTGTCACGCTTGATGATGCTCCGGATAAAATCGGTGCCAAAATTCGCAATGCCCGCTTAGACCGCGTTCCTTATATGGTAGTGGTGGGGCAGCGTGAGGCTGAGCAGGGGCTGGTATCCATCCGTCACCGTGAGCTTGATGTTATCGGCACCATGCCCGTAGACGCCTTTGTTGAGGCTGTTTGCGCGGAGATTGATGCCCGACTCATCACTCCTGCGCTTGAACCTGAAAAAAAGGAGACCCCGCAGCAATAATTCCGTAACCTTTTCAGGTCGGAGAGCTCTCCAGGTATTGCTCTCCGTCCACTGAATAAAACCATACAGACAAACCAAGAAACACACACACGTGCCCGCACCACAAAAAAATAATACCCCCGGCAATCGCGGTACTCGCCGTGATCAGAATGCCAAAACCCCGCAGACGCGCGTCAATGACCGCATCCGCGCTCCCAGAGTTCGAGTTGTAACTGCCACCGGCGAGCAGCTCGGCGTGATGTCCACCCGAGACGCCTTGATTAAGGCCAAAGAAATCGGGCTTGACCTTGTAGAAGTTGCTCCTAATGCAGACCCGCCTGTTTGCCGTCTTATCGACTACGGTAAGTACAAATACATGTTGGCCAAGCAGCAGAAGAACAACAAGACAAAAGCCGTGCGCATGAAGGAAATTAAACTGCGTATCGGTACCGATGTGAATGATTACAACGTCAAAATGGCACGTTCTGAGCAGTTCTTGGATCACGGTCACAAGGTGCGTTTCCAACTCCGTTTCCGCGGCCGTGAGAATGCTCACCAGCAGCTTGGCTTGGAGGTTATGGCAAAGGTGATGGAAGACCTGCGTACCATGGGTAAGGTAGACCAGCCCGCCAAATTGGCAGGCAACACCGTTACCATGGTGCTTACACCGCTGCCCCAGGGTCAGCGCGTCAAGAAGTTCAAAAAGTACGAGGAAGACGATTTCGATGCCGACTCCGCCGAATTCGATGCCTCTGACGACGAATAATATCCCCTTTGATATTGTTTCAACAAAAAAGCCAACCGAACAAATTCGGTTGGCTTTTTTGTTGAAACTTTTCCGGAAGAATCACGCCAAATACCCGATAAAGGGCAAGTTGCGGTATTTTCCGTTATAATCAAGACCATAACCTACCAAGAAATAGTCATCGCAGTGCAGGGCACTGAAATCGGCCTCACAGTCATGCTTGCGGCGGCCGGATTTGGTAACGGCAACGGTGCCGGCCACCATAGCGGCACCGTTTTCGCGTAAAGCCTTACACACCTCTTTCATGGTTAATCCGGTATCCAGCACATCATCTATCACCAGCACCTTTTTGCCTTTACAATCGGGCAAGGCACTGTGCCATTTTAATTTGCCCGTGCTGTCAGTACCCTCGTAACTGGAAATGCGGATGGTCTGCAACTCAAAATTGCAGGGCAGACAGCGTAATAAATCCGCGGCATACCACAGGGCTCCGTTGAGCAAGCAAAGTGCAATTACCTGCTCAGAGTCACCGAAGTGACGTTCAATGTCCGTAGCTACACGGCGCACCGCTGCTGCCACTTGCTCTTCCGTGTAAAGAGTGTGAAGTTTCATCTGAGAATAATGTTGATGAAGTTTTTACCTTATGATGCACTCAGGGGTGTCTTGAGCCCCCAGAGACGGTCAAAAAGATGTATCCGATTTTCATACAAACCCAACAATTTCAGATACACGTCAAATGTATCTGCAATGTGGTGCCAAGTGTGGCAATCTGGTAAAGTTATCGGGTTATGGCTTATCCGTGAGAGTCAGTGTATCAATAGAGGCCAGAACCTCCACCGGCAGCGGGGCTTGCCCTGCGGAGGCTGCACATTGCTCCAGTTGTTGAACGGTGCGCGCCCCTATGAGCACGGATGTTACCTCTTGGCGTCTCAGCAACCAGCGTAATGCAAGTTGGGTGAGCGAAATCCCTGCGGCATCTGCCACATTTTGTAAACGGCGTACTCTCTCCATATCTGCCTGTACTTTCTCCTCATTGAGGAACACAGAGCTTGTGTCTGTCGCACGCGATATGGTCGGGAGGGTGTTGCTCAGGTATTTACCCGTAAGCATCCCCTGAGCCAAGGGAGAGAATACGATACTGCCCGTTTGCTGCTCTGCTACCATAGGCAGGGTTTCTGCCTCACAGGCTCGGTCCAGCAGGTTGTAGCGGAACTGGTGCAACAGGCAAGGCACTTTCTCAGCTTTTAGCATGGCGCATGCCTGCTTGAAGAGAGTCGGCGGGTATTTGGATAACCCGATGTAAAGAGCCTTGCCACTGCGAACAATATCAACCAATGCCCCAATTGTTTCTTCAAGCGGTGTGTTCGGGTCCGGGCGATGGTGGTAGAAGACATCCACATAATCAAGCTGCATACGGCGCAGGCTTTGGTTAAGCCCCGATATGAGGTGCTTGCGAGACCCCCAATCCCCATATACACCGGGCCACATCAAGTGCCCCGCCTTGGTAGAGATAAACATTTCATCTCGCAGACCGGCAAACTCATGCTTCATCAGTCGGCCGAAACACTCCTCTGCGCTTCCCGGGGGCGGGCCATAGTTGTCAGCTAAGTCAAAATGGCATATTCCCAGCTCTATGGCACGGGCTATCATGCCGCGGCATTCCGTCTCATCGGCACCTGCACCGAAGTTATGCCACAGCCCCAATGATATCTCCGGCAGCAGAATGCCGCTGTTCCCGCATCGTCTGTATGTCATGCTTGTTGTCATTTTGTTTTGTGTGTAGAGAGCCTGTCGGCTGTTTTTAACGTATAAATCGATCTGCCGGTATAAGTTCACGCGGTGTCTGCTTGCCGTTATGCGGGCCGCGGTTCCACTCCATCTTGAGGGTGCCGTCTGCGCTTTCCCCTTGTACCACGGTGATGGTAATGGGGTGCTTGCCGGCTTTCAGCGGTATGCCTTTTTTACCCGTGCGGGTGGCATCCACCTCTACGGTGTTTGCTGCGGAGCTTTCCGTGGCAGTGCTGCCGGGCGCATAATTGAAGTCGGCATCTATCAGGTTGAAGTTATGCAGTTTTACAAATGCTTTGGTGCCGGGAACCTCACTGAGTGTAAGATAGAAATGCCAGTGGTTACCATCATTCGGCACATCAATGTAGCCGGTGAAGGTAGTAATGGTGCTGGCAGGTAACACGGTGCTGTTGGGCTGAGCCACGGCGGTGGGGGTATCTGCCGGCATTTCATAGGCTGCCGGGGCCCAAGGTGCGGTAGCTTTTACCTGTTGCATGTTCAAACCGTAAACGCCGGAGGAATGCAAGGAGGCCACAGCGGGTACAAGGTTCATGTCATAGCTGCGGAACCCGCCGCAGGCGTTGCGTCGCTGGGGGGCTTGCGGGTCGCGGTGGTAGTCATAAGCCCGGCGGTTCCACAGTGCCATGTCGGTGAGCTGTTGCTGCATTTGCGGGGTGTTGCCTTCGGGCAGGGGCGTGCTTTCATGCGGGTCTGCCTCGGTATCGAAAAGCTCCCAAGCTTCCTGTCCGGTTTTGACACCCGTGCGAATCGCCTTGAGCCAGCGATTGCTGCGGTTATCAAAGAAGATGAGCACCTGCTGCTCGCCACGTACGCGGCCTTTCTTGTTTGCCGTATAATCGCGGTATTGAGCCATGCCCCCGCCAAAGGCGTATTCTGCATAGAGCACGCGGCCGGGGTCGTTGCTCAGTGCGTCATTGCCCTGTAACAAGGGCAGCAGAGAGCGTCCGTCACAACGTGCAGGCACAGCCACATCTGCCAAATCACATACTGTGGCCATCCAGTCCTGGAACTGGGTGGGCGTGGTACTTACCAAACCGCTTTTGATAATGCCGGGGGCATACACCAGGCAGGGTACGCGCAGACCTCCGTCAAACACATCGCGCTTGATGCCGTCATGGTTGCCGTAGCTGCGGAAGAAGGAGGGGTCTTGAGCAGGGGCCGGGTGCCCATTGAATCCACCCACGGCACCGGGCTCGTCATGGCAGCCGTTATCACTGGTGAAAATAATGACGGTATTATCGGCAATGCCCAAATCCTCACACAATTTCACTAAATCGCCCACAGATTCGTCCACTCGTGTAATCATGCTTGCATGGCGGCGGGCAGTCATCAGCTTATGCCCGGCATTGTTGCCGTAGCGGGCTTGGGCATATTCTTGCCAGGCATTGCGGTATTGTGGGTGTATGAAAGAGTCCCAACTGTCGGGGCTGGCGGTGTTAATCATCTTTCCGGGCTCACCCAGCCATTGTACGCCGCCGTTCAGTCCCCCACCTGCGGGATACTCCCCGGCCGGTATACCCAAGCGAGCATGCGGGGCAACGTGCGTCAGTGCAAGGAAGAACGGTTTATCTTTATCTGCCTTCTTTTGGTCAATAATCCACTTTTTGGCTCGGGCCGTGAACAAATCCGTGCAGTAGCAGCCGTCCAGCTTATCCGTAATCATTTCCTCACCGTCCCACACGGCATTGCGGTGGGTTTCGGGGTCGGCATTGCTCTCCTCTTTAGGATAATGGCGGTGCCCTGCCAAATGATTGTTGTAGCCGAAGAAGAAGTCAAACCCGCGTTTGGTCGGCCATGCGGGGCAGGTGTTCGGGGTGCCACCGCTTTCCTGCCCACCGCCGATACCCCATTTGCCGATAAGTGCCGTGCTGTAGCCTGCTGCTTTCAGCACACTGCCCAAGGTATGGCTGTTCTCTAAGGCTGCATCAAAGCTGTTGTTGCGTATTACCTCTGCATGCCCTTGGTGTAAGCCCGTGAAGAGCGATGCTCGAGCCGGTGCGCATACCGGTGCGCAGGTGTAGTGGCGGCGCAGCTGGGCACCTTGCGTTGCCAAGCGGTCAAGCACGGGCGTATCTATGCGTGGTGTATCTGCATGCTCGGCCGGTTGGTTGAGCCCCAAATCACCCCATCCCATATCATCCACCAATACCAAAATGATGTTCGGTTTCGTCTCTGCTGCACTTACACTGAGCCACCCGAATCCCAAGGCCATCACTAAACCTGTAAAAAATGCGCGTTTCATCATATGTATTCTATCTTTATTTCTTTTTTTTTCAAGTTCTAAATCATGGTATGCGGGCAAATTGTCTTGCCAAGAGGGGGGATAATATAGTATTCTGATGTGGGAAACACCACATAAATATTATGCAGCTTAATAC
Source organism: Akkermansia sp. (assembly GCA_045634945.1). GTDB lineage: Bacteria > Verrucomicrobiota > Verrucomicrobiia > Verrucomicrobiales > Akkermansiaceae > Akkermansia. Next base: position 97,512 of record JAZRBG010000042.1, on the reverse strand, counting down.
ACAAGTACTCGCAGAAAAGGGGCTGAAGCTTAATCCTGCTCCCGCTCCCGTAGGTTCTTACGTCAATTGCATTCGTACCGGCAATTACCTGCATCTTTCCGGCGGCATCTCCATCAATGGTGATGTGTCCTACTTCGGTAAGTTGGGGGCAGATGTAAGCATTGAGGATGGTCAAAAGGCCGCTCAAGCCGCTATTCTGAATCGCCTTGCCGTTATTGAGGCAGAGCTGGGCGGTTTTGAAAAGATGAAGAAGATTGTAGCCATCAACGGTTTTGTAAACTGCACCCCTGATTTCACGGATCAAGCCAAGGTGCTCAACGGGGCTTCTGACCTGTTGGTAGCCCTGTTCGGCCCGGAGGCCGCTCACTCTCGTTCTGCCGTGGGTGTGGTAAGCCTGCCGCTGGGCGTGGCCGTAGAAATCAACATGATTGTTGAAATCGAAGCCTGATTTTAAAGGGAGAGGGAGAGCGTTATGGCAACGGTAATTCTTGGCGTTTGTGGCTCTATTGCAGCTTATAAGGCGGCAGATGTAGCATCTCGTCTCGTGAAAGCGGGGCATGAGGTGCATTGCGTATGCACGCCCACGGCATTGCAGTTTGTCACGCCGCTTACTCTCATGACGCTTTCCCGCAACCCCGTCATCACTACGTTTGAGGATGAAATCGGCAACTGGGTGCCGGTACATATAGACCTCGCTCAAAAGGCAGATGTGCTGGCTGTTGTACCGGCCTCTGCCAATACCATGGCCTGTATGGCGCAGGGCTTTGCGCCCAATGCGCTCACAAGCCTGTATCTTGCTAACCGTGCTCCCGTATTGATTTTTCCCGCTATGAACGGCAACATGTGGACCCACCCCGCAACACAGCAAAATGCCGCCATTCTTGCAGCCAGAGAGAACCACCGCATTATCGGCCCGGATTCTTGCGGTATGCTGGCATGCGGGGTAGAGGGGCAGGGCCGTTTGGTGAGTGTGGATGTCATAGTGGAAGAAATCCTCCGCACATTGAATCAATAAAAAATACACAGCTCGCTATGAAAACCCTATGTTTTACTTTTTTAGTTGCTGCGGCCATGCCGTGTATCGCAGATATTTCCATCGGGGCTGAATCCCGACCGTCTGCACCCAAGGTGCAGGCAACTGCTGCTCAGCCTGATTTGAATGCTGAAAAAGCGGCTCTTTTGGAGGCCATTAAGCTCATGACCGATGAAAAAGGTGCTGCCTCTGCCCAAAAACAGTTGGCCGGGCAAGAAGCTGCCATGCAAGACATGGCAAAGAAGTACGATGATACCGTAAAGCAAATTGAGGCACTCGGCCCTCAGGTGGAAGCTCAGTTGCAAAAGGAGGTGTCACGTGTGGCTGATATGGCAGAGGGCAAAGGCCTTACCGCTGAGCGGGATAAAAAGATGCACGCCATCCTCATGCAGCAAATCCCCGAATCCGGTTATGATACCTCAGGGGCGCATGATTTCGGTGGCTCTCAGGCTCCTGAAAAATCAGCCTCCCCCCGCACGGCTCCACCCCTGCGCCCCTTGCCGCAGATGCCGGAAGCGCCCGTGTATGATACCGCCGGTGTGCATGATATAGATACTGCACCTGCTCCGAAAAAGGCGGACACCCGTCAAGCACCGCCTTTGCGTCCCTTGCCAGCTGAGCTTCAATAAGTGTATTCAGCATTCCTTTTATGAAAAAGTTTATCCTTTTTTTCTGCTGCCTTGCGGCGGTGGCTGCTGCGCAAGGTCAAGAGTCGGCTGCGCCGGTCAAAATAACTCAGCGTTTAATATACAACTCAGACGCCCCCGTTGATTATGAAGCCCGCCAGAAAGCCCTTGCCTTTAAAAAGGTGTGTGAAATCTTGAAAGGGGTGCATGATAAAGAAAGTGCAGATGCGGTGGCAGATGCCGTATATGAAACCATGTTGGTAGTTCATGTGAGTGGGGATGCTCACCGCTTGCCGGATGAAGCAATGACCGGTCAAGAATCTTTGGACTATTGGATGTCTGCCCAAGAAGCCGGTAAAACTCTGAGTAAAGTCTTCTTCTATGGTTCGGAAGAATTGGCCATTGCCATGGGTATGCCGGTAGAACTGGCACAATTACCCACGCCGGAACAGCTGGCCGCAGCTCGTGAATATCTGGAGGTAATGCGAGCCGCCGGTAAGATACTCTCTGAGGTTGTTGATAATGCGAGTGCCACCGCTGCCGTTGAATCCATTAAAGCACTTAGCTGGCGCTTGGGTGCAGCTCAAACGGGTATGGCGGGTAAGGCTCCGGAGCTTTTGCTCCCTGCCGCGGGGGCAGAAGAAGGCGAGCTTATGTTTGTACCCATGGCCATGCAGCGTTTGCAAGCCTGCCGTTTCTATGGCTGTGCAGAGCTTGCTGCCGCCTTGGGATTTCCTGCACAAGATGTCGTGATATCGGGTGAGCTCACTCCGGAAGTTCAATTGCAGTTGGAGAGTCTGCTGCAAGAGAGCTTCAAAAAGCATGCCCCGTGCGGTGGCCCAGGGCTTAGCCTTGAAACGGCGTGGATTCTGCCTGAGGGGGTGGCTGCGCAATCCCTCTTGAATGATCTGCCCGCATGTATGAAACAAGATTCCCCCGTACTGCAGCAAGTCGGTACGGATTCATCAGCACAGCATTCCGCGTGTGATGTTGTGGCAGAATGGGAGGGCAAGAGCTACAAAATGGAGCTGTGGTTCAAGCATGCGGTTCAGCAGAAAGCTGAATGAGAGATTATTCTCAAGTATTCATTCTGAATAAATAGCGGAGAGCCCTGAAGATATTTCTTCTTCGGGGCTCTTCAGATAAACGCCAACTTACTTCGTACAATCTGCAAAGCCGTTGTTGCGGAAGATATCTTTCACCGCACGGGTGAGCTCGGGTTCGGGCGGCTCCGTGTTTTCCAAAGAGTAAGTAAGCCCCAGCTCAGCCCATTTGAACTTGCCCATTTGGTGGAACGGCAGCACATCCACTCGTTGAATATTGCCTAAACCCTGTGCATAGCGGGCTAGTTGTTCAATATCGGGCAAATAATCCGTCCAGCCCGGCACCAGCACATAACGCAGCCATACGGGCTTTTTAAGGGCGGCCAAACGCTCTGCAAAATCCAGCGTGGGCTGCAAATCTTGCCCCGTGAGCTTACGGTACTGCTCCGGAGCCCATGCTTTGATGTCCAACAGCACCAAGTCGGTGGCAGCCAACAGCTCATCGTCCGCTTGCGCACCCAAGTGCCCGGACGTATCAATGCAAGTATGCAAGCCTATCTTTTTGCATTCTTGCAACACCGCTTTGGTAAATTCCGGTTGAAACAGGGGGTCCCCGCCGGATATCGTTACACCACCGCCTGCCGCTTTAACAAAGTCTGCATAGCGCCCGATTTCCGTCATCACATCCTCCACCGTGCGCTCTTTGCCACTGCATTTGAAAGAGGTATCAGGGTTATGGCAATACCTGCAGCGCAAACTGCACCCTGCCAAAAATAAGATAAAGCGTATCCCCGGCCCGTCTACCGTGCCGCATGACTCTACCGAATGTACAGAACCGAGTAGCATAGGCTCATCCTAGCATGTTGTTACCCCCTTGGCAAGATTAATTAACGTAATCTATCATTCTTGTAGGATTTCTCATCGGCCCTCAGATAGCTCCTCGTGGCCATACGTCAGCACCCGCGCAGGATGTTTGCGGTATTCTTTCGGACAAGAAATAAGCGATACGGTGATGACCTCAAGCGGCAGGTCAAAAGCTTTGGCTATGAGATGTCGGTATTGAATCATTTGCTGAGCATAGTGGGCCCGTAGCCAATCATAGAAGCTGTCAAAGCCTTCTTTTTCGTCAAATCGATTGGTTTTAAAGTCAATGATGTGGGCAGCGATTGTTTTACCCATGCCGTCTTCTGTAAGCACAAGGCGGTCTATTGTGCCGGACACCCACTCATTATTTACAGATATGGCTTCTATGCTCTGCTCATTGTATACTTCCATCTCCTCTTTACGGGTAAATAACGCTTGCACTTCATCTTGTTGCAGGGCAGCTGCCACAACTTGCTGAGCTTCTGAGACCGGGGCGTTCAGCCATGCCGGCTGTTTCTCCCGCAACCACATGATTTCTTCAAAACAGGCATGTACAGCTGTGCCGAAGTCCGTTCCCGAATTCGATTCTGAGGAGAATTGCTTATCTTCGCTCTTGCGGGGCTCTCCCATCATGGCTGAGGGCGATATTCTTTGCCGTGGGGTGCAAACTTTTCCGAGCGGTAGGGTAGGTTGTTGTTCTGCTGCTTTACATGATGCGAGAGATTTTCTGTTGTACCAATTTTGATGGCCGAGTTCCGCATCTTTATCGGCAGAAATCTCAAATCCCTTATGAAGAAGTGCCTGCAAAATCCAGTCTGCTTCTTTGTTCGGTGTTTCCGGTAGTTCTCCGCCTCCGGGCAGCAGAATATAGTTTGCAAAACGTGCTCGTGTGAGTGCCACGTACATCAGATTATAACTATCATCTCTGCGGGCTCGTTTCCATTGCTCTTCACAGCGCACCAACGGTTGCCAGTTGCTTCTTTCCGTCGCATTTCCCGGGTGGATGAGAATACCGTTTTTATCATCTGAAATAAAGTAAGGTATGCCTTCTGCTCGTGGTTGGTCCACAGCTTTAGTCCCCAAGAAAGGTAGAATAACGGCATCAAACTCAGCACCTTTACTCTTATGCATGGTCATAACCTGAACAAATTGAGCAGAGCCGTTTTCTTTACGGCAACAAGTGCGCATGTGTAATATCCATTCCTCCAGAGAGCCGCCGTCTGCATCGAATTTCACTGCTTCTTCCAACCATTCTTTAAGCATGCGGGTGGAGCTCAGTTGCGGCAGATGTTTTGCCAAGCGTTGTATTACGGCTGCGTAGCCACGCTCGTTGAGCAGGCTCAGCCATGCATCCCAAGCCGTATGAACGGAGGCGTTTGAGCCCCCGGCTGCCTCTGTGTGCATAATACTGCCCAAAGGAGATACTCTTAAAACATTGTACCGGTATTTGTCTGCCGGTTCTTTGAGCCATATGAAGAAAGATAGCAATAATTCACCCAAGGGTGAGGCCTCTGTCAGGGGGGTGTCTTCTACCAGTTGCACCGGAATTTCCGGTTTATAGCGGCGCAGCCACGCAACAATGTTACGGGCGGCGTTGCCTTGACGAAGCAGAATCGCCACGCTGATGCCGTTTTTAAGTCTGCGTTGGGCGGTAGAGGTGGGCTCCGTGAGTTCGTCCAAGATATGCCCAATGGACAAGCAGGCATCCTCCAGCGTTTGGGCTGAGTTGTTTTTGGGGAGGGCGGTGACTCTCACATACCCGTGTTTATCTTGATTGCTTGCATGGGTGCAGTGTAGAGAAAACTCGGCGTCTGCTTCTTCTATGGGAGAGAATACCATATTGGTAAACTCCATAATAGCAGGCGCAGAGCGCCGACTTTCGCTCAATGATGAGTTTGTGAGCACGCTAGCTTGCCAGTTGTAACCGTCTTCTCTGTCCTTAGTTCCTCTCAGTTGCTCAAATAATTCTGAGGATGCGCCTCGGAAACTGTAAATGCTTTGCTTTTTATCGCCTACAACAAAGAGCGTTTTTTCCGGATATTGCGCGTTTTCTTTCAAGAGCGGGCTCAGAATTTCCCACTGTACGGGGTCGGTATCCTGAAATTCATCCAGCATCCAATGGTCAAGTTTGGTAGTGAGGGTTAATGCCATGCCGGATTCCTCACCATCACTGTTGCTGCCCAGTAGGGTTCGCGCCCCTTGTTTTATATCGTCAAAAGTACATAAACCGGCACTGAGAATACTGTCTCTGTAAGCGGTATAATATTTTTTCAATAGTTCAAACATGGCGGCAGAACGCTCCTGAACGCCACGCAAAAAAATGCAGCTGCACTGATACTTCAATTGCCTGATGGTGTTTCTCAGTCTGTCATCTATGGCATGTTCTGCTGCCGGGGCAAGGTATTTATCTTCCCCCGAAAGCCAACCTTCAAATGAAGAAGACATATTGAATTCTCCTGCCTTCAGTTTGTTTGCTACTGTGGCAAATGTCTTTTTCACATAGCTTCGCGGTTTTTTCCAAGAAAGACGGGCTACATCAGCATCAATTTGTTGTTGATACCCAATGATATCATCTTCCGTCAGCAGAGGCGTGTCGAGGCAATCCGGCAACATAAAGGGAGCTGTTTTACCCCACGGGTGCTCTTGCGGAAACTCTTTGTAGAGGCTTAGGTATGTATTGACGTTTTTCTCCAATATATCTAACAATGAGCCCCCTTTTTCATCAGCTATACTGGTGAGCAAGGTAATCAGCGCAGATTCATGGTGTCGAGATTTTTCACTTTCGGCCAACATGGCTTGTAAGGCCGTGCGGGTAGCTCGTTGTTGTTGCAGCTGGTTCATTGGGGTTACACTGCTTAACCCGGCACGGTGTATGTCTGCCGCAACTACGCGGTTAAAGAAGCTGTCCAGCGTAGATAATTGCAGCTCCGAAGCTTTGCTGAGAACGCGTATAAGAAGATTTGCAAAAAAATCTGCTGTAAGTTGAGGCAACGCAGGCTCAGTAGCTTCAGGCTTCAACTGCTCCGGGTAACAGCGCAGGGCTGCCGCTCGTTTCATCATGGGGATGGCTGCCGGAAAAAGTGCTACCGGATTAGAGGCCGGTGTAAGTGTCCAATCCGGGGTGAGGTGCAGCCCGGTCCAAGTTTCCCATACTCGCACCGCAGCTGCATTGCGACTCGGCGTGTCATGGTCTTTTTTATCAAGCGCGGCCTCGGCCAATGCTTGAAAAATGCGGTTACGGAATTCACCTGCTGCTTTCTTGGTGAAAGTGAGTGCAATCATTTTTTCCGGCTTTGCACCCAATGCTAACAGAGCTAAATAGCGGGAGGTAAGTTGATAGGTCTTTCCGGTACCGGCAGAGGCGGCGATAAGATTTCCGGTGAGGAATGTTGAGGCGTTCAGAGTCATGCTCGTGTAGATTGGTCAATTTTCTTCTGCTGTCGGTACGGTAAGTTGAGGAAGCCCGCAGAGAACGCGAGGATTCGGGTCTTTGTAAATGCTCAGAGCACCGAAGTTGTCATAGCTCAAGCTGCGCCCCATGGATTCTGCTGAGTACAGGCATAATCCTTTGCGCATAAGGGATGCTGCCGCTTGAACGCATTGCATGGCTTTTTCATGTAAATCTGCGGTCATTTCCGATTTAGATTCGAGCCCGGTCATGGGATGATAAACTACCTCTCCCGGAGAGGTGCGAGGCATATTATAGAATGCAGTTTCAGGCAGCGTTGGTAAATGATGTATTTGTTTGAGGGCCTCCGCATAGAGCGGAAGCTGCACACTACTCCAGCGGTAGCATTTGTCTTTTTCATCCCGCAAGATAAAGGCTTTCGGCATATAGGCCTCATATAACTCCGTGGCCGATTCCGATAACCTTTCCCAATGGGTTTGGCGTGGGTCAGTAGCGTTGCTCTTGTAGTCAATTACTCTCATGAGTCCGCTATGGCGGTTGCGGTCAACACGGTCTACTCTCATATCAAAGAGCAGGGGGGAATCTTCATCTTCTGAGGGTAAACTGAACAAGAGCTGTTGTTCCATCATTATTACTTCCCATCCATTACAAAGGTCTTTGGCATGCTTGCGGGCAAACTCTTGAACCGTTTTAGTAATGTTGCGTTGCAGAATATTGATAATAATGGGGAAAACGTTGTTTTCATCCCCATATTGAGCACGTATCTGCGTTTCCGTACATTTTGCGGCATAGGTGCTGATCTCCTGAGCCAAAACTTCAGCATCCGAACCATCCGGGGCAGCGGCGTATCGTGTGGTGACATCTTGCAAAATTGCATGCAGTAGTGTGCCGTATTCGGCGTTGTCCGGTTCGGATTTGTTTTCCTCCATGGCATCTCCGGGAGCTACTCCCAGCAAACGGTTCAGCCAAAATCTCAGAGGGCAATTTAAAAAGCTCTTAATGGCAGATGGAGAGAACGTGCGTTGTTTCTCTCGGTAAGGATTTGCTACCCCGGGGGCAATCATATCAATGCTTTCCTGTGGTGAGGTTCCCGTATCGGGCGTAATGAAGGGTAACAGATCATACGCTTCATTTGCTTCCGGTTCCTGAGAGGGGGCAAAGAGTCTGCTTACCCGCTGCGCCGTTTCTGCCGGGGTATTGCACCGCATCAACAGAGATGACGGAGCAATGGGGGTGCCATCTGTGGTACAGGCAGATATCACAAAGTGTACAGCACCGGCAGGCCGGCTGTGAAGCAGGGCTGTAAGCAAGAAACTATCTCGTGCGCAACGCGTTGTGTCATTGGTCATGTTCAGGAATGACCGGTAGGCATTCGGTAAATAAGCGTCTGCCGGCAAACGCTCGGGAACACAGCCATCATGCATTCCCGCTATGATGATATGGGGAGCCGTGGTGTAGCACAATTCTCGCCAACCTTTTAAATTGATAGCTTGGTCGCGTTCGGCTGCGCCTTCCAATACTGCGGCTGATTGTTTTTCAACCGTGTGAGCAAGAATGCTTAATGCGGCAAAGGGTGCACATTGAATGAGTCTGTCAGATACCAAATCGGCGGCTTCTCTCATGTGTTCTGCCAGCATTGCAACGGCGGGCTTCAGATGGGGAGAGGTAACACTGCGTTGCAATGCCGAGGCCAGCGAGGCCAGACTTTTAGGAAGTGTGTCCGTTTGGCTGCAATCGTGCACTAATTGAATTATTTTTTTCGTATACTCAATGTAGGAGCCTAATTTTTTTGTTTTTCGAAGATTAGGCTGCTCTGTCGAATTTTCTTCTGCTAGCTTGCGTTTCAATAAGTACAGTAAATGAGACGCGCTGTTGGGCAGATGCTCTGCATTCAGTTCTGATACATAGCGGTTGAACCCGTTGAGTGTGGCGGGTGGGTACAGACTGCATTGCAAAGCTCTGTTGCGCAGCAGGATTAAGAAGTCCTCCAATTCATAATTGCGTGGTACATCTTCCTCACAAAAGGTGGCACATGCGTTTTTGAGTTGCATGGGAATCCTGCCTACTTCTGTTGCCTGAAGAGAACGCCCCTCGGGCATGATGAGTGTCCATTCCGGTAAAAAGGTAGAAACCAGAACAGGAGAGAGAGAACTGTCACACCCCGCTATAACCACTTGCTCAGAGTTGAGACCGCCGGCAAGTTCTTTCGCTTTGCGGCCGAATGCTTGTACACTGCCCGCAGGGTGTATCACATCTGCCTCGCAGACAGAATTGTCATTCTCGTTTTGGTGTGAGCGTCTCGGTATTTCAATGGGGCATTCGCTCCATCCTTGTTTGGCGCATTTCCCTTCAGAAATGACAGGGATGGGCTGTCCGAATTCATCAAAACGATCAGCTTCTGTAAGCGGGGCATTAACCCAAATATTTACCTTTGTTTGTGTAGTGTTTATCAGTTGCTTGATATACAGTCGGTTCAACGGTGACAACTCCGGTACGCAGGCTATGATAATCATTCCCCTGTTTTGGGGGTGCTCCAATTCTTGGGCTCTGCTTTGTTCAATGGGTGTACGCCCCCATTGTTGCAATTTTTCATCAACTCTTGTATAAGTGGTACGCAATGTGTCCCAGCGGGATTTTTCATAGGCCAATGTGTGTTTCCATTGGTTTTCTGCTTCTTGCAGATGGTTGCGTACAAAATTAAGCCCTTCGTTTTCGTCCCATTCCGGGGCTCTGGCTTCTTGTTCGAGCTGTTTTCTTACCTTACGCATTTGCGTGGCTACCTCCAGAATCCACGGGGTAGACTTGTCCGGCATGGCGTTTCCCAGTATTTCCATCCAGGCAGCCATCGTTTCCTGTTCGGTGGCAAGATTATTACCTTTGCACGGTATCAGCTGTCCGGCTAACACAATCTTGGGCATCAGCACCGGCTTGCCGGCGCGTTCTGCCATATACTCGCGCAAGCGTCTGCCACTACCGGAGGTAGGTACCACTACCGTTGCACGGCGTAACTGCTGTGGTGCTGTGCGGTTCAACTCTTCCAGTTGCTCTGCTACAAGTTCAATGGCCGGTTTATCCCAGCCGAGAAAGTGTCTTAAATCGGGCATGCTCATGTATGCTGTTACTCTACCATATTACCACTGCTCTGGCAAGATTTCAGAAAAAGAAATAGCGCGTAATGTCATAGAGTATTTTCCAGCCAGTCATGTCGGGTAGTTATAAAATACAGAGTCTGAATCGTATTGATTTTAATAGGGGGATTTGCATCATATCTGTTTTTTGCTGTGAGGGCAGGCTAAGAAAAACACCCTGCAAGCGGTTGCTTGCAGGGTGTGAAAGTTATTGCTGCGCTGCTTATCAGGCGCGGGTGTGGAAGGTACGGGAGATTACTTCACGCTGCTGCTCGGGGGTGAGCTTGATGAAGTTCACGGCGTAACCGGAAACGCGGATGGTGAGCTGCGGGTACTTCTCGGGGTGTACCATGGCGTCCTCCAGCGTCTCGCGCTCCAGCACGTTGACGTTGATGTGGTGGCCGGTGGCGGCAAAGTAGGCATCCAACAGGGAGGCCAGCTTCACTCGGCGCTCGTCTTCGTCCTTACCCAGTGCACCGGGTACAATGGAGAAGGTGTAGGAGATGCCGTCCAGAGAGTCATCATAGGACAACTTGGCAACGGAGAGCATGGAAGCCACTGCACCGTTCTTGTCGCGACCGTGCATGGGGTTGGCACCCGGGGCGAAGGGCTCGCCGGCGCGGCGGCCATCGGGGGTGTTACCGGTCTTCTTGCCGTATACCACGTTAGAGGTAATGGTGAGCACGGACTGCGTGGGCAGGGAGTCGCGGTAGGTGTGCAGCTTGCGAATCTTGTTCATGAAGTTGCTTACAAGGTCGCAGGCAATCTCGTCTACACGCGGGTCATTGTTGCCGTAGCAGGGGAACTCGCCCTCTGTCTCGAAGTCTACGATGAGGCCTTCCTCATTGCGAATGGCCTTAACCTTGGCGTACTTGATGGCGGACAGGGAGTCGGCAGCAACGGACAGACCGGCGATACCGCAGGCCATGGTGCGCAGAATCTCGGGGTCATGCAGAGCCATCTCGATGCGCTCGTAGCTGTACTTGTCATGCATGTAGTGGATGACGTTGAGGGCATCCACATAGGTCTTGGCAAGCCAATCCTGCATGTTGTCAAACAGCTCCATTACCTTGTCGTACTCCAGGTACTCACCTTCGTAGCGCGGGGCGGGGGGCGTTACCTGTTTGCCCTTCACCTCGTCCATACCGCCGTTAAGGGCATAGAGGAGAGCCTTGGCAAGGTTGGCGCGGGCACCGAAGAACTGCATCTGCTTACCGATGCGCATGGCAGATACGCAGCAGGCAATGCCGTAGTCATCCCCCCAGTGCGGGCGCATGAGGTCATCGTTCTCGTACTGTACGGAGGAGGTCTCGATGGAAACCTTGGCGCAGAACTTCTTGAAGCCGTCGGGCAGGGCGGTGCTCCACAGCACGGTCAGGTTGGGCTCGGGAGCCGGTCCCAGGTTGTACAGGGTTTGCAGTACGCGGAAGGAGCTGCGGGTTACGAGCGTGCGGCCGTCTTCACCCATACCGCCGATGGATTCGGTCACCCAAGTGGGGTCGCCGGAGAACAGGTTGTTGTACTCGGGGGTGCGGATGAAACGTACCATGCGCAGCTTCATCACGAAGTGGTCCATAATCTCCTGGATTTCGGCCTCGGTGATGGTGCCGTTGGCAAGGTCGCGCTCAAAGTAGATGTCGAAGAAGGTGCTGGTGCGACCGAGAGACATGGCGGCGCCGTTCTGCTCCTTAACTGCGGCAAGGTAGCCCAGGTAGGTCCACTGCACGGCTTCGCGGGAGTCTGCGGCGGGGCGGGTGAGGTCGCAACCGTAGGTCTTGCCCATCTCGGCAAGCTCGGCCAAGGCGCGAATCTGCTCGTTCATTTCCTCACGCAGGCGGATAACGTCATCCGTCAGCACAAGGTTCTCGCGGGCAATCAAGTCTTTGCGGCGCTCGGCGATGAGGCGGTCCGTACCGTAGAGAGCCACACGGCGGTAGTCACCTATGATACGGCCACGGCCATAAGCATCGGGCAAACCGGTTACGATACCGGCAGAGCGGGCGGCACGAATGCCGGTGGTGTAGGCATCAAACACACCCTCGTTGTGGGTCTTGCGGGTGGTCTTGAACATGTTGAGCGTGTTGTCGCTCATCTTGTAGCCGTAGCTCTCCAAAGCCTGCTGGGCCATACGCAAACCGCCGAAGGGCATGAGGGCGCGCTTCAGCGGAGCATCTGTTTGCAAACCTACGATGGTTTCAAGGTCTTTGTCGATATAACCTGCGGCGTGAGACACGATGGAGGATACTACCTCTTCGTCTGCATCAAGTACGCCACCTGCTTCAATTTCCTGCTTCATCAGCAGCTTCACCTTATCCCACAGGGCGTTAGTGCGCTCCGTAGCTCCGGCGAGGAAACTCTCGTCACCCTCATAGGGCTTGTAGTTCTGTTGAATGAAATCGCGTACGTTGATGGACTCCGTCCACACGCCGCCCTTGAATCCCTGCCACTCGGTGTGTTGGCAGGCTGCTTGACATGTAGTATCGCTCATATAAATTATCGTGTTTCAGGGTTGCGCATTGCGGGGGCAATGCTCCTGAGGGGCCTGCGCGACATGCCTACCATACGGCACCGTGACAGGCTATCTCTTGCCTATGACAATACAGTATTTCCCCGATTCTGTCAAGTCGGAACTAACGAAATAACGAGAAAAATTGAATAATTCTAATTTAGCTTGGAAAATATTACTCTTCGGGCATCAAATCCAAGTGAGAAACGGCCGTTTTGGGTTTAACTGCCAAGTCCAGTGCAGCGTTTGATACGGCCTCGCTGTTTTCATCAAAACGGTAGGCGTAGCAGTCCGGGCAGGTATCGGCTGTTTTATCCACAATGGCACCGCATACCATGCAGAGCTTGTAAGAGGTGGGGTCATTCGCTATTGTGGTTGCCATTTCTTTGCGGTCGGACTTCATGGGTAACAGTATATTCCAAGCCACGCGCCACCGCAAGTCCCTGCTTGGTCATAATGACGCAAGGGCGGTCATAAAAGTGTGGGGGTAGGCAGTGTTTTGTATTGAAAGCGGGGGCCGGTGGGGGTATAATGCGGGTGTATGAGTAGTTTTGCCGTTATAGAAGAAAAAATGAGAGGCGTCGGTTTGTCCGATGCCGCTATACGCGCTTTTGAACACAGTGTGAATGTGCTGGAGAGCAAGCAGAGCATGATGATACCCGAGGCCGACATTGTACCGGCAGAGGGCGTAGCTGAGTGGGAGGATTTGGTGGCTGCCACCCCTGAGGCGGATGCTGCGCTGTTGGCTCAGGCAGTAATGATTAAACTCAACGGCGGCTTGGGAACAGGTATGGGCTTGCAAAAAGCCAAGAGCCTGCTGGAGATTAAGCCCGGTGTTACCTTTTTGGATGTCATTGTGCGCCAGGTGCGCCATTTGCGTGAGCAAGCCGGGTATCCCGTAAGCCTGTTGCTCATGAACTCTTTCTCTACCTCGGCTGATACCATGGCTCATTTGGAGCAATATGCAGCGGAGGGCTTTGCTGACCCTCAGCAGGTAGAGATGATTCAGAACCGCGTACCCAAGCTGGTGACGGAGACTCTGGAGCCGGCGTCACATCCTGCCAACCCGGAGCTGGAGTGGTGCCCGCCCGGTCACGGTGATATTTACCCCGCCTTGGTAGGTTCCGGCTGGTTGGATAAGCTGCTTGCCGCCGGGGTGAAGTACGCCTTTATCTCCAACTCCGACAACTTGGGGGCTCAGCCTGATACTCGTTTCTTGCGTTGGTTTGCAGAGAGCGGTGTGCCCTTTGTGATGGAGGTAACGCGCCGTACCGAGGCCGACAAGAAGGGCGGTCACTTGGCTACCCGCAAGGCAGATGGCCAGCCCCTGCTGAGAGAAATTGCCCAGTGCCCGGATGAAGATACGGACGCCTTCCAGAATATTGATAAACACCGCTATTTCAATACCAATAACCTGTGGATTCGACTGAATTCTCTGAAGGAGTATCTGGACGCAAACAATGGCGTGTTGCCGTTGCCCGTAATACGCAATGTCAAGACGGTAGACCCCAGAGATGCCACCACCCCGCAGGTGTATCAGTTGGAGACGGCCATGGGTGCCGCCATTCAGTGCTTCCCCGGTGCCCGTGCCGTGTGCGTGCCTCGTTCTCGTTTCTTCCCCGTCAAGACATGCAGTGACTTGTTGTTGCTGCGCTCAGACGCCGTGGAAATCAACGATGCCGGCTTGATGTCTCTTGCCCCCGAATGTAAGGGCGTGGCTCCCATTGTGCAGCTGGACAGCAAGCTTTACAAACTGGTGGATTCTCTGGATGCACTCGGCGTGCCCGGCCTCAAAAATGTCAGCAAGCTTACCGTGACCGGCCCGTATCACTTTGCCGACGGCGAGCCCCTGAGCGGTGAAGTTACGGTATAATCCGTTAATTCCTCATGCCTGTATCTCCGCAAAAACGCAACGAGCTGATTGAGCGTATGAAAACGCTCGGTGTGCTGGAGCGTGATTTGGAGGAGAGTTTTGTGCGTGGCTCCGGCAAGGGTGGGCAGAAGGTGAACAAGACCAACAATTGCGTGTGTCTTGTTCACCGCCCCACGGGGCTGGTTATTAAATGCCACCGAGAGAGAGAACGGGAAATTAACCGTTTTCTTGCCCGCCGCGCCCTGTGTGATGAGCTGGACCACCGCCTCAATGACGCGCCGTCGCCCAAGCAAATGGAGGCCATGCGTGCCCGTAAACGAGGCTCTTTGCTCAAGAATATAAGCATTGTTCAACGAAAAATGACCGCAGATTAATCCGGTATTCTGCCTGCCGTGCGGTTCTCCCAGTGCCCAAGGTGGGGGCAGGGGCGTTTTTTTTGTTCATGGGGCATATCGGGCTTTTTGCTCAGCCTGGCACATACCGCGTGCAAAAAAGTGGAATATATTTTTATTTTTTAGCTGACAAAACAGCAGAAACATGCTAGATTATATAGCATGAAAAAGCCTGAAATTTTAGCTGCACGAGACCTGAACAGCCGTGCTGATAAACACCTTTCCGTGACGATACCAGTCAACACGGGCAACCCCGTGTTAGATGCCAATTTGTATGACCTTTCTCAACGCTTCAATGGGGGGCATGACCCCGAGGTAGTGTTGCAAATGTTGTCTACAGTGATGAATGCTGCGGCCTCAGACCAAATGGAGGAGCATGATTTGGATATGATGGCTCGCACGGTGGATGAAATGTTTGCCGCAGATAAGATGTTTGCGCCCTATCGCAATGTGCGCAAGATTACCTGTTTCGGTTCGGCTCGCATAAAACCGGAGGAGGACGCCTACAAACAAGCTGTAGAGTTTTCCCGCATGGCGGTGGAAAAAGGCTACATGATTATCACGGGCGGCGGCCCCGGTATCATGCAGGCGTGCAATGAGGGGGCCTCGGGAGATTATTCGTTTGGCTTGAACATCACCTTGCCGTATGAGCAGCATGCCAATCCCTTTATTGAAGGGAATGAAAAGATGATGAATTTCTACTATTTCTACACCCGTAAACTCAATTTCCTGAAACAGACGGATGCTCTGGTGGCGTTCCCGGGTGGGTTCGGTACCATGGATGAAATTTTCGAAACCATAACGCTGATTCAGACCGGTAAGAGCACCATTTTCCCCGTGGTAGTGCTGGACCCTCCCGGTGAGACCTTCTGGATACGTTGGCTGCGCTTCATCGAGAAAGAGTTGTTGGATGCCGGCCTGATTTCCAACACTGATATGCACCTGCTGTACCGCAGTAAGAGCGCGGAGGATGCCATGGCCTACATTGAGCGATTCTACCGCCGTTTCCACTCATATTATTTTGAGGCGGACAGCATCACGATACGCATACTGGAGCCTCTGACGCAAAAGCATTTAGACTGGATTCTGCATGATTATACGGACATTATGCCCAAGGGGGATTTGGTGCAGCTGGGTGAAGATGAAAATGACCCGGAGCCTGCGCTGGCCGGCTTGCCCCGCCTGCGGTTTACCCTGAAACGCGGCGATTATGCCCGACTGAAAGACTTGATTGACATCATTAACGATTGAATAGAGGAAACATGAAATTATTGACCCTGTTGATAACGGGCGCGCTGGGGCTGTGTACCCTGAGCGCGGCACCTGCTGATACCAAAACGGAGCTGACACGCCCGCAGGCGATTGCCAAACTGAAAGAAATGCGCATAGAGAAAAAGGACTATGAACGCGCCATGTTCTCAGCCGTGCAGTTCGGGCATAAGGAGACGGTGCGCCTGTTGTTGCTGGCCGGTGTAAAGGTGAATATGCAGGATGAAAACGGGGTTACCCCGTTGCACTATGCTGCTTATTTGGGTGAGGAGCACATGGTGACCTATCTGTTGGCTGCCGGTGCCAAGGTTAATGCCGGGGCAGAGCGCGGGGCTACGCCTCTGCACATGGCGGCAGATGCCGGGCACTTTGTGACCATGAAACATTTGCTTCAGGCAAAAAAGGTAGACGTCAATGCAACCAATGATGATGGCGATACACCCTTGCATGATGCCGCCCGCTTGAACCGTACCCGCTGCATTACCGTTCTGATTGAAGCCGGTGCGGATATCGAAGCGCGTAATGATATGGGCTCTACGCCGCTTTTGCAAGCTGCTTATGATGGTCAGTGTGCTATTGTTGAGCAATTGATTAAGGCTAAAGCTAATGTGAACGCGGTAGATAAAAGCGGGGCTACGGCCTTGCACTTGGCTGCCTATAATGGGCATGCAGAAGTGGTGAAAATGTTGCTGAAAGCCGGGGCCGATGCCACGCTGTTAAACCGTAAAAAGCAGTCTGCTTATGATGTGGCCTTGCGTGCAGAGCAAAAGACCTGTGCTGAGTTGCTGAAGCCCGCAGCTGCGGCTGCGCCTGCAAAGCCGGATAAACCGACCGCCCCGGCACCTCAAAAATCGGAGCCTCAACCGCAAGAATCTGAAAAAAATCAAAAAAATGCCTCAGATAACTTGAAAAGCTGAACGGTTTGTGGTAGTATTTAACCATGGCAGCCATGCTTGTATGTAGGGGTACTGTATACAGATGACGCAAGCTGCTTAATATCAAACTCTCAACAAATGTTAATTTCTGCATTAAATCCTGATCGCGCAACTCTGAACTTCCTCAATGCCTATTCTGAGGCAGTAAGAGACGCCGGTGAAAAGCTCCAAAAAGACGGGGCTGTCACTCAAATATTCGGCAACCACCTCTTCATTCAGGGTAGAGTGGAAACGAAGCAGGGCGGTGTGCGCACCAGCCTTCGCTTGCAAGGTAATCGCTGGTTCGGTTCTGCAACGGCTGAGGATGAAGACGTTGCGGGCGCTTGCCTTATTGCCACCATGGTAGAGCGTATGTACCGTGGTACCAGCATGCCCGAGAGCCCCAACGAGCTGAATGAAATCCCGCTCTCAGACGTATTGGAAGAAAAGCTGGATCGTGACCTCGACCAGAAGGAGATTGACTTTGTTACCAAGCTTGAGAAGCGCTATCGCCGCTTTGTCATTGAGCAAGAGATTCATGACCATGACCTTGTGCGTCTGAATCCGCGCTGGGACATCACCGGTTATGAGGCGTTGGAGCTGTGGCCGCAGCCTCCGCGCAATATCTTGGAGTTCTGGAACTACATTGCCTACGCGTTCACCAAAAAGCGTATCTCGTACCCCGAGTTCATGAATGTGGTGACAGACTTGGAGAAAGTTCAGCGTCGTATTGCCGAGTGGGAGCGGGAAAAAGAAGTAGGCTGCTGGTATGACCGTATTCAGCGAGTCAACGAGCGTCCGCCCCAGCCGCCGCGCCACTCCATGTTCATGCGCTTGGTGTCCACCATCAACGAGGCTCGCTTTGAGTTCCGTTACTCTGAAAAGGAGGATTGGGTGCCGATTCGCGAGCGTGCCCAGCTGGACGGCATTTTGGCAGAGTTCCTCAACGGGGCCCTCAAGATGGACCCGCAGACGGATATTCTGCTGAACGTGTTGCGTGATTACTCTGACCGCGAGGAGACCGTTATTCTTGATTTGGATAGCGAGGCTGCCTGCCGCGTGATGAACCGCCTTTTCCACCAGCCTGCGCTCAAGGGATACCTTGTCAATTTGGACGAATGCTACTTCAAGGTGGTGAAAGAGCCGCTTAAGTGGATTTGTATTGATGACCCCATCGTACCTAATTGTTACGGTTTGCAGCTTGTTACGGCTGCCGGTGTGCATGTGACACACTCCGTGCGCCAGTTGCCGGGGCAGGTGGAGCTTTACCAGTCAGACGAAACCGTGTTCCCCGGTCCTCCCAAGTGGTTGGAAAGCACGGAGGTGGAGCCCCGCTATTCCATTCCTAAGTCTGTGATTGACAGCTTGGACGGCGTGGAGTTCTTGCGCAAGATTGGTGCCACCCTGCCGCCCAGCATGGAGGAGCGCGTGGTGGATATTGACCTGAAACCCACGTTCTCCATGAAGATTGTACGCGGCCTTACCAGTGCAGATACCGAGCACGTGCTGCTGGAGGTAACGGCACAGGATGACCCCGGCCGCCGCAGAGAGCGTCTCGGCAAGGATGACTGGGAGCTTGTGGAGCAGATGTCGGTTAAGGATAAGACTTTGTTGCGTTTCATCCGTGACCGCCTGTACCCCATCCCCGGCTTGCTGGAGGAAATGAACTTTACCTATGACAGCCCCTTGGCTGCCTTTAAGAGCCGTATCACCAAACAGTTCCCCGAGAAGTTTGCCGAATGGGCAAAGACCATCCCCGATACCATTAAGGTAGAGATGGATGAGAACCTCAAGTCTCTGTTGGCAGACCCCGTGGCTGCGGCCATTCGCTTCGAAGTGGTGAATCAGGAGATTGACTGGTTCGACCTCCGCGTGGTTATTGATGTGGAGGGTGTTACCCTTACCAAGGAGCAAATACGTGCCCTTGTTTCTGCCCGCGGCGGTTACGTGCGCATGGATGACGGCCGCTGGATGCGCCTTGAAATTAAGTTGGATGACGCTCAGCGTGACGCCGTTACCAAGCTCGGTCTGGATCCCTTCGACCTCTCCGGTGAAACGCACCGCATGCACGCCCTGCAATTGGCAGACCCGCGCGCTGCCGAGGTATTTGACCCGAAGGCCTGGCAGAAGATTAAGGAGCGTACGGCTGAAATCAAGATTGATGTCAAGCCGGATGTACCCACCGCACTCAACGCCACGCTGCGCCCGTACCAGATAGACGGTTTCCACTTCTTGGCCTACCTTGCCGTCAACGGCTTCGGTGGTATTCTGGCAGACGATATGGGCTTGGGTAAAACCATTCAGTCCATCACCTACATGCTCTGGCTGCGTGAAGATTACTTGGCCCGCAACAAGCAGGGGCGTAAGAAGGTAGTGATTCCGCCCGTGCTGATTGTGTGTCCCAAGTCCGTGCTGGACGTATGGGCCGGTGAAACCGAGAAGTTTGCCCCCGGAATCCGCGTGCTTGTTATCCGCAACAAGGAGCAGGCCGTGGTGGAGGATATCTTGGCTAACTACGATATGGTGGTTATCAACTACGCTCAGCTGCGCGTATGCGGTGAGCAGATTAACTCCATCAAGTGGCTTACCGTTATTCTCGACGAAGGTCAGCAGATTAAGAACCCGGACTCCAAGGCAGCCAAGTCTGCCCGAGAGCTTACGGCATACAACCGACTCGTGCTTTCCGGTACGCCCATTGAAAACCGCTTGTTGGATATGTGGTCGCTCATGGCCTTTGCCATGCCCGGTGTGCTTGGCAGCCGCGCCTACTTCAAGAAGCGTTTCGATAAGCGTAAGGACTCCCAGAGCCAAAACCGCTTGGCTGCCCGCCTTAAACCTTTCCTGCTGCGCCGTACCAAGCAGCAGGTGGCCAAAGACCTGCCGCCCCGTACGGAAGAAGAAGTATACGCCAAGATGGAGGGCGTGCAGCGCCAGCTGTACAAGGCAGAGCTGCGCCGCATTCAGAAGGCCTTGCTCGGTATGGACTCCGACGAGTCCGTCAAGAAGAACTCCTTCGCCATTTTGCAGGGGCTTATGCGCTTGCGCCAGATTTGCTGTCACCCCGGTTTGGTGGACAAGAAGTACGTGGGCGAGGACAGTGCCAAGCTCAATGCGCTCTTCTATTTGCTCGACCAGCTGCGTGATGAAGGTCACAAGGTGCTTGTGTTCTCCCAGTTCACCACGATGCTCGATATCATTCGTGCCCGACTGGAGGCTGACCACCGTCCCTTCAATTACCTCACCGGTGCTACCAAGGACCGTAAGGCAGAGATTGAGAAGTTCCAGACCACTAAGGAACCCTCTGTATTCCTTCTCTCCCTTAAAGCCGGTGGTGCAGGTCTTAACCTTACCTCTGCATCCTACGTTATCCTTTACGATCCGTGGTGGAACCCGGCCGTGGAAAGCCAGGCTATCGACCGTACGCACCGTATCGGTCAGAAGAATAAGGTTATTGCCTATCGCCTGCTGACCCGCGACTCCGTAGAAGAGAAAATTCGCGTGCTCCAGCACCAGAAGAACCAGCTTGTCACCAACGTGCTCGGCGATGAAGGCTTTGCCTCCAGCCTTGACCTCAATGACCTGCAGTTCATTCTTGCCCACGGCGGTGAGGATAATGATGACGATATCGTCATGCCCGAGGCTTAAAATTATCCCTCTTTTCTCCCAGACAATCGCCCCGTCATGCATCCGCATGGCGGGGCGAGCCATTTGCTGAGAATTCCTTAACAAAACCGTAAAAAAAGTTTGCAATGCGGGGCTTTTGGGAGTATACTTAAGTCGCATGGTAGAAAATATCATTTACATAGTAGCCGCATACCTGATAGGTGCGGTGCCGTTCGGTTATTTGGCAGGGCGTCTTAACGGGATAGACCTGCGTGAGCATGGCTCTAAGAATATCGGGGCCACCAATGCCGTGCGCGTGCTCGGCAAAAAGTGGGGCATACCCGTATTCATTTGTGACTTTTTGAAAGGGTATCTGCCTTTGTTGTACATGGCTCACCATTTGGGTGGTGATGTAACGGCATTCAGTGCCGGTCAGATGGGGTGGTTTTTAGGTGTGTTGTTTGCATTGGTGCTGGGGCATACCTTTACTTGCTATTTGAATTTCAAGGGCGGCAAGGGTGTTGCCACAACGGGTGGCTGTTTGTTTGCCGTGTCTCCCGTGGTTGGCGGCTCTGCACTTCTGACGTGGATTATCATGATGGTGCTCACGCGCTACGTGTCTCTCTCCAGCATGGTTGCCGGTTTGGCAATGATGGGGGCTGCCGTGTATATATTCTGCTGTCAGGATGGCACATGCAGCGCAGCAGACGGAATGGTGCTGGGCTTGCTGGGCTTCATCTTTGCGCTGGTGGTATGGAAACACCGCAGCAATATCGTACGTCTCTGCAACGGGACGGAACCGAAAGCTTTCTCTAAAAAATAATTTTTACGCATATGTCTCTCCAATATAAGAAAACAGCTGTTATCGGTGGCGGTGCATGGGGTACTGCCTTGGCTCTTACGGCTTCGTACAGCGGTGGTGAAGTGGTGCTGTGGACCTACCGTGAGGAAGAAGCAGCCATTATACGCGAAACCCGCCACAGTCTGTGCCGTGTGAAAGGTGCCCGCCCCTTGCCTGAAAATGTGCTGGTAACCAGCAGCTGGGATGACGTAGCGGGTGCTGACTTGGTGATTGTTGTGGTGCCCAGTGTGGCCATGCGCAGTGTGGCCCAAAGCTTGGCCAGTGTCGGCCTTGCCGAAAATGCCGTTGTGGTGAGCTGCACCAAGGGTATTGAGAAAGATACCAACCTGTTGATGACGGAGATTCTGGAGTCTGTGGTCAAGTGCCCCGTGGGTGCGCTTTCCGGCCCCAACCATGCAGAGGATATCGTGTTGGAGCTGCCCAGCCTGACGCTCATCGGCTTTGCTGATAAAGAGATTGCCCGTGCCGTGCAGCACCGCATGAGCACGCCTTTCCTGCGTGTGTACACCACAACGGATGTTGTGGGTATGCAGATAGGCGGTGCCATTAAGAATGTATTTGCTCTTGCCGGTGGTATTTGTGCCGGTTTGGGCTTGGGTGACAACGCCCGCGCAGCCTTGGCTACCCGCGGCTTGGCAGAGATGACCCGCATCGGCATGGCACGCGGAGGCCGCATGGATACCTTTATGGGCTTGTCCGGTATGGGTGATTTGGTGGTAACTTGCTATTCTGAGCACAGCCGCAACCTTACCTCCGGCCGCATGATTGCTCAGGGTGTACCGGTGGACGAGTGCCAAGCCCGCATCGGGCAGGTGGTAGAGGGCATTCCCAATACGCTCTCCACCTACCAGCTGGCACGCAAACTCAGAGTGCGTACTCCCATTACGGATGCCATGTATGAGATTCTCTACGCCGGCAAACCTGCTCGCCAGGCATTGGAGGAGCTCATGACCCGTGACCTGAGAGAGGAATCTCTTACGGAGTAATTAGGTCAGCTTTGTAGATTCGGCAAGCCGTAGTGCGTTCTAATCAATATAGAAAAATGAAAACTATGGAGGAGACGCCGCAGAATTTATGGCTTGCCGAGGTGTGGTTGGAGCATCGTGACCGCTTGGTGCGTTTGCTTGCCACGCGTATGCCCCGCGTCATGCTGCGCCGTATGAGCGCAGATGATGTGGCTCAGGAGGCTTATTTGGCGTGTGGCCGCAGGCTTGATTTTTTGCTGAATCAGCCGGAGGTTCCCATGTTTGTAAAACTGCGTAAAATTGCCATGCAAACGCTTGCAGATATGGAACGCCGCCATTTGGCGGCCGGCAAGCGTGATGCCATGAAAGAAAGCACTTGGGATGACGGGGATGATGATCCGTCCATGGATGCTTGGGCGCAGTTTGCCGATACAATCTCCAGCCCGCGTACGCGTTTGGTGCGGTTGGAACGCCAAGAGATGGCGCGCCGTATTTTGCATGAACTGCCTGCTACCGACCGTGAAATTCTGGAGCTTCGGCATTTTGAAGAACTCAGCAACAACGAGTGTGCTGCCGTGCTGGAGATTGCTCCCAAGGCTGCCAGTATTCGCTACGTGCGCGCGCTGAAACGCTTTCAGGATTTGGTGAAAGATTTTGATATGTAATCAAGCATCCCGAAATGACGGAGTCTGAGCGTGAAGAGTTGGTGGCTGATTTGGCGGAATCGTTTTTGGAGCGGCTGCGTGCCGGCGAAGCCGTGACGGTACACAGCTATATTGCCGAGCATCCCGAGGTTGCCGAGGAGCTGCAAGAGTTGTTGCCAGCTATGGTGGATATGGAGGGCTTAGGCCGCCATACTCAGCCGCCTGCACCCGTGATGGCTCATTATCCCGAGCGTTTGGGTGATTACCATTTGCTGGAGCGTATCGGCAGCGGCGGTATGGGTACGGTGTTTCGTGCCCGCCAAGAGTCATTGCACCGTGAGGTGGCTGTTAAGATTCTGGCTCCGTCATGGAACTCAGACCCCCGCCATAGTGAGGCTTTTGAGAATGAATCCCGCGTGATTGCCGCACTGCGCCATACAAACATTGTAGAGGTGTTCGGTGCAGGGCATGAGGGGCATTACCGCTACTATGTGATGGGGCTGGTCAACGGCAAGGGGGTAAGTGCAGGGCGTCTCGGTGCTGCTTTTCCCGATATTCCTTACGAGCGCGCTGTTGCCACAGTGGGCTTGCAGGCAGCCAAGGCTTTGGCCTTTGCTCATAAAAACGGTGTAGTGCATCGCGACGTAAAGCCCGGTAACCTCTTGCTGGATAACTCAGGAGTGGTGCAGGTAAGTGATTTCGGCTTGGCTACCGTTCTTAATGAGGGCGAGGACGCCCCGCTGGTGACACAAAGCCATGACGGTACCTTGCGTTATATGGCACCGGAGCGTTTGTTGAAGGGGATTAACTCTTTCGCCGGGGACCAGTACAGCTTGGGGCTTACTCTGTACGAGCTGTTGGCCAAGCGTCCCGTTTTCCGTGAGACCGAGCCCGGCAAGCTGGTGCAGAACATTTGCAGTGGTAAATTGCAGCCTTTGAAAGGACACGGTGAGTTGGGCGCCATCATCAATAAGGCTTCTTCTTACGATGCCTCAGACCGCTACGCCTCAATGGCTGAAATGGTGGAGGACTTGCAGCGTTATCTCAACGGCGAACCCGTGAAAGCCCGCCGCGCCTCCTTGCGCCGCCGCTATGTGTTGTGGATGCGCCGCCGCCCCGCCGTTGCCATATGGAGCCATGCTGCTGCCGTGTTGGTGGTGTTGCTGTTCTCCAGCGTGAGTATCGGCTATGCCCGCGTGAGCAAAGCCCTCAAAAATGAAAACGAGCAACGCTTGCTGGCAGACCGTGCGTTGCTGCGTGAAAATGAGCAGCGCGCATTGGCGGAGAAAAATGAGCAGATTGCGGATGCTTGTTTGCAGCGCATTTTTGCCTCCATGGTGTCATCCTCAGATGCGGATGGCTCCGTGCTGGTGCCCACCAAGGCAGATGCCCGCCTGCTGCTGGATTTGATGCCCTATTATGAGCAGTTGGCGGCTCAGGCAGACAGCAACAGTGATAAGGTGACAGAGGCAGCCTCCGTGCTGGCCGCCATTGCCCTTAAAACAGGTGATTATGCCACGGCAGAGACCTATTTCCGCCGCGTTGTGGCAGCGTCTCCTGCCGGTTCTTTCAGTAATGTGGAGGCAACCATTGGGCTGGCTGTTGCCATGGCTGCGCAGTTGGGTGATAACAGGGGCTCTGCGGAGGTGCGTAAGTTATTGCTCGATTTGGAAAAACAGGTGCCTGCCGATGCCGATTTTGAAACACGTTTGCAATTGGTGAGAGCCTTGCAGCTGGCCTCTTCGTACATGATGGAGCGACCATCGAACACGCGCCGTTTTGCACCGTATCAGCGTTCATCCCGTTTACCTGTTCGCAGTGCCAGACAAGATGACCGCTCACGTACCGACCGTGAGCAACTCGCGGAGCGCACTGCTACCTTGCTTGCGGCGTTGCTGAAAGAGCAGCCGGACAATTTACAGGCTCAATTGCGCCGTGCGGAGATGCTGGTAGGGGGGGGCTCTGAAGCTGTTCATAAAATACTGGTGCCGAATGGTGAGAGCCCCCGAAGTGTCTTGGAGTCTATTCTTGCCAAGCACCCGGATTCTGATGAAGCCGCCTTTTTGTATGTGCGTTTGGCCGCAGCCCCTGCCACACCGCAACAAAATGAGTGTGATTATGCACGCGCCTCCTCGTATGCTCAGTCTTTGTTGGCAGACAACCCGGCAGACAGTGAGCTGATTATGCTGTTCCTTTCCGTGCGTGATAAATATGCCTTGGATTTGGAGCGCAAGGGGAAAAGCAAAGAAGCCGCTCAAGAGAATGAGCGTACCTTGGCAGTGCTGTCATTTTTGACGGAGCGCGGGGATTTTACCCCCGAAATGCGTGAGCGTTTGGTGATGTTGGTGGCCATGCGGCCGGAGCATGACCAGGGCCGCTCTCAGCAGGAGCAGGAAATACGCACCTTGCTTCAAAACTATGATGAAGCCCGCATCAAGGACTTGCAGCAGCGCATGCAGCGTATGCGTGCCAATCCGCCGGGCGGACGCCGCAGACCCAGCCGTATTCACGGTACCAGGCGCGGTGCTTCTGCTTCGTGACGGCTCCGGTTGCTGAATCGGAAATTCATGCGGCAAAGCCGCAATTCATCCATTTTTATGCAGTTCCGACCTTGTAGCAATGAAGCTTTGTCAGGCGTGTCCGCCTGAAGCGTTTTTTCAACTGTAATCTTTACGCCGTTGAACAAAAACACATTCCCCCTGTGCCGGGGGAATGTGTTTTGCGTTGAAAATATCAGGAGAGGTTATTTCTTGTTCAGAATCTTCTCTGCAATGGTCATGATATTGCCCTGCGGCTTGGTCAGCATGGGGATTTTGGCGGTAGCAAACGCGGTGTCAATGGCATCGAGTTTCGGGTTCTTGACATTGACGTATTCCACGGCTTCGCCGTTGTTGGTAGTGACCTGTTTTTCTGCCGTGCCGGCATCTGCGGCAGATGCAGTGCCTGCCAATTGTGCCGTGCAAAGTTCAAAATAAGCCTTCCAACGCTCCAGGTAATGGTGCTGCATCAGCTCAGCATATTGACGGTGGGCGTAGTCATTGAGAACCCCGATGTCAGGACGCCATGTGGTCATGAGTCTGCGCAGAGCTTCGGTATTGGCTTTCTTGTCCTCTGCCGTGGTGCCGCGGTTTTCTGCGCCTTGCAGGTATGCCCCCAGCAAGAAGTATTCAGAGCTGCGCAGCACTTCTGCCGTATCGCGGATAAGTTGCAGGAACCCTTCGCTCTCTCGGGCAAAAGCAGTGGCGTCTTTCTTATCATACGCCTCTTTGCAGCGGGCTAATTGCGCACGGGCTCGGTCTGCCAACACTTGGCGGCACAGGTCGGCAAGGTCATAGCGGTATGTCTCCAGTTTGGTAAGCTTGTCTCCCACCTCTTGCCCGGCTTGCAACATCAGGCGTGCGGCAGATTCAACTTCTTCGGGAGAATAGTACATGTGCGGGTTAGACCAAGTAGAGGCCTTTTTGGCATCCAGATTGGGGCGTGCGCACATGATGTTCTCCAAGCAGCCCTCTCGCATCTTGTCAGGCTTGTAAATGCCGTTCATAATGAGGCGCAGGGATTCGGTGATTGTATCATGGTTGCAGCCGTAGCGCGCCTGTGTATAGTGGCGCAGGAATGACTCGCGGTCAATCACGCCGCGGTTGTTGAGACGCTCATAGAGCAGGGCATAGTACAGAGGGTTGGTCTCCAAGCCCTCAGAGATAAGGCCTATACCGATGGTATCCGTATTGTCGGAGCTCAATTTCTCCAGAATCTCTGCCCCGCCGTACATGCCGGTATTGCCGCCGAAGTTTGCCAGCTCACACCATACATACGGCAAATTGTTGTAGTTAAACTTCAGGGGGCCGTTGGGTGCAAGATTTTTGTTGAGGGCCAGAATGATGGTGTGCTCGCGGGCGCAGCCGTTCAGCAAACGCTTATCGGGGTTGCCACCCCAAGCCTGCAACAGCCACACGGCATCGGGGGAGGCTTTTATCATGGCTTTTTGAACGGCTTGGGCGGCTGCGGTCAAGTCCGTATTGCCCTTGTTGCCGCCCTCGTGGAAGAGATCGCCGCCGTAAATCTTGCCTGTAATGCCGTATACCTCATGCAGGTGTTTGTACCAAAGGTCTGCAATGCCGGCAAAGGCTTCGGCAGTGGGTTGCAGCACGGCAGGGCGCGGGTAGCCGCACCAACGGCCTTGACCCAATATCTTGCCGTTTATCCCCTCTTGCGGCATATCATGCGGTACAAAACCCACATAGCCTTGCAGCACGGGTTCCATCCCCAATTCTCTCAGGCGGGTTACAATGAAACGCCCCAGCTCAGCCTCACTGTCAATAAGGCTTTGCGTTATGGGGCCGCCCTCACCCTCAAGATTGCCCATGTTCCACCAGGCAGAATAGGCGGGGTTGGGTATGAACTTCATAATCTTGTCCTCGGGGTAATCCAGCTCGCGCAAGAAATTTTGCCACACTTTCTCCAACCCTGAGGTAACAAGAACGTATTGGAAGCCGTTCAATGCCAGCAAGTCCAGCTCGCGTTCCCATCTGGCCTTGTCCCAGTGGGCGCCGGTGTAGCTCAGCGTACAGTAGTTGTAGGCATAGTTAAAGGGCAGGGCTGCCGGTACTTGTATCTCCGTGGTGGGTATGACGAACTGCGCTCCACTGCTGTTATCGCCGTTCCAAGAGAAATGCACGTGGGCAATGTTACGCAGGTAATAACCGTAGGCGCGTATGCATTCCCGCTCATTTGCCGCAGAGATGAGAATACTGTTGCCTTTGCCCTTGATGGTGGGTGTGGTTAAGTCATCTTTTAAGCAGAAGTTGACATGCTTTGCAAATTGCGGGGTAAGGCGTTTAACCAAGGCCTCTGCGCGGGCCGTGGCACTTTCCGTTACGGCAGTTTGCTCCTGCTGTACGGATTCCTGACGGCAGCCGGCGTTGATGGCGGGTATCGTCAAGGCCAACAGCATCAACGCCAGTTTTGTATTCATGATGTTCATTTTGCAGGTATGGTTGTGATGGGTTTCGATAAAAATGCCCGTGCTTATGGCAAGTACGGGCACTGAGTTTGAAAATGTTTAACGTGTTGCGGGTTACTTGGTCAGGAACTTGATGTTGGTGATGTTGTCTTCGTTCTCACCCTTGTTATTCTTGCCGTCACCCAAGCCGTCTTCACCGAGGGAGAATACATCAAAGTCCACGTTTAGACCCTTGCCTTTCAGCTTCTTGTCACCGCCCTTGGAGCGTTTGGCTTTGCCATAGGCCTTGGGGCCTTCCTGTGCATAACCGAGGCGGTAGAAGAAGTAGCTGCCCCACGGGTCAACAATGCCGTATTTGCGCTTGCTGATTTCCGTGTAGAGAAGCCCTTCGGGTCTCTCACCGCTGGAGGGATCATAGTAACGCAGCTCTTTGCAGACCGGGGTAAGCCCTTTATCGGGGCTGCCGTCGCCGTCAAAGTCGCTGTTAAGCATCTGGTAGAGAGCGTTGGCGCTGTCCTCATCGCCATCACCCCACAGCATGGGGGTGGTGGCGTTGGCTTTGTATTCATTCAAGGCAGCCACAATCTTCTCTACGTGAAGTTGAGCGGTGTTTTCTGCCTCTTTGCTCTGCACTGCGCCCACGGCTACCCATGAAATGGCACCCAAGGATGCGAGGATGGCAATGACCACCAGAATCTCAATCAGCGTGAAGCCTTTGGCTTGTCTGTCAATGCGGAGTTTCATTCGCTTTATACGTTCTTGATGATTTCCATCATGGGCATGAACATGGCCATCACGATGCTGCCTACCACAACGGCGAGGAACACAATCATGAGCGGCTCAAGCATGGCGGTAAGGGCTGTCACGCTGTTGTCCACCTCTTCATCATACACCTCTGCCACCTTCATGAGCATGTCAGGCAGCTGGCCGGTTTCTTCACCCACGTCTACCATGGAAATCATCATGGCGGGGAAGATGTTGGCGGCGGCACTCATCGGGGTAACGATGGATTCACCTTCACGTACGGCATCGTGAATCTTGTTCACGGCATCTGCCACTACCACGTTACCGGCGGTGTCGCGAGTAATCATGAGGGCTTGCAGAATCGGTACACCGGAGGATACCAGCGTGCCGAAGGTACGGGAGAAACGGGCTACGGCACTCACGCGGTTCAGGTGCCCCAACTTGGGCACGCGCAGCAAGAAGTTGTCCATGGCTCTGCCACCGGCGGGGGTGCGCTTCCAAGCGGCAAGACCCGTAATGGCGGCTGCCACCAGAATCAGCACGAACACGGCGTTGGGAATATACGGTACCGTGCAGTTCATGCAGATATCAGAGAAGTTGAACACGAACTCAGAGAGAGCAGGCAGCTCTTGCCCCTGACCCTCAAACATTTCCTTGAACTGCGGCACGATAACCAGCATCAGGAACACGAGAATACCCACGGCAATGATAAGGATGATTGAGGGGTAAACCATGGCGGATACCACCTTGCTGCGCAATTTGTTGGCTTTTTCCTGGTATTCAGCCAAACGGCGCAGTACCACCTCAAGCACACCGCCGATTTCACCGGCCTTCACCATGTTGACGAACAGGCGGTTGAACAGCTTGGGATAGGCACTCAGGGCTTCGGAGAAAGTAGAACCGCCCTGTACTGAATCTGCAATGGCTGCAATGGTGGCACGCAGGTTCGGGTTGGGCTCCTGCTTCTGCAATACGTTAAGGCTTTGCAGCAAGGGCAGACCTGCGTCAATCAGCGTAGCAAGCTGACGGGTGAATACCATCAACTCTTTTTGCTTTACAGCTGCACCGGCTTTGCCGCTGCCGCCGGACTTCTTCTTCTTGTCGCCCTTTTTGCGGGTTTCTTTTGCGGCGGTGGGTTTAGCGCTCTTGGAGGTTTCTACGCATTCACGCAGAAGCAAGCCCTGAGCACGCACCATCTCTGCGGCAGCCATTTTGCTGTCGGCTGCGATGATGCCGGTTTTTTCCACACCGTTTTGGTCAAGTGCAGTATATTTGAAATTAGCCATAATGTTTGGTGTAAGTTTGCGAAAATTGATTGATTACCTTATAAGAATAGCAAATATGAGGGAGGACGTCAAGCAATTAGGTGTATTTAAGTACTTCTTCAATGGTGGTATTACCCTCAAAGATGTTCTGGATGCCGTCTTCTCTCAGCGTGCTCATGCCCAGCTCAATGGCTTTTTGCTTGAGTACGATGGAGGGCACATTCTGCGTAATGAGCTCACGGATGGGGTCTGAGGCGTTCAGCAGCTCGTGAATACCCTTACGTCCCTTGTAACCGGTGTGGGCGCATTTATCGCAGCGGGCACCGGTGAAGAACTGCTGCTGGCCGATGAGGGCAGGGTTGATGCCCAACTGGGTAAGCAGAGAGTTAGACGGCGTATAGGGCGTCTTGCAGTACGGGCAAATGGTACGCACCAATCGCTGTGCCAACACACCCAATATGGTGGCAGAGAGCAGGAACGGCTGCACGCCCATGTCAATGAAACGTGCCACGGCACCGGCGGCGTCATTGGTGTGCAGGGTGGACAGCACCAAGTGACCCGTCAGAGCTGCCTGAATGGCAATCTGTGCGGTGTCCTGGTCACGAATTTCGCCCACCAGAATGCGGTCCGGGTCCTGACGCAGGAAGGCACGCAACACACGCGGGAATGTTACGCCGATACCCTCATTGATGGGCACCTGAACAATACCGTCAATGTCATATTCCACGGGGTCCTCAGCAGTGAGAATCTTGGTGTCAACCGTGTTAATCTCACGCAGAGCGGCGTACAGAGTGGTGGTTTTACCGGAACCGGTGGGACCCGTTACCACAAAAATGCCGTTGGGCTTGTTCACGGTATCAATAATATACTCGTGCAGCTTGGGAGAGAGGTTGAGGTTGTCAAGGTTAAGGCTTACGCTGTTGCGGTCAAGCACACGCATTACCACAGACTCACCGTATTGGGTGGGCAGGGAGTTAACACGCATATCCACACCGCTGTTGCCTATCTTCATCACGATACGGCCGTCTTGCGGCACGCGGCGCTCGGCAATGTTCATGCCGGCCATAACCTTTACACGGGAGATAACGGAGTTTGCCAGAGAGGGCGGCGGGGCCTGCATTTCGTACAAAGCACCGTCCACACGGTAACGAATCTTGAACTCGTGCTCAAAGGGCTCCAAGTGAATATCTGAGGCCTTCTCTTTAATGGCCTGCATAATCACCAAGTTCACAAACTTGATAACAGGTGCTGCGTTGGCTTCTTCTGCGCCGTCTTGGCTGCCTACATTCATGCCGCCCAGCTCGCTCATCAGGTCGCCCATGGCTGCCTCCGCGCCGCCGTAGTATTCGGATATGCGGGAGCGCACCTCATAATCAGCGGCTACGTACAGGTAAATATCCTGCCCGGTGGCAATGCGCAAATCATCCACGGTCTGCGGGTTCAGCGGGTCCTCCAAGCATACGTAAAGGCCATCGCCCTCGCGGTATTCAATGGGCAGGGCACCATGCATGCGGGCTTGGCCTGCCGGTATCATATCCAGCACTTCCTGCGGGGGTACAAAACCCTCCAGTGAGATAAACTGGGCGCCTACCTCAGTGGCAATGATGCTCCAGAAATCTTCCGGGCCGCCGATGACGCCGAAGTCAATCAGCGTCTCCCAAATCTCTTTACCGCTGTTGGACATTTCTTCCTTGACGTCGCGAGCCAAGGCTTTATCCATCATGCCGTTATTGATGAAAACCTCAAGTGTTACATCAGTATCCATATCAGTTAGAAAAGTGTTAAATGATTCAGTTGTTAATTGAGGTTATCAATTGGCGTCACCCGTGGTTACGCGGATAATTTCGTCTGCCGTGGTGCGGCCTGCCAATACCTTGCGGATGCCGTCTTCTCGCAGGGTGCGCATGCCCAGCTCACGGGCACGCTTACGCAGCTGTGCAGAGGTGAGGTTGGAGTTGATGAGGCCACGCACATCGTCCGTAACCTGGAAAATCTCGAAAATGCCCATACGGCCTTTCATACCCTTGCCGCGGCACTTGGCGCAACCACCCGGGTTGGGTACCATGACCTGACGGGAGATGTCGATGCCCAGCGTGTCTGCCTGCTTTTGGGTAAGCTGCCCCGGTATGCGGCAGGAGCAAAGGCTGCGGCACAAACGCTGTGCCATCACGGCGCGCACGGCAGAGGCAATCAGGAATCGGTCGATACCCATATCTGCCAAACGTGCCACGGAGGACGGTGCATCGTTGGTATGCAGGGTGGACAACACAAGGTGAC
This sequence comes from Akkermansia sp., assembly GCA_045634945.1. GTDB lineage: Bacteria > Verrucomicrobiota > Verrucomicrobiia > Verrucomicrobiales > Akkermansiaceae > Akkermansia. Next base: position 65,132 of record JAZRBG010000042.1, on the reverse strand, counting down.
CCGTCATGGCTGCCTGAATGGCAATGCCGGCGGTCTCACCGTCACGAATTTCACCCACCATGATGATGTTGGGGGCCTGGCGCAGCATGGCTCGAAGGGCGGCGGCAAAGGTCATGCCGATCTCAGAGCGAATCATTACCTGGTTAATACCGGCCATTTCGTATTCTACCGGGTCTTCAGCGGTGATAATCTTCTTGTCCGGGCGGTTCAAGTGGTTCAAGCAGGCGTACAGTGTGGTGGTCTTACCGGAACCGGTGGGGCCCGTCACGAGAATGACGCCGTCGGGCAGGGTGACCAAGCGGTCAAAGGTTGCCTCGTCATCAGAGAGGAAGCCCAACTGCGGCAAGCCCAAGGCCAAGGCGGACTTGTCCAAAATACGCATTACCACAGACTCACCGTGGTTGGTGGGCACCGTGCTCACACGAAGGTCAATGTGCATGCCGTCGCGCAAATCCATTTCAATGCGTCCGTCCTGCGGAACGCGCTTCTCGGCAATGCTCATGCTGGAGCTCATAACCTTGAGACGGGCCACAATGGCTCCCAGCAACTTCTTGGGGTGGTTGGCCACTTCTACCAAGCGTCCGTCCACGCGGTAGCGCATGCGGATGCGGTCTTCCATCGGCTCAATGTGAATATCTGAGGCTCGCATCTCGTGTGCTTCATTGAACATGTCATCAATCAGTTCAATGATGGGAGCTTCGCTATCGCCCTTAGCTGCTTTCTTTTTCTCCGGGTAATACTTGTCCAGTGCCTTTTTAAGTCCGGGCTCAGAGGTGACGAAGAATGAAATCTCTCTTCCCAAGAACTGCGGCAGGCTGTCCAGCGTCTCCATGTCGAAAGGGTCGGTGATGGCTACCTGCAAAGAATAGCCGTCATCCCCGATGGGCAGGAATCCCACACGGCGAGCCAACTCCCCGTTGGTGGAGGCCAGAATGTTCGGGTCTACCTCAAAAGTGCCCAAATCCACATACTCCATGGAGGAGTTGTAGGCGGCCACTTGTGCAATGTATTCCGCTGTCAGATAATTGTTCTTGACGAGAAACTCAATGGCGCTGTCGAGCGGCGTAAGCTCTGCCTTAATGCCATCGAGCGTGCCGGGGTCAATGGCACCGGCTTCTACGAGAAGTTCCAGAAGATAATTTTCGTTTGAGTACACGGGACAGAGAGTGGTAAGGAATTAAGCCACGGCACAGGGACGGAGTCCTGCGCTTTTCCCTATACTACACCATCTTTCGCGCCACGTCAATCTCCCTTTTTAAGAAAATAAGCTAATTTTTCAGTAATTTTTCAGCATATCGCCGTGCAGGCGTGTTTTGGCGGTATGCGGGATGAAAAACGGCGGGTGCGTATATTGATTTATCGGGGGTGTCGGCAGGGAAATCGGGGGGTGTCGGGGCTGGGCATAATCCTTGCTTTATTGTCAGAATACAGATACAAAAAGCCCGCCGAAGAGGGCGGGCCGTTGTTCAAAAATCAACGCTTGCCGAAACGCCTGTTGCGCGAGGCAAAATTCTGCAAGGCTGCGTCCAGCTCTGCACGGCCGAAATCCGGCCAAAGTACATCTGTCACCCAAAGCTCGGCATAGCTGATTTGCCAGAGCAGGTAGTTAGAGATGCGCATCTCACCGCTGGTGCGAATCAGCAGGTCGGGGTCGGGCATGCCGGCGGTATAAAGGTGGTTGCCGAACATCTCAGGTGTAATGTCGGCAGGCTTCAGCTCGCCGCGTTGCACTTTTTCTGCCAATTTGCGGGCTGCTGCCGTGATTTCCTGGCGGGAGCCGTAGCTGAGTGCCAACACGGCATTGAGTGCAGTGTTACCGGCTGTGGCCTCCAAACAGTGGTTGAGGCGTTTGCGGCATTTAGCGGGCAGCATGTCCAGCTCGCCTATGGCGTGCAAACGCACATTTTTCTCCATGAGCTCGGGTAGGCGTTCCTCCAAGAACTTGGCAAGCATGTTCATGAGGTAATTAACCTCCATTTTGGAGCGTCCCCAGTTCTCTGTGGAGAATGCGTAGAGGGTGAGCCACGGTATGCTCTTTTCCAGGCAGAGGTCAATGACACGCTGCACGGTCTTGCCGCCGGTTTCATGCCCTTTGGAGCGCGAAACCTTGTTTTGCTCTGCCCAGCGGCCATTGCCATCCATGATGATGGCAATGTGCTGCGGCATTTTCTGCGATTCTGCGGTGGAATCAGAGCTCATATTCTCCGTATTCAGCGAGGATGGCTTCCACACGCTCAATGTCTTCGGGGGAGTCTACACCGCTGGTGGTTTTGCGGCCTCGGTAGTTTACTTCTACCATTTTGACTCGCAAACCGTTGTACAGGAAACGCATCTGCTCCAGGCCCTCTACGCTGCCGATTTCATAGTCAGATTCGGGCAGCTCAAAGTAATTCTTGAGGGCACTGAGGGTGTAAGCATACAGGCCTACGTGGCGGCGCACGGGGCTCTTCTCCAGTGTGGCGCGGGCTTTCTCAGGCTTGCGGATGGCGGGAATGGTGCTCTTGGAGAAAGCCATGGCGTAGCCGTCCTTATCCACCAACACGGTTGTACCGCTGTACGGGGTGGTCTTTTTGCTCTCCTCCAAGCGGTCATATTCATTCCAGTCCAAGTGAATGCAGGGGGTGAACACATCGGCGGGTGTGGATTTCCACTCGTCAATCAACTGCTGAATCACCCAGGGCGGGCACAGCGGGTTATCCCCTTGCAGGTTGATGATGAATGCGGGCGGTTCTGCCTGCTGGCTTACGGCATCCCAGCAACGCTCCGTGCCGCTGCGGCATGTCTCGGCCGTCATCACGGCGGGTATGCCGGCTCCCGTGCAGAAGTCCAGAATGCGCGTGTCATCCGTGGCGACCACATACTTGCAGTCGTCATTATGGCGGCAGATGGAATCTGCAATCTCTGCCACGCGGCGAATCATTTCTTTGCCGGCAATCTTAACCAGCGGCTTACCCGGCAAACGCGTGGAAGCGTAGCGGGCCGGTATGACAATGAGAATGGATTGAGACATGACGTGCTCTGTATCGGTTGTTCTTCCCCCTCATTCTACCTTTTTCTTCCTCCTTTGCCAAGAAAAAATTGATGCAGAGTGGGCAAAACAATCATTCCGCTTGACATCGGGCGGCTTACCCTCTAAAATTCAAGCCATGAAGCAAGCGTTCCTTTTTCTCGCTCTGAGTGGTGCCGCTGCCTGTGTGGCTGCGGCGGATGATGTGCAGACCCTCAGCTCCGCGCTCGATGCCGGGCTGGCGGAGCAACTCTCCATTCTCCGAGGAATGACCGATGCCGCCTCTTGCTCTGCCGGGGTGGCTGCTTTGCAGGCAAATTTAGATGCTTTGCAAGCCCTCAATGACCGTGTGGATGATACCACGGCTCTGTGGCGCCATATTGAAAACTCCGCAGAGCTCAAGAACAAGCTTGTGCTCTGCGTCCAGAAAATTTCCATTGAGTTTTACCGCATAGAGCAAGCGCAATACTACGGTTGTGAAGAGCTCAAGACCCTGCTGCAACCGCTGCTTACCCCCGCTGCCGCCCGCCCCGATGAGCTGCCTGAGGAGTCATAAACCCCGCCTCCTTTTGGCGTAACAGCTCTTGCACGTGTGCCAGCTCCATGTCCATGTATTCGGGCAGGTCATCTTTGTGCCGTGCCATTTGGCTGAATACCTCATCTCGGTAATCTTCCGCCTGCCGTCTGGACTCTTCCTCTGACCCGTATTGCAAATCAGAAAAATAGCGGGTAATAATACGCCCGCAACGCTGGATGCTTACTCGCCAGCCCTGAAAATCCGTGTTCTCGTATGTATACCGCGTGATGTTTTTGTTCTTCATGTCGGGTAATGGGTTCACTTTCTCAGACCCCGTTACCCGGCAGTTTATTCAATAACTTACAGATTCTGAGAAATCGGAGGGGTGCCGATTAAACTTGATTTTCTGATTTTTTAAGGTATAATATCCGCGTCATGATGGAAACATTCTCTCCTTGGACTCTGTTTGTAGATTTAGGTGTTATCTCATGCCTGCTGTTGGTGTGTAAGTTTCTGCGTGTTAAGTTGCGCCTGATGCAGAAGTTTTTCATACCGCCCAGTTTGGCTGCGGGCTTTTTGGGGTTGGCATTGGGGCCGGGCGGGTTGGATGTATTGCCGCTGTCCTCATACATGGGTACGTATGCCGGTATACTGATTGCTTTTATTTTCGGTTCTCTGGCGTTGACCTCTCAGCGCAGTGAGGGGCAGGGTGGCTCCATAGGCCGCATGTGGGCGTATTCCCAAGCGGGTTTGTTGTTGCAGTGGGCTCTGGGCGGTTTGCTGGGGTTGCTGGTGTTGCAGTATATTTGGCCGGATATCGGTGCGGGCTTCGGCATTACAATGCCCAGTGGCTTCTGCGGTGGCCACGGTACTGCCGCTGCCGTGGGTGAGGCTTTCAAAAAGCTGGGTAATGAAGATATTATTACACTTGCCATGACTGCTGCCACATGCGGTATTGTGGCGTCCGTGTTCATCGGCCTGCCGCTCATCAAGTGGGCTACCAAGAAAGGGCAGACCGCCTACCTTACGGATTACGATGAGTTACCCGTAGAGCTGCGCACCGGCTTGTTGGTGCCGGAGGAAAAACGCCCGCGCTTGGGTACGGACACTTGCTCCTCCATTTCCATTGACTCACTCACCTTTAATCTTACCGTGGTATCTGTGATTGCCTTGGGCGGTTACGGGCTGAGCAAGTTGGTGGGTATGTGGGTGCCCGGCTTAGAGCTGCCGGTGTTCAGTTGCTCCTTCGTGGTGGGTGTGTTGTTGCGCAAAATATTTGACCGCACGGGGGCTATCCAGTACACTTGCCCGCAGACCATCAGCCACATGAGCGGTATGATGACGGATTTCCTCGTGGCTTTCGGCATTGCCAGTATCAAGCTTTCGGTTGTGGTGGCATATTGGCAACCCCTGGTGATTCTGTTGCTTGTTGGTTTGGCCTTTACCTTGGGCTATGTGCTGGTTATCGGCCGTTTGATGCAGAATGAATGCTGGTTTGAAAAATCCATTTTCACATGGGGCTGGTTTACCGGCACCATGGCCATGGGCATTGCCTTGCTGCGCGTGGTAGACCCCGATATGCGCTCCCGCTGCTTGGACAGCTACGCCCTTGCTTACCTTTTCATTGCCCCGGTAGAGATTGCTCTCGTTACCTTTGCCCCCATGGTGTTTACCAATGGCGGTGGCCTGTGGTTTGCCGGTGCTTGCCTTGTTGCCGGTCTCAGTGTGCTGGGAGTAGCCAAGGCTAAAGGGTGGATGCGCTCAAACGCTGAGTAACACGCCATACGGCGAGGCATGCAAAGCTGAAGCTACATATAATGGAGGAAGGGCGGCTTTGCTGCATGAAGAACAGCCATTGACGTAAACGAAATCATCAACAAATAATTTAACTGCTCCATTCAATAAAACACCCGCAAAGCTCCGGGCTTTGCGGGTGTTTTCAAATTCGGTTTTCCGTTGCTTTAGCCAAGCACCTCAGCGCGCTCCTCAAGGAGCTCGTTGCAGGAGGCGTCAATCTTGCCACGGGAGAACTCGTCGATGGGCAGACCCTCAACAACGGTCAGCGTGCCGTCAGCCTCAGTGCGGCTGGGCATGGAGCAGATGATGCCCTCGGGCAGGCCGTACTTGGTGCCGTCGCTGTAACGGGCTACGGAGTACCAGTCACCCTCAGCGGTGGGGGTGGTCAGGTTCTTCACCGTCATCAGAGCAGCGTTGGCTGCGGAGGCGGCGGAGGAAAGACCACGAGCCTGGATGATGGCGGCGCCGCGCTGCTGCACGGTCTTGATGAAGTCGGTCTGCAGCCACTCGGTGTCAGAGATAACCTCAGTTACGGGCTTGCCGCAAATCTTGGCGTTGGTGTAGTCCGGGTACTGGGTGGCGGAGTGGTTGCCCCAGATGGTCATGTTGGTTACATCGGACACCTGAACACCGGCCTTAGCGGCCAGCTGAGCCTTGGCGCGGTACTCATCGAGCATGGTCATGGCAAAGAAGTTCTCCTTGGGCATGCCGGTAGCGTTGTGCATGGCGATAAGGCAGTTTGTGTTGCAGGGGTTGCCTACCACGAATACCTTGCAGCCGGGGGCGGCGTTCTCGGCAATAGCCTTGCCTTGGCCTACGAATACCTTGCCGTTGATGGAAAGAAGGTCCTTACGCTCCATACCGGCCTTGCGGGGTACGGAACCCACCAGCATGCACCAGTCGGCGTTCTTGAAGGCTACGGCGGGATCGTCGGTAGCAACGATCTCCTGCACCAGCGGGAAAGCGCAGTCTTGCAGCTCCATTACCACGCCGTTGAGCTTCTCAAGGCAGGGGGTGATTTCAAGGAGCTTGAGGATAACGGGCTGATCTGCACCCAGCATTTCACCGGCTGCGATGCGGAACAGGAGGGAGTATGCAATGTTGCCGGCGGCGCCGGTCACGGTTACAGTTACAGGTGTCTTCATAACGCAGGCTATTATGCCAGCTTATCCCCCCGCGGTCAATCCCGAAATTTGACAGAGTTGTACCTTTTTGCGCTTTTCTTATCAGCTGCTATGTTCGTATATGGTCAAAGTCAGTTCTTTTCTTTTTCGGAGATTGTCAGTTCCGGTAGTTCTTTGCATTTGCCGTGTGCCGGTTGAATAGGCGTTTCCCCTCGTTGTTTTTAATGTTGGGATTTGCTCCGGCTTTCAACAGCTTCCCGATTTACGAGAGGCAAAATGTTTAGAAAAAGACTTGCATATCTCCCAAAAAATGGCATACTGTTCTTGTGGTTGCATAATGAGCGTTTTGTGTTTTGTTTTACACTTATTATGCTGCAAATTAACAAATGATGCAACCATTGTCTCGTTTTTCTTAATTATTCCCGCGCGTGCTACATTTTTTTATGATTATATGAACTAGGTTAACCCTTACTTTATTTTTATGAACGAACAGCATAATACATCGCTTCCTCCTGTCCCCCCGGCTAACAAGCCTGCCATTCCGGTTATCGTTCCCGAGCCCGGATGGTTTTCGTATTCCGGCAGATACACCCGTGCTCAATTTTGGGGTAAATGGATTGTTTGCTCAATTATAGTAAGCATTATTTCTCATTGCGTGGGAATTGCTTATGGTGATGATATCGCTGAAACTGTATTAACAGAGGGTAACATAGATTCTGTTGTATCTCAACTTTACGTCATTACGGTAATTGAGCTGATAGTGTATACGTTGTTCTTACTGCCCCTTTGGGTAAAACGCTTGCATGATGTTGGTATGTCGACGGCGATTGCAGTCGGCGTTTGGGCTCTTTTACAAATTTTGGGATTTGTAGAGGTTAATGCAACCCTTGAGGCATTGGAAAATATGGTAAACTGTGAATCATTGGATGTAATGATTGCTGATGAGCAAAAAATGCTAGATGTCGAGCGAACATATACCATAATACGAGGGGGTATCGCCATCCTGATGATTATTGTCCTGTGTTTTGATTCCCAGAAAGGGTCAAACCTTTACGGCCCTTCGTCCAAATATCCCGATGTCCGGTAAGGCATTGCTTATAGCTTAAAAACAAAAGAAGAGGCTCGGGGATAACTCGAGCCTCTTCTTTGTATAGGGGGAAACCATTGTAAATTATTCCTCCTCATCACCCTCGGCGGGTATGCGAGTGACGAAGCGCATGATTTCTGCATGGAAGGTGAGGGGAACATCACCCGTGGGACCGTTACGGTTTTTGGCAAGCAGCAGGTTGGCATCGTTGCCCACCTGTTCGCGTTCTTCATCGTCTTCCGCGTAGTATTTGGAGCGCCAGAGCAGGCCAATCATGTCGGCGTCCTGCTCAATGGCACCGGATTCACGCAAGTCACTCATCATGGGGGTGCCTTTGTTTTTGCCGGTGCGGTTTTCCGGGCCACGGTTCAGCTGGGCCAGTACCACAATGGGTATTTTAAGCTCTTTAGCCAAGGCTTTGAGGCCGCCGGAGATTTCAGCAATTTCACGTTCACGGCTGTTTTGAGCCTGCTTGGTGTGAGAGCGCATGAGCTGCAGGTAGTCAATGCCGATGGCCGCAAGGTCCGGGTATTTACGCATTTGGCGGCGGGCTTTGGCGCGCAGCTCGGAGATGGAGATGCCGGCGGTGTCATCAATGATGAGTTTGCTGTTTTTCAGCTCTGTGATGGCAGAGCGGAAACGCTTCACCTCATCGGGGTTGAGTTTGCCTTGGCGGGCTTTGAGGTCTTGCTTGCTGATGGCGGAGCGAGCATAGAGCAAACGCTCTACCAGCTGCTCACTGGGCATTTCGCAGGAGAAACACATCATCGGCAGCTTGAGGTCAAGCACCACGTGCTCTACAATGTTGAGCATGAAAGAGGTTTTACCCATGGACGGACGCGCGGCAATAACGAACAATTCGCCGGATTTCATGCCGTTAATCATGGTGTCTAGCTTTTGGTAGCCGGTGGAGATACCGAGGATGCCGCCCTGCGTGCTCATCATGCGCTCCAGGTTGGACACGGCTTTTTCAATGTCCACTTTCAGGCTCCATTCTTCGCCCTTGGCTGAGGCGTGGCGTATTTGCAGCACTTCTTGCTCCGTTTGGTCCAACAGTTGCTCAATTTCTGCCTCAGAGGTATAGGCGGCATCCGTGGCGCGGTTGGCCGTCATGATGATGCTGCGGCGTATGTATTTCTCTTTGAGCGTTTCAAAGTGAACGGAATATAGTGCCGTGGTGGTGGCAAAAGAGAAAATGTCCATAAGCCCCGCATGGCCGCCCACGGCTTCTAATTTGCCGTTGTCTGCCAGCTCTTGCGCTACGGAGACGGTATCTATGGCAATGCCTTTTTCGTAGCGGTTGCGGAAGATTTCCCACAGGATGCGGTGCGCGGGTATATAGAAATAATCCTCATTCAGGCTGTCGGCAATGCATTGAGAGATAATGTTGGTGGGGTCGATGGTCATCATCGAGAGCAGGCTCTTTTCCACACCGGGAGCCTGTGGCATCACGGCATGTTCTTTTTCTGCCGTTGCCCCAGCTTTGAAGTCTATCTTGTCTTCCTTTTTCTTAGCCATGATGCCTTGTTACGCGTGCCCGCTCATGCTACCATAGTGAACGGGTGAATTCAAGAAAACAATTTTTGATTTTTTACTTCATGAAAAATCGATTCTTCTTTACACGGTACTCTATCTGTGATATTTTGAAAGAGTAAAACATTCTTGCTGTCAATGAAAAATACCCTAATCCGAATCCCCTCTCTGGTTGCTGCAATGGCACTGTGCCCCGTGTATGCAGAAAATCCCGTAGCTTCTGTTGCGGGGCAGTCTATTATTGTTTCGTTTCGGACGGCGGAACTGTGCTTTACGGTGGAGGGTGAACAAGCGGACGGCCCTTGGTTGGCCGCAGTGTTAAGCCCGATGGTGTTGACTTTCTCCGCCCGGGGGGATGCCTATGTTGTGCCGCATCCGCATAACAATGCGCAGAACATTTGGCCGGATATTAAGGTGGAATATGTGGCGGATTCCGTTAATGAATGTGCCTATGCATACGTGAAAAATGATGATTTCACTTGCGTGCTTACGCTGAAATTCACCGGCGCTTCTGCGGGTGAGGCTAGCATGTGCTGGCAAGAAGCCGCAGGCACTCGTCATGTGAAAAACGCGGCGTTTACCATGGTGCCGTCTGCGGGGGCTGCCGCTTGTGTTGTTTTGCCGAAAGCCGGTGGTACCGTGAGCGGCGACCCCGATATGTTGGATGACGGGCTGAGCGATATACTGGCTGAGCTGCGCAATAAAATATACACCACGGCTACGGATAAGCTATACCAAAAACGCTTGCTCATGCTGTTGCCGCTTATTATGGAGAGCTGCAACCCCTCCATCACCACGCCCGAAACAAAAGGTAACACCGCCTTGCATTACGCATGCGCCCTTAGCCATGTGCAACTGGTGCAGTGGTTGATTACCCATGGGGCAGACCTCGAGGCCCGCACGGATAAAGGCGCTACGGTGGATGCCTGCATCAGTGGCAAAAATGCAAAACAAATTAAAACACTTTTGCAGCAGGGGCGTAAAGAGATAGCGCAACTTAATGCCGCAGAAACGGAGTGGGAGTATCGCCTTCTTGTCGATGCTGTCGGGGCGGCGGTATGTGCTCGTGAGCTGGAAATGATGTTTAACCTCGATGGTGAGCATCTTTTGTATGATACTTGGGCAGAGGATACGCGTTTGTATGCAGAAAATTTATACTCATACATGCAGGTGATGAAGCGCTTGCCACACGGTGTGCATGCGGGCAGCCGCGTGGGAAAAATGGCTCTTGAGGCGTTGGGTTCGCACCTCACCGCCTCGCAATTCTGTGACCTTATGGTTGCAGCAATTGAGCAAGAACTTGAGTGTAAGCTGGATGCCAAAATGGAAGCCGCCTCTTTCTTTGCTGATGCGCTGCTGGAAATCCCCGGCATTGCAGACGACGTGACGGAGATTGTCGTAACATTCAATCCTGCTTGCCCGGCTCAACCGGAAGTGCTCGTAGAGCGCCGCAAGGTGGCAACCCACATGAAGCCGTATACCCTCAAATTGCATTTCTGCGGGCGAGTATCGCATGCAGATGGCGCAGAAGCTACCTTGCTGTTGGGGCAAGAGTATGCCCATGTGGATGTCGCCGAGCCCGAGGCCCGATTCGATGCAGATATTGCCCGCCACTTCGGTAAGCACTGCCGCTTGGTTTCATACTTCATGGGCAATAGCTGCCTGAAGCTGTATTACACCCCGGATGGCGAAATCAATACGCAGCGTACCCGTGAGGAGGAGGTGCCGCAGTCCGTACACGTTTTCCCTGTGTATTTTAAAGTGAAGCCTGAGAGTAAGAAAAACTAATCCGGACTTGCCGACTGAAGCCTTAATCAGATGCAGGGGCATTGCTGTTTAAACGCTTGTAATACTCTTGCAGCAATTCGGCTTTATGTTCATACTGCCAAGTGCCCAATTGTTTGCGGCGTTGGGTTTCTTGAGTATACCATTCCCATACAGCTAAGTGATGGGGGGAAAGGGTTTCGGGGCGAACACAGAGGTCAAAGCCCTGTAATCCCGTTGCTTCATCTGTGTGAGGAATGAGAATGAGCTTGGCTTGCTCGATACGGAGGTAGTTGATAATGCCGGGAGGCATGCTGCATTGGTCATTTGCCAGCTCGTAGTTGTACAGGTTGCAAATGGCTTTACGCCGTAAGAGATTTTGAGGCGTGTCAGATGCATCCGTCTCATTGGAAATTTCTTCCCACATAGCAATATAAACATCGCCCGGGACTCCGGTTGCTGATTTTCTGAGCTTTTCCGGTAAAGCGTTCAACTTGCCGTCTGCTGCCAATTGCTGCCAGATTTTCCAATCTCGGGACAGGCAAACTTCATCGAAATCGGGAGCCGTTTCCGGCAATGACGCGTAGTATGCGATAACAGCATCTTTGAACAACTGCAATTCTTCGGGATAGGCTGCCTTAAAATCCGCCAAAGCTTTGCGGTACGCTTTGCCGTAGGTGTCCAAGGGTGAGTTTATGCTCAAGGACTCTGCTTGTTGAAGTCCTTGGCAAGCCGTCAACGTGAACCCGAATACGGCGACTGAAAGAAGTGTAAGTGTTTTCATAGGCTAAGTGGTTTGATTAATTCTTGGCTTCATTCAGCATTTGGTTGGCCCAGTGCGCTGTAAAGTGTAGTGGCATCAGCCCCGCCGATGACGATATCGTTCACTCCATCACCGTCAAAGTCTGCAATGGCTTGGTAGGCGGGCAGGGTGCGGCCATCCTGTACGGGGGCGGATGCAAAGCTGAGCTGCGGCACGTCTGTACCCACTATCTCTGCCTCTACCGCCAAATCTGCTGCAAGATGAATCATCAGCCTGTTGCCGCCGATTCCGTAGAAATAATCCGTTTGTACGGGGTGCCCATCTGTATCCGTTAACTCAATGGGCTCACTGAAAAGAATTTTACCGGGTTTGGACTCATTGATATAGAACCACAGGCGGCCATTTGCCAACACAATCAAATCATGTTTGTTGCCGTGGGTGAGTACGGCTACGGGCAGTCTGCCGCGCTGCTGTGCGCCTGTGCTTGCGGCGGGTTGGGGCAATTCCCCGAAATAGTGGTACCCATCCGGAATGGGCAGGGGGGATGCTGCTGACGCTGTGCCGCTTATAAGCGCAAGAATGGTTTGGGTAAATGGTTTCATGCTCGTGCCTCATTCTACCTGACGGATGCGCTGAAATCGAGCTTAATCTGATGAAAAACCATAAAAAAAACGCAAAATGCGCAAGTCCTCAAAAAACAGCTTGACAACTTGCGCGCAATGGGTATACTGGAATTGTCCTTATAACCATGAAAACGCTTTCCATCCTTTCAGTTTTTGCAGCTTTGGCACTCAGTGCTCAGGCTGCCCCCTCCATTGACGTGAAGGATCTCTCTGAAGAGAAGCTTCAGGAGATTGCATCCGAGCGTCAGAAGAAGAGCCTTGACGCTTACAACTCTGCCGTAAAGAAGGCTGAGGATAAGCGCGATAAGTCCATCAAGAAGGCTCAGGAGATTACGGACAAGAACGATGCCGGCATGAAGAAGACCATTCAGCGCCGTCATCTTAATACCATGCTGCCTCCCTGTGAGCGTGAGCCCGAGGCTCCCCGTGAGCCCGAGGATTACACCATTGAGTATTAATTCCCCCTTTTTTCGGTAAATGTAAATTCGGAGCCGTGGTATGCGTTGAGCATACTGCGGCTCTTCTTTTTTTTCGGTTACCGGCGGCTGTCGGGCAGAAAGCGGGGCATTTTACAGACCGCTATCGGGCGGGCTGTACAGGAATCAATCAATAAACAACCTGAGGGTTAATTAGCCTCGCAATTGATTTGGGTAAGGAATGCCTGAGGGGCGGGTTCATCATCTGTCGAGGTGATGGACCACGAGATTTCATGAGCACCCTCTTTCAGGTTGTAAAGCAGCAAGGCACTGAGCTCGCCGCCTTTTTGGGCATTTTTCTGCATGATACACATGCCGGCGGGGCCATCCGTCAGTAAGCGTGCACCATTATAGTCGGGCATGGTAAGCAGCATGACATAAATGCCGGTTTGGGGGGCATTGATGGTGATTTTGGCAACCTTGACCGTATTGTTTTTGCGGCGCAGGTTCTGCCATTTGAGGGGCATGTTGAGGGGTACACAGGCTTTGGCAGGATTTGCCCCCAGCGGCTCTCTTACCAGCATGCGCAATTTGCGCGTGCGGGAGGCCTTGCGGTATGTTTGCATGGTGATGTAGCTGACAGGCAATAAGCCCAGAGAGAACCAGCTGAGTGCTGCCACCAAAGCTACCGTTACATAATTGAATGCCAACAAGGTGATGAGTACCACGCAGAATGCTGCCGTAACGCCGAATCCCACCCAAAAACCGAATATCATGGCCGGGAAGAGCATGAACAACAGAGTGTATCTCAGAAATGCTTTGATATTGAGGGGAGTACCCTTCAAAAACTCTTTGCGTACAATGGTATTGTAGAGCGTTTGCAGCTCTGCTTGTGTGGTGGTGTTATCCAGTTTCATGAGAGTGAATCAATGCGGGTAATGTGTTGGCGCAGCAGGTGGTCTGCCAGCACAATGTAAGCCATGGCCTCTACCACGGGCACGGCACGGGGAAGCACGCAGGCATCATGCCTGCCTTTGCCTCGCAATTTAACCTCCTCATGAGCATCATTGACGGTGTCTTGCTCCAACATGAGGGTGGCTGTAGGCTTGAAGGCTATACGCATGTTGATGTCCTCACCGTTGGAGATACCCCCCTGAATACCGCCGGAGTTGTTGGTGCGGGTGCGCACGCGTTCATCAACCATATAGAAAGTATCGTTGTGCTGAGAACCCGTGAAGAGCGGGGCTGAGAAGCCCGAGCCCACCTCAAAGCCCTTGGTGGCGGGTATGCTCATCATGGCATGGGCCAAGGTGGCCTCCAACTTATCAAATACGGGGTCACCCAAGCCGACGGGGCAGTTGCGCACCGTGCAGGCTACCACGCCGCCCAAAGAATCACCCTTGCTGCGGGCTTCACGAATAGCCTCTGCCATGTGTTCGGCACTTTCGGCATCTGCCGTGCGCACAATATTGCTTTCTACCACGGCAGCATCTACTTTGGCCGGGGCTACGGGGCATATCATGGTGTGAATTTGCTGCACCCATGCAACAACCTCCAGCTGAGGGCATACGGCTTTAAGAATGGCTTTGGCAACGGCTCCTGCTGCCACGCGGCCTATGGTCTCTCTTGCGCTGGCTCGGCCACCGCCGGCCCAAGCGCGTATACCGTATTTGGCATCATAGCAAAAATCTGCGTGAGACGGGCGGTACGTGTGCTGCATTTCATCGTATGCCGAGGAGCGGTGGTCTTTGTTGCGCACGCTCAGCGCAATGGGGGTGCCGGTGGTCAGGCCGTCTACCACACCGCTGAGTATCTCAACCGTATCTGCCTCATTACGGGGGGTAACAATGTCACTTTGGCCGGGGCGGCGGCGGTTCAGCTCTGCTTGGATTTGCTCTGCACACAGCGGCAAACGGGCAGGGCACCCGTCTATCACCACACCTACGCCCACACCGTGGGATTCTCCCCAAGTGCTGATTCTGAAAATGGAACCGAATGAACTCGACATAACGTGCCGTTATCTTAGCTTATGCGGTGGCGGATTGCAAGATAAAACCCATATTCTGCCTCAGACCGTTGCGTCAGCGTGCAGCCATTTCCGCCGCCACATCTGCTGCGGTAAGGGTGATAATTTCATCATCTGTGGGGTTTGTATTATCGTACAGACGTGTGGCTTGGTGTACAATGATTTTTTCAAACAGATTGCGCACCTCGCGAGCGTTGGCAAAGTCTTTGTCCCTCATTTCATACCGCTCGGTGAGAAGTTGAGACACCATCTGCTCTGCCTCAGGTGTGATGGTATAGCCTGATTTGTGGCACATGCTCTTGAAAATCTCTGATAACTCCTCCGGCGTGTAATCCTCGAAATGAATGAACTTGTTGAAACGAGAGGTGAGTCCGGGGTTGGAGCGCACAAACTCTTGCATCAATCCGGGGTAGCCCGCTACAATGACAATGAATTTGTCTCGGTTGTCCTCCATGGCTTTCAGCAGGGTATCTACAGCTTCTTGCCCGAAATCTCCCTCTTTGTTACCGCGGGTCAGGGTATATGCCTCATCAACAAAGAGGATGCCGCCCATGGCTTTTTTCACGGCTTCTTGCACCTTGATAGCCGTTTGCCCCACATAACCTGCCACAAGGCCGGAGCGGTCTACCTCTACCACGTTGTCATTGCTCAAAATACCCATATCGCAGTATATTTTGGCAAGCAAGCGTGCTACCGTGGTTTTTCCCGTACCGGGGTTGCCGTAGAAAACGAGATGGTTGGAGGTAGGGATGGCTTTCATGCCGCGCTCGCGGCGTTTACGCTGCATCTCTTGCATGTGGATGAGCCCCGCCACGTCTTTTTTGACGGCATGCAGGCCTATGAGCTCATTGAGCTCTTGCATGAGGGCGTCTTTGCGTGCTTTTTGGCGCGATTTTGTGTTGAGACCGATGTTAAGACAATGGCCGGATTCTCGGCTTCTATCCGTATGTGTGTTCAGTATATCCCGCTGCAGTGTGGTGAAGAAGGTGCCCACTGTTTCATCCCCGAACAAGTTGGAGCTCACCCGAATCGTCTTTTTATTTTTACCGCTACCTATTTCATAATATCGGTGGGTGAGTTGTGGTTTTGCCGCCTGCGCGGCGTTGGCAGCTGTTTCCGACAATTTGATTTTCGGGGGCGGAGTATTACGTGCAGAATCTGCCTTGCACCAAGGGAAGTTGAGCTTTTGCGCCGCATAGAGTTGCATGTTGCCTAAAAACTGCTTTTTGAGAGAGTCTGATTCGGAGTCCGGCTCTCTGTTGCATTGTTGTATCAGGGTGCTGATGGTGTTGTACAGATTCACATATTCCTTGGTGGGGGAATAGTCACCCTTGCCGGTGCGCATGGTGTTTTCTGCCTTCAATACCTGTACAAACGTGTAGGGCACATTGGTACGGTAGGCGTTAGAAAGCAAATTCCGCTTCTGTAAGTATTCTATCCATTCTCGCTCCGATAAGCGGTGTCCGAACAACTCTGCAATCTTCAATCGTTCCTCCGGGTTGATTTTTCCGTCCGCCGCGGCTACACTCAGGCAAAAGTTCATCAAATCCAGCTGCATGGAGTCTGCAAAGTCATGGTCCGTGCACACGCAGGAGTCGCGTACATAGATTCTCATTTTATTGCAGAATTGCTCGATAAGTTGTTTACCCGGTGCTGTGTACATGGCTGGTGAATGGGTTAGCGGCTTTCCGGCTGAATGTAAGTGAGAAAATCTTTTATGGTCGCAAGCTTCTTCAATTGCGCGTTAGCGCCTTGTTCATTGATGGTGTTGCTGTCAAAAAGAACGATTTTTTGTTCGATAATCTTTTTCTTGTAAAAGAACGTAAATTCGACGGATATGTGGCTTATGGCCGGCATACTGAAAAGGCCCAACAAGCCGAACAATATGGGTTGAGTGCTTGTTTTTTCAACCCGTGTTTTCCAAGATTTCAGCTCAGAAAAATCGTAGACCCGCAGGTCTGCCGATTGCGTTACTCCATTAAAACGCAGAATCGCCAATTTCTCGGCAGACCGAGATGTTTGCAGAATAACCGCATTGCCGGGTATGTTTTCTGAGAAAGACAGGCGTTGAGCATCACGCCATTGCAGCAAATCTTTATTTAATTCCAGCATCAGAGCCATGGCATCGGTAGAGGCATTTTCTGCATTTTTTACCACTTTCGTGATTTTGCGGTACTCGTAAAAAGCATAGCCACCTATGCAAATGAGAATGGCGAGCAGCGTATAGGCATCGCTTTCACTGCAAATGATGGCTAATGAAAGGATGGCACAAAAGCACATGGCGGTCATTAAGCAGCCAGCTTGGTTTGCTGAGTGTTGGTTTAGCTCGTCCATGGTGCAACTATTTTTTCTCTTGAGAGCGGCGCAATACCTCTCGCACATAGGGCTCACCCGTATGGGTGGGGATGATGTAAAGAGCAATGCGCGCGCGTGAACAGGCTACATAAAAATCATTGGGACTGAAAGCCATGGATTCTCCCGGTGCCGGAATATCGGTAAGGATGACAACAAGAGACTCAAGCCCCTTGAACGCGCGTATGCTATCGCCGAATACAATGTGGCCTTGCCGCCAGTAGTCTAATCTCTGCATGGCTCGCTCCGGGGATTCATGGGGGAATGAGCTTGAAACATGGGGAATACGGTTGAGGGAGGATTTCTCCGCTTTTTTCCACGGTGAGAGCACCACAATGTCGCGGCGGTCATATTTTTGCAAAAGCTCACGCAAGAGAGCATCTGCCGTTTCGGCACGTTTTTCCACCTCCGCAGCCCCGGGGAGAATGTGCACCTCTTGAATACTGAGCGGCAGGGGGTATACGGCGGCACCATCCGGCAGCAGAGAATGGCAGTAGTCTGCTATGTCTTTGCTGTTGCGAAGATTGGTGTTGAGGGTAACGCGCGTGGGTAACTCCGGCACGGTATTGGTATGCCCGTACAGAGACTGGTTGGTGTCCGCAAAAAGGTAAAGCTTGCCTTGCGGGGCCACGGCTTGATGAATCAACGCCCACCACGAGGGGTGAAAATCTTGCGCCTCATCTACAAACACGTAATCGTATTGCCAATGTTGTTCAATTTCCCGAAGCAGCAGCGGCGTTTTGGCTGCCACTTCTCGCTCTGCGCTGCGCCAGTCTATGGATTCACCCGTCGGGCTTAATACTTTGTCACAGAATCGGGCAAAGGTGTTAGCGTGTACAATGTTCTTATTGCGTAATTTGCGTATTTCTTTATGCTCTCGCAAGCTTTGCCCCAAGTGGCGGTTATAGCAGAGCAACAGAATGCGCTTGTTCTGATTTTTGTCGGCAATGCGTTTGCCTATTCTGGCTACCTCTGCCATGGCCATAACCGTTTTGCCGGAGCCCGCACAACCATCCACCCGTATACCGCCGGTGCTGTTTTCTAACATGCGCAGCAGGTGAATTTGAGGGGCGGCCTCGCGGTCCATCATGCTGATGTATGTTTTGGGGTCTTGTGCATACTGGATGGTTTGCAGCAAGAAACTGCGTATTTCATCCATCAACTCTGCGTTGAACTCTTTTTTGTCGACAAAGAGAGATTTGATGCGCTTTTTGAGGTGGTGTTCCAATTCCTCCATGCCGAATACCAGCATGTCATCCCACTCCGGGTCTTTCGGAAAGTTGCCGCGTTTTTGTTGCAATAGTACGGCAAGGCTTCGCATCTCAATGTGTTTGACGTCAAATCTGCGCTCTAAACAGGTACGCAGCTTTTTGGTGGCCAAATACGCCTGTTGCACAGGGGAGGTATAGGAGCCGAAATCGCTGACCACGCCATTGTTGGCCACAAAGGTCCACTTGCCGTCTTGTACGGTAATGGTTTTGATGTTTTTGACTTCAATAACCGTAATACCCTTGTTGGGTATCAACACAATGAAGTCTGTTTCATAATTGGTGTAGTAGCGCTTTTTCGTTTGAAAAAAGAAACGCCACAGGTCATGAATCACAATCCAGCTTTCCGGTAAGGTATCTCTCAAAAATTCATAAACCAAGCGTTCACCGGCTGCGCCTGCAGCCGTGTTTTTGCTGGTGAAACATGCCGGAAACATTAATGCCATGGTAGAGAGAAGCCGGTTTTGTACGGGTCAGCATATTCTACCATATATTCACCCCGGCTGACAAGCTGAAATCACAGCAATTCGGCAGCGGTTTCAAGCTTTTTGACAGAGGCGCGACCTTTGGCTGCCAAGGTGGGGGCAAAGAGTGAGAGCCTGTACTCTGCCACCATCAGCCCATATGCCAGCCATGCGGGGGATGCTGCGTGGCGCGGGTATTGCTCGTAGAAATCCGCGCGTATGGCTGCGTTGAGGGTATCAATGCGCTCCAGCTCGCGTATGGCGGGTTGTTGGGCAATTTTTTGAAGGCGCATGGTAATGCCGCGCGCAAAGCGAGATATATCCTGAATCTGTTCCGGGGCGGCATCGGAGATAAAGAAGGGGCGGGTAAGCCATTGCCAGTCTCGCTGCAAATCTTCGGCAATGCGGGTGGCATATCGGTCTTTTGAGGCGGTAAGGCAGTATTCTCTCAACGCGCGGTCCGCCTCTGCCAATTGCTCCCACAATTTGTTGAGCGTGCCCGCAATCGTGTCGTACAGGCGTTCTCTCATGCGGGTGCAGGCCGTATCAAATTGCTCTGCCGTGCGGGGGAGGGGGGCGCACAGGGCGGCATCCATGGCGGCGTAAATGGTATCTGCCGCGTTGTTTTTGGGGGCGGTGCCCAGTGTAGTAAGTGCCAGTTTGGCCTCCATTGATTTGAGCGGTAATTTTTTGCGAATACCGTTAATGAAATCCCCGTGCCGTATGATGGCAAGTCTGCGTACGCCGAATCGGTGGGCGCGGTCTGCCTCTGCCTGAGAGGGGAATACTTTGATGCGAACGCGCTCGCCGTCATCTTGCAAGGCGGGGTAGCCCTCGCCGGTGCCTACATCTACGGTGGTAGGCAGCTCCCCGCAATCCCAGCGGGTCATGGGGGTGGCAGAGAATGTGCGGGAGGCCTGCTTTTTGAAGCGTTTTTGCTGATATTCTGCCAGGTGTTCACGCAGGGCTGCGGCATCTGTGCCGAAGGCAAGTTCATCTCCGTTATCATCACACACCCATATTTTTGTGATAAGCTCGGCAGGAATGCGGGAGAAGTCGAATTGCTGCGCGTTGCAGAACTTTTGAGAGCGGCGCATGACAAACTCTGCCAAAGCTTGCCCCAGCGGGCGATCCGGCTCACGGTCATACCAATCTTCTGCAAAGTCATCAGCAGCTTCGCCGATGGGCATCAGGAAGTTGCGCACATCTTTGGGCAGCGTGCGCAGCAAAATCTCCGCACGGTCTGCCAGGTGAGCCTGTACCCCCCAACCCGGCAGCCAATCCGGGAAATCTGCAAGCTGGTCAACATGCACACCCAACGTCACACCGTCATCAGCCTCACCGGGGGCATGGCTGTAATACACGGGGTATTCTCCGCCTGCCACTTGCAGCTCATCTGGGTACATGTCGGCAGGGGCGTGATCTTCCCCGGGGTACACGCAGTCCTCATAGGGAATGAAGAGGCATTTGGGGTCTCGCTTTTCTTCTTTATCCCTCCAATTGCGCAGGGCTTTTTCACTCGCGCAATCTTTGGGCAGGCGTGCAGAAAAGAAGTTGAACACCGCTTCACGGCACCAAATGAGGTCTCTGCGGCGCAATTTTGCCTCAACGGTGCGCACTTCTTCACGCATGTCCTCCAGGTGTTTGATGAAAGGCGGTTTATCACGCAGTTGGCTTTGCATGATACCGTCTTGAATCATAATGCCGCGGGCGGCAGCAACATTAATACGTGCGTAGCTGATACGGCGCCCGTCTATGATGGTGAGGCCTCCGCAGGTAACGCGTTCTTTGGCAAATACTTGCCCGGCGGCGCGATCCCATGCCGCATCATAGGCGTGGTGAGAGCACAGTTGCGGGGCTATTTGCTCTACCCATTCAGGGTTCAACAGTGCGCAGCGGCGCATGAACAGTCGGCTGGTTTCCACCAGCTCCGTGCCGAATATCCACTCTGCGCGCTTTTGCCTGCGGAACATGCCGCTGCCGGGGAAGATGGAAAAATCGCGTCCTCCCGCGCCTCGGTATACTTTTTCATCGACTCGCCAAAAACCGAATTGCAGCGGCGCACCTGCCAAAATGGCGCGGTGAATCATCTCCGGCGTGGCTTGCTCTGACTCTGCGGACAGCGGTGGGATGCTCCAGCGCATGGTGTCTTGCAGGGCGGCAGAGAGGTCTTGCTCCAGATTATGCCACTCTACCATGCGCAGAAAGCTCAGGTAATTTTTACTGCACCATTTGCGCAGTTGGTTGCGGTTGAGGTTGCGCTTGTTTTTGAACTCCAATGAGCTGCGCCACAGGGTGAGCATGGAGAGAAAGTCGCTGTCGGCATTTTTCCATTGTGCATGGGCTTGGTCTGCCTGCGTGGCGAACTCCTGCGGGCGTTCCCGCGGGTCCATAATGCTGAGCCCTGCCACAATCACCAACAGCTCGGGCAGGCAGTGCTGGTGCTCTGCCTCCAACAGCATGCGCCCCAAGCGCGGATCCAGCGGCAGGCGTGCTAGGCTGCGCCCCGTGGCCGTGAGCTTTTTGTGGCGATCCAACGCGCCGATTTCACGCAGTGTTTTATAGCCCTCATTCACCAAGCGGGGGCTTGGCGGGTCCGGCAGGGGGAACTCCCCAAGCGGCGGCAGTTTCAAATCTGCCATGCGCAGGATAACTCCCGCTAACGCGCTGCGCTTGATTTCGGGGTCGGTATAGGCGTCTCGTGCCTCAAAATCCGTTTGTGAGTACAGGCGTATGCATACACCCTCCGTCACACGGCCGCATCGGCCTGCACGCTGGCGGGCACTTGCCTGAGAAATGGGCTCTACCTGCAAACGCTGAATCTGGCGTCCCGGCAAGTAGCGGGAGATACGGGCCAAGCCGCTGTCTACCACGTAAATGATGCCCGGTATGGTGAGAGATGTTTCTGCTACGTTGGTTGCCAGTACAATGCGGCGCGTTTTGCCCGATGGGTGGAAAATACGCTGCTGCTCGCCCAAGCCCAAACGCGCAAACAGCGGCAAAATATCAGTTTGGGGCAGGTTGAGCGCATTGAGCTCATCTGCACAATCGCGTATTTCTCGCTCACCGGGGAGAAAGACCAGCACATCCCCGCGCTCATCGTACTCTGACAGCCACTTGACGGCACGGGCCACATGCTGCGGCAATTCTTCATCGGGGTGACGCTGGGGCATGTAGTGGTAATCTACATGGTAGGTGCGCCCCTCTACGTTGATAACGGGTGCATTGCCGAAGAATTCGGAGAACGCCCCCGCATCCATGGTGGCGGAGGAGATGATGAGCTTGAGGTCTTGGCGGCGTTCCAACAGCAGCTTGAGGTACCCCAGCAAAAAGTCAATGTTGAGGCTGCGCTCGTGGGCTTCGTCCAAGATGATGGTGTGGTATTTGCGTAGGTCTCGGTCATCCTGTGTTTCTGCCAGCAGAATACCGTCCGTCATCAATTTGAGCTTGGTGTCTCGGCTTGTTTTATCGTCAAAACGCACTTGGTAGCCCACATAGCTGCCTATGTCGCAGCCTACCTCCTCTGCAATGCGCCGCGCCACGGCCACGGCAGCCAAGCGGCGGGGCTGCGTACACCCCAGCATGCCCTTGCGGTTTCCCGCTACTTCCAGCGCAATTTTGGGCAACTGTGTTGTTTTACCGCTGCCGGTTTCGCCCACAACCACTACCACCCTGTTTTTGCGCAACGCATCCGCAATTTCCCTTCTGCGGCGGGAAATCGGCAAATCCGGGTAGTTAAATCGTGGCTGGGGGGAAGCCGACAACATGTATTAATGATATTAAGGTCTTCTCGCTCTCAAGACAGATGCTATGCGCTCAGCCTGCGCATCCGGACTGAAGTGCGTATCAAACCATTGACGAGAAAGTGCTCCCATTTCATCCAATCTGGATTCATCTTTCAAAAGCTCATCAGTGACTTTTCGGATGGTTCTCCAGTCATCAATAATGTAAAACGGATTGCCACGGTAAATGTCATTATCTGGCAAACGCCCACAGACAATGGCACAACCTGCATAGGCTGCTTCCAGTAATCGAGATGTCTCGTTTGTCATGAATCCTGCCGTACACCAAGATATCTTTGAGTTTTTAATGCGGTGAGTATATTCTTCTTTACTCAGTGATCCTGCCATGAATCCCTCATGAAACTTAATGTATGAATTGGGATATAAGTGACTGAAATCTCTTTGCTTTTCTATCTTCGTGAAGAATTTGTGCGCAGCAACGGCTTCTACTTTGTGTAAAAGGGGATATTGCCCTGTAATGGGGTAATTACTTGATATTCTGAAGGGATAGAAAAATCTTTTTTTCGATACTCCTCGGAATAAATCTGTTCTGCGATAATTCAAGTTCGCTGAATACATGATTGTGTATTGGCGTTGAGAACAGGGGATAGGAGTTTCTTCTTGCTGAGGATTGTATATCATGGCCGTATCAGTTACCGGGATAAGGCCTCTCTTTTCCCAAGATTCGGGACAGTAACATTTGATGATAGCACCGGCTTTACGGAAGTATTGAGTCGGGAAAACTTGGGAATACTCGTCTCCCCATAATATCAATGCCGTGTCTTTATTAATTCCCGAGGTGTCTTCCACATGTCCACGCTGAGGATTGAACATCCTGAAATCCAGATTCCACTTATCAGCAATTAATTCTTTCAGATGAGTATAAAACCTTCCGAAAAAAGGAATCGTACATTGATGTTGGAGGTGTTCGTTAATCATGTTGCTGATAATATTGATGGTCTTATTTCGGGTTACCACTCTTGTACGGCACCGTTGGCAAGGCGTGATTTTTCTGCCAGGAAGACAATGCGGTGGCCGTATACGGAGTCTTCCAGCAAGGTTTTACCCGGGGAGGTAGGCTCACCGCGCAGATATGCAATGAAGTCAAGCACCACTTCGCGGTCACCACCGCCGTGGTGGCAGCCTTCTTGGCTGGCAGATATGTCTACCATGTGCTGTACGCGCCCGGCAGGTGCCCCGGGGGCAATGTGAGAAATGGTGAAACGCCCCGATTCAAAGGTGCCGTACAGCTCCCCGCGTGTGCCGATGACATGAATGATGCGGGCTGATACCGACGCCCCGCCTGTCATGGAGAAAGTGCCTGTTGCGCCGTCCTTGAAATGCAGGAGAACGGATTGGTGGTCAACAATATCCGTCTCGCAACGGTAAACGCATCTGCTGTACGGATTATCGGGGGTGCTGAGCAGTTGCTCTTTTTCTGCGTCTGTCTCGGGCGGGGCGCAGTTGCTGTCATACCACACATTGTCTGCCCATCGCTGCGGGTTTTCAATGTAGAGACGGCGGGCGGAGTAGGGGCAATCACGCTCTACCGGACAATTGTTGAGGCAGTGAGTACCCGCGCCTTCGGGGGCGTGATCGGGTACGAACTGGAACATGCTGCCCACGCTTGAAATGCGCTGCGGGTGGTTGTCTCCCATCAGCCAAGCCATCAGGTCAAGGTCATGGCTGCATTTGGTCAACAACATACCGGACCCGCATATCTCCGATGAGGCATATTTGCCACGCACAAAGGACACACTTTCATGGAAATAGTTGACCTGGGCCGCCATGTGGATGTTAATGACGTGGCCGATTTCTCCTGAGTTAAGTACTTGTTTAACCCGTTGGTAGAAAGGCGCATACCTTAACACGTGGCATACCATGACAACACGCCCCGTTTCGCGGGCACATTGCAGCAGTACCTCCGCTTCTTCCTCATTGAGGGCAAAGGGTTTTTCCAACAACATGTCATACCCGTGCCGCAGAATGGGCAGGGAGGTGCTGACGTGCAATCTGTCCATGGTGCCGTTGATGACGGCATCTGCAAACTTGGGTACCGCCACCAGCTCTTCAACGGTGTTGAAACATTGCTCATCATCCAGCCCGAAGGTGAGCTTGGCGTATTCTCTGCGCTTGGGGTCAATATCTACCACACCCACAATCTGCAAGAGCTCGGGGTTGGTGAGAGCCACGCTGGAGTATATCATAGAGCGTACGCCCATGCCCACTACGATGACTCGCAGCGGCGGCTTGCGATTGCTCTGTGTACTCCGGCTCATATATCAAGGTGTCTTACTTGCCCCAGCGTTGGGTAATACCGCTGTATGAGTCAATACGGCGGTCGCGGAAGAATGGCCAAATGCGGCGGTGGTCCTCCAGTGCGTTCAAATCCAAATCTGCGTAGAGAATGGTGCGCTCTTTTACGGGAGCCTTGGCAACAATTTGCCCGCAGTAATCTGCTACAAAGCTTTGTCCCCAGAAGGTTGTTTCACCCTCCACACCACAGCGGTTTACAGCGCACACATAGCAGCCGTTGGCCACGGCGTGGCCGCGTTGCACGGTCTCCCATGCGCAGTGTTGGGCGGTGTAGAGTGCTTCTTCCCCGGGAATCCAACCGATGGCGGTGGGGTAGAAGATGATTTCAGCCCCTTGCATGGCAGTGAGTCGGGCGGCTTCGGGGTACCACTGGTCCCAGCAAATCAGCACGCCGATGCGGCCGTAGCGGGTATCAAAACACTTGTAGCCCAAGTCTCCGGGGGTAAAGTAAAACTTTTCTTCAAAGCCGGGGTCTTGCGGAATATGCATCTTGCGGTACAGCCCCAAGAACTTGCCGTCTGCATCAATCACCCAAGCGGTGTTGTGGTAGATGCCCGTGGCGCGTTTTTCAAAACCGGCAGCAACAATGACCACGCCCAGCTCTTTGGCCAGCTCGCACAGCTCATCCGTCCACTCGCCCGGTATGGGGTCTGCCGTGTTGAACAGCTCGCAATCCTGCGTGCGGCAGAAATACAGCGTGGTGCACATCTCCTGCGTGCATACAATCTGAGCACCGCCTGCGGCAGCCTCTCGTATGGCTTGCATTTGCATGCGCTTATTTTCTGCCGGGTCTGCTACGGCCTCCTGCTGAATCAATGCGATTTTGGGCATGCGCACAGTATACCACGCGCGCGCCCGCTGTGCAAGCCGTATGCCTTATTTTGCCGTAGAAAATCAGGGGAAAAGCACGCGCAACCAACGTACGCGCTGCAATTGGCGTATAAGCAACGCCAGCACCAGATAAATACAGAATGCGCCCGCCGTGCGGTAGAGCAGGGAGCCTTCATCTACCCCGATTTCATTCATGAAGAAGATAACGTACTGGTGGCTCAAATAAATGCCCAAAGCTGCCGGTTGAATGTAAAGAACGGCTTTGCGCAGAAAATCTCGCCCGTTAATTACGTGGGCGTTGTACTTAACAAACACAAAAACCGCACAGGCTTGCAATACGGTGCTGATATGCAGATAATCGGAGAACAACCCGAAAATGTCACCGCCCTCCGGGGTGCAGCCGTATGTAAAGCCGAAATGCGCGCCCGCGGCACAGCTGCCTCCTGCATAAATCAGCCATCTGCCCATGCGGGACAGCTCCGTGTGGTGCAACACATAGCCCAGCAGGGGATACACCAAAAAACCACCGCACACGGGGGCTGAAAGACTGTACGGTATATCCGTTACCCCGCAGGCTCTCAGAAATCCGAACAGGCAGATGGTAACCACCCCAAACAAGGCCATGTAGGTAAACGTGCGTACTTTGTTCTGAATATCCGTCAGTACCGGCATGCTCAGATAAATGGCAAACAAAGGCAAGAAAAACCAGTATATATCCATGAATCGGTGATTCAGGATGCCCGATATTACGTAGCCCAACCCCCAATCTTTTTCCGGGTAAAGAGACCACATGAACACTGCCGCTATACCGGACCATATGAGAAACGGCACCAAGGTTCTGGTTGCACGCTTGCGAAAAAACTGTGCCGTGCCGTACCGTTTGCCGTAGTCAATGAGGGTGCAGCCGCTTATCATGAAAAAGACGGGCACGGCAAAGTAAAACAAAGATTCTATGAGACACGCCGTTACCCATACATGCCCCGTGGGTTTGTGCCAGAATACACCGTTACAGTGCAAAATGACCACTGCCAGAGATGACAACACGGTCAATACGCTCAAGTAGAAAATCTGCCCCTTTTTCTCGTTGGCGTTCATGGAGAATCAATGCGGTTGCGGATACTGCCCCAGCCCTTGGGGTACCCAATCTTGCGGGAAATGGCCATTGCTTTGCAGGGCTTGGCGTATGGCTGAGGATGATGCCGGGTGAGAGCCGGAGATGAACGTGGCTCGCACGCCGTCTCTGGGTTGCGGCGGGGTGTCTCGGTGGTATACAATGAAGTGCAGGTGCTCGGTCAGATAATCATAGCGAGCCCATTTGTGCAACTGCTCCCACTGGTCCGTCCCCATCAGCCAATAGAGCTCATCCTGCGGGTGTTGTTGCCGCCATACCTCCACAATGCGCCAGCTCCAGCTGGGGGGCGGCAGAATCAAATCCAAGTCAGACACCGTTGCCCACGGCAAGTTTTGCGTGGCTCGGTAGAGCATATCCAAGCGTTGCTGCGGGGAAAAACAGGCGGTTTTGCCGGTTTTGAACGGCGAGCATGCTGCCGGCAGAAACACCACACAATCCAAGCCTGCGCACTCAACGGCTGCTTCGGCTATTGCCAAATGCCCCGCGTGAATCGGGTCAAATGAGCCTCCGAACAAACAGGTCTTCATGGCACGTTTCCCGCGGTGTTTTTACAGACCTTCCGTGTCCTTATAAGGCAGGAAACAGCCCACGGGCACTTTTACGAAGGTGAGCTCGCGCTTCAGGCGGCGGTAGTGGTTGATGAATGAGGTGAGGTCGCCGTAATTTTTGGCTGTTTTGGGGATGCCCTGCTGGCCGCAGTTTGCCAAGATGTTGTAGTGCAGCTCCGCATGCAGGTGGGCAGGGAACATGCCATTGTTGGTGCCTATGGTGCCTACCTGGTCACCGCGGCCTATCAACTGCCCCAATTTCACATCAATGCGGTCCAAATGCCCGTACAGGGTTTGGCAGCAGAGCACGCGGCCGCTCTTCGGGTCACGGAAAGCGTGGCGCACAATTACCACCTTGCCCCAGCGGCCTTTGGCGTCATCTGCATACGTCACCAAACCGTGGCCTATGGTATATACGGGGTCGCCCAAATCGGAGTCACCGCCGCCGTTGCCGTTCCAGTCTTCGCCCAAGTGGCGGGGGGATTTCAGGCGCAGCCCGCGTGCTTTGTAGTAGCCATCGCCGTTAGGCTTGCCTACGGGAAAATCAAATCCGTCCGCAAGCGGCACCAATGCCCACTTACCGTCTTCTGAAAACTTTGCCCACACCTCAGCATCGGCTTGCTGTGTCAGCATGCCGCCGCAAAGTACAGCCACTGTCAGGAGAAATCGGAAAAAATATACCATGCACTCATTATAACATACAGTTTTTGTCCCTATCAAGAATCAATCATGCCATGCGCGCCATTTTTGTGGTTGCTGCTTTTTTTGCTTGTCTTGCGGCAGCAATTATGATAGCTTGCTGAAATGATGTTGAGAGTTGCGGCGGTGTTGATAACGGGGGCTTTATCTGCCCTTGCCGGCTCTCGTATTTCTTTTGATAACGGGTGGTTGTTTAAGTATGGGGGCAAGGGTACCCCCGCAGTGTCCGGTGATTGGGTTAAAGCAGATTGCGAAGAATACGGCAATGAGGCGGTAAAAGCGGTGGATGGTTTGGAGTCCACCCGCTGGGCTGCCCCGGACGCCAAGCCCGGGCATTATCTCAGCCTTTCTCCGCGTCTTAAACAAAAGGTGCACAAGCTGCGTATCGTGTGGGAGAATGATAAGCCCAAAAACGCCCTCATTCAGCTGGATTTCGGTAATAAAACAGACAAAAAAGAGCTTAACGCCCAAGGGGAAGAAACGCTGGTTAATATCGGCGGGCGTTCCGTTCAATCTCTCAAAATTACGGTGTCGGGGCAAGGCTCTTGGGCCAGTATCAGAGAAGTTGAGTTTTTGGATTCCAAGGGGCGCGTGCTGCCTATGCCCGCTTTGTATAAGGAAGCCTCTCCCGGTTTTGAGGCCAAGGGATTCCGCAAAGTTCAACTGCCGCATGATTGGGCTGTTGAAAGCAAGTTTTTGCCGGATGAACCCAACGAAACGGGCAAATTGCCTTGGGTGGGCTATGGTTGGTACCGCAGAGAATTTGAATTGCCGGCCGATTTCAACGCGCAGAAAGAACGATATTATCTGGATTTTGACGGCGTGATGTCATGCCCGCAAGTGTTTGTGAACGGTAAAAAAGCAGGGGAGTGGATGTATGGTTACAACTCCTTTCGGGTGGATATGACCCCGCATCTGCGTGCCGGTAAAAAGAATGTGGTGGCAGTGCTGGCAAGTAATCGCCCCCAATCCACCCGCTGGTATCCCGGTGCCGGTATCTACCGCCATGTGTGGATGGAGAAAACAACACCCGTGCATATTGACCAATGGGGCGTTTATGTGACAACTCCCCGTGTCTCGGAAAAATCTGCCACCGTTTGCGTTCAAACTACCGTTTGCAATACCGGCAAGAGCACCGCAGAGGTAATGGTTTCTCAACGTGTGGCAGGCGAAACTGCTGCCCCGAAATCCCTTCGCCTTGCAGCGGGAGAATCCGCAACCGTTGAGCATGAGCTGGAGCTGTCTTCCCCCAAGATGTGGAGCTGTGACTCCCCGCATTTGTATGAGCTTGAGACCACGGTGCAGATGGATGGGAAACCGCTGGATTCCCGTACCACCTCGTTTGGGGTGCGTACCGTTGAATGGCGGGCGGATGGCTTTTACCTCAACGGTGAGCGCGTGCAAATCAAAGGCGTTTGTGAGCACCATGACCTCGGCCCGCTGGGCGCGGCTTTTCATGAGCGTGCTTATGAGCGTAAAATAGAAACCCTCAAAACAATGGGGTGCAATGCCATCCGCATGACCCACAACCCGCCCGCTCCGCAGGCGTTGGATTTGTGTGATAAACACGGCATTCTGGTGGTTGATGAGCTTTTTGATATCTGGAGATACCAAAAGTATGATAAAGTCAACGGCTACCACCTCTTTTGGAACTCTTGGTGGAAAAAAGATGTGCGCCAATTCATGTTGAGAGACCGCAACCACCCCTGCATTATTGCGTGGAGCGGCGGCAATGAGGTGCCGGAGATTACCCGCAATGACGGCGCACAAATATCTGCCGATTTGCGGGATGAAATACTGCGTTATGATTCTACCCGCCCCTATACCGTAGGCACCAATGCGGCAGATGGCGCGTACAATGGCTTCGGTGATACGCAAGGTGCTTTCGGTTATAACTACAAGCCCTCTCATTATGCGGGGTATGTGCAAAAACGCCCCGATATGCCCTTTTACGGCTCAGAGACCGCCTCTTGTGTGGCAACGCGTGATACCTATGTATTCCCCTTGCGCTGGGGGGTGAATGGCGGGTACCTCGGTGCAGGTTCTATACCGTTTCAGGTAAGTTCGTATGGCTTGTCTGCGCCCAACTGGGGGTATTGCCCGGATGTTGAGTTTACCGTGCAGGATAGCGTGCCGCGGGTAGCCGGTGAGTTTGTGTGGACGGGGCATGATTACCTCGGTGAGCCCACGCCTTACAATCAGGATGCCTCCATTGAGAATAATATCAAGCATTTGCCGGAGGCCGAGCGCAAAGCCATTATGCGGGAGTTCCGTAAGTTGGGCAACAAAGCCCCCTCCCGCAGCTCTTATTTCGGTATCATAGACCTTGCCGGTTTCCCCAAAGATACCTATTATCTCTACCGCAGCCGTTGGGCTCCGGATGAAAAATTTGCCCACCTGCTGCCGCATTGGAACTGGCGGGGGCGAGAGGGGCAAGTGACTCCCGTTATGTGTTTTTCCTCGGGAGATGAGGCAGAGCTGTTCCTCAACGGCAAAAGCTTGGGCGTACGCCGTAAGGGCGAGGGCGGGCATTTTTCCCAAGCCGGTGTTCAGGTGTGCAAAAATGGGCATCGCTTTGTTTGGGAAGACGTAAAATACGCGCCCGGTGAGCTTAAAGTGGTGGTGCGTAAAAACGGCAAGCCTTGGGCCGTGGCAGAGCGTGTCACCACCGGCAAAGCTGCCGCCGTGGGTGTGTCTGTGGACCGCAAAGAGCTTGCGGGAGATGGCCGTGATTTGGCCTACGTATCCCTTGCGGTAGAAGATAAGGATGGCTACGTAATCCCAACGGATTGCCGCAAGGTTTCATTCTCCGTAGACGGCCCGGTAGAGCTTGTGGGCTGCTGCAACGGCAACCCCATAGACCACACCTGCATGCAAAGCCCGAAACAAGAGTTTTTCAACGGGCGTATTCTGGTTGTGCTCCGTACTCAACGCAAGGGTAAAGGCACCGCCAAACTCACCGTTAAAGCCGCCGGTTTGCCGGAAAAAGTGATTACCGTTCAGGTGAGAGAAGCCACCAGAGACGAGCTGCGCCGCTGACCCTGAATTTCAGTGTGAGCGTAAGCGAACCCTTCATATACCCGCGCGAAGCGCGGGTTCTTCATTCGAGCGAAAGCGAGTCTTCATATACGCCGCCAGGCGTTCTTCATTGCGAGCCCCCGGACTCGCTCTTCATGCTCGATGCAATCGAGCCAATGTGAGATTTACAATTTACCATGTACAAAGTGAAAGTTAGGCACGCTTCGCGTGCCTAACTCACTCACCGAGCGGCATCGCCGCGAGATTTCACCGCGCGCCAACAGGCGCAAGGTTTCATTGAACGTATGTGAAGTTTCACCGAGCGTAAGCGAGGTGTCACCCCGGGAGGGCGTAGCAAGCAGCCCGCAGGACTGACGCGATGCCCCCCCATTTGCCTGCCAAGGCAAATGGGCATAGCCTACCCATTGTCGGAACTTACGCTGCGTACTTAATAAAAGCTTGCGCGCGCGTGGAGTGTGGGGTAGAATGAGGGCATGAGCAAACTTGATGACCTTTTTGCCTTTTTGAGTATCCCCAGTGTATCTGCCGTTGCTGAGCATGCGGGGGATGTGGAACGTTGTGCCGATTTCTTGGTAAACAAGTTGGCAAGCCTCGGTTTTGATGCCAAAAAGCACCTTACCGACATTCACCCCATTGTGGTGGCTCACAGCCCCAAGCTTGAGGGTAAGCCCACCATCCTGATTTACGGGCACTATGATGTGATGCCCGTTGACCCGCTGAACGAGTGGCACAGCGACCCCTTTACCCCCACCGTGCGTGACGGTCGCGTATATGCCCGCGGTGCTTCTGATGATAAGGGTGAAATCATGGCTCACATCCTCGGTGTGCAGCAGGTGATTGAGCAGGATGGCGCCCTGCCGCTCAATGTAATCTTCTTGCTTGAGGGTGAGGAGGAGCGCGGCAGCACCAGCCTGTTTGAGTTCATTCAGAAGCCCGAGGTAAAGGAAGAGCTTGCCTGTGATGTGATTGTGGTGAGCGATACCGGCATGGCTGCACCTGATATTCCCTCTTTCTCATACGGTCTCAAGGGCCTTTGCTGCTTTGAGCTGGAGGTGTCCGCCCCCTGCATGGACCTGCACTCCGGCGTGTTCGGTGGCTCCGTTGCCAACCCCATCACCACCCTGTGTGAGATGATTGCCACCACGCATGATGCCGATAACCACATCACCGTAGAGGGCTTCTATGATGGCGTAAGCGATATCGAGCAGTGGGAGAAAGACAGCTGGAAACGCGTGCCCGGCATGAGCGATGCCGAGCTTGCCGAGCTTACCGGCGTGCCCTGCCTGCGTACCGAGACCGGCTACACCGGCGCTGAGTGCGTATATGCCCGCCCCACCTTTGAGCTCAACGGTATCTCCGGCGGTTATGAGGGCGAGGGCTCCAAGACCGTTATCCCCACCAAGGCTCTCGCCAAGATGAGCTGCCGCTTGGTGCCCGGCCAAGACCCCGAAGACATTTTGGACAAGGTGGAAGCCCACTTCCGCAAGGTATGCCCGCCCAGCGTGCGCATGAAGTTTACCCGCCAGCACGGCGGCGAGGCCTACATCTGCGACCCGCATTCCTCTTGGGGCAAGGCTGCACAGCAAGCCCTGCAAGATACCTTCGGCAACCCGCCCGTGTTGGTGAGAGAGGGTGGCTCCATCCCCATCATTGCAGAGATTTCCAAGCAGCTGGGTAAAGATGCCCTCTTCCTCGGCATGGACCTGCCGGATGCCCGCATTCACTCCCCCAATGAAAACATGCGCGTGGAGATTTTTGAAAAGGGTATCACCATGGCAGCCAACATGCTGCGCCTTATGGCCAATGCTCAGTAATTGCCGCGCCGCATGAATGCCGTTGAGATTGAGAACATCCACAAGTCTTTCCCCGGCCATTGGGGTAAAGGCGGGGTGTACGCCGTAAAAGGCGTGAGCCTGAGCATTCCTCAAGGCTCGGTATACGGTCTCATCGGCCCCAACGGCTCAGGCAAAAGTACCATTATGAAGGCTTTGGTGGGGCTGCTCGCGCCCGATGCAGGCAGCTGCCGCGTGTTCGGGCAGCCCGCCACAGCCGCTTCCAATCGCAGGGAAATCGGTTTTTTGCCGGAGAATCCCTATTTTTACAAGTTTCTCACCGGTGAGGAAACCGTGCGCTTTTACGGCCGCCTGTGCGGCTTGCGTGGCAAAGAACTGCGCGAGCGCACGGCAGAGATGCTGGAGCTTGCCGGCCTGACGGAGGCCGCCCACCGTCGCCTCGGGGGCTACTCCAAGGGCATGTTGCAGCGTGTGGGCTTGGCTCAGGCTCTTGTGCAGCGTCCGCGCCTGCTGGTGTTGGATGAGCCCACGGCCGGTGTTGACCCCATCGGCTCCCGTGCCATACGTGATATTATCCTCAACCTCAAAGAGCAGGGTATGACGGTGTTCTTGTGCTCTCACCTGTTGGAGCAAGTGCAGGAGATTTGTGACAACGTGGGTATTTTGTACCGTGGTTGCCTCATTGCAGATGGCTCCATGGAGTCCATCACCAGAGACCGTTCAACTACAGAGGTCTCCCTGCGCAATCCCTCCCCTGAGCTCTTGGAGCAAATCCGCACCCTTGCAGGGGATTCTTGGCTGGGCTGCTCCCCCGCCCGTAATTCTTTGGAGTCCGTCTTCATTCGCGGTATTCAGTCCAAGCTCCGCGAGCAGTCGGAAAATAAGTAACCACCTTTTGCAACATCATGAAGTTTCTCATCACTGCCGGGCCTACCAGAGAGCCGCTTGACCCCGTACGGTATCTGACAAATCGTTCATCCGGGCGCATGGGCTATGCCTTGGCCGGGGCTGCACGGCATGAGGGGCATGAGGTATTGCTCATTTCCGGCCCCACCACGCTGGATGTTCCCGCGGGTGTAGACTTTATCCCCGTGGAGACCGCGCAGCAAATGTATGATGCCGTGCGGGATATGATTAAAGGGGTAGATGTCGCCATCCTTTGCGCTGCCGTGGCAGATTATCGCCCCGTGGTGTGTGCGGAGCAGAAAATCAAAAAACAGGCAGATAAACTCGTGCTGGAGCTGGAGCGCACACCGGATATTCTCGGCAGCATGCGCTCTGTATTCGGCTTTGAGGGTAAGCTTATCGGCTTTGCGGCCGAAACGAATGATGTTATTGCCTACGGCCGAGATAAACTCGTGCGCAAGCAGTGTGATATGATTGTGGCCAATGATGTCTCCAAACCCGGTATCGGCTTTGATTCCCGAGAGAATGAGGTGGTGCTCATTTACCCCAACCATGAGATTCACCTGCCGCAAGACACCAAAGAGCACATTGCCTTGCAGATTATTGAACACGCCACCATTATTCCCTCATGACCGTTACCATGGAAATGCTCGGCTGGAATGCCGATTTTGCAGCCGCTTTTGCCGCGCTTGAGGAACCCACTTGGTATCCTGCCCGAATCATTCGCGAAACGCGTCACAATTTTACGGTCATTGCCAAGGGCAAGGGGGATCATGAGGTGGTGCTCTGCGGCAAAGTATGGCACGATGCCGTTACCGATGCAGACCTGCCCACCGTGGGGGATTGGGTGGCCGTAGACCCCGGTACGGGGAAAGACCTGCCCGTTATCCGTGCCATTCTGCCGCGCCGTAACAGATTCTCCCGCAAAGCTCCCGGTAAAAGCTGCGCAGAGCAGGTTATCGGCTGCAATGTGGATATGGTGGTGCTGGTGACGGATGCCGACAGTGACTACAACCTGCGCCGTATAGAGCGCTATCTCACCCTCATTCATAAGTGCGGTGCCAAGCCCGTGGTGCTGATTAATAAAGAAGATATCGTTGCCCCTGAGGTAATGAAGCAAGCCTGTGATGAGGTGGCAGCCTTGGGGGTGGAGGTATACCCCATTGTGGCACGCTGGAAAAAAGGGTACCCCAAGTACCTGCGCCGTGTACCCAAGGGTACCACCATTACCGTTGTAGGTTCTTCAGGCGTGGGCAAAAGCACGTTTGTGAACTCCCTGCTGGGCGATGAATGGCTTGAAACGGGCGGTGTGAATGAGGTGACGGGTAAGGGCCGTCACACCACCGTGGCGCGTGAGCTGGTGGTGCTGCCCGGCGGCGGTGTGCTGATTGATAACCCCGGCATGCGAGAAATCCAGATGTGGACGGATGTAGCCTCTCTGCGTGCTCAATTTGATGACCTCACGCAGCTCTCCTACGAATGCCGTTTTGCCGACTGCTCTCACCGCAAAGATGCCGGCTGCGCCATTCGCGCCGCGTTGGAGGCCGGCTCCCTCTCTGCCGAGCGCTATGAGAGCTTCCTCAATCTTGAAAACGAAGTCGCCGAGCTTGAGCGCCGCTCCGCCAAGCGTCAAATGACCCTGGAGCGCGTCACCAAACGCGAGAAACGCCACAAGCTCCGCAACCGCGAAGACCGCGAAGACCACGCCCGCGATATGAATCCCCACCGCCGCCAGTTGCATTAAGCCTTCGTTAAGGACGTTTTAGCGTGTGGTCAATTCTTGGTATTTCTCAAACAGGTGAAGTCATAACCATCAACATAATAAGTGCTGCCGCTCGGGAGTTGTGGGCGGGTGAGAGATTCATTTACCTGAGCAATATACAGGCGGCGCCCTGTGCTGCTGCTGCAAACTTCTGCAACTCGGCAAAATCCGGAAACTTACTACAAAATCGCATCCACCCAATACTCATATACCCGAGATTTTGGTATATAATCAAAGAGTGTATCATGCTCTCCGTTCCACATACCTCCGGTAGCTCTCCCGCACCATGTGTCTTATAATCGATACCGGGACGATAGCCGTGGCTGTGATAATGCTCCGCCGGATTTTCGCTGCAACCGGATATACAAAAGCATATAAGTGTGCAAAGTCAAAGAACGAAAGGCGGGTATTTGGTCATAACTGAACGTGTATCTGTTGGCGACGTTATATCAATTTCCTACACCCTGTTCAAGTGAGAATGGGGAATTTTCATCATTTTTGTTTCTCTTCTTACTTGACATCTCTCAAACGAATAAATATACTGCTTAAGCCCGCAATTACGATTATTGATAAATTACCGACTCAAACATCTGCAGAAACTCATGAAACACACGGTTTTTTCTCTTTTTGGCGTTGTTATGTTCGCCGTCATTATGCCCACGGCAGGGGCTGACATCAGTACTGTGTCAGACAAAGAGATTACCATCACTATTACGCCTAAATCTTCCATGTCATCTGAGATGAAAGATAATCTTCTCCGCGCCTATGCAACGCAAGGAGACATGGAGCAAATGAAACAAATGATTGCCATGGGGGCAAAGATTGATGGTGCGGATGAATGGGGGTGTACACCCCTTTTCAATGCCGCAGCCAATGGGCACAGTGATTGTGTCAAACTGCTACTGGAGGCAGGGGCGGATATTAAGGCTACAGATTCAATTCTTGCCATGGCGGCCGGAAGCGGAAATCCTGAGTGTGTCCGAATTTTGATAGAAGCCGGTGCTGATGTGAACGCCGTAGATAAATATAAATACACCCCTTTGCATATAGCAGCTTTCAATGGTCACGGTGAATGCGTTAAATTATTGATTGCTGAGGGAGCAAAACTTAATACCAAGAGCACGGATAGCGAAACGCCACTGGCTAAGGCCATTGTGGCTGATTATAGTGACTGCGTCAAAATCCTGTTGGATGCAGGCGCAGATGTGAATCTTACAGGTGAATCTAAATGGGCTCCTCTGCACTTAGCAGCCGTTAATGGACGTTGTGAATGTGTCAAATTATTGATAGCCAAGGGGGCTAAAATCAATTCAAGAGATATTAACGGAGAAACGCCTCTGACCAAGGCTTACCGAAGCGGATGTAAAGAGTGCATCAAAAACCTCAAGGCGGCAGGCGCCAAGCGTTGATGCGCGAAGCATCAGCCGGTTCTTGATTCAGAAAAAATACACATGTAAGGGCCGGGGAAAGAATACCGGGGGCGGATTACATCAGCCCTATCTCAGCATGCCCATGCCCCCATCTTACCTAATATTCTTGACTCGTCTTTCAAGCGAAGACTATCCTTGTGTTTTTGTCCGTCTCTGTAGAGGGTATCAAAATTGCTTTTTCGGAGCAAAGATGATAAACACCAAGGCGCAGGCGGCCATGGCGAAGGGGTAATAGAGGTGGGGTATGATATCCGCCGCTGTGAGGCCGGCAAGGGAGGCTGCGGCAAGGAGCTGCGCACCGTAGGGGATGACGGCCTGAATAATGCATGAGGAGGTATCCAGCAGGCTGGCGGTGCTGCCCGGCGGCGGTGTGCTGATAGATAACCCCGGCATGCGAGAAATTCAAATGTGGACGGATGTTGCTTCTCTGCGTGCTCAGTTTGATGACCTCACGCAACTCTCTTACGAGTGCCGATTTGCTGATTGTTCTCACCGCAAAGATGCTGGCTGCGCCATTCGTGCCGCGCTGGAGTCCGGTGCTCTCTCAGCAGAGCGCTATGAGAGCTTCCTCAACCTTGAAAATGAAGTCGCTGAGCTCGAACGCCGCTCCGCCAAACGTCAAATGACCCTGGAGCGTGTCACCAAACGCGAGAAACGCCACAAGCTCCGCAACCGTGAGGACCGCGAAGACCACGCCCGCGATATGAATCCACACCGCCGCCAACTGCATTAACGCCATGGCCGTTTCAGTTTGAGGTCAATTCCTGGTATTTCTCAAACAGGTACGCTACTCGCTCCGCATCATCCTTAAACGTGCGGCCATAGGCTTTCTCTACCGCTGTATCCAGTTTGCGGTGGGCTGCTACCAGCTCGGGCGGCATGGTCAGCGGGTCATAAAGGTCTGCCAAAGAGCTGTCGGGATATAAGGCTCGGGCATCCAACACCCCCTGCGCCAGTTCCGCAATCTTTTCTTGCTGTGCTTCGTTTGCATCCGGCCAAGGGAAGTTGTTGTAAACGATTTTATTGGAATATCGATAATCGCTTTTGATGCGTCCGCACACTGCTCGTGTCCATGCCATGTGCATTACAGACGTGAGAACTCCAAAATGATAGAGTGATGCATTAGGGATAAGCATATTAGAATCTCCGCAAATAACATCAGCGGGGTAAAAACCGAAAGGAATATATATTCTGTTTTCTGATGAATGTCTGGGAACCAGGAGGTATTGCCCCTTTTCCGGTTGTCTGATTTCTCCGAAAAGCGATGGAGTGCTCGCCAATTTGCGTGTTGCATCTCTTGTACTTGCTTCACGAAATTGTTGGGTGTTTTTAATACGTTCTGTCACACAGTCTATATGTCTGTATTCTTGCGGTGATATGCGGTGTAACCAAAGACACCACCGTTTTTTCCCTTGAAGAAACTCTTTTGCGCCTAAAAAGGGCTTAACATGTTGAGGTATTTGTTCTGAAAATTTGTCAAAATCTGCAGGTTCAATGAGAAGATGCCCTCCGTCATTCGGCATGGACCCAAAGGCCATTTCCGGTATAGGGCATATTGGTTTGTTTCTATTGGTGATATATATATTAGCGGCATCAATGAGATACCCATTGATGTGAGTAACATTGAGATATTCACCCATTTCATTGATGATGAACTTATTCGTTCTGTTAATGGCTTTGCTGAACCCTACAATGATACAATGAACAGCCGCTTGTCCTTTTGCTTCATTGCTCCATTTGAATGTTCGGTAGGCAAAATTGATGTGAATATCTGAATCTTTCAATAAGTGTTGCCAAAGAATGGCAACAGCTTGTCCTTGGCATATGGAATTGGTAGAAACAAGTGCGGTCTCAATTTGTGTGCCTTGCATATATACTAAAGATTTTTTGTACCATGCTGCAACAAAATCCAAATCTCCCGCATTTTTTAAGCCATCAAATACTTGCAAAAGATCCTCTTTTTGAGCCTTGCTCATGTGTCTGGCTCCTGCAAACGGCGGGTTGCCCATGATGTAATTCAACTTTTCTTTGGGCACCACGGTCTCCCAATCCATTTGCAGGGCATTGCCGCATACAATGGTGGCAGAGGCTTTCAGCGGAATGCGCGCGTAAGCCTCGCCGAAGTAGTTACCTACCTCAATGTTCATCTGGTGGTCCATGAGCCACATAGCCACCTGCGCAATTTGAGCGGGGAAATCTTCCAGCTCTATGCCGTAGAATTGGTTGACGTTGACCAAGCACACATCGTTGGCGGTGAGCATCCATTTGGTGCCGGAGTTTTTCAGCTCCAGCTTTTCACGCTCTGCAATGACAGATAGCTCCAGACGGCGCAGTTCTCGGTAGGCTACAATGAGGAAGTTACCGCAACCGCAGGCGGGGTCCAGGAAGGTAAGCTCTGAGAGCTTTTTGTGGAACGCTTGCAAGCGCGCCTCCTTGCGGTTGGATTTATCATACTGAATGCTCTCAAACTCCTCTCGCAGTGCATCCATAAACAGCGGGTTGATGAGCTTGAGGATGTTGCGCTCGCTCGTGTAGTGCGCACCCAGGGCGCGGCGGGCGGCGGCATCCATCACGCACTGGAACATGGAGCCGAAAATGGCGGGGGAAATGCGGCTCCAATCCAGCGCGCAGCAGTTGAGCAACGCTTGGCGCATGTCTGCATCAAAGGCGGGCATGGGCAGAAACTCTGCAAAGAGCCCACCGTTGACATAGGGAAACTCTTTGATGGCCTCATTGCGTGTGCAAAGGCGGTTTTTCTCCGGGGTGTTCAGCACTTGGAAGAGCTCTGCCAGCAGCGGGGCAAGGTCTCGTCCGTCTTCAGCGGTGCAGTCCAAAATATAAGAGCGGAACGCATCTTTACGGAAAATGCCGGTGTCCTCCGCAAACAGGCAGAAGAGCAGGCGCACGAGGTATACCTCCAACGGGTGCCCCACGTAGCCGATTTCTTTCAGTCGGTCATGCAGTTTACCCAACAGCTCGGCAGCTTGCACGTTGACGGGGTCTTCCTCCTGATACTCGCGCTGCTCATACCCGGCCAGATAATGGAAAAGGTGAATATACTGCGGCAGCTCAGAGAGGGTAAACGTGGTAAGCTGAGCATCTTTGCTTAAATCATACACATGCCAGTTTTCAAAATCACACACCAGAATGATTTTGGGTATCTCATGGTGTGCCAGCGTATCTGCATAGCGTTTGGCCTGCTCGTAGGCTGCGGCAAGGTCTTTGCCGCGAGACTTCATTTCGATTAGGATTTTACCTTTCCAAAACAGGTCAATATAACCGTTGCCTCCATCCAAGCACTTCACCTTATGCTCAAAGATGGCAACCTTTTTGCGGTCTACCCCCAGCACTTGAAAAAAGTCGATTAAAAATGACTGCGCTTCCGCCTCTTCTCGCTCCGTATCTTTCCATACCCCGGCAAATTTGGCTGCGCGTGCACTGATTTCATTCTGACTGAGAGTAACTGCCATACGCAGTAGTCTATCAAAAATAAATGTATTAGGCAAGCATTCGGAAGATTTTTTTATCTGCATGCCGTATTATAATGTTCGGTATATGATTAAGCCATGGGGAATAGATAAATCGGGGAGTGTGTGGGGAGAAAATCATTGAGCGGCGAATGCCGCGAAGTTTCATTGATGGCGTAGCCGGAAGTTTCATTGAGCACTGCGAAGTTTCACTGACGGTTTACCGGAAGTTTCACTGACGAGCCGTATAGGCGAGGATTAAAAAACGTCAACACTCCGCAGCGATAGCTGCGCTGACTTCCGGAATTTAAGAATAATGGCGGCTGTTGCCGCAAAAGAGATTCCGTTTGTAATAACTTTGCCCTTGCGGACAAAGTTAGTGAAACTTTCCTTTGGTCAATGAAACTTCCTGCCGGCGGCAGTCAATGAAACTTCATCCGCAAGCGGATTCAATTAAACTTCGTCCACCTTCGGTGGACTCAAAATTTCTCCCCTGCAAATTGCCGTTTGATGAGGTATGGCTATTCACCGAATGCTATGGTATTCCGTATGTTGCCACTCCGCGTGTTATTGCCTTAAATCTTTTTTTTAGGGGCAAAGATAATAAAGCCCAAAGCACAGATGGCCATGGCAAAGGGGTAATAAAGGTGGGGTATGATATCCGCCTCGGTGAGACCGGCAAGGGAGGCTGCGGCAAGGAGCTGCGCACCGTAGGGGATGACGGCCTGAATAATGCATGAGGAGGTATCCAGCAAACTGGCGGTGCGGGCAGGGGGGATAGTGTATTTCTTGGCGATGCGACGTGCAATGTTACCGACTGCCACGATGGCAACGGTGTTGTTGGCGGTGCAGAGGTTGGCGAGGGCGGCCATGAGCCCGATACTGAGCTCTGCGCTGCGGCGGCCGCGTATACCGCGGGCCAGGTGAGAGATGATGTAACTGAGCCCGCCGTTGTAACGGATAAGCTCAAGCATGCCCGCTGCCAGCAGGGTAACGATGATGAGCTCTCCCATGCCGGTGATACCCGCGCCCATGGCACCTGCCCAGTCTAACAGGGTGACGGAGGGCATGCTCAGCACGGCTACCCCCGTGGCGGCAATACCCAAGAAGAGCACCTTCATAACATTCATGCCGCAAATGGCACTGACCAGAACAATCAGGTAGGGCAGTACAAGAGCGTAGTTGGTATGCCCACAGATTGTCTTGTTTTCAAATTGAAGCCCCAACACGGT
This sequence comes from Akkermansia sp., assembly GCA_045634945.1. Classification (GTDB taxonomy): domain Bacteria; phylum Verrucomicrobiota; class Verrucomicrobiia; order Verrucomicrobiales; family Akkermansiaceae; genus Akkermansia. Next base: position 23,454 of record JAZRBG010000042.1, on the reverse strand, counting down.
GTACAGTGCCAGAATGCAGATGGCTGCCGGGATGACGATACGGAAGTTGGCGCGGAACTTGTCTTTCATGGCGCAGCCTTGCGTGCGGGTGGCTGCAATGGTGGTGTCTGAGATGAATGAGAGGTTATCTCCGAAGAAGGCGCCACCCACCACGGCACCTGCCATCATGCCGGCATGGCATCCGGCCCCGGCGGCAAGCCCGGCCGCCACGGGCATGAGTGCCACAATGGTGCCTACCGAGGTGCCGATGGAAAGAGATATGAGGCAAGCCGCCAAGAATACACCCGGTAGCAACATATTGGCGGGTAAAAGGTTGAGGGTGAGTTTTACCATGGCATCTACCGCGCCTATGTGCTCTGCACCCTTGGCAAAGGCACCGGCGAGGATGAAAATCCAAATCATCATCATGATGTTGCTGTGCGCTGCCCCTGCGGAGAAACGCTCCACCCGCTGCGTGAAACGCTTGGGCTTGCATATCATGAAAGCCCACCCCGAGGCCGCTAAAAAAGCAATGGCTACGGGCATTTTGTAAAAATCTCCCGCAACGAGTGAACTTACCACATAAATCAGGAAAAACACCACCAGGGGGCTCAGTGTTACCAGCCCGCGCCTGTGGTTAATGTACGGTAATTCTCGCTCTGTGTGGTTTGCCATGAGCGTATTCTAGCAGCATTTACCGTGCTCGTAAAGGCAAATGAGGCAGTATATCAGAGTTTTACGGTATGCTGATGCGTGTTTATCAGTTGCTGCGTAAGGATTCAATCAAGGCGAACACTTTATCAGCCTCAGGGCAATTCATGAATCCGGGTAAGGGATGATTGAGAGCCACGTGACCCTCAATTCGGTCGGGGTCTTGCTGCGCAAACTTGCCGAGGACGAGTCCGGCCATGGCATCTGCCAAGCCGGGGCGGCTGATGTAGATGATGCCTGTGGTGTCTTGTACCTGCTCGGTATGAATAAACAGCTTTTCCGAGAGCGAGAATGCCTGAACATGGGATTGCTCAAAGATAAAGAGACGTTTATCCGTAACAACATAGCTGACGTTGGCGAGCCTTGCTCTCCATTTTGCCGGAACTTTGTAAAGATAAATCGAACCGGCTGAGAATACGATGCAAAGAGTACCCATGACAATGAGCGTGAGCACCAGAGCCATGCCGTCCGCCTGTTGAATGGCGTTGATGCAGAATATCAACAGAAAAACGCTTGCCAGCGTGGTTGCCGCAAAAAAGGGCTGAGGGATGGCGGTGTGTTTATTGGGGGCATCTGCCACGGGGCGGGTGGAGTGCAGCACTTGTTCATCATCTTGCAGGTGACGGCTGAGCAGCTCTCGGTGTGCGGGCAAGATTTCCTGCGCAACGGTGTCTGACAATACAGCCGGGGTATCACGGGGGTGCAGGGGCTTTTTAATCTGGCGGGCATCATACGCTTTTTGGGCGATGGATTGCAGGTCGAAAGGGTTGGAAATCAGGTTGGTGATGCTGAGCGGCTCCATTCGGCAGGCAAGAGCCATCAACCAAAACGGCAGGATGCTGCACCACGAGCAGATAAATAATGTATGAGTAAAGGAGATGCCCGCCGCATTGCTTGCCACTTGGTCAAAGAGCGAATCTGCCGCAAAGAGGAGCGCGTATAACAGGTGGGGTGCCAGCAACAATGTTACGGTGCTGATGCGGTACAACATGCCCCCTATTTTGGCTGTTACCTGCGGTTTAACTTTGCCCATGGCTCCGAAGATGAGATTCAGCAAGCCCGGCAGTGAGAGAATGCGTTGCCATACCTCATTGCTCAACCACAAAACGGCAAGTTGAAAACACAAGAGCTTTAACACAGTTTCCGTATTTTTGCCTGTTGCCACCATTATCAGGCAAAAGATTGCCAGACTGACAACTGCTGCAACGATGCTGACTTTTTTCATGCAATGAATCGGGTTAAAGGGGGGATTTTGCGGGGGGCCTACACCATGCCCCGTGTTCAGGTCGGCTCTATTCTATCAAATGGATTGAGCTCCTGCAAGGCTGAAAGAGATTGGCACTGTTAAAATTTTTGATGATGATTCCGTTTACGCACGATGCCCGTTCATCTTGCTGTTTCTGCCTTGTGGCAATGAATTTTTGTCAGGCGTGTTCGCCTGAAAGGGGGGCAAACTGAACAGCACCAATGGATAAAAGAAAGGCAGCCGTTGAGGGGGAAACCTCAACGGCTGCTGAATAGTTTTACCGTTCTATTAATAATGACCGCCACGGGGACCGTTGAACCACTTCCAAGCGGTTTCAACGATGTGCAGCGCGTCCTGATGCTTGGGAATCCAGCCCAGAACCTCAGCAGCCTTGCGGGCATCTGCAATCAGGCGGGGCGGGTCACCCTCACGGCGGGGGCCGTATTCAACGGGGGCTTTCATGCCGGTTACCTTCTCGGCGGCATCAATAATCTCCTTAACGGAGAGACCCTTGCCGGTGCCGAGGTTGAACCAGTTGGTGTCGCCACCCTTCATCAGGTAATCCAGTGCGCGCAGGTGGGCATCTGCCAAGTCATCCACATGGATATAGTCGCGGATGCAGGTGCCATCGGGGGTGTCGTAGTCGGTGCCGAATACGGTGATGGCGGGACGCTCGCCCTTGATGGCCTGCAAAATCACGGGGATGAGGTGAGACTCGGGCTCGTGATCTTCGCCGATAAGGCCGTCTTCCGAAGAGCCGGAGGCGTTGAAGTAGCGCAGGAACACGCTCTTGAGACCGTAGGCGCGCTCGCAGTCCTTACAAACGCGCTCAAGCATGAACTTGGAGGCGCCGTAGGGGTTGATGGGGTCTTGCTTCTCCGTCTCGGGGATGGGTACCTGAGTGGGCACGCCGTAGGTAGCACAGGTGGAGGAGAATACGAAACGCTTGCAGCCGCCCAGCATCATGGCTTTGAGCAGCACGAGGGGCTTGGCAATGTTGTTTTCGTAGTATTTGATGGGGTCTGTTACGGACTCACCTACCTGAATGAAAGCGGCAAAGTGAATGACGGCATCGAAATTGCCGTTGATAAGCAGGGGATATACTACGGCGGGGTCGCCAAGGTCGCCCTTTACCAAGGTAACTTCTTTATCAACAATAGCGGCGGGGTGGCCGTACACCATGCTGTCAAGCACGGTGACGTCTGCCCCGGTCTTAACAAGCTGGCGCACGGTGTGAGAACCGATGTAGCCGCAACCGCCGGTAACGAGTACTTTCATGATGATTTCTTTTTGTTGTTGTGAAATGGTTTACAGCATGGCTGCCAGCATGGCCTCCAGCTTGCGGATGTCGGCAGCAAAGCGGCGAATGCCGTCGGCTGTTTTCTCTGTGGCCATGGCGTCCTCGTTGAAGAGGAAGCGGAAGCTCTTCTCGTCTGCCGGGATGCGCTCAATGTCGCTGGCCTTGGCGGCCTCTACGTTAAGGCAGGGGGCAACGGGCTCTTCACTTGCGGCAAGCTCAGCCAACAGGTTGGGGGAGATGGTGAGCAGGTCGCAACCGGCAAGGGCAAGCACCTCTCCCTTGTTGCGGAAGGAGGCACCCATAATCTGCACGGGGTAACCGAACTTCTTGTAGTAGTTATAGATGGTGCGTACGGAGACCACGCCGGGGTCGGTCTCTGCGGTGTATTCCTCCTTGGTGTTGGCCTTGAACCAGTCAAGGATACGACCTACGAAGGGAGAGATGAGGCGCACACCGGCCTCTGCACAAGCCACGGCCTGTACCAAGCTGAACAGCAGCGTGAGGTTGGTGTGAATGCCCTCTTGCTCCAGCACACGGGCGGCCTGAATGCCCTCCCAAGTGGAGGCAATCTTGATGAGAACGCGCTCGCGGGGGATGCCTGCGGCCTCATACATGCCCATGATGCTGCGGGCGCGGGCTACGGTGGCCTCTGTATCGAAGGAAAGGCGGGCGTCTACCTCGCTGGATACGCGACCCGGTACGCGCTTGAGAATCTCAAGACCGAAAGCAACCACAACCTTGTCGACGATTTCGTCCATCAGGGCGGGTGTTACCTCACGGCCTTTGTAGGGAGCCACGGCGGCTTCTACAATACTGCGGTATTCGGGTTTGGCGGCGGCGGCGAGAATGAGAGAGGGATTAGTGGTGGCATCTTGCGGGGCGAACTCTTCCATTTGGCGGAAATCGCCGGTGTCTGCCACAACGGTGGTGTACTGCTTCAGTTGCTCAAGTTGTGTTGCCATAAGCGTGGTAAATAGTATTACACGCCTATATTATCATACAACAGTGCACTTTACAAGCCGCTATTTTCCAAAATGCGCGCTTTCTTTTGTTTAATTACTGCGGTGTGCCACATTCAGGAGTATAATACCCATCCCCCATTAAACGGCTATTTATGGGGGAGAAATTCTGAGCCCACCGAAGGTGGACGAAGTTTAATTGAATCCGCTTGCGGATGAAGTTTCATTGACCAAAGGAAAGTTTCACTAACTTTGTCCGCAAGGGCAAAGTTATTACAAACGGAATCTCTTTTGCGGCGACAGCCGCCATTATTATTCAATTCAGAAAGTCAGCGCAGCTATAGCTGCGGAGTGATTGCGTTTTTTAATCCTCGCCTATACGGCTCGTCAGTGAAACTTCGCTTTGCTCAATGAAACTTCCGGCTACGCCATCAATGAAACTTCGCGGCATTCGCCGCTCAATGATTGCCTCCGGCAAATACCCATCCCCCATTAAACGGCTATTTATCGAACGTTATATCAAGGAGGTGCTAAAGCATGAATCTGCCTTAGTCAACGTAAAAACTTGCCAATACCATATAGAAGTGCTACAGTGATTCCGGCACGACTATGATAGAAGTTTTAAAGCGAATATACGGTGGGTACTCGGGGCGTAAAGCCTTGGTGCGCCCGTTGAGTATCATTACCGGCAGTGTTATTGTTGGGGCGGGGTGCCTGTATTACGGCTTAATGGAGTATTTGTCCTCATGGAGTAGAGAGGATATAGCCATGGCAAAAAAAGAGGCAATTCTAAACGGTGATGTCGATATGCGGGCTGCTTTGGAGCGCATGGCCGATCTGCTGAACATAGGATGCGTTTGGGGTGCTTTGCTGACCTTGGTGGTGGCTTATGCCGTGTGGGTGCTGCTGACATCCCCGTATTGGGTGCGCCGCCTGCGGGATGCCGGGATGAAACCCGATTGGGTGTCTGTTGCTGTTTTGCCCGTGTTGCCGATGGTTTATTTTGCTAACACCATGGAGGACCCTCTGCTGATGGAGTATGATGCTGCGATGCGGAGTGCCACTATTGCTATGGGGGTGGTGTTTGCTACATGCTGCGTTGCCGTATCTCTCTTGTGTTTCTTGGCGTTTTGGAGCCCGACCAAAGAAAGGTGCCGATGATTGTTCCTTTCGGAGCATGAGACTTGCAGGCTACCCTATAAATTGTGATTTATCTAATGGTTCCCACACGGAATTAAGCTTTCTTTTTATGTCCGGGCGAAAAAAGGGGGCAGAATTGCGAAAAAAGTGCGTTTTTTTGCATGAAAATGCAAAATGTCAAAAATAATCCTTGCAAAATAATAGGAAAAGTAGTATATAAAAGCCATGAGCACGCAATTCATCGAATATCCGAAATGCACGACCTGCAAGAAAGCCAAGAAGTGGCTTGAGGAGCAGGGCGTAACATTTGCAGACCGCCACATAGCAGAGCAGGCCCCCACAGCAGAAGAGCTGCGCGGCTGGTGGCAGGCAAGCGGGTTACCGTTGAAGCGATTTTTCAACACATGCGGCATGAAGTACCGTGAATTGAATCTGGCAGCCAAGCTGGGTGAGATGAGCGAGGAAGAACAGCTGCAACTGTTGGCAAGCGATGGTATGCTGGTAAAGCGTCCGCTGCTCGTTACCGAAGATGGCGCGGTGATACCGGGCTTTAAGGCAGAGGCATGGAGCAGTGCCCTCGGTAAATAAAGATTTGTTCATGTATGCGCGAAAGTGGGCGTGAAGGAGAGAGCACGGCCCACTCCCTACAAAGCCGCCCTCCCCGGATAGGGAGGGCGGTTCTCTTTATGGCAGAAACCGCATCTTGCTATGTATGTCAGCACCCTGAGTAAGGCTTGTATAGCCATATGCAAACGGTTATACTACGCCCATGTTCAAGAAATGGATTGCCGTGTTGGGCGTGTCTGCAACTATGGTTGCGGCAGCCTCCCCGATAGAGTGGAAGACGGATTTGCGGGAGGCTGCTGCCATTGCTGCTCAGGATAACAAATTGTTGTTGGTGGAGTTTACGGGCTCTGATTGGTGTAAAGCCTGCATTTTACAGAAGAAAAATGTGCTTAATACAGCGCATTTTGCGGATTGGGTTCAGAAAAACTATGTGCCTGTTGAGATTGATGTGCCGATGGATGCTGCGCGCGTAGGCGGGGCGGCTCAATTGGAAAAGAACAAGCAAGTGTGTGATGATTTCGGGGTGCACATTTTCCCCTCTCTCGTGGTGATGACCCCGGAGCTGGTGTTGATGGATGTTTGCAGCGGTGCTCAACCAAGCCCGGAGTGTGCCATTACGGAGCTCAAACAATGTGCGCCTGTTGTCTCGGCTTATAAGAAAGCCATGTCTCAGCAGGGAGAAGCCCGTGCTGAAGCTCTTTATGCCATTTATATGCAACAGTCGGAAGTGATACGCAAAGCAAACTACCCGTTGTTGCGCCTTATTGCTGAGTCTGATGCCCGCAATGTGACAGGTGTTCAGGATGTGTATCAACCGCTTCGGCAAATCCGTACACTGGATAAAAAGTTGGCTGAGGCTGAATCTGTTGAGCAGAAGTTGGAAATCATGGATGCTGCTTTGGCGAATGCTTTTCCTGCTAATGAACGGAAGATTCTGAGCCGCAAAGAAATTCTCCTGCGCAGAGAAGCCATGATGTTAATGAAAGAGCCTGCCTCCGTTGCCGAGGTGGAGCGGTCTCGGGACTACATGTTGCAGGTGGCTGATTGTTTGGAAGACCCTGCCGAGCGGGAAAAGTTGCGCAGGGATGTGGAAGCATACTATGCCGACCCTCAAGAGTTGTTCAGTCGCCATACCCAAGGTAAGCGATAATAGCCCACTGTTTCTTTATTACCTGCGGCGTGCCGTTGTTTCGTACATCGGCGCGCCGTTCATGTTTTCTGCTGTGTAGCACAGCATGTGTGCAGGGGCAGAAACGCCGTGCCGCCGCAACGGATGCTGAAAATGCAGAACTTGCAAATACACGTTGCCGCCGTGGGGCGTGCTTGATAAACAGAGGGGGAGCTCTATTTTGTCATGTCTTGCTCTTCGATTTGCACGTCGGATTGAATACCGCACAGGGAGATGATGGTGTGGTAGAGTTGATCGTGAGAGGTGAAGTTGTGGGCGTTTTTCTTGAGCCCTTCAATAACCTCGGGATGATTTTTGGCGTAGATGTCAGAGTACCAGATAAAGGCGCACACGTGGCGTTGCTCCGTGGCATAGCGCGGGCCACCGTGTCCCCAGCGGTCATTTTCACCGAATGATTCCCCGTGGTCTGCCGTGAAGAATAGCAGGGCATCTTTATCCCGCATGGTGTCGATAATGGCACACAGGCGGCGGTCTACATCCAGCAGAGTATTGTCATAGCGGTCAATGTCTTTTTCCTCACCGAACGGTTTGACCTCACTCTCCGAATAATAGGGTTGGTGGCCTGCGCCGTCTTCAATCAGTACGAAATGGGGGGCATTTGTTGCATGGAACTCCTGCATGGCGGTGGCATATTCCTCTGCGCCGGCAGGGCGGGAGTGCAGGGGCATACGGTCTGCCAGCAGGGGGGCGATGGACGGGGCGTTGTACCACATGCCCTCTGTGTTGGCACCTACCAGCAGCTTGAGGTCATAGCCGTGCTTTTTGAGAATGCCGATGAAGGAGTTATGGGTGGGCTCCCCTGTTTCTGCATTCGTTAAAGATAAAATGGAGTAGATGGAGGAGATGGTTTGTGTTTCTCGGGAGTACAGCGCAGGCAGGTTGATGAGGTTTTGCTCCTGAATGATTCCCGGCATGGTGTTGCGGTGGTAGCCGTTGAGGGGGAAATGGTCTGCACGGGTAGACTCGCCGATATAGAGTACAACGGTTTGCGGCAGCTTTGCCCACATTTGTTCCGACGGTGCATCTTCCGCAGACTCCAAGGCGGGCGGGTTATAGAAATCATACACGGCTTTGTAGTAGTCTACCACCAGATTGATGGGCTGGTAGGCCTTATCAAAGACGAAATGGTCATGGTTGTATACGGCCTCATGCAAGACTTGTTCGCGAGTTTGCGGTACGGGCCAGGTACGGCGGAAGGGCTCCAGCGTGTCGACAAAGCCAACGGACTCTGTTGCGCCCCAGTGCCAGTGGTGTTTGACGATTTGAGGCAAGGCCAAAAAGGCCACACTGCCCAAAGCACCTGCAAGGAGCTGTGAATAGTGAGCACTCTTGCTTTGCGGGAAATTCAGCAATTTGCGTGCCACGTAGGCAATGCCGTATACCACGCCCACTCCCAATATCAGCATCAGCACGGAGAAAACATCCGTGTAGTTCAAGACCTCTGTTCCCGTGGTGTTGAGTATGGCAATGGCCATCTCTTTGCATTCTACACCATATGTCATACCTGCAAAAATGACCGATGCTTGAGTAATGACCACAATGGGTAACAGAATATAAGCCGCAATGCGTGAACGAGCGCACAATAACAGGAAACTTGCCCAGAAACCGAAGTTGACAATGAATGCCGGTACGGAGTACGGCAAATACACCCACATTTGCTCGGGTGTCATGTTCATGAGGTTGAGGCATACGGAGTTGGCACACGCCATGGTTACCAATATGCACAGCAAAATGAACAGTTGTACTCGCCTTTTGCGGCTGAGCGAAGCCTTGCGCTTGACCTCGCCAGTCATCTCCTCCGGTGCCGGGACTGCCCCGTTGTCTGGTGTGCTCGGTTTGCTCATGTGATGTGTGGCTCTCACAGTAACAATTTTTGTGTACAAAATCAAGCTTATTCTCCTGTACCGCGTCTTGTTGTGTAAATTGCGTCAGATTCTGCATGAAATCACGTTTTTCTGTTGCTTTTTGCGCTCTGTTTGCTATAATTCCCGAACTGAATAGCGCTTATGGCTCTCCAATTCAAGAAACCTTTCCGTTCTCGCCTTACCGTGGCCGGCTCTGTTGTGAAGACGCAGCAGCGCGAGGGTATTTTGTTTTATATCATCCCCTCCATTATCGTGCTGGCCGTGCTGATTTTCTGCTATACGGCCACGCCGCCTCCCTCTGCACTTTTGGCTCAGGCTGAAAAGGCCAAGGCTGCGCAGAAAAAGGCTGCACCTGCTGCAAAGCCTGCCGTTGCCGCTACTCCTGCCACGCCTGTGACCGGTAATGAGACACCTGCCGGGGAGACTGAAGATTTGTTGGCCGCCGCCGATGCCGATATTGTTGATGAAGCGGAAGCGGATGACGATATCCTTGCGCTTGAGGGTGAAGGTGCCGAAGGTGAGGACGAAGACCTTGGCCTTTGGGATGAAGAGGAAGATGATGACTGGATTGACGGTGGCGAAGATGAAGAGTTTGTAGGTGATGAAGATTTTGACGCCGTGGAGGACGATGAGGAATCTGCCGATGCCGAAGGCGATGACGAAGCCGCCGCGGAGGATGACTCTGAGGAGCCTGCCGAGGCCGAAGATACTGCAGCAGAGGAGGAAACCCCTGCCAAGCCGTCTGAGCAGCCTGCTGCTACACCGCAACAAACTCCTGCAGCCCCCACAACACCTGCTGCCACGGATGCTGATAAAAAAGCCAAGGACGAAGAGTTTAAGAATAAACTGAAAAATCTTTTCAATTAACAGAGAAAAAACATGAGTGACGCCGCCCCCATTACGATGACGCCGCAGGGTCTCAATGTCCCGAATTTTCCTATTATTCCTCACATTATCGGCGATGGCTCCGGCCCCGACATTTGGCGTGCCGCAAAGCGAGTGATTGATGCCGCCGTTACTGCGGCCTACGGTGATACCCGTGCCATTGAGTGGATGGAAGTGCTGGCCGGACAAAAGGCTTTTGATACCGTCGGTACATGGTTGCCCAATGAGACGGTTGAGGCGTTCCGTAATTACCTTGTGGGTATTAAGGGACCGTTGACCACGCCCGTGGGCGGTGGTATTCGCTCCCTTAACGTGGCTCTGCGCCAGGGGCTTGACCTGTATTGCTGTGTGCGCCCCGTGCGTTATTTTAACGGCATTGAAACTCCCGTTAAAGACCCGTCTTTGGTGGATATGGTCATTTTCCGCGAGAATACGGAGGATATCTACGCCGGTATTGAGTTTAAGGAGGGTAGCAAAGAAGCTGCCGTTTTCTACGAGTGGCTTTCTGCCACGTACCCCGACCGCGCCGGTAAGGTACGTTTCCCCAATACCTCCGGGTTTGGAGTGAAGCCCGTTTCTCGCGAGGGTACGGAGCGTCTGGTTCGCTCTGCCATTCAGTATGCCATTGAGAATAATCGTCCCTCTGTCACCTTGGTTCACAAGCGCAACATCATGAAGTTTACCGAGGGCGGATTCCGTGATTGGGGCTATGAACTTGCCAAGCGCGAGTTCGGTGCAGAGACCATCGGCAAAGGCCCGTGGTGCCGTTTGCCCAACGGTATTGTTATTAAGGATTGCATTTGCGATGCGTTCTTGCAAGAGATTCTTATTCACCCCAAGGATCACTCCGTGGTAGCTACGCTCAACCTGAACGGTGACTACTGCTCTGATGCACTGGCGGCTCAGGTGGGTGGCATTGGCATTGCCCCCGGTGCCAACATCAACTACAAGACCGGTCACGCCGTGTTTGAAGCTACGCACGGTACGGCCCCCGCGCTTGCTGATTTGGACAAGGTGAATCCCTGTTCTTTCCTGCTCTCTGCTGAGATGATGCTGCGTTACATGGGCTGGACTGAGGCTGCCGACCGAATTGTTGCCGCCATAGAAGCCGCCATAACGGCTAAGACGGTCACTGCCGACTTGGCCGAGATGATTCCCGGTGCAACGGCTGTTGCTACAAGTGCATTTGCGGATGAACTTTTGAAAAATCTCAATTGACCGCATTTCTTGTACTTTGTAAATGAAAATTGATCCATCTTTTGTGCATGCCGCTTTTTCGTCCATAGCGTCTCGCTATGTGACGGCCAATCACGTGCTGTCATTGGGGGCGGATATTGCGTGGCGTGAGCGTGCCATTAAAATCATCTCCGAATGGCAGCCCCGCAACCTGCTTGATATAGCTACGGGTACGGGGGATTTGGCCTTGGCTATCAAAAAAGCCATGCCGGAGGTAGCGGTGCAGGGTACTGATTTTTGCCGTCCCATGTTGGATGTAGCCGTTAAGCGCGGGCTTACCGACGTGTTTGAGGCAGATGCAATGAATTTACCGCTTCCCGATGCTTGCTTTGATTCCGCTACGGTGGCGTTCGGTTTGCGCAATATGGCAGACTATGAGAAAGCCTTGTGCGAGTTTCGCCGCATATTGAGACCGGGTGGGCATTTGCTTGTGTTGGATTTCAGTATGCCTGATGGTGTGTTGGCTGCACCGTACAGGTTTTATTTGCACCGTATTCTCCCGCGTATTGCCGGCATGCTTACCGGTAATGCCGGTGCTTATGATTATTTGGGAGAGAGTATAGAGCAATTCCCTCGTGGTGAAGAATTTAAGGCGTTGCTGAATACGTGCGGTTTTACCATGCCCACGGCTACGCCGCTTTTGTGCGGGATTGCCTCAATTTATACAGCTGAAGCATAAATCTTAATTTGCCCTTGAAACGGCATCTTCAATCTGCTACAATGCCTAGGAGCGTATGAGTACAGAAAACACACCGATTTATCTCCAAGAGAATCCGAGCAAAATTCAGAGAATGTTCGGCGACTATTATTTGGAGTACGCATCATACGTGATTTTAGAGCGTGCCGTGCCGCATATTGTGGATGGCCTCAAGCCTGTGCAGCGCCGTATTTTGCACTCTATGGAGCGCATGGATGATGGCCGCTACAACAAAGTGGCCAACATTGTGGGTGATACCATGAAATACCATCCGCATGGTGATGCCTCTATAGGCAGTGCGTTGGTTACGCTGGGGCAAAAGGGCTTGCTTATTGATACTCAGGGTAACTGGGGTAATATTCTTACGGGCGATTCTGCTGCTGCCGCGCGTTATATTGAGGCAAGACTCTCTGCCTTTGCCAAAGAGGTGGTGTACAGCCCCAAGGTGACGGATTGGAAACTCAGCTACGATGGCCGTAATAAAGAACCCATTGCTCTGCCTGTTAAGTTCCCCTTGCTGTTGGCTCAGGGAGCCTTAGGTATTGCCGTGGGTATGAACTGCCTGATTCTGCCGCATAATTTTAATGAGATTATTGAGGCGGCCATTCATTACCTGCGCGGTGAGGAGTTTACGCTTTATCCTGATTTTCAGACCGGTGGCTTGCTTGATGTTTCCGGCTATAATGATGGCACGGGTAACAGCCGCTTGCGTTCTCGCGCCCGTTTGGATGTGTCTTCCAAACGCGTAATCCGTATTACGGAGGTGCCGTACGGTACCACAACGGATTCTCTTATTGAGAGTATCGAAAAGGCCATGGAGAAAGGCAAGCTTAAGGTTGCGCGTATTGAAGATAATACCGCTGCCGAGGCTGATATTCTGATACACCTTGCCCCGGGGGCGGATGTTGAGAAAACCTGTAATGCCCTCTACGCTTTTACGGATTGCCAGAAGAGTATTTCCCCGCGTGCTGTGGTGATTATGGACCGCAAGCCCGTGTTCATGGGCGTGAGCGAGATTCTGAAGCACAATGTTGATTTCACTAAGGAAACCCTGCGTCAAGAGCTGGAGGTGCGCCTTAATGAGTTGCAGGAAAGCTGGATGCTGGCCAGTTTGGAGAAAATCTTTATTGAGAACCGCATTTACAAGGTGCTGGAAGAGAGTGACAGCTGGGAGCAGTCCATTGCGGAAATCGGTGAGCGTTTGGCTCCGTTTGTGGTGGACTTCTGGCGCCCGGTGACACGCGATGATATTGTGCGTTTGACGGAGATTCGCATCAAGAAAATTGCCAAGTACGAGATTCATGATGCCCTGAAGCATATTGCCGGTTTGGAGGCAGAGATTGAGCAAACACGCAAGCACCTTGCCCAGCTTACGCGCTACACGATTCGTTGGTTTGAAAATCTGCGCAAAAAGTATGGTGATGCATGGCCCCGCCGAACCGAGATTACGACATTTGACTCCATGACCCGCGCAGAGGCTGCCGTGGAAAATGAGACTCTTTATATTGATGAAGAGGGCTTTGCCGGTTACGGTGTGCGCAAGGGTGAGGCTGTGGAGAAATGCTCTACCCTCAGTGATATTCTTACGGTAGACAGCCAAGGCGTGCTGATGGTTCGCCGCGTGCAGGAGAAATTCTATGTGGGTAAAAAGTTGTTGGATATCCGCGTGTTGCGCCCCGGCGATGATTGGGTGTTCAATATGATTTACCGTGACGGTAAGGATGGCATTACCTATGCCAAGCGTTTCCATTTGGGAGGCTTTACGCGTGACAAAGAGTACCAGTTGACTCAGGGTACCAAGGGTAGCCGTATTTTCTTCCTTACCGTGCACCGTACGGAAGATGAAAGTGCAGAGATGCAGGTGAATGTTTACCTTAAAAATCAGCTGAAACGTCTTCGCCGTCCCATTCCTTACGATTTCGGGAATCTGCGCGTAAAAGGGCGTCAGGTGCTGGGTAACATCGTTACCAAGAATCCGGTAGAGCGCGTGGCTCGCATCATGCCTGTGGTCCCCGACCCGGATGCCCCGACCCCGCCCGCGGAGGAGACTGAGGTGGCCATTATGCCCACGCCTCCCGCTGAGGGAGAAGCACCCTCCGCCACCGATACTCCTGCGACCTTGGAGCATCCCCCCGCTGGGCCCTCTGAAGACCCCAGCGTGCAGCAAATGGACTTGGGGTTGGAGTGATTTGATTTTTCAGATAAAAACGGCACCGATTTTTTTCGGTGCCGTTTTGCATTAAACAGATTTTGTAAATCCGAGCTTGTATTTCAATAATTCCCAACCTTCTGTAATCAGGTTGATAGGATTGCGCCGCAGTTTGTGTCGCCCTTTCATAAGCACCGGTTTTTCCGGCATGGGCTTAGTAGGTTTATCATGATTGGCTTTAATTAATTTTGCAACCTGATTGTATATATTGTATTGTTCTACAATGCGACGACGCGCTTCCCTGATAGCCGGTAAACGTTTTTCATATTCGTTGTTGTCGATTGCCTCACGGATGATGCGGCAGGCTTCTTCATGATTTTCCAGCGGTATCCGTATGAAACTTTCGGCCGGTAACAGTTCTTCTAATCTCGGGTCACCAACGTAGAAGGTAAGGCACAAGCTCAGCAGAGGATCGGATATTTTATCTGTCCAGTGATATGGTGCAACATAATTTTCTATACCTATGGCATATTTATAATCATTTTGCGCATCGCATTTGCGGGTAATATCTTTCACCCCTCTTCCGAACCAATCCAGCTCGGGTATATGCTCAGAAATGTACTTAACAAGATTATAGCGTTTTTTGTGAAGAGTGTGTTGCTGCTGTTTTGCAGAGCACACAGTGGCAAGAATTTTGCTCTTGGGGTAATCCGGCATGGCGAAAACCTCTTCATGAGGTATGCCGGCGCACCAATACAAACATCCCTCTCCGTATGCTCGGTTTGGGTGGGGGAGTTGCTCCGGGGTGAGTGTGGTTAGCACATATTCAAATTGGGAGGTGTAACACTTGGGATATATTTTGATACTGGGTGGTTCTTGGGTGACCAAGATGGTGTGCTCTTTGGGACAAGCCAAAGGCTCCACCTCATTCACAATTGAACCTGAGTTCTTAGGTAATTCATCATATACTAACAGCCAATCATATTCACGACAGCTGTAATCAAAAATGAACTTGCACCCATCCCGTTCTACAGAGAAGGGTTTTGGGGGGATGCCTCTGTTAGTTACTTTTACTCTTATCATGTTTTTTATAAGTTACGGTCTTAATCCCTCGGCAAAACGGATGAACGATTCATCCAAGATTGAGCAGGCTCGTTCTACTCCGAAAAATTCACCTACTTCAGTCACTTTATTCTGCAATGTTTTGTAGGTGCGGAAGAAGTTCTGAATCTCTTGCAGGTAGTGGGGCGCCAAGTCTTCAAGCTTGTTGATGTGGTCATAGCGGGGGTCACCTACATTGACTGCAAGAATCTTCACATCGGGCTCGCCACAGTCTATCATATCCATGCCGCCGATGATGCGGCAATCTACATAACAGCCGGGGAAAGTGGGGGCCGAGGTGAAAACGAGAATATCCAGAGGGTCGCCATCGAGATAGCGCGTGTGCTCAATGAATCCGTATTCAGCCGGGTAATATACGGAGGAATACAACACTCGGTCAAGTTTGATGCGCCCGGTGCGTTCATCAACCTCGTATTTGTTGCGACTCCCCATGGGAATCTCAATTCTGGCTTCTACCACTCTCATACCGTGTCATTTTAGCAAAATTACCCGTTAGCGTCAAGGTGCTTCCGTCAGATTTCCGTCAATCTTGCGTATTTCTGTAGCTCTTGGGGAGTAAGCTTGTCCAGTTCATCCAAAAGTGCGGCGGCAAATGTACCGGGGTGGGGATGTGTGGCGGCGGCTCTTTCTCCGGCGAGGCCCAATATGGCGGCTGCGGCTATGGCTGCATCAAAAGCTGAATCGGCACTAGCTACGCAAGCGGCACACAGGGCACCCATGGCGCATCCCACGCCGGTGACTCGGGTCATAATCTCATGCCCATTGGTGCAGGTGACGGTGCGAACCCCATCCGTAATGAAATCTGTTTCTCCCGTAACCAACACTGCAGCTCCCGTTTTTTGTGCCAGTGCTTGCGCGGCGGGCAGGGCTGTTGCGCTGGCTGCGGCACTTTCTACACCACGGCACAAAGCTCCCTGAGCACCGGCAAGAGCAATAATCTCTGACGCATTGCCTCGAATCATGGCCGGGGGCGTACGTAATAATTCTGCACATACCTGAGTGCGGAACTTCAATAAGCCTACGGCTACGGGGTCCAAAACCCAGGGAATATTCGCCGCTGCGGCGTCTTTTACAGCCGCTTTCATGGTGTCTGCCTGCTCCTGATTAACGGTGCCCACGTTTACCAACATGCCGTTGGCACAGCTGTGCAGCAAGTCTCTTATTTCTTCACCGTGCGTCAACATCACGGGCACGCCACCCACGGCTAATAACATGTTTGCCGTGATGCTTTGCACCACGTTGTTGGTGAGATTGAGGATAAGCGGACGCTTGCTGCGCAGGGTTGTCAATACCTCTGCTGCGATTTGATTGGGAGTTTTCATAACAGTTCGTGTGCTGCTTGGGTCGGATTTTCTGCGGCGCAAATGGCCGATACCACTGCCACCCCGGCGGCTAATCCCGTAGCACGTATGGCGGCGGCACGCTCTTTGTTGATACCCCCGATAGCCACGATGGGCAGGGGACTCATACGGGCCAGCTCTGCCCATCCCTCAACGCCCATGGGTGGCGGGGCATCATCTTTGGTGATGGTGGGGAACACGGGGCCGCAGCCGATGTTGTCCACCATAGAGGTATCAACGGCGGTCATCTGCTCAGCCGTGGTGACGGTAAGCCCCAGTATCTTATCCGGACCAATAAGTGCGCGGGCTTCAGGCACGGGCATGTCATCTTGCCCAATGTGAATCCCCTCCGCATCTATTTCGACCGCCAGCTGCACGTTGTCATTGATGATGAGAGGCACCCCCACACTGCGCAGATAGGCTTGCAGGGGAAGCACTTGTGCTTTTTGTCCCTCGTGACTGAGTTTTTCAGAACGGTATTGCACTAGGGTGACACCTCCCTCAACGGCGCGTTTAACGGTTTCTACCAGGCCGTAACGGCAGCGTTCTACCTCATCCGTTACAAGGTAAAGATGATAATTGATTTGCGGTTTCATGCAAATAATGGGGTTGAATAATAACGGTCTGCGGAGTCGGGAAGAATAACGACAATTGTTTTGCCGGCGTTCTGCGGGCGTTTGGCAACCTGTGTAGCCGCCCATAAAGCTGCCCCGGAGGATATGCCCACCAGCACGCCGTCGCTTTTACCTAATTCTTTGGCGGTATGGAACGGAAATTCGTTGTCAACGGGCATCACCTCGTCAATCAACTCTCTCTCCAGTACGGCGGGAATAAAATTAGCCCCTATGCCCTGAATGGCATGCGGCCCGGCCTCTCCCCCACTGAGCAGGGGGGAGGCTGCCGGTTCTACGGCTACAACATACAGCTGCGGATTCTTCTCCTTAATGTATTTTGCCGTGCCGGTCAACGTACCACCCGTACCCACACCTGCCACCAGAATATCAATGCCGCCCTCGGTGTCAGCCCAAATTTCCGGTCCGGTAGTGGCGTAATGAGCGGCAGAATTGGCCGAGTTCTCAAACTGTCCGGCTATGATAGCCCCGGGGATACTTGCCTGCAACTCTTGAGACTTGGTAATACTGCCCTTCATACCCTCCGCGCCCGGAGTCAGCACAACTTCCGCACCGTATGCCTTGAGAATATTACGGCGCTCAGCACTCATCGTATCAGGCATCACCATGATAGCGCGATATCCTCTTGCTGCTGCCAGTGCGGCTAAGCCAATGCCCGTGTTGCCGCTTGTAGGCTCAATGATGGTTCCACCCTCGCGCAGTTGCCCCTCTGCCTCTGCTGTGTCGAGTATGGACTTGGCTGCGCGATCTTTTACGCTTCCCGTCGGGTTAAGATACTCTAATTTACACAGCAATCGTGCACATATATCATGCTTTGTGTTGTAGTTGACGGGCTCCATCAGCGGAGTGCCTCCTATCAGTGTGCCGATGCTGCGGTGTATCATAGTACCACCATAGTAACACACAATTCCTATTGCGTCAATAGACGGATATTTTGCTTTTTTTGCCTGTATGACACAGCCTTTTGCATGCAAAAAATATGCACAAAATTGCGTAATATGTTCATATTTCAATAAAATGTTGCGATTAAAAATAAATCAGAACTTAACTATATATAGAGAGTTTCATTTTTTCACTGCTTTTTCCTATGTTAATCAGCAAGAAACAATACAACAACAGAGCCGCTGCCGCTTGGGCAGGGTTGATGATAGGTGATGCCCTGGGCGCCCCGGCAGAGTTTTGCTACCGCGAGGATATTGCCACCAAATATCCCGATGGCCTGCAAGATATGGTGCCGGGATTCTGCATTTGCACGGATCGCCAACCCGGCGTGGTGACGGACGATACGCAAATGGCCTATTGCCTGCACTTGGCTTTGCAAGATGCCAACGGTTGGAGCCGCGAAGCCGCCCTCAAGCGCTACCTTGAGTGGCTGGCTACCGACCCGCCCGACATCGGCGAGGCTACCTACGATGCCCTTACCGGCAACCCCAACCCCGACTCTCAGGGTAACGGGGCGCTCATGCGTGTGTTGCCCATTGCCTTGTGGGCGGCTTCTCACCCCGACTTTGATTGGCAGACCGCAGCCCGAGAGGATGCCGCCATCACGCACCCCAACCCCGTGTGCGGGGATGCCAATGTGGTGTTTGTGCACGCCTTGCTGGCAGCCATGCAGCCCGGTGCTAAGGCAGAGGATATATATTGCTCCTCCTTGGAGTTTGCGATTCGCAACAAATTGTCTCCCTCAGTGATAAACGCTGTGGCCCATTGCTCCGAGCGCCCCGACTACGATGGCGAGTTTATCGGCTGGGTGCTGGTTGCTCTCAAAAGCGCTTTTTACCAGCTGCAACGCGCAGGCAGCTTCTACGGTGCCTTGGTGGATATCGTCTCTGCCGGTGGCGATACCGACACCAACGCGGCCATTGCCGGTGCCTTGCTGGGGGCGTGGAAAGGCCTTAACCACATTCCCCGCCCTTGGCTTGCTGCGGTGCATAAGGCTAACTCTGCCTGTTACACCGCGCTGCTCCCCGCGGTGGAAGCCCTGCCTGCGTACCCCCGCGTTTTCTGCACCGGAAAACGCAAACCGTACGCCGGCCGACGCCTCAGCGGGGTCGCCCCCGTAGCCGGTTTGCTGAATGAGGATGAGCGTTATTAAAAAATGGAAATTAGAGGTGAAAAGTCATAAGTGATTCATTTATCAATAAAATGCAACAAGTAAAAAATAAAATAGAACTATATTATATGCGGAGGCATGTATTTTTCTCCTACTTTTTCTATGATTATCGCCGACACACATCACAATTCCCAAGTATCACACAACGAATTAAACGAAAGCTTGTTGAACGCCGTTCAGCACAACGATGCGCAAGCCGTTATGGCAGCGTTGGCTGCCGGTGCTGCCGCCAATGCGGTGGATGGTGAGGGGGTGCCTGCCTTGATGTTGGCAACCTTCAATGGCCACTCCGACTGTGTTAAACAGTTGCTTGCAGCCAAGGCTGAGGTGGATGCCGAGGATGCCGATAAATGGAGCAGCCTGATGGTTGCTGCCAACAATGGTGACGCCACATGTGTCAAGCTGTTGCTTGCCGCAGGGGCGAATGTGAACAAGGTGGATTTCGAAGGCGAAAGCAGTCTGATGCGTGCAGTCAGATATGGACATGCCGCATGTGTCAGTCTGTTGCTTGCTGCCGGGGCAGATGTAAATGCTGCCGACCAGAACGGCGTAAACAGCCTGATGATGGCTGTTGCAAAGGGGCATGCCAAATGCCTTAAGCTGTTATTGCAGCACGGTGCATCCCCCCATTCCGTGCTTCCCTGTGCGGTAGAATATGGTCGCAAATCTACCATCAAGCTGCTGCTTGCTGCCGGGGCAGACCCTATTTTCGGGCTGGCTCATAGTAGCCGTAAGGCCACCGTGGAGCTGTTTCTGCAGCATGGGGCGGACCCGAGTAAAGCCCTTAGCCGTTCGGTAACTTTTGCTCACAAAAGGAATATGAGATTGTTGCTCGCCGTCGGAGCAGACCCGAATGTGGGCTTGGCTGAGGCTGCTGCTGAAGGCCGCTTGACAGACGCCAAAACCTTGCTGAAACTTGGCGCCGACCCGAGCGAGGGCCTGGCCGCTGCCGCCGCTGCCGGTGAAAAGCGCATGGTGAGCCTGTTGTTGGCGCGCGGCGCCGACCCGAACAGGGGGATGGCTGCTGCGGCCTCCCACGGTCATCTGCCCGTTGTGTACCTTTTACTGTGGAAAGGTGCCGCCCCGGACCAAGGGATTAGCGCGGCTGTTGCCGGGAACCACACCCGCATTGTTGAGCTCTTGCTTAGCCGAGGCGCCGCAGCTCCCCGCCTCGGCCACTTTGCCGCATAGCCCATGAATATATGCGGTTCGGCATCCGCTGAACCGCTCGCGGAGGCCTGAAAATCAGAAAAATATCATTTTTTTTCATTTTTTTGCGATTATGACACAAGAAAATCAGAGCCGAAAATAAGCCGGTTTGATTCAAATATGGCATAACTTGTTCATTTTTCAATAAAACACTTTTTAAACGCAACACGAAACTTTTACTATATATGGAGAGATTCATTTTCTCCTGCTTATTTATGAAACGAAAACTCATCACAGCCGTTCGTAATAATGATACCGCTCAGGTAGCGGAGCTTTTGCTGCAAGGTGTTACCCCGAACTGTAGGGACCACAGCACCCCTCTGCAACTTGCCGTTCGCCAAGGCAATGCCGAGATGACGAAAATGCTCCTCTCCCATGGAGCAAATCCGAACACTCGTTCCCTCATGGGGCATACTGCGTTGGAGTTTGCCATGACATCCAATCATGCAGAACTTCTCATGCTGGAGCTCGTCAGCCTGCTGCTTGCTCATGGCGCAGATCCGGCTCGTGATGCGTCCTTCTCCTCTCATGTCGATTTGGCAAAACGCACCGGCTCTGCCGAACTGTTCAAAATGCTGAGTCTGAGTGTGTGAATTTATAACACATCCTCGGAAACAAATATCCTAAACTGAATACAACAACCTCAATCCAAATAAAAAACAAATGAAAACACTTACCGGAGAAGAGATACAGTCTGCCGCCGCCGAGAAACTTCATATAGACTTTGCCTCTTTGATTGCACTCAGTGCGATATGGGCTCCCTTGGAGGAGCATGTGGATACTCATGATGGGCAGGGGAATTTTGCCCGCGTACCGAATTGCAGGCGTAAAAGACACTTCGAGCCTCGTGGGGAGGTGGATGGCATTATTTATGATGATAACTCCCGTCCTAATTCTCAGATGAAATCCATGGCTAAAAAATACTATGGAGTCAACTTGCAGGATTTTACGGTATGCCATGTATGGCCGGATACCTGTTATGATGTGCGTTACCACACATGCTATGCAAATTTAGTTTGCATTCCTGCTGCTATTCATTCCCTGACGGATTATGATGCTCATGTAGAAGCGTGTCTGAAATACAGAGCGTACGAATTATTTGGGTGGAAACCGGATGATGCGGAAGTGCCGGACAAACCCGAAAATTATCCGACCGAATGGTTGGCATTGCCAAGAGTTGAGAGGGGGCAGAGTTCTCGAAATGCCGAAAAACGCGCATGCGAGGAGGTTGATGATAGCGACTGCGCTAAGGCCTTGGAGCGCCTGGAGGGTGTTTTCTTAAAAGACGACTCTATAATTCACGAAATCATACAGAAAGCAATAGACTTGGATTGTTCAGACGAACAGTTTGTTTTCCTTGATGATTTGACCGATGGAAGAATTACCCGAAATCACATTCAATCCATGAAAACGGAAAAGGGTAACTCCTATGGCCGATACTTCGAAGGCTACGGACGAGGCGAAGAGTCGCAAGTTTGCTTTGTCCCGGAGGTGTGGAAAAAGCTCGTGGAGTTGAATTGGGCAAAATAATCTCATTCTATGGATGAGTTACAATCGGATGTAAATGCTCGTATGGAAAACGGCCTCACTCCGCTGCAATTTGCGGCGGAGGTGGGGGCTGTAGATTGCGTGCGCGCCTTGCTTGAGGCCGGGGCTGATGCCGATTTGTCTTATACGGGGCTCAAACCGCTGGGCAGAGCAGCGGTGCAGGGGCATGCCGAGTGCGTGGCCCTTTTGCTGTCTGGCGGGGCCTCGCTGCAACCTATCAGCACCGGTAATGCGCTTGTCATGGCAGCGCGTGCAGGCCATGCAGACTGTGTGCGCGAGTTGTTGGTGTATGGTTCCACGTTCGAATACTTGTACGCTGCGTTGAAAGCTGCCGTAGAGCGCCATCATACCGCCTGTACCGAAATGCTGACCACCGAATGCTCGATGATGATTGACGCCGGGGAAGATATCGTAGCAGAGATAAAACGCAGCCTCAACGACTCCGCGCTGCAGGAGTTTGCGCTGCAACCCGAAATTTTATCTCTGCTATCTGCACCACATCGCCCCGTTACCGTCATGCAGGCCGTCTGTCTGAATGATATGCAAGCCCTCAAAGGCATGTTGGCCGCAGGTGCTCCCCTGTGCATGGTGCGCAGGGATTATATTTGCCCATCTTCCCTTTATTACGCAATAGAGGTGTTAGAAAACCACGAGATGGCTGATATGCTGATTGCTGCCGGGGCAGATATACATAGCCTCGGCCTTCTCGATGATGATGATGCGGATGAAGAGGTTTAACTGTCCGTTTTCTTCACTTTTATTGCGCATTTTCTATCAATTTTCAGAAAATGCGCATTTTTGTGTAGAAAATTGCAAAATTTTTCCGTTGTATTTTCAACGATTTACAAAAAATGTGACAAAAAAGTGCAATTTTTTAGAAAAACTGGCTTGACGTTCGGTGTGGTTTCTGATAGAATCTTCGGCACACCGACACGGTGAAGCTCGAAAGGCTGAGCGGCTCGAATGAGCAGCGCGAAGCAAGCCGAGCGAGGCAGTTTTCAAGTTTACTGACTTTCTGAGATGCTGAGGCTGAGTTAAAAAACTCGCCACCGGATACAACCTTCCGGGTGGAGCGTCGGAGAGGATAAAGAGAGGGAAGGAAAAGGTCGTGACGCGTGCCGTGGCCTGCGCCGAGATGAAACCCTGTGGGGTTTCGGAGCGAGGTTACACGGTACTGATGAATCTTAAAGATTCATTGGTCCAGCAATTTCTAAAATAATATATTATGGAGAGTTTGATTCTGGCTCAGAACGAACGCTGGCGGCGTGGATAAGACATGCAAGTCGAACGAAGTGACTTCGGTCACTTAGTGGCGCACGGGTGAGTAACACGTGAGTCATCTGCCCCTGAGACAGGGATAGCCCCGGGAAACTGGGATTAATACCTGATGGTCTCGCAAGAGTAAAGCAGCAATGCGCTCAGGGAAGAGCTCGCGTCCTATTAGTTAGTTGGCGGGGTAACGGCCCACCAAGGCGATGACGGGTAGCCGGTCTGAGAGGATGTCCGGCCACACTGGAACTGAGACACGGTCCAGACACCTACGGGTGGCAGCAGTCGAGAATCATTC
>JAZRBG010000041.1:0-1039 GCA_045634945.1 Akkermansia sp. | reverse complement strand
AAGCAGCAACCTTCTGAATCTCGTGAGAGGTACGGAAGCCGTCAAAGAAGTTAAGGAAAGGAACTCTGCCCTTGATAGTAGCAAGGTGAGCAACTGCGCCGAGGTCCATAACCTCCTGACCGTTGCTCTCTGCCATCATTGCGAAACCGGTCTGACGGCAAGCGTAAACGTCGGAGTGATCGCCGAAAATGTTAAGAGCGTGAGAAGCTACGCATCTTGCAGAAAGGTGAATAACGCAAGGAAGAAGCTCGCCCGCAATCTTATACATGTTGGGGATCATAAGAAGAAGACCCTGAGATGCGGTGTAGGTAGTGGTGAGTGCGCCTGCTGCAAGAGAGCCGTGAACGGCACCTGCTGCGCCTGCCTCGGACTGCATCTCTACAACCTTAACGTTAGTGCCGAACACGTTCTTCGCGGGCTCGCCAAAAATGTTCTTGTTGGATGCGGACCAGGTGTCAGTAACCTCAGCCATGTTGGATGAGGGGGTGATAGGATAGATGGCAGCAACCTCGGTGAACGCGTAGGATACGTGAGCCGCGGCAGTATTACCATCCATAGAGACTTTACGTCTTTCTATCATGGGTTATACCTCCATTAAAAAATTTATATTTCTATTAATTACATAGACCATCGGTTATTATAGCATACTTTTAGCTAAAAGTAAATAGTTTTAAACCAAAAGTTAAAAAAATATCATTTTAACTAAACCAATTGCCAAATCCTGCCTCATATAGTAGCATATTAGACCTCACCGAGCGCTATTTGGGCTCCGAAGCCGACCGCAGCAAGCCATAAATGCCTCTGCCGCCAAGCAGCAGGGATTCTATACCAAGCCCGCCTCGCCAACGGCGCGAAGCCACACCTCCCGTGAATACGCCGTATTTACTGCGGCAAGCATTGCCTTGGCGCTCATGCCGCGCGGCAGCTCCAATAGCTCGCATACCCTATCGCGAAGGGCTGCGGAATTCTGCCCGCCCGAGAGCCCTAAGGAATATAGCTCGGCAGGGGTAACCTCAGCGGAATCGTTAATGCAGGCTCC
>JAZRBG010000040.1:0-29725 GCA_045634945.1 Akkermansia sp. | reverse complement strand
GCAGTAACAGGGCTGCGCACAGAAGCGCTTGGGGGTATCAACGGCGGTTTTTTCGGCAGGTGCCGGCTTGCAGCAAGAAGGCTTGGCCGGGGCGGGGGTGCAGTGGCATGCCGGTTTGCACTGGCAGTCCGGGGCGGGGGCCTCGGGGCGTACTACCTTGACATGTTCGGGACGGATGACCTTAACATGCTTAGTGCGTACTATTTTTGCCTTCGGAGCAGGGGTGGTGGGCTCTGCTTTTTTGACCGGGGCTTGCAGTAGAGGCAGAATTTCATTGTCGATGATGGATTTTGCCACCTCCGGCGGCAATGCGTGGCCGTGAATAAATACTTGCCCGTCTTTTTCCGTGGTGGTGCAAGCAGGTGCTTCACAAGCGGGGGCAGGGGGGGCTATTTGAATGGGCTTTACCTTGTTCTTCAGGAAAGCGGCGGCTCCTTGTTTCTTGAACTCATCTACTTCTTGCGGCGTCAGTTCTTTGCCGTTAACAAAGATGCGAGTCTCAGAGATTACGCTTGCGGGGCCTGCCTCTGTGTGAATGATGGGAGACTGGGGCTCTTGTGCAAAAAGCACGGGAGCCAACAACAAGGCGGATATGACGGATGTTTTCTTCATGGCCGAAATAATGAATGTTTTATTCGGTACTACTTTAACATTTTGCAGTACAGGACGCAAGCGTGAAAATGTCCATGACGGAATATATATCATCATTTGTAAGGGGGGATTGTACATGTTATGCTGTGTGTGCGTATCTAAACGTCTTTACGCAGAATAGGCTCTGTTAAAGTTTTCGGTTGATGATTTCCTTTACAAGCGAAGCCGCGCTTCATCAATTTTTTATGCAGCATCGGCTTTATGGCAATGTATTTTCGTCAGGCGTGTCCGCCTGAAGGTGTGTTTACCCACTGCGCGCGGCGGCTCCACTTGCATGATAGTGAAATATGATAGCTGCGCATGAAGGGGCATCTTGAACAGAGTTGCAGAATAAAACCTACGAATAGCATAAAATAAATAGGAATTGGCATTTACCGTGCATCCGTATAGAATGTGGGCATGTTCACCATTAAAGAGGTTGTTACCCCCAGCAAGACCGACTGCCATGGACGCATGAAGCTTTTTTCTGCCATTCAGCTCATGCAGGATTGCTCAGAAATGTGGAAAAACAGCGAGCCTGCCTTTCTGCAATTTTTGCAAGATTCCCAAGGGGCACAACTGTTGAATTTCCGCTACTTGGATATATTGCGCGTGCCTCAGTTGGGCGAGGAATTGACTTGCACCACCGGTGTATACGGGGCGCAGGGCGCGTTCGGTTATCGCAACACGGCTATATATGATGCCGCCGGTAATCCCTGTTACCTTTCATGGTGTATAGGTGCTTTTGTGAGTGCTCGCACAGGGGGCCTGATGCGTATACCGCAAGCGGTAGTAGAGCAAATGACCGTAGACCCGCAACTGCCCATGACCTACGGCAGCCGCAAAATAGTCTTGCCGGATACAGAGCCTATTCCTATGCCGAGCATTGCCGTACAGCGCAATGATATAGACTATAACCGCCACGTCAACAATGCTCAATATGTACGTATGGCGTTGGAGTGCCTGCCGGAGGAGTTTGAACCCGCGACCATGCGTGTGGAGTATAAGCGCCCCGTTGCTCCGGGGGCGGTTATTGCGCCGTCTCTTATTCTGCAACCCACTGCTGCCTATGTGCAGCTGCGCGTGGGGGAAACTTTGTGTGCTGTGGTGGAGTTTACACGTTAATTTTTCAAAAAACCGCATTTAGGTGTTGACTCACACTGCCGCTGTGATAGTGTGAGGGTATGGACATTATCCCCAACACCGATGGTGCTACGCCTGAGTACCCCCAAAAGCAGCTACCCCGGATACCCGATGCCGTGGAGCTTCAGACAGAGGCCGGGGCTGTTTACCCGCCCCCACAATTAACCAAGACGGATTGCCGCCTTGCCCGCCGTATTCTCAGAGACGGCATGCGCAGCATGACGATGCAGCTGATGGGTGGTACCCCTTTAGAATTGGGGGCAGCCGAGGCAAAAGCCCAAGAGCACCGATACCGAGGATATGAACGGGCGTATGAAAAACTCATGCGTTGGCTTGCTTATTGGCAGTGATTACCGCCAACGGCGGTAGATACTTTCGGTTCAGTGGGTGGCGGTTACCCTATACGGTATAGCCCGGGTACTCCATCCATTCAAGAATAAGCTCCTGTTGTTCAGTGGTATAACTCGCCCAATCCTCAGGGGAAAGCTCTGTCATGCTTGCGGCTGCGTCTGCATCCATGGTGGTTTCACCGCAGAGGTTGTATTCCTCCACAGCGCCCGGCATGATAGCTGGCAAGTAATAATGCGCCCCCTGCGGGGATAGCCAAGGGGTAATAAGAATGTGCTGTTGTCAAAATGCGGCATCTGCCACCTGTGCCCGGATTTTGCCGCGCAAGGGGGCTAAATCCCTTTCAACTTCTTCCGTCACATAGCGGGTACAGTGCAGTTGTTCAAAACTCGGCATCGGCTCTGTGTCAAAGGCAGCCGTCAGCCGTTCTCTGAAATGCGCCGTTGTGTTCATGTTTGGGTGTTTTATCGGCTAATTTAGCTGATAATTAGCCGTCATTAGCCGATATCAGCCGGTTTTCGGCTGATAAAACCGTGAATCTTCTGCTCTAAATCCGGCACGGGTTTAAAGATGAACTCTCGTGATACAACCTGCGAATACAAAAATCTGTGTTTTTCCAGCCCTGTCAAATCCGTACGGGCAGTTTGGCGCACAACTTTATACTCATTGCAGTGCAAACTGACAGAGGTATAGGCATTGGGGTGCTGCAAGAAGTGCAATAGCACATTCTTCTGCCTGTGATTAATGTCTGCTGCATTGGCCAGGGCTACATGCAGTTGCTCATTCAACTGCTGCTTGGCACGCAGGTGTTTCATCAAGCTTTCAATAGAGGTGTATATGGTATTCAACTGGTCTATGATAAAATAGTTAAGGTCATTATCATCCTCCTCTGTGTTGATGAACGAATCATAGTAACTGCGAGAGTGGCGGTATATTTCACGAGAGATGGAGATGTACTCAAACAGCCAATACCCCGCATGCAACATGCCCCAATAGAACAGGGAGCGCGCCGTGCGCCCATTGCCGTCCACAAAGGGGTGATCGTATGCCAGCTGAAAGTGCAGAATAATGGCGCGTATGATGGGGTGTATATAATACTCTTGCTCATCTTGGCCATTGGCAAAGCTGCAAATACGCTCTAATCTGTTCATCAGTCCGTCTGCCGGGGGCGGCATGTGTATGACATCTCCCGTGCGCGTGTCCTCTATATATACTTTATCTTCTGCGCAGCGCAGTGTTCCCGCTTTTTCCGGGGATTTCAAGGTGCCATCCACCATGCTGCGGTGCAGGGATAAAATGAACTCCGGCGTCAGCGGTTCATCTTTGTGTTGCAGAATCATCCGCATGGTGCGGTAGTTATTTATGACCATCTGCTCATGTTCATCTTTGGGGGGGCGGTTGCTGCGTATCAGCTCTTTCGCTTCGGAGCGCGTTACCACGGCACCCTCTAACATGCTGGACATAATGGCCTCCTCTGCCAGAGACGTCAGCAAATATTTATCACGCTCCGTTACCGTGAATACGGTATTGGCATCCGTCATCAGCAGAGTACCCGCAGCGCGGTCAATTTTATGCAGATATTGTTGTATGTATTGCGTTGGCGCAAAGCTGAAGGCTTGCTCTTTGGCGTTGTTAAGGGGTACACTTTGACGCGCTTGCGTACGGTGCAACTTGATACCGAGCCACCATTGCTCCGTGCTCATGCCTTGCGGGGCACCTCTGTGCCGCAATTCTTGCCAGCTTAAGTAACGGTCCATGCGGGAGGCCTCAGGCAGTGCCTTCTGCATAATATCTATGAGATTGCCTGATTCCCCCTCAAGCAATTTGCTGATATCCGGAACTTTACTGCGCCGTTTCATGCCCCCATTGTAGCACGCCTACGGCCAATGTCAAATTTTATCGGCTAATTTAGCTGATAATTAGCCGTCATTAGCCGATATCAGCTGATACCCCCTGACCCAGACAGGCCGAACCATTCACATTGATATATGAATGAGGGCCCCCATATAATAATGTACAGAAAGGCTGAAACGAACAACAAAAGCAAAAATACATTACTGAAGGTGAGCTCTTTGTATAGCCTTATCATTAACAGGGGTAAATAATAAACCGTTTGTATAACCGCAAAAAACTTCAGATAGTCATACGAGGCATGATCACAAATACCGTGTAACACCAAGCTGAGCGGTAATGCCATGAAAAGAGTATACAAACATAACGCCGTGACGGATTTTCGGGCATTTCGAAGAAATGGCATTACTATGGATGCTAACAGAAAAAACGGGTAGATGTGCCTGTAAATCAATAGATAGTCAAACCCGCATGATTCATGGGGATTAACAAGGCAAATTGCAATGTATAGAAATACCCCGAGTATAATGTAGAGAATATGAAAAAGCATAGATACCGACGTGTTGGTATAATGAAATTATTTGCGAAAGGATATCGTGTTTGCCTTAGTGACTTACTGTTGCTATTTTATCTTGCCGGCTGATAGATGCAATCGGGTTGTGAGTCATACAACAATGTACCTGTATTTCCGCTCCATTCAGGCAAAACGGCAACCGTTTCCCGGCGCGTATGGGAAAGAGACAATTTCTCTTGACTTGGATATGAACGCGTATTATCATGAACTGCATGAACTTTGTAAACTCAACGCTCTCAAGAATGGTCGCTCTCTCGTTTTTTATCATCAGTGCAGGGGGCTGCGTACAATGGCAAATAAGTCAAAACGCAGATTACGATGATATGAAAAGGTATTATGCTGCAGTGACGTGCGATCCCGGTCAACCTGCTCTTATGGACATGTGCGAAAATACATCATATATTATGTATAGGGATTTCGATGATAATAAACATCGTGTGTCTGATGAGGATACAGAACGCCTGCTTTATATTTATTCCAAAGCTAAAAGGCTGCCAGTAAAAGATTTTGTAACATGGTACAAGGCTGAAACTCGTGGAAAACATCCTACTAGACAATATGCTTATATTGTAGCAGGTAATGAATTTTATTGTTATAAAGAGGACGGAACTAAAATAGGTACTATGTCAGCTAAAGGTTCTGAGTTTATTGAAGAATCAAGAGTTGAGGAATATCTTCAATCGGAAATACTCACCGGTCAAATGTCTTTACCTGATGCGCTGCTACAAGAACTACATAATATAGGTAATAAATATAGTAATTCTTTGTAAGTGTTGAGCTTATTTATTATATCTGCGTGATAAAGAGGTATTATTCAGCCATAGTTTGTTTGCTCTGTGCATTGGGGAGCGCTCGCGGCGGGCATTTTGTTGCGCGTTTCCTGCATTTTTGTTGCCGATGGCGTGAAAAACAGGATCAAAAGACGAGGATTTGCTCGAAGTGGAGCCCTTGGTTTGCCGGGTGCGGGGCATGGTCTTGCGAGCCTGTCCGGGCGTATCAACGAGGTGCCTGAGTGGTGTTTTGCGCTCGCTGCTGACTATTCTATCTCATCCCCCGCAATAAAAATAATGGGAAGCGTTACCGGGGCTGTCACCACAAGACCTACCCCCAGCGCCGTATTGCCCAAGAGAGTCAAAGGCACATCAACCGCAACGGCTGTGAGTATGCTTAGGGGGTAGCGCCAGTATTTTTCGGAAGTAGAATGGGCAGAATCTTCCAGCTTTTCTGTTTCTGAGTATATTTTACACTGTTCCGGTACAACGTATGCCGCAACAGGCAGGAGTTGAGCTCCCGGTGGCAGGGACGTGAGATGTAGCGCTGGGTTTCTGCGGAATGTTACCGTCAGTGGCTCCTGATCTTGTTGCTGTATAGCTGCTTTGACCAGCAGGGCAGATTCCTCATCTAAACGCAGGTAGGCTGGTTCCGCTTTCTCCAATATCGGATAATAGTTACGTACGAAGACTGAACCGGGAGACTTCAGCGTGCCTTTTGCCGGTCCCATTTTACCCAGAACAAAATAGTCTCCATTGTAGCGATAAATAGGGGTAGTATTATCTCTCACCCCTTCTATCCACCAGACCTTGTCTACTTCATAAGCCCCGCGCCAAATACTCCGACAATTCTGACTTACGCAGCTATTCAGTCCCACCGCCGCAAGGCACAGGGCTGTGGTGGCAAGGATGTTATGGAAAATTGTCTTCATCAATATCTATCTCTTTTACATATGATAATACGTTCCGCTGCCGAATCAGCAACAAAAAATTGCCGAAAGTGGGGATTTTTTCTCAACCGTGTTTCGGCGAGCTCTCGTTCTGATTTTTTATTTGCGCAGTCAAGGGATTTACCTTGCAGTGCGAGGGTTGAAAGGCGCGGAAGAGCAAAGCAGCTCCAAGCTCTACCAAACAGAAGAAAGCGAAAAGAGGGGCTGCAAACATGGACATAGGGAAGTTAAAGGGGCCGCCGGAGGAGGCCGTGACATCTCCCGTGGAGATGATGGCAACAGGCAACCATGTGATTCCCCACATGATGAGGATGTTACGGACCAGTCGCCATTTGCTGGACCACAGCACCCAGGCCAGAGCAAAAGCTCCCGCTACAGCTACATATTGAGCCACGGCAAAAGGTATAAGCCCCTCCATCAAGACATACGTCCAATCCCAAGGGACAGGTGATTCTCCCTGCGCTATCCACGCATTATGGTGTAATTGTAGGAGCCCCACCGATGCTCCAATGGCCACCAGTGTAAGCAAAAGGAAAGAGATAAAGGTTTTGCGTATCATTCGTGTTGTTGATTTTCCTAATAAATAGATGCTCGCGGCGGGCATTTTGTTGCGAGTTTCCTGCATTTTGTTGCCGTTGGCGGGAAAAACGGGCTGCTAGGGGAGGATTTGCTCGAAGTGGAGCCCTTGGTCTGCCGGGTGCGGGTCATGGTCTTGCGAGCCTGTCCGGGCGTAGATTTATCGAAGCCTGAGTGGCTTTTTGGCTTATTTATTCAATCTTTCGGGGCGGGGAGAGCAGCCGAGATGTTGGAGCAGCATTACGCATTCCCTATCCATCAGACTCAGATTCTCGCGGCGCAGCATGAGCTCTATCCGAGTGTAGCCATCACTATCGCAGGCATTCAAATCTGCCCCGGCCTCTGCCAGCAGGCGGATGATGGGTGCGCAGGAATACTGCTGCGGTATTTGGAGGTCATGCACATACGGCAACGCCAGCAGCGGGGTAAGCCCCTGTGCATCGCGGGCGTTCACATCGGCTCCTGCTTCAATGAGCAGCTTAGCTTTCAGGTCTTTCTGCGGGCAGAAGGAGTTGATGTAGAAAAGGGCGGTGCGCCCCTGCGCATCACGGGCATTCACATCCACCCCGGCGCGGAGCCATTTGTATACTTCGATGGCGGACCGGTGCGGGTCTGCCACAGCCAGCATCAGCTGGGTGCGCCCGGCCTCATCCACTACCTGTGCCTTTTGCTGCAGCTCTGCCAGCACAGCCTGCGGTTTCTCCAGAATCTGCTGAATACCCAGGCCTAGATTCTTTTCCTGCGCCAGCATACAGGCGGTTTTGCCGTCCTCGTTTTTTCGGGTGGCATCCAGCCCCAGCTCGATAAAATGGCGAGCCAGCTGCATATCCCGATAGGTTCCCTCACCCTCTGTCACCAGATTACAGAAGAAGGGCGTATACCAGTTTTCATCGTTCAGCGCAGCACCGTAGCAGACAAGCAGATTGACGGTTTCAGCCTTAACCGGAGAGCGATGCATCAGCAGATGCTCCAGCCACCGGCTGGTAGTTTCCGCATTAAAATCCCGCACACGGAACCCATGTTGCAATAGCAGAGGCACCAACTCGTCTGAATAATCGCTGAGTATCGCACGCGTCATCAGCGAGTCGCCTCCCAGGTTCGGGTCTGCACCAGCATGCAGCAGCAGAGCGGCAATGATGACCTCGTCCTTTCTGGGTCCATCTGTGATAATTCCCATGCATTGAGACAGAGCACAGGCTCGGTTGAAATTCGGGTCTGCCCCGGCTTGCAGCAAACGTTCCACCTCTGCCACATTGCTCACCGCTGCGGCGGCTGCCAGGCGGGCTCCCGGGCTCATCGGAACACCGGCTTGCTCAAATTCCTTTGTCAGGAAAGGGTATGGGCAATACAGGCAGCAGTTCAGCTCTGCGGCATTCAAGCCGTCCTTATTGCGGGCATGCAAGTCAATTCCGGCATCGCGGAGGAACGCGAAGAGCTCCTTCTGGATTAGGTGCTCGCTATGACCATCTGCCGCTTTGATAACCAGCATCAGCGCATTATTCCCCTCGGCATCCACCGCATTCACATCAGCTCCTTGGCGAAGTAGTTCCCGCATGGCCGAATCATCATAGCGGAAAGAATGAAAACACTTGAGCACGGCCTCGTGAAACGCCGCATCTAATGATGCCGCTGGAGCAGTCATCTGCAACGGCTGTTCGGAACGGGGCTCCGCAGCACCGCTCAGAGCGGCAGCAGCCACTAGCACAGAATATACGAAAGGTCTCAGATTCATAGTGTGGAAAATGTGTATTTGCTACGGTGTCATGCTACCAGAATCCGGGAGCCTCCGCAAGCTGTTAGTTCTGAGCCGGGAGATAATTCTATGCAACTAAGCGCAAAAACAGACTCCGGCTCCTCGTTGATACGCCGAGACGGGCAAAAGCCTAGGAAGCTCCGCCCGTGGAGCCCTTGGTCTGCCGGGTTGAGGAGAGGCTCGAATCGTTAAAAAGCTTGCCGATTTTCGGGCTGGAAAAGGGGCAAAAGTATAGTCTTTTTATGGGGCAGGCTCATAACGCATTCATTATCAACACTACTTTTATTTGAGAGGGGTAAACCATATACTTTTTATTCAATTCTTTCATTATTAGGCCTTTGTGGCAAATTAGGGGTTTATTGTATGCCGCGCCCCCAGTCCTTTAGAGTCCCCGGGGAGTACGAGAGGGCAAAATCAGGGCGTTTTGAACCTTTTAATATACATTCTTTTTAACAATTAAGGACTCCACAATTCGTTAAATATCAGCACATAAACAGAAAAAAGGCTGCATCCCCTCAATTTCAGGAATGCAGCCTTTGGCAATAGCCTTTTTGTGACTGTGAATTTTAGCGACTCTAACGCATTGTGCATAAACGGTTCGTGATAAAAATGATGCCATTTTCTGAAAATTGCCCTAAAATTCGCCATGACTCATAACGAGTTGTAGACAGATTCGAAAAAGACTTGTTATCAGAGTTTTACAAAATGTGTTAACATTACATATTTGCAATAACTTCGAGTCGATTGAGGAATGAATGTTGTCGTGTATTGTAATGGGAATACTACAACGCAATTACCTTTGTCCATTTGATTCCATTCTGTCAGCGACTCATTGGAGACTTTCTCCCCAGTTACATGTCATGCCTGACATACACAAAGATTGAACAATAGCAAAACTATTCGCATACAGATGGTAAATCACGCATCGCAATCTATAGGCACATCTGTTAAGCCTATTCGATTGATTTGTAAAAGTATAAAACATCCAGACAATATATCAAATTCATCTATTACAAAGTCACTTGACAAACGGAGTTCATTTTCTTTCCTTTGATAATAATATACGGTCGATTCAATTTTAAACGCACGTTTGATTAAAAAAAACAAACGTATTAAGTAAATTTTTTTAAAAAAATGCCGAGAGGGTTTCATTAAATTGATTTCCAGTTTTCTTACACCTTGCATTTTGAAATATCCAACACTTCTAATTATGTCTTCTTTACTGAATACATAATAAGTTCTCAGGCCAAGGAATCGCTGTAATCTTGAAACTTTTTCTTTTATTATAAATCGAGCTTGATTGTATGAAAAAATATATTCACACATGCCAGATTGTTTTAAAACCACTTCGTTATTATTCAAAATATTTCCATCTCTTATTTTTAATAAAATCTCCATGTTTGGTATTATATCACACTTGTGTATTTTTTCGTTTTGCATGTTTGGAAGTGCTACGAGTCATCGGGCAACCGAGCGTATCGTAAGTATAGGCACGAGAAACTACGGAGGTATTGCTTCGCTTATAAAGCTGGCTAATGAGCAAGTCGCGCTTCTCTTCATAGCTCTGCGTGAGCGTCATGTTATTGGGCTTCACGAGAGTTTGCAGCAGGTTAGTGCCGGGCAAGTCCACGTGCTCTTTACCGAGCTGATGGAGGTTAATCTTCAATTTCTAATATGAGAGGACGATGATCTGATATTGTGAGCCAATTAGTGGACGTTTCGATGTAGCAGGCGCGTATGCGCTCGGGCGCTGCAAAAGCGTAATCGATATGGTAAGATTTATCGGCATGTCTATGCAGAAAAAAAGTGGGTATACTTTCTTCTCCCTGAGCCTCATTTTGTATACGATGATATGCGGAACATAATCCGGCGTCAGCCAGCATTTGAACGACTGAACTATGGTTACGTTGCCCTCTGCCAGTTTTGGTATCCCATTGCTTGTTACTGTTAAAATCTCCCATTACTACCATTTGGGAGTGATATTTGGACGCGTGCAGATGGTGGTATATATAATACTCTTCAATGTAGCGAAACTTTGTCCACACAGCTAATAGGTCAAGACTGTCATTCACGCGCACGCATGCAAATTGTCTAAGACAAAGAGGTTCCCATGCGTTATCTGTAATGCTGACATGAGGTGCTACAAAAATGCCCAAGCCCTTATTCTTGTTATCTCCCCACCATAACCCGCCTGCAGCGAATTCTCGGTACTCCTTATTGCGACAATGCAAGGGATTCTCGCATTCCTGGATGATATAGACATCGCCTGAAAGTTTCCGGATTTCCGGAAACTTCTCACGAAATTTCCCTTGTGCATTCCAACTGATGATTTTCATCTTGAATAAGCAACGTCAATAATCAAAACGCTCAATAGGCAGTCCCTGAGCAATCCGCGATAATTCCTGCAACTGGTATGTAGATGCGCGGCGTCCTGCACCATTGGTGCGTATGTGTAAAATTCCGGCATCCACAAGAGAATTAATCGTGCGTTGCACAGTCGCGGTATTAACCTCGTTAATACAGGCACTTATTTTGGGTTTACTGAAAATGGGAGTTTCAAATATGGCATCTAATAATAACCCACACGAAGCAGATTTCGTGATATTGGGGATTTCTGTTTGGAGCTCCTTGTATAATCTCTGCATAGCCGCAGCTCGTCTCATATTTTCCCGTGCTTGTTCATCAACGGCTTGCAAGAAGAATAAAAGCCATGGTTCCCAAGCCGTCGGATCTTGGTGCAGAGCATTTAAACTATCAATATATTCCTCTCTGTGAGTTTCAAAATATTCACTCAGATAAAATACCGGTCTTTCCAATAATCCCTTACTGTGCAAGTAAAGAGGTATCAGCAAGCGTCCCACTCGTCCATTGCCATCATGAAATGGGTGTATCAATTCAAACTGAGCATGTAGAATACCACTTTGCAACAGCGGATCAACTTCATTAGATGTGGCGTTCTCAATCCAGTTTTCCAAATATGATTCAACTGTTGTTGGGGGCGGCGGCACATAAGTGGCCTGTTCTATACTACTCCCTGGAGCTCCTATCCAATTTTGAGTATCTCTAACCAATCCCGGCCGTTTATTCTGTCCTCGTACAGATTGAAGTAATATGGCGTGCATATCCTTGATAAGGCCTAGTGTCAGGCCTCGCTCGCTGAGGCTGTGTGTAGCGAAACGCATCGCTTCCCGATAATTAAGAATCTCCTGTACATCCAATTTCTGCGCTTCGGTAAATTCTTCACCCGCTTCCAGCGAATATACTTCATCAATTGTTGAGCGAGTACCCTCTATCCTAGATGATAAAACAGCCTCCTGTGTCATCATCGGCGACAACAATACATTTGCGTAACTTTTTTCGCTGAGCATACCGTCCAATCGGGCAAGACTTCTGCTTGCTTTACCGTATGCTGTAAATAAGTACTCAATCCTATATGTATTTACCGG
This sequence comes from Akkermansia sp., assembly GCA_045634945.1. Lineage (GTDB taxonomy): Bacteria > Verrucomicrobiota > Verrucomicrobiia > Verrucomicrobiales > Akkermansiaceae > Akkermansia. The sequence continues at coordinate 17,684 of JAZRBG010000040.1, read as the reverse complement.
AAGATATGGAAGTATGTATGAAACACTCATAAGTATAGCTTCTTGTTTAGCAAATTTGCGCATTTTTGTCAATCAAAAAACTTTGTTTATGTCCAACAAACCTATATTAAACTCTATTTGAGTAAAACAAGAAGGCTTGTTTCGCATCATTCTCGTTTTATGCGAAACAAAGTCTTTTGTGATGCATGCGTGCATCACAAGAAATGTTGTCTTGCATAATTTGGGATTTTTGCAAGACAAAGTCTTTTGTGATGCATGTGTGCAACACAAGAAAAATTGACTTGCATCATTTACTTTTTGTGCAAGGCAAAATTATCATGTTCTATCCTAATGTCCCTGATTTAATCGCCCCTTTTAGTAATGTGACTGGAACCGCACGAGTCTAAGCGAGTCCTTTTGGCTGCAAAACAGGGGCAAAATGGATGCAAAATCAGCCCGGGAAGTCCGGTTTGCGTTATGAGTTGCGATTTTATAAGTCGCTGAAATCAAGGCACAAAAAGAGCGGTCGTTACCATTTTGTCTTGGTTACGACCGCTCCCATAATAGCAGGGAGGTGATTTGAACACCCGACCAAAGGCTTATGAGTCCTCTGCTCTACCACTGAGCTACCCTGCCGTTTGGCTGCGCATGAAGCGCGTGAGAGGAATATACACGAAAAATGGCAGCTTGGCAAGACTAAATTTTTATTTTTTTGTAAATTTTGGTATAAATTTTGAATTTCGGTGAAAAAAGGGGGATGAAGTGAGGAATGACAAAATTAGAATAATTACAACAAGAGATTTGTTTTGACAGTGGGGGAGGGGGAGAGTAGAATGCGGTATATGAAACTGGTAAGCTGGAATGTGAACGGTATACGCGCCACCTTGGGCAAGGGACTGGCAGAGAAGATGGATGCCTTGGCACCGGATGTGCTGTGTCTGCAAGAGATAAAGGCGCGCCCTGAGCAGGTGGCAGATTTGTGGCTGGCAAGCTGGCCGCATGCCGTGTGGAATCCTGCGCAACGCCCGGGGTATTCGGGGGTGTTGATTTTGTCTCGTGTAGCACCGTTGAGCGTAAGCACGGGTATAGGTATAGAAGAGCATGATACCGAGGGGCGTGTGGCTACCATGGAGTTTGAGGAGTTTTACCTGGTGAATTGCTATACCCCCAATTCGCAGAACGAGTTGGCACGTTTGCCGTACCGCCAACAGTGGGATGCCGCTTTTCGCGCTTATGTGAGCGGGTTGGCAGAGAAAAAGCCGGTGGTATTCTGCGGTGACCTGAATGTGGCGCATCAGGAGATTGATTTGGCACGGCCGGACAGCAACCATTTCAGTGCCGGTTTCTCAGACGAAGAGCGCGAGGGCTTCACTCAGTTGCTGGGGGCAGGGTTTGCCGATACTTTCCGCAGCTTGCATCCGGATGCAAGGGATGCGTATTCTTGGTGGAGTTTCCGCGGTGGCGCACGTGCCAGGAACGTGGGTTGGCGTATCGATTACTTCTGCGTGAGCGAGAGTCTGCTGCCGCGCGTGAAGAGTGCATGCATACATGCCGATATTACGGGGTCGGACCATTGCCCGGTGTCCGTAGAGATATAAGCCTTAATGAAAACGGAAAACCCGGAGCCGCAGAAAGCAGTTGCAGAAAAGCGGGGTAAGTGTTTGCCCCGCTTGCTGCGGCGCTGTGCTCTATACTATATTGCAGCCATGATATCATTGGTAGCGGTGGCATTCATGTTTTTCGGGGAGCCTTTGCGACTCACGGTAGAAGAGGTGCCGGTAGGGTTGCGTGGCTGGGCTCAGGGTTGTGAAGAGGCCCGCGTCGTTTTATTGGCGGACTTGCATGCCGCCACGCATGACGGCGCGCGTTTGGACCGCATTGTAGAGCACACCTTGGCACAAAAGCCTGAGGCCGTGCTGCTGTTGGGGGATTATTTCAGCGCGCTCAAGCCCGGCAATGCCATGCCCGCAGAGCAAGTGGCCGAGCATTTGGCACCACTGGCCAAGCATTGCCCCGTGTATTATGTGTGCGGTAATCATGATATGGGGAAAAGCGGTAACCTGTTGCGCCGCGCGTTCAAATCAAAGGGATTCGTTAATTTGGAGAATGCCCAGCATGTGCTTACCTTTGCCAATGGGCAAAAATTGATGCTGAGAGGGTCTTGTCACAGTCCCGAGCCTCTCAGGCCTCCGGCGGATTTATCCAAGCATTACCAAGCGCGCCGCTTTTCAGCAGATAAATTGCCGGCTGATATGCCGTTGTTGGCGGTGTCTCACAATCCCTACCACTTTTTGCATGCTCCCATTTGGGCAGATTTGGCCGTGGGTGGGCATACGCACGGCGGCCAAGTGTGCACCCCGGGCGGCTTGCCGGTGGATATGCATGCGCCTTGGACTCGCATGACCGCCCGCGCCGGTATGCAATGCGGTAAAAGCGGTAATTATGTATACATCAGCCGCGGGTTGGGGCTCAGCCGTTTGCCCGTACGTTTTTGTTGTCCGCCGGAGATTACGGTGCTGGAGCTCAAGTCTCAATAGGGAGGGGCTTCTCTATTGAGTGTACACCTGCATAAAGAAAGCGCCCCTACTGCATGGTAGAGGCGCTTAAAATCTTTTCCCTTTTATCAGATACCGGGTTGCTGCATGGCATCGGGTATGGCGGGGGTGCCATCCTCATGGCGGAAGTTGATGTTCATCTTCTCAAACCAGGGGTATTCTGCCTTGATGCGTTGCATAAACTCATCCGCATTGCGCAGCTCTGCGGGGCGCCATGCCACCTCTGCCAATGCGCAGATACGGGGCACAACCTGATACTCCAGTTTGGGGGCATTTTGAATACTCTCGCTCCAGCAGTTGGCTTGCAGGCCGATGATGCGGGCTGACTGCGCCGGAGTATAATGGGCAGGTTTGGGATTGTAGGCATACACATGGCGCCAGTCTTGCTTGGCCTCTATCCACCCGTGCGGGGTGTAGGCGGGATCTGCCGGTATGTTGCCCTGGGCAAAGTTGAAGTAGAAGTGAGAGTCCGGGGAGAGGATGACATCATGCCCGCGGTTTGCTGCGGTAAGGGCGGCATCCGGTTTTACCCAAGAGCGCCAAGCCATTACCACGGCGGTGGGGGGTACATCTCCATCCATCATGATTTCATCCCAACCGATAATACGGCGGCCGTGCGGTGCGAGCATCTCTGCCACGCGGTGGGTGAACTTGTGCTGAATTTGCCCGGGGTTGGTGAGACCGTGCTTTTTCATGTAGTCTTGCGCAAAGGGGCTGGCTGCCCACTGGTCGCGCGGGGCTTCATCGCCGCCTATATGGATGAGGTCTGCTTTGGGGAAGAGGGGCAGTACCTCTGCCAGCACATCTTCAATGAATCGGAAAGTGGACTCCTTGGGGGCCATGGTGAAGGGCAACACCCCCCACGTGGTGGCAACTTTGGGTGCGTAATCGTCAATGTCATCATTGCCCAGCTCCGGGTAGGCGGCAATGCAGGCAGAGGCATGGCCGGGAATCTCAATCTCCGGTATCACGGTAATACCCAAGCTGTTTGCGTAGGCCACAACATCGCGTATCTCATCTTGTGTGTAGAAGAAAGGGGCGGTGGGGGTGTTGTCGCTTGCCTCGTGGTCGGTAAGCAAGGGGGTGGCGGCACGGTGGCTGCCTACCTCGGTGAGTTTGGGGTATTTCTTGATTTCTATGCGCCAGCCCTGGTCATCCGTCAGGTGCCAATGGAAGCGGTTGAGCTTGTAGCGGGCCATGATGCGCAACATCTTCTTGGTTTGCTCTATGCTGAGCGGGTGGCGGCAGGGGTCCAGCATCAGGCCGCGGTAAGCCAGCATGGGTTCATCCTGCACCTGCATGCAAGGCAGGGCGGGGTTGCCGGCGGCATCTGTTTCAATGCTTTGTGCCAAGGTTTGCGCTGCAAGATGCAGGGCTCCCAAGTCGCTCACGGTCAGGCGTATTTCTTGCGGGGTTACGCAGATGGCGTACCACTCTTTACCGTGGCCGGGCTCTACCTGTACGGTGAGTTCTCCTTCATTTTCCTCCGGCAGCACATCGGTAATGCCGGCTGCCATCAGTGCGCGAATCGCGGCGGCTCCTTCCTGAGAGCGGCTTACTTTATAGTGAACCTTGATTCCCTGAGCCAGAGAAAACCCGGGTTGGCCTGCGGTGGCCACCAGTTTTACGGGCTGAGGTATAATGGTAGGTGTGGTATCTATCTGCGCAGACGGCGCAGCAATTGCCACGCTACCCAGCAGACCGGCTATCAGAGTCGGGATTTGCACTTTCATTGCGCTATACTCTATCGTAATCGAGCTTTGATGTCAAACATCAATTTACAGGTATTGCCTAGTTGGTAGATAGGCATTGAAGGCGCAGTGGTTGCGGTTGCAGTATAAAAACTGACTATTGACATAACGGGCCGACTGAGCTATTATCATTGAAATTAATATTTTAATTAGTTATCTTATGTTAAGACTTTCTTCCTTATTCGTTCTTCTGCTCATGGGGTGTTCTTGCAGAACGGAGTTTTCCATAAAGTACGATGATAAAGTGGATACCACATATTACCACGCACCGGATGATAAAAACTACTACTTATCTGACGGAGACCGTGAGTTATACATAGGAACATACCGACAAGCCCCGGTATTACACAAATTTGATTCTGTTTGTTTGATAGAGTGCGGTAATAAGAATAATGAGTTATTACTGGTAACAACAGCCGCGGGAAACATAAAACTGACGAATCTTATATCTCAGGTATATGAATTGTATCCGGCATCGAAATATTTCCCCTTGTTTGTGGATGCTGTACGGCAAGAGCCTGATGGTAAAATATCAATCTCACTCTATTCTCCCACGGAGGATAAAGAGCTGATGGTTTACCTCGATTCGGAGCTTAAATTAGTCTTACCGCAAAACTGAGGCATTGCGGAGGGATGGGCTATGTAGCAAAAGCCATAGGAGGGCAAGGCTGTTTTACCACCTGCCTTTATTAAAGCGAGTCACTTCGCGGTCAACCTCGCGCATGGCGGCGCGTTCTTTGAGGTCATAGCGGCGGTCTTGGTGGGTTTTACCGCGGCCGGTACCCAACTCTACTTTGACCTTACCGTTTTTCCAATACATGCGCAACAGGGGCAGGGCGTAGCCACGCTGAGCTTGCTGAATCTCCAGCTTCAGAATCTCTCTCTTATGCATCAGTAGGCGGCGCGGGCGTTTGGCTTCATGCTGAAACCACTTGCCTGCGGTTTCCCACGGCTGCACATCACACCCATACAAAAAGAGCTGTCCTTTTTCAACTCTGGCAAAGGCGTCTGACACGTTTACCTTGCCTGCGCGTATGGATTTCACCTCGGTGCCGCGCAGCTCAATGCCACACTCATGCTTGCCGACGATTTCATAATCTCGGCCTGCTTTTTTGTTGCTGGCAATCAGGTTTGAGGTTGGGGCGGGTTTCTTGGCCATGGTGTGGATGCTGTGTAAGGGGGGGATAAATAAGCGGTTCGGTAACCGGCAACTTCCGGCAACCGAACCGCCCTGAAAAGTGTCTTCTGCCGCGGGCAGAATGTCAGGCGACTGCTTTACAGGTCAATCGTTGCTGTAATGGTGCGGTCTTCCTCTGTCTCCGTAGCCTCGGGGGAATCGGAGAAGAGCTCGTCAAAGAGGCCATCGGGGTCAGAACCGGCGGAGTAGTCCTCATCGGTCATGGCGCGCCATGTGATTTTGCCTTCAATGATTTCCATGAGAGCAATATCGCCCGAGCCGGTCTCGGGAGTGGTGGGTACATAGGGGTCTGCGCCCTTGTTGAGTTGTTGTACACGCTGAGAAACGATGTTGACCAGCAACTGGTTGTCACCTACAATCTGAGCAGCTTTCTCGATAAGTTCAACTTTCATGGATGGAAAATGATTCGGATTCCCGCCTTTGCGGCGTCCGCTCAATGTAGCACGTTTTGCGCTGACTTGCAAGCCTATATTTGTGTAAGACGTAAAAAATCGTAATTTAGCGGGTTGAATGATAGTCTGCGGTGCAAGCGGTTTCAAGAGGCTTACTGTTGAGCTGCTGCGCGTATCTCCGTAATTGGGATTTGCCAAGATGCGGGAATCATGCTATAATGCCCGCAGTTGTGAGAGTGAGATACCTGAGTGTGAGCCCCGTATTGCTGTTGCTTTGTGCCTGTGAGGAGCAGCAGGGGGATGCTGTGCAAACCCTGCCTCAAGCGGTGTTGCAAAGCGCACATTGGAACGTGCAGGCCGTGCCTGTTTCTGCCAAATGCGGGGCGTGTCACCAAAAAGAGTTTGCGGACTGGGCGGGGAGCGACCATGCGTGGGCGTTGAGAGAGATTACCCCCGCCTTGGATACGGAGCCGTTTCACCGCCAGCGGCTCAAGGCTCACGGCTCAGAGCTTACCTTTGCTGCCAACCGCCAAGGGGAGTTGTTGCTTACGGATGCACAGAGCAAGCGCAGCTTTAAGGCAGACTACGTGTTGGGCCGCCGCCCCTTGGTGCAGTATTTGGTAAAGGGAGAAGACGGTGGGTGGCACACCCCCAGCGCGGCGTGGGATGTGATTAAGCACGAGTGGTTTGATATGTTTGAGGATGACGCCCGCCTGAGTGCCGAGGGGCTTGCCGCCCGCCAAGCGGGTGACTGGGGGCACTGGCTGGGCCGCGGCATGAACTGGAACTCCCAGTGCGCGTGGTGCCATACGTCTCACTTCAGCAAAAATTATAACGAAACCACAGACAGCTACGCCTCCGCATGGAAAGAACCGGGGGTAAGTTGCATTCAATGCCACAAGCTTGCCGCGCAACCTGCGGCAGATGGCTGCATGGTAGCCCCGCAGCAGCGCACCCTTACCGCACGGCAAATGCATGATAATTGTGCCACGTGCCATGCCCGCCGTGAGGAGCTGGATGAGCAGTTTACGGTGGGAGATTCGTTTGATGACCATTTCAGACTGGAGCTGCCCACCATTCGCGGTATATTCTATCCCAACGGCATGCAGCAGGATGAGGATTATTGTGAAACCGGCCTGCGACTCAGCCGCATGGGGGCTGCGGGTGTCACGTGTTTGGATTGCCATGACCCGCACACGGCTGCTCTCAAATTACCGCAGGAGGACAATTCTTTGTGTATGCGTTGCCATGCGGGTGGTACGCTTGTAAACGGTACTGCCTCTCCCGTTATTGACATGGCCACCCACACCCCGTGTCCGCAGGGGAGTATGGGCGCACGCTGTGTGGAGTGCCACATGCCGGAGAGCCGTTACATGGCACGTGACCCCCGCCGAGACCATTCTTTCAATTCACCTGACCCGCAGTTGAGTGCAGAGCTGGGCATACCCAATGCCTGCACCATGTGCCACAGGGATATGGACAATGCACGCGCGGCTGAGGTGGTGCAGAAGACGTATCCGCAGCAGAAGATTGCCGCAACACGGGAGCGCACCCGCGCCGTGCATGCAGCCATGGCCGGTCAAGATTGCACGGCTGCTTTGCTCAAAGCGTACGGTACAGAGACTGTGCCTGCATGGCGTGCCACTCTGTTGGAGCTTATGGCACAGCAAGCTCCCGCGGCGGAGGTGTTGCAGGCGGCGCGTGTTGCCGCAAAAGACACCAACGCCATGGTGCGTGCTGCCGCTGCCCGTGTGCTGGGGCAAGAGGCCTTGCCGTTGGTCAAAGACCCTGTTAAACTGGTGCGCCGCGCTGCTGCTTGGCCCTTGATTGACAGATTGGTGCAAATGCCTGAATATGCCGTTGCCGTAAAGGAGCAAGAGGCCATAGCCCGTCACCGTGCGGATCAACCCAACGGTGCCATGCAATTGGCCGTGCTGGCAACCGCCCGCGGGCAGTTGGATGAGGCAGACCGCCAATACCGCCGTGCCATCAAGCTTGACCCCGCCGGTTTGGTGGCGTATATGGATTATGCCGTTTTCTTAGCACGTTGCAACAGATTGAGCGAGTCTCTCAATCAAATGCTTACGGCTGCCAAGGTTGCCCCGCAGAATGCCGAGGTGCAGTACCGTTTGGGGCTTATTCTGGCAGAAATGCAGCAATATGAGTATGCTTACACCGCTTTTGACCGTGCGCTGAAGCTGGATGCCTCTCATGAGTCTGCCCGTCGCAATTTTGAAACCCTCAAGCAATATCTTAAAAAATAACCTGATACCATGGAGCTCAGTTCACCCAACACATTGTATATTCTGCTGGCGGCAGCATTTCTGTTTGTCGTTGTTTTTTCCATCATCAAAGGCTTGGTGCGTATGATTCTGCTGGCAGTGGCCATATGCTGTGCCATTGTGACGTGGATGTTTGTGCAGAGTCAGGGCTTCACCTTGCTGTCTTTCCTTACTTCAACCCCGCAACCGTGGATGGTGCAGGCCTTGGCATGGGTGGCAGCAGGGGCCGTATTGTTTATCTTTTTTTACGTGATGAACTGGTTTGCCATGCTGTTTGGGCTCAGCAAGGGCAAGGCCGGTGCTTTCAATCTTATCACCACCTCACTTATGTGTATTTTGGTGCTGTGGGTATCTACCGTTGCGGTTTCTTATTACGGCACTATCTCACGCGTCAGCTATTATCATGACCTTGCGGAATCTCATTACCACGGGGCCGCCAAGCCCGATGTGCCGCTCTTCACTCAGGGTAAGTATCTGATACGCACGGCAAAGTACCTTGCCTGGCTGGAATCCATTGACCCGCTGGAGTCTCCTGCCCAAAGCAATTTGGCTTGCCTTGTGGCATACGGATGCTCCCTCAATGAGGCTGAGTATACACGTTTTTATTATGAGCGTTTGGTCAAGCTGAATATCCCGCACTCCACCCGTTTCTTAGAGCTGTTTGCAGATGCCGGTTTGCGTAAATTGGTGGCAGAGGGGCATTTCGTTTCATTGTTGGAGAACGATCGCCTCAACGGCTTTCTGCAATTTGCCGATACCGCTACCAAGCTTGAGAATATAGAAGGCTTGTTGTGATGGAATAACGGTGGCCTTTCCGTGTCACTCAATAGGGTGCTTGCTGGCTGAGCTTTAACGCAAAGCGTTGCCACAAATCTCTTTCAGTTTAACGGGGAAGCAGCAGTCACAACAGGCGTGTGCAGCGCAATAGTCTGCATCAATTTGCAATAAGCCCTGCTGTGCGTACGCGTAAGTGAGCAGTTCTTTCACATCCGAGCGGTCACCTAAAAGGTGGGCGGCGGTGTTGCGCACGGCAGAGGGCGTGTCTTTTTCTTTAATTTTCAGGTAGGTTTCCCATGCGTAGGGTGCTTCATCTTGCACATAAACGTGGTTGATGAGAAAATCCCGCGCACGGGACTCGCCGATGAGGGCGGTGCGCTTGCTTTGCGTGGCAGAGGGCAGGGTGTAGTGTGTATCCCAATACGGGTGGCTGAGGGCGGTGAGTCGCTTCATCAGTTCATCGGCACGCTCTGCTGAGAATAAGGGCTCCAGCTGTGCCCAGTGTTGTGCGGCCACGGCCAAGGCTGCCACGCGGCGGTGGGGATGGTTACCGGGGCGCACGGGGGCAAATTGCCAGTGTATGCCGCGGCCTTCTCCCAGCTCATAGTCAGTTCTCAATGCCCACCAGGCATCCCACACGGTGCGGTGGTAGCGGCGTGTTTCTTCACCTGCCTGCTCCGGCAGAACGGGTACCAGAAATCCGGCTGTGCCGAAGAGGATGGCCTCTGCCTGTTTTCCCAATTGTTTCAGCGGGGCTCGGCGGGCAAGCATTTGCATGGGGTGTTTGTTGACCTTGTAGCCCATGGTCTCTGCCAGTGCCTCATACCAAGCTTGTTGTATACCAAGGTGCTGCGCTTTAAGCCGGAATAACCTGCGCTTGCGCAGTATGCGGTACCCCGCTGCTGCCTGCAATAATTCGGCAATGCGGTCTGCCGATAACTCACGGAGCGGCTCGCGGCACAGTTCCGTCGGCTCGGCAGCGGGGGTGCTCTTTTTGCCGATAGCCGCGGCAAGCACTTGCGGGTCAATCGGTAAAATGGGGATATCCCTGTGCAGGGAGTCGCGGGTATACCAGCCGTTGGGCGGCGGGGTAAGCACCACATGCAGAATCACGTTGTTGTAGGCGGGGTTGGCGCCGTGGCCGTGGTGCTCCCAATCTTGGGCGGTGGGGTCAAGCTCTATATCACCCCGCAGGCGTTTGCCGTTCAGCTCTATTTCTGCGCGTAAAAAATCAGGGCCTGCGCTGCGGTTCCATTCGCCGAAGTCAATGATGCGCACTTGCCCGTGGCGCAGGGTGGTGCTGTTTTGCCCCAGCATGCCTGCCATCCAATAGCTTTGTGCTTCAAGCTCCGGTAGGCTCGGGGCGGGGTGTGTGCTCTCTGCCGCTACCAAGCCGGAGTCCTGGTACACGCGTTGCAGCAGCTCCTCGTAATAATCTGCCGCCTCTTGCAAATCAGCGGGCATTGCGGGTTATTCCCCCTTGCATTCGTGGCGCTTGAGGTCTTCCTCCAGCGTCTCGCAAACGTAGCCGAAGGTTTCATCATTCTTTTTATTGAGGTCTCTCAGCGTATTGTGAGCCTCAAGCACGTGGCGGGTGCGGTCAATCTCAGATAAATCTTCAATCTGCTCTTCTGCCGCAGGTGCTTGTTGCTCTGCCAGCTTGTAGCGGCGTTGTTGAATATCAGCTTGCCACGGGGCATCTTGCGGGTCAAGCTCAATAATCATGTCCAACCCCAGGCTTTCCATGGCGGCGCGGGTGCGCTGTGTGGGGGTGGCAATTTGCACCATACCGCCCAGTGCCATGGCTTTGCGTGCCAGCCCGGCCAGCGTGCCCATAAAGGTAGAGTCCACCCCGGGGCAAATCTCCAAATCAATGACGATGTTGCCGCCGCTTTTTTCCAGATATTTATCTGCCAAAGATTTGAGTGCGGGACTATTGACAAAACTGCCCCTGCCGGAGCAACGTACCCACAGGCAGTCGTCAAACTCGTAATGTGAAAGGTCTGTAGCAGTCATAGCTTGAATTTTAGTTTATACTAGCGCGTTTGCTCCGTCAAATCAAGCAAAAACGGCAATAAATCCGCATCAGGCATCAGGGCTGATGGCCGCTTGCAACTTGGCATAAGCGCCTGCCGCTACCTCCTCGGGGTTTTCGGTCTCGCCGCGGTGGGTTACACGCACGGGCATGCCGTTGGGCATAAAGTAGATAGCGCGCATCATCATGAAATCCCCGTTAAGGGTGGCATAACCCGCTACGGGTACGGAGCAATCGGCATTCAACAGTGCCAGGAAGGCACGCTCGGCGCGCACGCAAAGCTCGGTGTCGCGGTCATTGACCGGGGCAACCAGTGCGTGAGTCTCGGCATCATCTTTGCGGGTTTCAATGGCAATGGCACCTTGGCACAGGGCCGGCATGAAAGAGTCTTTGCTCATGTCTACCACGCTCAGGGTGGTGCCGTCAATGGTGATGCTGTCACCGGTAAGGCCCAAGCGGTTCAGTCCGGCGCGGGCCAGCACAATGCCGTCAAGTTCTTCGCTTTCAACAAGCTTGCGCAGGCGTGTGTGCACATTGCCGCGAATGGAAACGGCCTTGGCCGTGCCGCTCCAGTAGGTGCGGATAAGTTGTACGCGGCGCACGCTGCTGGTGCCCAGTGTCAGGCGGCTCATGTCGGCACCCTGTTTCAGAATGAGGGCATCCCATATATCCTCACGGGGCAGAACGGCCGTAATCTCAAAGGCGGGGTCGGGTTGCCCCGGCATATCTTTAAGGCTGTGCACGGCACAATCAATTTCACCTGCTGCCAGTGCTCGCTCAATGGCAGCCACAAACACACCCTTGTCTTGTGTGCCTGCGGCTTTGTTTACCTTGCACAGGGGGATATCGGTGCGCTCATCGCCATCTGTCTTGATGATAACTACCTCCGTTTCAATCTGCGGATGGTGAGCCTTGATGGCGGCTATGGCCAGTTCCGTTTGTTTCAGTGCCAATTCACTGCCGCGCGTGCCGATTCTGAGCGTGTTTTTCATGCTTTGTATTCTACCCGTTGACTTGCATTTCTGCAAGGAAATTCGTTCCTCATTTGCATTTATCCGCAGTGAAAACGGGGCGCCCTTTCGGGGGGGCAGGCTTCAATTCAGCGCATGGCGCATGGGGGCAATGGGGGGCAGGGTGCCGAACCAGTGTTCAAAAGCATAAGCACCCTGCCATAAGAGCATGCCCAAGCCATTGTCGGTAAGGCAGCCTTGTGCGGCGGCGGCGCGGCGCAGCGGGGTGTCATGAGTGACAATATCGTACACAATTTGCCCTTGCCGTAACAGCTTGGGTGAGATGGGCAGGGCATCACCCTCTTTCAGGCCTAAACTGGTGGCATTGACAATAAGATGCGCACTGCGGATGGCTGACTCTGCCTCAGGTGTATCAAAATGAGCCGTTGCCAAAGTGCCGCAGGTATGGGGGGCCAGTTTGAGCGCCAGTTCCGCCAACTGCGGGCGCGGGCGGTTAATGAGGGTGAGATTGGGGCACCCTGCCAGGGCACATTGGGCAGCCAAGGCCGAGCCCGCACCCCCGCATGCCCCTAAAATGACAATGTTGAGCTCGCTGAGCTTTTTGCCACTCAGCTCAAAGATGGCGCGTTCAAAGCCGGGGCCGTCGGTATTATGGGCATGCCAGCCGTCTGCCTTGCGTACCAAGGTGTTGGAAGCCCCGCAGAGAACAGAAAGCGCATCTGCCTGCACGGCGGCTGCAAAAGCCTGCTTCTTAAAGGGGACCGTTACATTGCAGCCTATGAAATTCAGCCTTTCCAGCTGTTGCAGCATGGCTTCAAAAGCACCGGGGGCCGTGTCTGCCAGAATGCGCACATAGGCAGCAGAAACCCCGCAGGCAGCCAGTGCGGCGTGCTGCATCTGCGGGGATTTTGAGTGGGCTATCGGGTTGCCGATAACCCCCAGTCGTATTCCCGTGCTTTCCACCGCAGCTGCGGTCAAATCCTGTGCTGTGTAGACGGAAAGCACGGTGTGTTTTGAGAATCAGTTTTCTTTGGAGATAACGCTCACGATGCTGGCCTTCTCGAACTTGATGAGAACACCGGCAGATACCTCAACCTTAACGGTCTTGTCATCCACCTCTCGCACGATACCGTGAATGCCGCCGGCGGAAATAATCTTGTCACCGGCCTTCATGGCGTTTTGCTTCTCTTGCAGCTCCTTCTGCTGCTTACGCTGCGGGCGAATCAGCAGGAAGTAGAAGATAACGATGATGAGGATGATGGGCAGGAAACCGCTGATGGCCTCCTGAGCGTTGGCGATGATGAAGTTTGATGTCATGATATTTCGTTTGCTTTGTAACGCGAGATGAAGCTGCTTTTGAAGGCAGCGAATTGACCGGCTGCAATGGCGCTTCTCGCTTGCGCCATGAGCCGCAGATAGAAGTGGAGATTCTGGAAGGAGAGCAGGCGCAAAGCCAGCATCTCACCCGCGCGGAAGAAGTGGCGTATGGCCGCGCGAGAGAATCGATTCACGTGCGGATGCCCCTCGGGGTCAATGGGTTTGCTGTCATTCTCCCAACGCTTGTTTTTGATGTGCATGGGGCCATCGGGCGTCAGGGCTACGCCGTGGCGAGCCAAACGCGTGGGCATCACGCAGTCAAACATATCTACGCCGCGCTCAATCATCTCCAACAGCTGGGTGGGGGTGCCCAAGCCCATGGCATAGCGAGCCTTGTTTTGCGGCAGGTAAGGGGTGCTGTTCTCAATGGCACGCAGCATTTCTTCCTCCGGCTCACCCACGGATACACCGCCTATGGCGTAGCCGTCAAAATCCATGGCAGAGAGCTCCTCAGCGCATTGGCGGCGCAGGTCGGCATATACGGAGCCCTGCACAATACCGAAGTGCTGTTGCAGGCCGTTGCCGCTGCGCGGTTGGTGCTCATCAATCCATGCTTTGCAGCGTTTGGCCCAGCGCAGGGTATAGCCCAGTGATTTTTCGGCATACTTGCGGTCGCAGGGGTAGGGCGGGCATTCATCAAACAACATGGCAATATCACTGCCCAAGTTGGCCTGAATCTCCATGCTGCGCTCAGGGGTGAGCATCATGTATGACCCGTCGATGTGGTTGCAGAAACGCACACCCTCTTCCGTAATCTTACGCAGGCGGGCCAGGCTCCATACCTGAAAACCGCCGCTGTCCGTCAGCATGGGACGGTTCCACCCCGTAAAGGTGTGCAGGCCGCCCAGCTCGCGCACGCGCTCATCACCGGGGCGCAGACACAGGTGGTATGTGTTGCCCAGAATAATCTGTGCGCCCAAGGCCTCCAAGTCCTCAGGGTGCAGCGTTTTCACGGTGCCCTGCGTGCCTACGGGCATGAAAATGGGGGTGGGTACATCACCGTGCGGCAGGTGTAGCGTGCCGAGGCGCGCCCCGCTGGGGTCTGTGCTGTGTAAGGTGAAGCTCATGCGTTGTTGCGGATGAAGCGGGCGGCGAAAATGGGCTTACCCATGGCCTCCCACTGTTGCTGGAAATCGGTTTTCGGGTAGAACGGGGCGTTCCACTCTGCCTGCGTAAAGAGGGGGGATGCGTTCATTTTCTCACACACCCAAATGAAGTATTCCTCGTGGTCTGTCTTGAAGAGCACCTCGCCACCCTCAGCCAGTGCCTTGTGCAGCACGGGTATGAAAGAGTCTTGCACCAAGCGGTTCTTGTGGTGTTTCTCTTTCGGCCAGGGATCGGGGAAAAGGTAGTGCAGGCGGCTGATGCTGCCGGGGGCAATCATCCATTCCAAAAAATAGCGGCTCTCTGCGCGCAAGCCTTTTACGTTGTTGAGCCCGCGCTTGGCACTTGTGCCGCAAACCTTGCGTATGCGCCCCAGCAATCTCTCTACCCCCAAAAACTTGGTATCGGGGTAGTGCTCTGCCATGGCCAGCAGAAACCCGCCATCGCCACAACCCAAATCCACCTCATAACTCTCCACCCCCTCACCGAAAATCTCGGCAGCGGTGTGGCGTTTGAAATAGTCCTCCGGTACGAATGCTGTGCTCATTTTGCAGGTTTATTGTAGCAAAGCACCTGCCTCATGTCAAAATATACTTTTGACATTCATTCCTAAATAGCTACCTTATATTCCACGGTTAGGCGAGCAGGTGGGTCAGACCCTGCATATGAAACCTCGACTTTCACGCTCCCTGCAGCGATTTATAGCAGGTGTTGTTGTGGCATGCTCCTATACGGTGCAGGCTGATGATTTGACATGGAATGGTGAGGCAGGCAGCAATGTCTGGGATACCGAGGCTGCCAACATGCCGTGGCAGAACACCACGCCCGCTGCCGCTCCCTTTGTCACGGGTGATAATGTTACCTTTGGGGAGCCCGTCGGTGATGTAACGGCCACCGTGCAGGTGGGTGAAGCCTTGCAGGCCGGTACGGTAACGGTGAATGGTGATTACACCTTTGAAACCACCGCAGAGAGCAGCATTGCCGGTGAGTTTGCCGGCACCGGTTCCATTACCAAGAGCGGTGAGTATGCCCTCACGCTGGATGCCGCCGATACCACGGTGGCCGGCCCCGCTCTTTCCGTGGCTCAGGGTAATATGTCTCTTGCCGGTACCGGCTCGTTTAACGGTATTACCGCCATGGCCGACGGCACGGAACTGACCGTGGCAGAGGGAGCCGATATCTCATTCAATGAGGCGGTGACCGGCACGGATGTTGCACTTCAGGGCAAGATGAATTTACAGAGCGGCGACTCTGCCCTCAACAGTGTGAACGGCAGCGGCACCCTCAACGTGGCAGATGCCGCCACATTGGCTTTGGCAGAGAATTCCACGGTAGGCACACTGGAGAACGCCGGTGCCGTTACTGCTGCCAATGATTTGCTGATAGAGGAAAATGTGGCCAACGGCGGCGTGGTGGATGCCAAACGCCTTATTTTGAACAATGGCGGTACGTTTACCGACCTCAAGACAGATAACCTGGTGTTGGGCTCTGAGCTGAGCGCCGCCACCCCCGTTGTTACCGCTGAGACCGTGAGTGCCTCTACCGCAGATGCCATGGATATTGACGTAGCCCGTGTCACCCGTGCCTCCGGCGACTACACTTTGGTGAGCAGTGCCGACTTGGGTGATACCACTTACACCCTTACCGCCGACACGGCAGACCGTTTCCTGCAAGAGGGTTTCATTGCCACCCTCAGCCAAGAGCAGGATGCACTGGTGCTGAGCCTTGATACCACCAACAGCGGCTACTATGCCCGCAATACTTACTCTGCCAACGGTAAGGCCGGTGCTGCTCTGTTGGATGAAGCATTCGGCACGCTTGACCCGCAGGCAGATGCAGAGGCCTACCCCGCTCTTGCCGGTGCCCTCAATGCCATGGATGCTTATATTGCAGAAGGTAACGGCCGCGCTGCGGATGCCCTTGCCGGCTCAGTAGCAGGTGCCGGTATAGCCAACCTCAACATTGCATGGCGCGGCCAGATGGAGCGTCAGCTGCGCAGCATCCGCAACCGCGTCAGCACGCTCAACGGCGGTATCGGTTGCCCGGCCCCCGCTCCCGCAACTTATGACCCCAAGAGCGGTATGCCGTATGCAAGCGAGCCCTGCCACCAATACACCTTCTGGGCCAATGCAGAGATTGACCACACGAAGCTCTCCGGCGGCATTGCCCCCGGTTACTCCCTCAACAGCATCGGCGGTACAGCCGGTATGGCCATGAATGTGAATGAAGACCTCACTGTCGGCGCAGCCTTTACCGGTATGCATGGCCGTCTCGGTATCAAAGGCTACGGCAGTGATGCCTCAGGTGATTTGGATGCCTATTACGGTTCACTCTTTGCCCGTATGGACAGTGGTTGCTGGTCACACTCCCTTATCGGCTCCGTCGGCTTTGCGGATATCTCGCTCAACCGCCGTGTCGGTTTCACGGATGGCGGCTATGCCACCCACGGCAGTACGGATGGCCTCAGCTTCGGCCTTATGTATGAGGTAGCCCGCAGTTACAAGCTCAACTCTGACACCCTGGCAGAGGCATGGTGGCAGCCCGTATTCAATGTATCTTACATCCACAGCCAAGTGGACGGCTACTCGGAGTCCGGCTCAGATGCCGCCCTCTCCGTAGGTAAGCAAGAGAGCAATAACGTCATCTTCGGCCTCGGTGCCCGCGTGCAGGGTGTCGTCGGTCAAAATTGGCTCAATACCCCTGCTATCATGGAGGGGCGTGTGTTGGGTAAAGCCATTGCCGGCCGTACGGAGGGCTCTGCCAATGTTGCCATGCCCGGCCTTGCCCAATCCGCCTCCGTTCACGGGGCTGATCCGGGGCATTTCGGGGTAGAAATCGGTATGGGTTTCAGCATTCCGCTGGGTAAAGACCGCGGCGCACTCCTGCTGGACTGCTCTGCTGAGTTCTACGCACACCAAAGCTCCGTCACAGGTGTGCTCGGTTATCAATACACCTTCTGATGCCATACCATCCCTTCCACGGGCTGACATAACGGAAACAACAGTACCGCCGATGAGAGCCATTCTCTCATCGGCGGTGATAGATGAATGGGCGGTTATGCCGGTACCGCCTCTCGGTAATTACATGGCAGCCAACAATTGCAGCACTTTAGTGGCAACATGGTTGCGGATGGGGTTGCGGGGCAGGCCGGGGAGGTACAGCGTTTCCGTAGGCACGGGGCGGGGGGCACCACGGCGGGCAAGGGCAATGCAAACCGTGCCCACCGGGGGCTCACCCTCCGCTGCGGTGGGGCCGGCATTGCC
>JAZRBG010000039.1:0-6446 GCA_045634945.1 Akkermansia sp. | reverse complement strand
GCGGGGGCGGTCCAGCAGAGTATCGCCGGTACGGCCCATGCGCTGGCAGAAGCGGCAGCCGGGGACTTGCTCATGGATGGGGGCTACGCTGCCGGGGATGGTGGGGAGGTGTGTTTTGCGGGGGTACTCCGGGCGGGGCATGGAGGCGAGCAGTGCTTTGGTGTAGGCATGGCAGGGGTTGGCAAAGAGCTCATGCACTTCTGCGCGCTCTACGATGCGGCCGCCGTACATAACAACAACGCGGTCACAATGTTGGGCGATGACGCCGAGGTCATGCGTGATGAGGATGGCAGAGGAGCCCATGTCTTCTTTGAGCTGGCGCAGGAGGGAGAGGATTTGCTGCTGCACGGTGACGTCCAGCGCGGTGGTGGGTTCATCTGCAATGATGAGCTTGGGGCGGCAGGCTAAGGCGATGGCGATGACGACGCGCTGGCGCATGCCGCCGGAGAGGGACATGGGGTATTCGTTGATGCGGGTTTCGGGGTCCGGTATGTGGACGTAGCGCAGCATTTCTACGGCTTCTCTCAGGGCGGCCTCACGGGTGAGGCCGCGGTGCAGCATGAGGGTTTCTGCAATTTGGTCGCCTATGCGGTGCACGGGGTTGAGGGCGCGCAGGGGCTCTTGAAAGATGACGCCTATTTCACCGCCGCGCAGTTCTCTCAGGCGGTCATAGGGCATTTTAAGCACGTCTTCACCGTCAAACATAACGCGGCCGCGCAATATTTTGGCGGCGGGTTGGGGCAGCAGGCGCACAAGGCTCATGGCGGTGATGCTTTTGCCGCAACCGCTCTCGCCCACAATGCCCACGCATTTGCCGCGGGGGACGTCGAAGCTGACGTCATCTATGGCACGCACCAAGCCGTTCTCGGTTTTGAAAGCGGTGGTAAGGTTGCGTACCTCCAAGAGGTTGACATCTGATTTGAAGATTTGCTTGATAGCCACAATGAATTTACAATTTACGATTTACAATTTACAAAGTAGATTTTACAATTTACAAAGTTGATTTTACAATTTACAAAGTAGATTTTACGATTTACAAAGCAGATTTTTGTGATTTACGGTGGACGATTTTGTTTTTGGCAGGTGCCGGGTTTTTGGTGGTTTTGGGGCGGCGGATGATATTGCCCGGCAGGGGGATTACCAGCTCTTGCTCTGCGTAGGTTTTATCATTGGCGCGGGCGCGCAGGGTGGCGGCGCGTTCTTCTTCATCTATCCAGTACAGGTGGCTGTCCATGGGGTCATAGTACCGCGGGGGGCAAAAGCGGCAGCCGGAGGTATCCGGCCAGCGAATCCAGCGCCACTGGGCAAAACGGCAATGGGAGGTAGCCCAGCCGGGCACCCAGCAGGCTTCTTTATCTATGAGCTGTTGCACCAGGTGCAGGGCGTGCACGGCCTCTTCTTCTGTGCGAGCATTGGATGCGGTGAGGATGGCGGCATCCAACCGGGAGGAGGCCACGCCCATGATGTTGTTGGTGCCTTTGGCGGGGGAGCCGTCCGCCAGACGCGCCTGCCCCGAGAGGAAGAATTGGGAGGGGTCAGGCAAGATGGGGGAGAAGCTCCAGCTGAAGATGCCGACGCTGTAATTTTTGTCTTTGATTTTGCTGAAGTAGACGGTGTCATCCATCTGCTCGTAGCGCAAGTCCAAGCCACAGTCTGCGGCGGATTCTCTCAACAGGTTAAAGCAGTTGGCATACACGGGGTCTATGCGGGAGCTGATAACGACTTGCAGGCGGGTGCCGTCCGGTTTTTGCAATATGCCGTCCCCGCCCTCTACGGTGTAACCGGCGCGAGCAAAGCAGGCGCGGGCTTTCTCCGGGTCATACGGGCGGGCGGTGATGGTGGGGTCTGTATACACGCCGAAACCGGAGAAGTAGGAGCCGAGGCGCTCTGCATCCCCACGGAATACAGTGTTGATGACGGCCTGCACGTTGAGTGCGTGTTGCAGGCCTTCTCTCATGTTGATGTTGTCAAAGGGGGCGCGGGTGCAGTTGATGTGGAAGCCCAGGCTGCTGCGCGGCCAAATGTTGCTGAAGTGTACGCGCTGCACGTAGCCCTTGTGCACGGCGTCTATCTCAAGCCCCTCGTACCACAGGTCTGCCTCACGGCAGGTGATGACATCCAGCTCGCCGATGCGGAAGAGCTCTCTGGCTTTGGCGGCCTCTGCAATGAAGGAGTAGACGATTCGGTCCACATTGCAGCTGTAACGGGTGTATTTGCGGTCTCTGGCCCACCAGTTGCGCACGCGTTTGAGGGTAATCATGCGGCCCATGACCAAGCCTGCGGGGTCTATGCAGTATGCGCCCGTGGTGGGCACGGGGCGCCAAAGGTAGCGGGTGGCGTAATCCGGGCCGAACTCTGCATAGAAGCGCGTGCAGCTGGCGGGTATGGCGGCATAGTATGCGGCATAGGGGCGTGCGGCCGGCAGGGTGACGGCCAGAACATTGTTGCCGTATATGGTAATGTGGGAGAAGTTGCGCAGGTAGTACGTGCCGTAAAAGGGCTCTGCACTGTACTCTGAGGTGCGCACGAACATGGCGGTAACAAAGTCTCTGGTGGTGAGCAGATCCCCGTTGCTGAAACGGGCTTGCTCATCTATGTGAAAGTAGACGGTGCGGCCATCTTCAGACACGGCCCAGCGGTCTGCCGTGCCGGGAATCAGACGGCCGGTGCCGGGGTGTATGCGGATGAGCGGCATGTCTATATCATCATAGATATAGCGGCGGGTGGCATTGTTGCTGTTGGGGCCGAAGAGGCTGAGTGTGGCGGGGAAAGAGCGTTGCAAGGATAAGCGCAGGGTGCCGCCTTTGCGGGCTTTGCGGCTGCCGAGCTCGGGTTCATCATTGCCGTATTGCCATTTCAGGTTTTGCGGCAGGTCTGCCGTGGGCAGCAGGCGCAGGAAATCTCCCTCTTTGCTGCGTTGCATGAGGGTTTGGTATTTTTGCAGGGCGGCACTGAGTGCCACGGTGGCAGAGCGTGCCATTTCACTGCCGGGCATGGCTTGCATGCGCTGCTGCATGGCGGCCAGGTACTCTGCGCGGGCGGTTTCACAGGCTTTTTGCACGTAGTCACGGTTGCGGCGGTTCCAGCGCTCTACAAAGCCGCGGAACCCCTCCGGCATGCGCCAGGAGTGGGCGTACTCCGGCACGGCGGCTTGGTCTGAGAAGGCAAGCGGCAGCTCTTTTTCTGCGGGCGGATTCCAGGTGGCACCCTCAAACTCCTCTCTGCCATCACACGCGGTAAGCAGCAGCAGCAGGCAAGCAACAAGGCTTGTCAGCAGGCAGGCGGCAACACTGGTACGGGGTGCAGGCATGGTTGATTATTCGTAATAGGTATGGCGGCGGGGGTCTACGGCTTCTCTGATGGCCTCACCGATGAAGGTGACGAGCATGAGTGTTACCACCAAGGCGCAGAAGGCGGCAGATACCACCCAGGGGGAGGAAAGTTTGGAGAGGCCGTCATTGAGCAGGCGGCCCCAGCTTGCGTAGGTATCCGGCAGGCCGAAGCCCATGTAGTCCAAAGATGCCAGAGAGAGCACCACTGCCGCAATGCTGAAGGGCAGCAGGGTAACGATGATGCCGGTGAGGTTGGGGAAAATGTGGCGTGCCAGAATATGCAGGGGCCCTGCCCCCATGACGCGCGCGGCCTCCACGTACTCACGGGTCTTTTCTTTCATGGTGGCGGTGCGCACCAGGTAAGATATGTGCATCCACCCGAAGAAAGCAAGCAGGCTCAGTATAAGCAGCATGCCGCGCAGTTGCAGGGGCACGAAGTCTGACACCACCATGACCACGAACAAAAACGGCAGCTGTGAGATAATCTCTATGAAACGCTGGGTGAGCAAATCTGCCTTGCCGGCAAAATAGCCCATGAACATGCCCAGTGACAGCCCTATGCAGTACACAATGGGCAGGTATATGAGGGTGGCTTTGACGTTGACCTGCAAGCCGCCGAAGAGGTAGGCCGCAATGTCTGAGCCCTGGCTGTTGGTGCCCAGCAAATGCCCCCCGGTAAGGGGCGGCGCGGGGTGATAGTGCACCAGGCACACGGCGTTCTCCGGGGTGAGGGCCAGGAAATCTGCCACGGTGCCCTCGCCGGTATAGCGTTCTCTGATTTTCTCGCCGTGGCGGTAGCGGGCGGAGTATACCTCTTTGCCGGTGGAATCCCAGCCTTGCACGTGGCCATCCGGCACGCCGCGGCGGTAGCGAATGCGCATGTGGGTGCTGCCGTCCGCATACAGGCGAGAGGCCTGCCCGTTGTAGGGGGCGGCCTGCGCGGCATCATACACCACGCCGTCCTGCACCGGCAGCGGCTCCGTGGGGAACGGGGCGGCGTCCATTGTAGGGTTATACGGTATGGGCGGCATGAGCACGAAATCCGGTCCGCCGGGGGTGCCGGCGCGTTCTTTGAGCTTGCGGTAATCTGCCTCTGCATGGGCGGCATTGCCTTGCAGGCCGAAGGTGGAGCCGGGCAGCACATTGCGGGTAAAAGCGGGCATATACCAATGGCCGTTGTATTGCACCAGCAGGGCGCGTTTACCGACGATGCATTGATCCATAGCAGCTACGGCCACAATGCCTATCATGATGATGAGGGACCAATAGCCGCGGCGGAAACTGCGAAAACGCTGCCAGCGTTTGCGGATGAGGGGCGGCACGCGCAAGCTGTCTTGACGGCGCACCAGCAAATACACGCCCGCAACGGCGATGAGCAGCATGCACAACCACCCGAACCAGTGAAAACGGCCATCCGCAGCCAGCCACGGCATAACCTCCGCCGGCAGAGACAGGAGGTGCATGTCTCTGCTCACGGTAAAGGGCCAGGAGATGGTGGGCAGCAGCCAGCCGCACAGCTCTGCCGCGCAGCCCGCCAAGGCGGCCAGCACCAAAAAAAGCGCCCCTTTGTTCTTTTTATGCATGGCTTTTACTCAAACTTGATACGCGGGTCTATCATGGCCACAAAAATATCTGACAACAGGTTGCCGATGACAATTAACACCGAACCCAACAGCACCGTGCCCATGATGAGGGAGTAGTCTTTATCCATGAGCGCCTGAAAGCTCAGCATGCCGAAGCCCTGAATATCAAACACGCGCTCAATGAGCAATGAGCCGCCTACCACACCGCACAACACACTGCCCAAGGTGGAGGCAAGCGGGATGAATGAATTGCGGAAGGCATGCCCCCACACCGCACGCCGGAATGATACCCCCTTGGCAATGGCGGTGCGCATGTAGTCTGCCGAGAGGTGCTCCATGAGGCTGTTTTTCATCATCATGGTAGTCATGGCAAAGGCAGACACCACGTAGCAGGAAAGCGGCAAGACGGTGTGCATGGCCAAGTCTTTGAGCTGGGCCGGGAAGCTCATGCCGGGGAACTCCGGGCTGGTGAGGCCGTACAGGGGGAACCACTCCAAACGTGCCCCCAAATACACCAACAGCACGGCACCCAAGGCAAAGCCCGGTATGGCGTAGCCGATAAAGATGAAAAGGCTGGTAACTCCATCATACAGGCTCTTGTGGTGCAAGGCTTTGGACACACCCAACGGTATGCTGATGAGGTAAGACACCAGCACGCCCAGAAGCCCGAAGTATAAGGAGACGGGCAAGCGATCCAAAATCATACCCGCTACGGATTCATTGTACTTGTAGGAGCGACCCAACTGCCCCTGCAAAAGGCCATCATAGGCTTTGCGGTAGGCTACCACGCGCCAGCGGGAGCATGAGGGGTGTTTTTCTCGCTCGGCAATGAGTTTTTCGTCTTCAATGTCATTGCGTTTTGCCCAACGCAGAGCGCGGTCGCGGGGGGATTCTATGCGCATGCGCCAGCCTTCTTCCTCAAACCAGGCATCTGCAGCGTAAACGGGCTGCTTGCCTTCTCGGCGCACGTTGATGACGGCAGAGTGACCGCTTAACGAGGTAAGCACCACTTGCGTGGCATCTGCATCCGGGGCAAACTCTGCCTTGGCAAACTCTACCTCCCTGCGGCGAATCCCCAACCATTGCAGGTATGAGAGCCAGAGGGGCTCTTGCAGGTTGAACAGCTCTTCCAGACGCTCGATATCTGCCTCACTCACATCCGTAGAGGAGGAGACAGCCAAGGCTTTATCACCGGCCAAGGCACTGATGGCCTGCTCTTGCAGCAAGCGGTCCACGGGGCCGCCGGGTACCATGCGAGTAAGGCAAAACACCACAAAGGTGATGCCTATCAGGGTGACGGGCATCAGCAATAAGCGTCTGATGATGTATTCTCGCATGCTCTGCGTTGTATTCTACCATGCAGCAGAGCCTAAAGTAAAGAAAGAAGTCCGCGCGCACGCGAGAATTTCGGATGTTTAATTTTGAAAGTATTGGAATAATGGCGGGCGGAACGCCCACAGGGAGGGGAAAACATAGCTCGATGGGAATCGAGCATGAAGAACTCGCTATCGCTCGTAATGAAGAACGCCTG
>JAZRBG010000038.1:0-246421 GCA_045634945.1 Akkermansia sp. | reverse complement strand
TTCAGAGTACGTCTGCACACCATAAGTCGGGCCATTGTATCGAGAAGAAGAGCGCCCTCCCAGTACCACATGGCAAAGCCAGCTATCACGCTCTTCTGCGCTGATTTTATTGTGGAAATGGTTGAAAAAAGCCCGTGAGTTTGCTTCATCATTATTGCGGAAGGTTACAACTATTTTGTGCAGTCGTTCTTCCAACATATCGGCATCGAAAGTTTTGTGCAAATGATGAAACGCATCTATGGCTTCCACGCCTTCCCTGAGGTAAAGCTGAAAACGCGCCGATTGCTGCAGCATTTTCATGAAATCCTCATGGTAAGGCAGACAGGCTTTCCTGAATGAGTCAGTAAACCACTGCATCATCAGTTCGCTGCGCTTGATAATAATCTCGCACTTAACATATTGTGCTTCCATCATACCGGCACGTGCCTTGGCAAGGTTCGAGCGGTTGAGTACGCCTTCCAGAAATTGGCCGCTACCCGTCCCGAAGCACCCGATGTCCATTAATTCATTATAATATTTGTTGAAGATATCGGCCGGTGCCGGGTGGTCCGTACATTCCAATTCATCATTGATGGCCTGTATTTCCTTGAAGCATTTGCCGAAGGCTGTGATGATTTTGTTGTACTCGGCCATGCAAGTCTGTTCATATTTGGCGGCATTGCCGATGAGAGCAGCCATCTCCTGCTCCTCGTACATTTCAATGTCTTCGTCAGTAAAGACAAAACCTTCTTCTTGAGCCGTAAGACTCAATCCTCCGCACAGCAGAGAAAATAAAACGTACTTCATTTTTGTTGTATGTGTTTTAATCATGTTATTATGAAAAGTTAGTATTCGTTGGCAGCGGGGTGATTCTTAGGAACATCCTTAACCGCCAGCATGAGAATGTGCTTAAGCGTATCTCTCAACTCCTCCAAGGTGAGTTTGGCGTTGTCCAGAACAAGCTTACCGTTGCTCTTTTCCATGTTTTCGAGATACTTGGTCTCATTGTTCAGGTAATCCTCCAGTTCATACAAAGCATAAGGCATTTTAAATACTTGAGAACCCATGTAATTGCACAGCTCTTGGTATGTCTGGGCGTAGATGTCCTGCGGCCCGTTTGTTGCTGCTTCTTTGTATGCGGCGTCTTCTTGCACAATATCTGAGCTTTCGAATGCTTCTTTGACCAACTTGCCCCATTCCACGGTTGATTTGATTCGATCCTTGGTCCAGGTTTTGAACAAGCGTTCGTAGTTGCTCAGTGTTGCTGCTTCAGCAGTATAGGAGCAGCCTTCTTCTCTGATGTTGACGTATTGCTGGCAGCCTTTGCTGTCCGGTACTTCATCGAGTACAGAGGTATACCACGTATTGCGCTCAGAGAAACTTAAGTCTTTGCCATATGCGGTAAGGAACTTGATGGCAATCTCATCCGGTCTGCTCCCTCCATCTACATACTGCTCTAAACTCGTATCAACAAAGGGGCGTGTATTTTTGAAATAGTTCCAAATATCCAAGTAGTTACTGTCTATCTCTTTGAACTCAGATGATTCTATCAACAGCCCGAGGCGCGCCACACTTTGTACTTCTTCATAAAAATCCTCTGTGAAGAGAGCACATGCTTTGGCAAAGCCCCCCATATAAAACTTGAGCATAATTTCAGCCCTCGTCATATCAGCCTCGATGGATGCGTATGTAGCAGCAGATAAGTAAGGTTTTGCCTTAATCAAGTTTGCACGGGTGAAGGCACCCTTTGTTGTTTGTCCCGTTGCAGGAATAACACCAAATTGGCTGATAAGCACATCAGCATATTGCTTGTGTATGGCAGCCAAGGGTCGCTCATCTGCACAATCGGCAAAATCGATTTGGCTTTTACCGAACGCACGGAAACAGTTGCCGGTAATCATGATGAGCCGATTATACTCAAGAGAGCAGGCCCGCTTGTACTCCGCTTCATTGTGAAGAATGGATTCAATTTTGCGAGCTTCTTCTTCAAATGCAGCTACTTCCTCTTCTGTGAAGGTAAATCCTTCCTCATCAGCATGAAGCAGCGACTGATGAAAAGCCGCAGCCCCGATACTCAACAAAATGACGTTTTTTAACTTCATGTTTTGTTAAACTATGATTGGAGATACAGGCCTGCATCAGAAACGGATTTCATAGTCATCCACATACCAGCGACCACCGCCCTTGCGGATGAGCTTGTGCACGTTCTTGCTGCCTACCTGTTTGCCGTTTTCGTCAAAAGCCTGACTCTTGACGGTGGCGTGCTCCACTTTTTCACCCTGCATCTTGATGAGGTGGTCGCGCTGGGCATCGTCGAGGAAGAAGTTCTCTAGGTCATTCTTGTCATCATGCCCCTTGGCTACAACTATCTTGGTATCACTGAAGGTGGCGTGCACATACTCACCGTGCAGACGCTGCTGGTGCAAATCCCAATGGTAGCGCAGCAGGGATTCTGCGGTTTCGGTAGCATAGCGCTCAGGATTAATACACTTGAGGTACAAATCGTAGTTCTTTTCTTTGATGGAGGCTAAGAAGATTTCCATCACGCGCTCGGGCGTGGCGTCCTGCGGCACATCCTTCTCCGTATACCAACCTTCTTTGATGCCGGCTACCTTTTCTTCCTCTACGAAAGAGCCGCTCTTATCGTGGTTGGGGTCGAAGGTTGCCACCACGCGACCATCAATGTAGAGAGCTTCGGGCTCTACAACCCAGCCCCAAGCCATGTTGGTGCGGCGGTTGCCGGGGATTTCAAATGCCGGGCCAGAAATTTTACCCAACACGGTGAAGTTAAGACTGTCGCCGAGCGAACCATCCACCTCGCGGCGGAAGCGCTTGATTGCTTCATACGGCCCAAGCCATTCGCGACCGCCAATGTTCACGAAATAGAAGCCGGTGGAGGGTTTGCCCACGACAACATATTCTCCGGAGGCACCCACGAACTGGTTATCGGGATATTTTACATCCGGCAATACAATGGTTTTGTCTGTCGGGTCTGTCTCAATCGTGCTCTTAATGGGGTCAACAGTGGGGAAAACTTTGGTGAGGATGTCTCGGCCCTGCTGCAGCTCTGCCCACTTTGTTTTGCTGAGCTGGGCATATTTCTCGCGCAGTTGCTTCTCATTGTTGAGGTAAGCCACCATGGCCGGGGTAATCTGCTGATAATCACCCTTGCTCATCATGAGTGCAGTACGAGCACGATCGTAGAGAGCCAACACCGCCGGGTCCTCGGGGTAGGCTTTCATGAGAGCCTGAATGCGGGTCAATGCCTCATTCTTGTTACGGAAGAGTGTGTTAGCGTTGCCGCCGGCACGTTTTACTTCGGCTTCAAACTCTTTCAGGTAATACTCGGTATAGCCCAGCTCACGCTGGGGTGCTTTTTCTGCTGCTCCTGCGATTGCGGAGCAGAGTACAAGCATGGTCAGTACGGATTTTTTCATTATTGTGTAATGTATTGTTTGTGTTAAGAATATCGGTTAATGAGAATGGTGACGTTTTGGTGCAGGTCTCTTGCCGCTTACATGTGACGGCTTAGTATGATGCCCGTGCTTGGGCGCAGGTTTGGCGTGGTGATGATGCGGCTTGGGAGCCGGTTTGGGAGGCGGCGCGGGTGCAGGTGCCGGCTTGGGAGGCGGCGGATTATGATGATGGTGATGATGGTGGTAATCATCATCCCAATCCCAAGCAATCAGCGCATCAAGCATCAGCTCACAAGAGGAGAAAAGCAGGGGAATGCAGGCTGAAAGCGCGATAGCTAATGATTTAATTTTCATTATTGTAGACTTATTTTGATTGGCGTGCTTTTTTTAAGATGGTACGTATGGCTTTGGCGTTGGCCCCGCCCACACAGTCATCTACCGTGGCCCCTTTGGCCGTTTTGGCATTCAGGTCGGCACCGTGGTTGACAAGCCATTGCACAATCTCTACATGGCTGAGCCCGCATGCGTTATGCAGTGCAGTGGTACCGTTGGCGTTGGCTATGGTTGTGTCTACGGACGCCCCCTCCATAATGTGCGGCAGGATGGTGAGCAGGCGCTTTTGGTACAATCGCTCTACGGCCGTTTGATATTGGCGTGTTTCAAGCTCGCGCACCAGCTCGCCGAGCCCATCATCAACGCTTTGGATGGCGCCCTCTGTTGCTTCTTCTTGAGGCATGGCAACATAGCCGGAGGTAACATTTGCTGTATTAATGTGGAATGTTGCGTTTTCAACATACCATGAAACATTCTCCTCGTGCCAAGCTACGTCAGCC
Organism: Akkermansia sp.; assembly: GCA_045634945.1. Lineage (GTDB taxonomy): Bacteria > Verrucomicrobiota > Verrucomicrobiia > Verrucomicrobiales > Akkermansiaceae > Akkermansia. Next base: position 242,193 of record JAZRBG010000038.1, on the reverse strand, counting down.
TTGCCCTCTGACTCAGAGGAGAAATAGAGCTGAATGTCTACGTGCATGTCATTGCCGGTAATCCAAATGGCTGAATCTTTGGGCCTATAGGTTACAACTACCGGCGGCCATGGTGAATCCTCTGTAGATTCATGCAGTTGGTAGCTGTAGCTGTTATTACCGTTTGACGGAAAATGCAAATAAAGTGAGCTGTGTGTACACGGCTGCCAATGGGAGGGGCGCTCGTTTTTGTCTGTTGTGGTCGATTTACCATTGCGTACACATATCTCCAGAATTTTGCCGTCCATGGATACGGGGGCAGGCTGCCCGGCAACAACTGCACCGGCAGATACTATCAGAGTGAGTAGAGAGGTAAGTGGTTTCATCTTTGTTTCTGAGATTGTTTTATTCTACTCCCATCATGCGCAGGAGTTCATTGAAAGCTGTTTGTACCATATCTCCGAACCATGCGGAGATGTCATCGGCAAAATAATAGAGTGTACAACCGAATGCAATGAGGGCCAATGCCGAGCAAATCTCTTTGATATAAAGCCCGATGCACTGCAGCGTCGTCATCTCCGGTTCTTTTTCTTTCTTCTTTCTTGCCATTGTTGTAAAATTTTGTGTTTGAGGTTAATCTTTCATTTGCAGTGCATGTTGCACTTCATCATAATGTGGCGTATCTGCCGGCAGTTTTACGCTTTTACCCTTCTCATCAAGCAGGCGTCTATCTGCCCCGTTGCTGATAAGCCAGCGCACCAGTTCAGCATTACCTTCACGCGCAGCTCTATACACAGTGCTTGCCGCATCGTAATCCATGCCCTCGTCTTCTCGGGTCAGCATCATGTGCGGCAGATGCGATAAGATATAGCCATCCTTGCGGTATAACTGTTGCATGTAAAAGCGCTGTTGGGTCAGGGCTCGCATGATTCGCTCCACAAATTGGTCTTCCGTAACCTTGGCATTCAGCACGCGGGTGAGATGAAGAGCCGTAACATCCGTGGGACATAAGGCAAGACTGTATATACCGTTGTCATCTTTGATGTAGCGGTAGAGTACGCGTGCTTTGCGTTCCATTTCCTCATCCTTGATGGAGAACGAGTAGTCTGCCTTATCGAATTCTATGCCGGCAAATGCTACATCGAAACAGTCTGCTGCTTGACGTGCTTCTGTACTATCCGCTTTGGGCCCTTGATACGGGGCATCTCGCCAGGAACGGGCTTCCTGAAGAATGGTTTTGATTTTGGCTGCGTTTTTGCCGCCGATACAGGCATCAATGCTTGCTCCTTTATCTGTTGACATTTGCATGTCTGCCCCATGGTCTACCAACCACTGTACCAGTTTTACGTGACTGAGCCCGCAAGCATAGTGCAGGGCAGTGTTGCCTTTATAGTCCGGGTTGGTGTATGAGGCATCAAAGGTCATCATTACCATAGGCAGCAGTGTAGTCAGCCGCTTTTGGTATAACTTGTCTGTGGCACTTTTATAGCGCGCGTTTTCAATTTCTCTCAGAATATCAGCCAGTCCGTCATCCCAGATATCCGGGTCGCAAGAAATGATTTCTTCCGGCATATTAACGCCGGATGCCGTGTCGGTGTCCTGTTGAACTGAGAATGTGGTGTTGCGTATGTGGCGGGTGTCTCCCGCCTCATGCCACGCAATTTCTGCGGTGCCGGAGGTGTTGTCCGTATAGGTGAGGGTGATGAGTATGTTTAAATCTGCACCTTCCAATTTTACATAAGCTTTTCCTTCACTCGTTTGCGGGTGATAACTGACGGCCAGTTGCTTGCTGAGGTTGACGCTGTATCCCGTTGTGGTGGAGAATGTGCCGCTATCGGGGAAGTCGATGACGAAGTCCGTAATCTCATCCCACGTATACCATGGAAGCACTGCCGCTTGGTACATGCCGGAGCGTGCTACCTGCGCACCTGTCATGTGAATGCGCACGGTATGGTCAGCAATATCCTCAGGTCCCTGCGCCATAAGGACAGGGGATGCTAACAGGCAGAGTGTAACTAAGGTACGCTTCATCGGTGTGAGCCGTTTTATTGTGCAGGGGCTTTTTCTACGCGAGAAACGCCTTCGTAGTCAATTTCTGCCTTTGTTTCGAGCACTTTGAGCATGCAGGAAGCACCGTCCGTTTGTGCCGATACACCGGGATCTGCGGGCATGTTCTCCGTGGTAGCGCACAGGTATGAGTTAATGGCCAGTGTGTAGCGCGCCTCAGGGTTAATGGGGGTGCCATCCTCCAGACAGGCTGTTACAACTTTCATGCGGTCTGCACCGGCAGGCCAAGTGTAGGTGTAGCACATGCCGGAAACACAGGGGGCACCATGGTCATCGTTTTGAGTAATGTTTTCCAGTACTCGGATGAGTTCTGCACCTGTTACCGTCATGCAGATGGTATCGTTACCGAAGGGGTCGAGACTGTAAACATCTGCCACGGTGAGGGGACCGGCCGGGAATGTGTCCAAACGCACATTGCCCATATTGACCACGGCAATATCTGTCTTAACGCAGCTGCGAATGGCATCTGCCATCATGCAGCCCAAGCTTTCGCGGCGGGTGATGTTGCGTTTTACCGTAGTGAGGCTGCGCTTGAAGAAGGGCTGATTCTTTATCTGCTCTACCATGGCCGCAGTTTCGGCATCGGCCTCGTAATTTTTCAGGGGAAGCAACTCTGCTTTTTTGCTGAGCACCTTGCCGTCCTCAACATCAAAGGTAAGGCGGGTAATGTACTTGAGCTTGTTCTGCGTCTGCGTAATCAAGACCCCGTTTTCCGTGTGGCCATTTTCCACACGGGTGTGGCTGTGTCCGCCGATAATGGCATCTGCCTCGGGGAAAATCTTTGCCAACTCTACGTCTGTTTCAAATCCGATATGGGTGAGCAGAATCAGGATATCACACTGGCTGCGCAGGTAACGATAATGCGGGGCAAGCTCCAACGGATGAATGAACCCGAAGCCCTTACACTGATCCGGGTGGGCATCCGGGCGGCCGGAGGCATCCACCTGTAACAAGCCCAGCACGCCGATGCGTACACCGTTGCGTTCAAAAATCTTGTAGGGCTTCAGGTCTACCCCCAACTTGTCTGAGGGGAATACGTTGGCACTCACGAAATCAAAGTTTGCGGTATCAATGCAGTAGGCCATGGCTGCGGCACCGGCATCAAACTCGTGGTTGCCGAGAGTAGACAAATCAAAGCCGATGTGGTTCATGAGCTTAATCATGGCGGCACCGGGGTGGTCGCCACAGTCTACATACGGGTTACCCGTGCGGTTGTCGCCTGCCGAGAACAGGAGTAACTGCGGGTCTTTGGCGCGCTCCTGTTGTACGCAGGTGGTCAGCTGCGGCACGTTGTCAACATTGGCATGCATGTCATTGATGCCCAAAACGGTAATCTGCTCGCCGAAAGCCGTTCCGAGCAGGCTGAGAATCGGTAAGAAAAGTGTTTTTTTCATGATGATGGAAAATGGTAAATTATTCTTCAATTGTTACGTCAACACGGGATACATCTTCATAATCCACCTCCTTTTTCTTTTCAAGGAAGCGAATGAGGCACTCTGCGCCGTCGCTGTCAATGGCAATACCGGCATCTTGCGGCTTAGACGGAGCAACTGAGGCAATGTAGGAATTGTATGCCACCGTGTAACGTGCCTCTGGGGCAATGGGTGTGCCGTCGGACAGCTTGGCTTCTGTTATACGCATGGGCTTGAGTTCGGCTGCCGGCTTTACGCACTTATACGTCATACCGGATACGCAGGGTGCGCCATAGTGGTCAGCTTGGGGAATACTTTCAAGCAAGGCGATGAGTTCTTTGCCGGTCAATGTAGCGCGAACAATGGCATTGCCGAAGGGATCCAATCGGTAGACATCCGCAACGGTAAGATGTCCTGCGGGGAATTCGTCCAGACGCACGCCGCCGAGATTCACAATGGCAATATCCGTTACGGCACGGCTGCAAATGGCATCTGCCATCATCCAGCCCAAGCTCTCGCGGCGGGTAATCTTACGATTCACCGTAGTGAGTTGGCGTTTGAAGAAAGGCAGAGATTTTGATTTCTCTACCAGCTCTGCCGTAGCGGCATCTGCCGGTAAATCTGACAAAGGAAGCAACTCTGCTTTCTTGTCTGTAACTTTGCCGTTCTCAACATCAAATGTCAGACGTGTCACGTATTTCAGTTTACCTTCTGCCTGCGTGATGAGAACACCGTTGACGATATGCTCTTTCTCCACTCTTGTGTGAGAATGCCCGCCCACAATGGCATCTGCTTCGGGGAACATCTGAGCCAGCTTAACGTCATCTTCAAACCCGAGGTGCGTCAGGATGATGAGCACGTCACAATGGGCTCTCAGGTGTTTATAGTAGGCGGCTGTTTCAAAGGGAGAAGCAAATTGCAAGCCTTTGCACTTGTCGGGGTGTGCATCGGGGATTCCTGATTCTCCTACCTGTACCAGCCCCAGCACGCCGATGCGCACACCGTTGCGCTCAAAAATCTTGTAAGGCTTTACGTCAATACCCTGAGTATCGGTGGTAAAGATATTGGCGCATACAAAGTCAAACTCTGCGGCGTTGATATAGTCTCGCAGCGCGGCAGGGCCTGAGTCAAACTCATGATTGCCGAAGGTGGAGAGATCAAAGCCGATGTGGTTCATGAGAGTAACCATCGGTATACCGGGGCGGTTACCGTTATCTACATAGGGGTTGCCTGTGCGGCTGTCTCCCGCGGCCATAAGCAACAGCCCCGGATCTGTGAGACGCTCTTGTTTCACGCAAGTGGCCAGTTGTGGCATGCCGTCTATGTTGGCGTGCATGTCATTTATGCCCAAAACGGTAACTTGCTCGGCAAATGCCGTACCGAGCAGAGCCAGCAGGGAGAGAAATTTAGCTTTGTTCATATGCGTTCAGTCTTGATATGGGTGATAGAAAAATCAGCGGGGAGATTGAGTGAAAATATGGCGGCCATCACACATGGGGCTGTCTTTTGCAATGACATTACCCCAGGCATCATACAAATCCCCTTCAGGAAGCGTCGTTCCGGTGTCAGTACAGTAGCGGCGCAGGGCATCCAGCGCGGTTGCTCCCGCAAAAATGCGTACGGAGGTATTGTTCACATATACCAGCATGGTTATTCGTTGGGGTTGAGGGTGATGGTGAGATGGGTGGGTTTTGCTTCAAAATTTTCCGGGTCAAATCCTTTCATCTCCCCGGCAGTTGCGGTGAAATGGTACGTTTTGCCTGTTTGTTGTGTCAGTCTGATGGTGCCGTTAAAGTGCACGGCACAGCCGTCGCCCACGCCGTCAAAGGATATTTCGGCAGTCTCTCCTTGCGGGGCGTAACGGAAAATTTTTAATTTGGGCATGGGTGCATTGTAGCCCATTTTGTATTCAACCGATTGGTTGCTACCTATTTTTGTTCCCGTGAGGGTTATGGTACAATCTCCCGGGTCTGCCGGTACCGTAAGTACTTGCGGAATCGGTTGCGCTGCCGAGGGTACAGGAGTGCAAGAGCTTACCGTACAGAGAACGGCAGCAGTCATCAGGACAAGTGCGTCTGTGGCGGGAGATATGTTCATAAATGCGCTTTCTTTTAATGAGTAATCGCGGGGAGCCGAAGCTCCCCGCCATTTTTAAGTTTTTTTGAGACAAAAGGAGGATTACTTCTCCTCGTCAGTGGGTGCTGCAGGCTCTGTGGCAGGTACTGCAGGTGTCTCAGCCGGTGCGGCTTTCTTCTTGCGCTTGATGACCCAGTAAATCAGACCACCGGCAGCGGCCAGCAGAATGATGGCAATGACGGGGCGATAGAAGAGCCATGCGATGGCGATTACTACCAGAGCTACAACGGAGGCTACCAAGAAGGCAATGATGCCGATGCCGAAGGAAATGATGTTACCCAAGAAGGGCAGCACATCTGCCAGTACGGACAGGGGATTGAGAATCATCTTAATACCCATGAACATCATCAGCCAGCCTACGAAGCGCAGAATCCAAGTCATCATGGTGTTGGAGTCATGAGCCTGCTGGAACATGGCTTGCTTGTTGTGGGTACCTACCTGGAGCAGGTCTACATCGTAACCGTTCTCAGCAATGTAGGGGGAGAAGGTATTGCCTGTTTGCTGGGATACGATGGAAATGGGCATGGACTCGGGAACATAGGTCCACTTAATGCGCACATCACCAACCTGCGGAGAGGAGGGGTTAGCCGTGCTGATGGTGGTGACGGCACCGGGAACAGGCTGCATCATGCCGGGCTGTACCATACCGGGTTGCATCATGCCGGGTTGTACGGCGGGAGCCGTGTTGTAGGCAGGAGCTTGCAGCTCGGGGGCGGAAGATACCGTTACTGCGATGGGAGCACCGTTCACGTAAAGCTGACCGTTGGAAACATCCTGACGGACGTAGGGAGCAAGTGCACCCGTGGCCAAGCGTACATAGCTCTTGTTCTCAATGGTGAACATGGGCAGAGAACCGTAACCGGGGATGTTGACGTAACGAGTTACGGAAGCGGCAGGGTACACAAAACCGTTGCCGGGAAGGGTAGAGGCAATGGCGTGCAGGTTGCCGGCATAGTAAATGCCGTTGGGCATTACCGGGGTAGGTACACCATCAGGAGTGATGATGAACGGTACACCGTCTACGTTGGTAACAGCCATGCGGTTGGGCTGAATGGTGGGCACTGTTACAAAACCGCCGTTGGTGAGCTGGGGTACTGCGGCAATGCTTTCGGCAGGTACGGGCTGAGTGGCCACGGTCTGTACCATGCCGGGAGGAATTACACCGGGCTGCGTACCGGGAGGCGGGGTCATGCGGTTCATCATACCGGGCTGTCCTGCGGGCATATAACCCTGCGGGGCACCGATGTAGAGAACATCATTAGATACGGTTGTGCGACCGGTCAGGTCGGCAGGCCACTGAATGTCTGCCAAGGCTACAGGCTTGTCACCGCTGATGCGGCCAATCTGATCTTTGGTCAGATTGAATGCGCCGAATGTGGCGTTTTCAGCCTGAAGGTTTTTGTCTTCAGGGGCGTTATAGAATACGGTGTTGTTGTGGCCGGCTTCTTTGAAGTTGGAGGAGTTAACGGGGCTGCTTACCCATTTGGTGGTGTAAGAATAGGTTGTAACTTTCTTAACGCTGCCGCCTACCTGTTTTTCTTCGCGGGTGGATTGATTTTCTACCCACTGGTAATACTCAACTACACGGCGCAACTTCATGGCCTTCATGCTGATGGCGGGGAACTGCTCATCGCTCAGCGTGTCCTGAGATACGGCCGTGCCTGTTGCATGTATCAGCTTGCCTTCATTGGCTGCATCTACGGTATCTACCGACGGTACGGATACGCAGACGGATTCACCCTCTTCCAGGGCCTTGGTTGTCTTGACTGCTCGTCCCTCATTCCAGAACAGCAGGGGAATACCTGCCAGGAAGAGTACGCCGCCGACAATGACACCTTTTAAGGAGCCACCGAGGCGACTGCCCCAGCTCTCTGTCGTTACTTCTTCTACGGACATAGTTTTGTGTTGTTTGTTTGTTGTTAATAATTTGCCACTAGTGGCGGGAAATGTTTTTATTTCAGTTTGAAATAACCGGTGTAAATGATTTTATCTGCCCAAACGGTAGAGGGCTTGCCTGTTACGGTGCAGGTTGCTTTGCCGCCGGTCGGAGAGGTGAAGATGAGTTCATAGCTGCGGACATACCAGTTTGATATGTTACCCCCATCATGCATAAACTCAAAGGAATAAGTGACGCTTGCCGTGTTTTTACCCGTGCGTTTGTAAGTGGTGGCAATTTTGGTGTAACTGCCGTCTTCTGCGTTGCCGGTGCTGTTTGTTTCGTTGTTGCGTTTATCCCACGTGACAACATAGCCGGCATCGCTTTCCGGAGTCAGGAACGCGTAGGTGTTTTCGTCTCGTGTACTCGGGTTGATGACTTGCTCTGAATCACAGAAGAACTCCAGCGTTTTTCCTGCGACGTTTTCCGGTGTCAAGTTATCAAGTGCTTTCAAGGCGGCTGCATCACCGGCGGCGGCTGCCAGAGAGAAGAAATAATTGGCGCGCTGAGGGTCTTTGCTTACTCCTCGCCCTTGGCGGTAGCGCCAGCCCATCCAGCGTGCGGCTGTGGCATCTCCTGCTTCCGCTGCCATTTCATATAAATCAACGGCTTTGGCTTGGTCTGTCTCTTTACCGCCTTTACCTTCTGCATAGCAAACTCCCAGCTCGCGAATTTCTGCGGGTGTCATGCCGTCGATTTCCTCATAGGTGGGTGCACCTTCGGTAGCAATTCCCGCTGCTTCGGGTACTTCCGGTAAGTTGCCGTCCTCATCTGCCAAGGTAGGGTCTGCACCCGCTTGCAACAAATAATGTTGCGCCAGTGCATGGCTTGTGTAATGCAACGGCGTGCGGCCCATGTGGTCTCTCACGTTGGGAGCTGCCCCATTGCGTAAGAGCATTGCGGCAGCTTGTGCTGCATCGTAGGGTAAGCCGAGCGGTTCACTCTCAAATTCTGCTTGGTAGACAGAATCCTGCAACAACGCACAAAGCAGGGGTACGTGATAGCCCTGTTGAATTTCTACCTTGGTATTGGCATCAAGCCCCTCTTTGAGTAATTGCTCAATCTTTTCCAACGGTTCACGGCGCAATATGGCCTGTTGCAGCTCCTCGGGGGTGGCTGCGTTTGCCGCGGAGAATAAACAGCTGAACACGGCTGCACACATGCATGCTTTCTTTAAATAATCGTTTTTCATTTTCGTGAAGTGATTATATGGATTAAAGTGCCGTTTTTCAGCTGTTATGATATTCTAAAACCGTTTTCAGCGTGATATTCGGATATCTTTTTTCAGTTGTTAACCGCCGAATGAGCTGAGAGCTTCCATGAAGGCCGGGTCAAGCTTTTCCATGTTTTCGGCATTGGAAATAATCCATTTGCCGATGCGCTCGCCTACGGCATCCATGCGCTGCTCCATCTCGGGGGTGGGTTGAGCATCTGCAAAACCTTTCTCTTCAACTTCCTTTTGAAGCTGTTGCATTTTGGGGGACAGGGCGGCGAGTTTCTTGGCCTGCTCTGCAGCGTTGTCAACAGTAGTGGCTTCTACAATGCTTGCCGCTTCGTCCATCAAATCAGCTACCGCCTTCATATAATCTTCTGCGGTATTGAGTGCCTTAGCCTCAGCTGCTGCGGGGGCTGCTTCTTTGTCAGAGCAGGACACCATGCCTAACATGGGAATGGCTGCAAAGGCTATAAGAGAGTATTTTTTCATTGCTTTATCTGATAAGTTATTGTCCTGAGAGGAGGTGGCGAATTATTTCACCGCCTCAGAACACTATACAGTATTTTAAATGAGATAACATTCTCTGCATTTACGGACAAAGTGATATATAACATTTCCGCCGATTTTCGAATATCCCCTGACACTGTGGAGTTTATTCATCTGTCATGATTAAAAGAAATTGCACTTTTTCCCTTGATATCTCATTTAAAATGAGAAACTGCACCTGAATATGTTGTAAATGATTCCGGATGAAGTTGAGAGATGAAGGATAGGTAATCGGAAATCCGCAGAATTACGGGGCAATGGGGGACTTTGAAAACACCCGCTCAATTTTGAGAATTGAGCGGGTGGCTGAAGTAAGGTTTAAGGCTGCTTATTTGCTGAGGAGTTTCTCAAGCAGGGCTTGAGAGTTATCCGCGAGTTTGGCGGGGTCTTCAAGCATACCGGCACGCAGCAGGGCGGTGTTTACCAGTTGCCCGGCCAGCAGGGTTGCCAGCTCTTCGTTTTCCGTTTGCAATTCTGCAAGCTTTTGTACGATGGGGCTGTGCGGGTTGAACGCAATCTCGGGGTGATTCTCAGGCACGGTTTGCCCCATGGCCTTGAGGTAGGCACGCACCTCGGGGGAAACATCGTTTTCCCCTTGCAATGCAATAGCGGGTGCAGAGGTTACGCGGTCGCTGATAGTGACTTTGCTGAAGGAGTCTGCAAAGGTGGCAAATACCCAAGCAGTGAGCTTGTTGCCTTGCTCTTCATCCAAACCGGGGCGGTCGGGCTGACCCTCCAGCGGGGGAAGCTCCAAGTTGGCACGGTCAATGGACTTGACCTCTTTATCTTCAACCTTGTGGATGCTGTCTACCACGAATTGATCGCCGCCGTCGGTGAAGAAGCAAACCTCAAACCCGCGGGCCTTGAGGGCATCCAGATAGGGGCTGTGTTCCAGCTGAGCGCGGGATGCACCGTAGAGCACGTAGATGTCCTTCTGGTTCTCTTTCATGCGGCTGATGTAGTCTGCAAACGAGGTGAGTTTGCCGGGCTCGGTAAAGGTGGACTCAAAGCGCAGCAGCTTGGCAAGGGCATCTTTGTGCTCCCAAGAGGTAACGATACCTTCTTTGATGAAGCGGCTGAATTGCAGCCAGAACTTCTCATACTTCTCGGCATCATCTTTGGCAAGGGATTCCAAGTGCTTGATGAAACGCTTAGTGATGATGCCGGAGATACGGCGCAGCAGGGAGTTGTCTTGCAGCATCTCACGGGAGATGTTGAGGGGCAGGTCCTCGCTGTCTACCACGCCGGTGAGGAAACGCAGCCACTCCGGCAGCAGGTGCTCGGGCTTGCTGTCAATAAGTACCTTGTGGCAGTAGAGGGAGACATTGGGCTCGCAACGGCCGAATCCCATGGCCTCGGGGCTTTCCTCGGGCACAAAGAGTACGGAGTTGAGCACAATGGGGGCATCTGCGCTGAAGTGCATCCACGTGAGCGGGGTGCTGTCCGTATGACCGATGAACTTGTAGAACTCCTCGTATTCCTCGTTGGTGACGTCTTTCTTGTTCTTCATCCAAATGGCCTGAACGGTGTTGAGGTGCTCACCGTTGCAGTCAATGGGGAAGCCTACAAAGTTGCTGTACTTGCCTACGATGTAGCGCAGGGTGTTGATTTGGGAGAAGTTTTGAGCGTCTTCCTTGAGCTTGATGAGAATGGATGTACCGCGGGTGGTGTCTGCGGGTGCGTCCTCCAGGGTGTAGCCCTCCCGGCCATCGCTGGTCCATTTTACGGGCTGAGCATCGGGCTGCCAGGAGCGGGTGGTTACCTCTACCTCCGTAGCGGCCATAAAGGCACTGTAAAAACCTACACCGAATTGGCCGATAAGGTCTTGCGGGCCGCTTTGGGTTTCTTTCATGGCCTCCAAGAATTTCTTGGTGCCGGAGTGGGCGATGGTGCCGAGGTACTCCACTACCTCTTCACGGGTCATACCGATACCGGAGTCGGCAATGGTGAGGGTGTGGTTTTCTTCATCGGCGGTAATGGTGATACGCAGGTCAAGCTCCGGGTTGGCAACGGCGGTACCCGTAAGCTGCTTGAGACGCAGTTTTTCAAGAGCATCCGATGCATTGGATACGAGCTCACGCACAAAAACCTCGCGGTCACTGTAAAAAGCGTGAATCACAATATCAAGCAACTGGCGTACTTCTGTTTGAAATTGATGTGTTTTTTCAGACATAATAAAAAGTGATATTGCAGAATATTCTACAAATAATCTTGTGAAGGTCAATCTTGTTTCACGGCATAATGTTGAAAGCGGGTGTGTTTGTATTCAGTCATCCCACTTGAAGAAACGGGATGCCGCTTGAGACGTGAGATTGCGCAGGTTCAGGTATCGGGTGCGCAGAAGATTGCTGTCTCGGTGCCCCATTTCTTCCTGTAACAGGTAGAGGTTGTGATAACGTTTGAGGTGCATACTGGCAAAGGTGTGGCGCATGACATCTTTTTGCCATTTGCGCATGCCGGCATGGCGGCGCAATTTTGCCCAAAGGCGCATCCAATTGCGCGGTGCTATGTGCTCATCGAGTTTGCCCTGAAATTGTCTGAGGTTGGCGGCAGCACCTCTCAGGGGAACAGCGCGTGCGCCGCCCGTTTTGCTGGCCAGACCGTCAACGTAAACTACGTTTTCACGAAAATCAATATCCCGCCATTTAAGGCGTTGAACTTCGCCGGGTCTTATACCGCACCACAGCATGAGTCTTACTGCCGGCTGCATACATTGCAGGTCTTTGGAGCGCATGGCTTTCATGAATTTGGATATCTGTTTAATGGTTAAGATTTCAATGCGCTCTTCCCGTATGGGCATGTTATCTATACCGTACACGGGGTTTTTGTCGCAACAGCCGTTGCGTATGGCATAGGCAAAAATACTGTGCAGTATTGTTTTTGCTTTGTAGAACACATGCCCGCTTTTGTTAAAATGTGTTTCGAGCAATTCTCTGCAATCTTTCTGGGTAATGAGTCGGATATTGCGGTCTGCCCAGTCTGCGTGCTCCGTAAAGCGGCGCATATAGGAGCGCAAATCCGACACGGTGCTGGGGCGTCTTTTGATTCTGGCAGCTAAGCTTTTGTAAGTAGCTTCTCTGAATGTCAGATGCTCTTCGGTGGTTTGAACCGTGTGTAACCCTGCCTGTATTACCTTGCGGAACAGGGCTATCAAATCAAGCCTGTTGCGGTCGGTGGCGTGGGCTCTTTCCGTAAACTCAATGAAAAGACGAAAAATATCTGATTCATTGACTGCTAAATCGGTATGTTTTTTAGTTTGTGTAGTCATGCACTTTTTTCATAGCATGATTACACAAGCAACTCAAGAGGGAATATGGGCACTCTCCTCCCACTCCGGAAGCTCCGTGTTGATAAGCCACGGGGTATATTCCGGTGGTATGGGGGATTGAATGGCTACACGGTGACCATCCGCAGGATGGTTGAAGGCCAATCTCCAAGCATGCAGCATGAGTCTGCCGGGCTTTGCTTTCTGCTTTTGAGGGTGGGCGTAGATGGGGTCCCCGATCAGGGGGTGCCCCAAATGCAGCATGTGTACGCGTATCTGGTGGGTACGCCCTGTGTGTAAAGTGCACATGACCAGACTGGAGTTGGTGGATGCATCGTGGTGCAGTACCTTGTAATCCGTAATGGCCGGTTTGCCGGCACCGGGGTTGACCACGGCCATTTTGAGGCGGTTGACGGGGTGGCGGCCTATGTTGGTGAATACGGTTCCCTCCGGTTCTTTGGGGCAGCCCTGTACCACGGCAAGATAGATTTTGCCCGTGTCACGCTCTGCAAATTGCGTGGTGAGGGATAAGTGGGCGCGGTCATTTTTAGCCACAACAATGCAGCCGCTGGTATCTTTATCCAGACGGTGCACAATGCCGGGACGTTCAACACCGCCTATGCCCGATAAATCTCCGCAATGGAATAAAACGGCGTTTACCAAGGTGCCGTCGGGGTTGCCTGCGGCGGGGTGTACTACCATGCCGCTTTCTTTATCAATAACAATGACATCTTTGTCCTCATAGAGGACGGAGAGCGGAATATCCTGCGGTTGCGCCTCGGTTGGCTCCGGCTCGGGGATGTTGACCTCAATTTGCATACCGCGCTCAATCGGCGTTTTGGCCTTGGTCGTCTTACCGTTTACGGTAATTTCCCCTGATTTGATGAGAGCTTGAATACGTGCACGAGACAGCTCAGGCAGCTGCCCTGCCAAAAATTGGTCGAGCCTGACACCGATGGAGTCTTCCGCAATAATCAGCATGGTTACATTCCCGTTGGGTTGTCAATAAAAACGGTCGGCAAGCCGAATTGTTCTTCTATCAATTTGCCCAATGACTTGACGCCGAAGGTCTCGGTGGCGTAATGCCCGGCAAAAAGAATGTTGATTCCCATATCTTGCGCAGCATTGACTACCCAGTGATTTTCTTCACCCGTCAGGTAAGTGGTATAGCCTTTGTCATGCATTTGGTAGATAACATCACCCGCACCGCCGGAGCATACGGCCACGCGACCGGCAGGGGCTGTTTCATTTTGCACATGCCCGGTAATGCTGCTGCCGGTGATTGCTGCAAACTTTTCACGCAGTTCTGCCACAGTGCCGTCAAAATACCCCGCCACACCGATGAGGGTGCCGTGGTAGTCAACCTCGGGGGTGCAGTTTGTGAGCCCCAGCTCGCGGGCAATGCCGGCATTGTTGCCGAGCTGCGGGTGTAAATCCAGGGGCAGATGCGCACCGTATACGGCAAGATTGTGTTGCAGGCAGGTTTCAATCTTCTTCTTAAACCAGCCGGTCATGGGGCGCAGCCCGCACCAGTAAATACCGTGGTGCAGTATCAGCAGGTCTGCCCCTGCGGCAATAGCGTCATCTATGGTTTTCTGAGAACCATCCACTGCCAGTGCTACCTTGGTAACGGTGCCGTTGTTTTCTACCTGCAAACCGTTGAGAGCCATAGGGGCATCTTTAATCTCACGAATACGCAGGGTGGAGTCCAGCAATTGTGTAATATCTTGAAGAGCGGTCATGGCGGTAATAAAATCAGTCTCTCGGGGTATGAATATTCATGCTGGTACGCATGGCTATTTCTTTATGCAGTCTCTTGTTGAACTCGCCTGCCATGTCATAGCCGTTTTCACGCAGGTAATGCCCCAGGGCAGCAACTTCTACAAGGCGGGTCATGTCTCGGCCGGGTGCCACGGGCAGGTTGAGTCGCTCTACATCCACACCCAAAATGGTAGTCTTTTTGCGCTCTATGCCCAAACGCTCCATCTCTGTCATTTGCCCGTTGGTGAGGTTAATGACCAGGTCTATGTTCTTTTGGCGGCGGTAAGCTTTAAGGCCGAACAAGTTGGTAACATTAATGATGCCGATGCCGCGAATCTCGATGAAACCGCTGCTCAGCTTGGGAGAGGTTGCAATAAGCTCACCGCTGATGTTGCGCACGCGCACCATATCATCTGCCACCAATGAGGCACCACGCTCTACAAGGCCCAGTGAGATTTCACTTTTGCCGATACCGCTGTCGCCCGTAAGCAATACACCCACGCCGTTGACGTCTACCATGCAGCCGTGCAGGGTGGTGCTTTCGGCAAACTCGTTCTCCAGAATAATGGTGGCGCGGTTTACCAGCTTAACCGTGGGCAGGGGAGAGCGGAATACGGATACGGAGTATTCATCTGCCAATTCCAGCACGTCGCGCGGTATATCCACATCTCTGGTAAAGATGAGGCAAGGCACATCCTCTGCAAAAAGACGGCGAAGGCGTTCTTCTCTGGGGATGCCCTCCATGGTGCTCATGTAGGCCATTTCGGCAGCGCCGAACACCTGAATGCGCTCGTGCGCAAAGTAGCTGAAATAGCCCGCCAGCGCCAACCCGGGACGGTTAAGTGTGGGTTGCAGAATTTTGCGAGACATGCCCAAGGGGCTGTTGCACAGCTGTAACTCAAGCGTGCCGCCGTAGTTTTCGTAAAAACGGGCAACGGACACGGAGTCAACCTTTTTGATTGTCGGCGCTTTCATGGTTGTAGCGTGGTTAAGCGTTATTTATCTGCCTTTTTGCGGCGCGGTTTTGCAGGCTTTTCTGCCGTGGCGGCAGTTGTCTTTTTCTTGCGTGTGGCAGTTTTTTTCTTTTCCTCTGTTTTTTCCGGTGCCGGCTCGGGTTTGGGGAGCTCATTTTCAAAGCCGATACGATTCGTCTCCGCATCTTTAATGGCTTGAGAGCATATACCCGCAGCCAAATCTCCACGCAGAATCGCTTCGGCAATGGGGTCTTCAAGCAAGCGTTCAATGGCGCGGCGCATGGGGCGCGCACCATATTGCGGGTCATACCCCTTGTCTACCAGCATGCTCACGACCTCCGGAGAGAGTGAGAGGGTAATTTGCTTATCTGCCAAACGCTTGATGAGTTTCTGAGCCTCCAGCAGGACAATCTTCTCCAAATCTTTGCGCTCCAGCATGCGGAAGACGATAAGCTCATCAAAACGGTTGATGAATTCGGGGCGGAAATGCTGTTTTGCAGCCTCGCCGATGCGCTCTTTCATCGTTTCGTAATCAGCCTCTTGGTCAGACATGGCACCGAAGCCCATACGGCCTTGGCGAGCAGCCAAACTGGCACCTACGTTGGAGGTGAGAATGATGATGGTGTTGCTGAAGCTTACCTTGCGACCCAGTGAGTCTGTAAGGCTGCCCTCTTCAAGAACTTGCAGCAGCAGGTTCATGACGTCGGGGTGAGCCTTTTCTACCTCGTCAAAGAGAATGACGGAGTAGGGACGGCGGCGCACCTGCTCCGTGAGCTGGCCGCCCTCATCATGCCCCACATACCCGGGAGGCGAGCCAATCATGCGGCTGGTGCTGTGTTTTTCCATGTACTCACTCATGTCTACCTGAATGAGTGCCTCTGCCGTGCCGAACATGATTTCTGCCAAGTTGCGGGCAAGGTAGGTTTTGCCCACGCCGGTGGGACCCATGAAGAGGAAGGAGCCGATGGGGCGGCGCGGGTCTTTGATATCTGCACGGCTGCGGCGCAGTGCGCGGGATATGGCAGAACATGCTTCATCTTGGCCGATTACCTTGCTCTTGAGCTCTTCTTCCATACGCAGCAGTTTCTCCGCCTCTTTTTCCTCCATGCGGGACAGGGGAATTCCCGTCCACTTGGAAATCACCGTCATGATGTCTTCCTCATTAACCTCTTGGCTGTTGCTGCTCATGGATTCTTTCCATGCATCAACGGCCGTTTCCAGCTGACGGTTGAGGTCTGCCATGCGGTCGCGGAGCTTGGCTGCCATTTCAAAGTCCTGGTCTTTAACGGCTTTTTGCTTTTGCTCCTCCAGTTCCTTGCGGGCTTTCTCATTGTCCTTGAGCTCCTGCGGGCGGGTCATACGCTGCACACACAGGCGTGAGCCTGCCTCGTCTATGACGTCAATGGCCTTATCGGGCAGGAATCTGCCATGCAGGTAGCGTTTGGCCAGCTGGGCTGCGGCCTCCAAGGCTTTTTCCGTGTAGTGTACGTGGTGGTGTTCTTCATAGCGGGGGGCAACACCTTTGAGTATGAGAATCGTATCATCTACGGACGGCTCACGCACCTGTACTTGCTGGAATCTGCGTTCAAATGCACCGTCTTTTTCAATGTGCTTGCGGTATTCGTTGAGGGTGGTAGCACCTATGGCCTGCATCTCACCGCGAGAAAGGGCGGGTTTGATGATGTTGGAGGCATCCATGGTACCCTCTGCGGAGCCTGCACCGATGAGTGTGTGCATCTCATCAATGAAGAGAATCACTTTCTTCTCACGCTGAATCTCATCCATAATGGCTTTGAGACGCTCCTCAAATTGACCGCGGTATTTGGTACCGGCCAGCATGAGTGCCAAGTCGAGAGAGATTATCTTTTTGCCGCGTAAAAACTCCGGCACATCGCCTGCAACAATCATTTGCGCAAGACCTTCCACAATGGCGGTTTTACCCACACCGGCCTCACCCAGCAACACGGGGTTATTCTTGGTGCGGCGGCATAAAATTTGGATAACGCGCTCAATTTCCGAGCGGCGGCCGATAACGGGGTCTAACTCACCCGCAGCGGCACGTGCCGTTAAGTCTCTGCCGAAAGCGTTCAAGGCCGGGGTGTCATCATTGCCGGTCTCGGCTTTACGGCTGGGGCGGCGGCTGTGTAAAAATGCGTTGGCATCTTCTTCTTCCTCCTCGTGGCGGCCATGGCCCTCAGGGCCGGAAGCCTCGGGGCGTTCAGAGGCGGGGTCTGTATTGAAGTTGGGCCCCAGCTCTCGCATAACGCTTTCTCTTGCCGCTTTGTAATTGATGCCGCTGTTCATAAGGGCATCGCGAGCAAGTCCGCCGTCATCGCGCAGCATGGCCAGCAGCAAGTGCTCCGTGCCTACATAAGTGTGTTTCAGTTCCCGAGCTTCTGAGCCGGCCATGGAGAGCAAGCGCTTAACGCGGGGCGTGTAGGGTAAGGTACCCTCAGTGTTGGCGCATGTGCCGGGCAAGAGGGCTGATTCTATCATCTTGATGAGGTTGGGAATGTCTATCCCCGCGTTTTCAATAACGGTAACGGCAACACCGTGCCCCAATTTGAGCATGCCCAGTAATACGTGCTCTGCGCCTATGTAATTGTGACGAAACCGGTCTGCCTCTCGGCGGGCAAGGTTAAGTACCTGTTGAGCTCTGGGAGTAAAGTTGTTCATGTTCGGTCGTTTTCTGAATAGTTGTGTAAAATGTCGCGCATCAGCTCAAGTGTGAGCATGGCACTGTTCTTAATGTCTCTGCTGAATGAGGTTCTGGCCATCTCGTATGCCACCGCGCCGGACTGCGGGGATTGATACTCCATGTGGTACGGTGCGCAAAGCAGGCTGAGAGCGGCCATATGGGACAGAAACTCGGCAGGTGATGTTTCCATCGGTTCGATGTAACCCAGCACTGTTCCCAAGCGCATCATACTCAGGGCGTTGATGAATTCGCTGTATTCCAGCCTGTATGCATATTGCAACAAACCGTATGCTCGGGATACCATGTCCGGCAGCAGTGATATGGTTGATGCATTATTGTTGAGCCTGTTGCGTACATCGTGCTCGCGCTCGGCAATGGTAAGGGTAATATCGCGCAGGTGGCCTGCCATATCTGCCTCTCCGCTTGTGAGAATCGGGGGGGTATAAACAACAAACAGGTTTGCAACATCGTCTCCCATGTTAGAGTACAGCGGGGCCATGTGCAGCATCAGTTTTTCCAGCGCGCGCTTGATTTGCGGCATCATATCTGCCGCTACGAGTGCCGGTAAATGCATAACGGTGTACAGTTGAACGCCGCTGCCGGTCTCCGTGGGTAAACTGGTGAGGTAATCCCCCGTTGCATCTCGGGCAAATGTCAGTTCGTCTGCCAGCTTGTTGCAAATGGCTTCAGCCTTGCCGATAAGCGATTCATAGTCACTTTCAGAGGAAAACAGGTGCATGACCAAATGCTCCTCCTCATTGATCATGTAGGTGATATCTTGCTTGCCGTTGATGATGACGTGGCATCCCCCTTGGCGAGCTGCCATGCACTGGGACATAAGCTTGCGTTCCAACAACAAGCGGCGTTGGGTGTAATCAAGCTCCGGCATTTCGGCACAGAACGCAGCCGTTTTGTTGCCCGGTAATTGCTTAATCAGCGGCAGCAATTTGTCTGCCACGGCTTTGCGGTCTTCATCCGTGCTCCAGCCGGGGAATTTGTGACCCACCAGGTTTCTCACCACTCTTGCCATGGAGCCGATGATGACATTTCCCTCCTCACCGGGATTCTGAAACCAGGGCGGAAGCTTTTTGAGCAGGGATTTAAAAGATTTGGCCATAAGTGTTGTCAGCTTAATTCACGTATGCGGTCACGCAGTTGTGCTGCGGTTTCGTAATCTTCTTTCTCAATGGCTTGTTGCAGCTGCTGCTCCAATTTTTTAAGGGTAAGAGCAGGGGATTCCGTTGACTGTGCGGGCTCCGTAACATTATCAGCGACGAGTGCTTTTTCTTCTGCTAACTCACGTGCAAAGATGTTGTAGCAGTCCGGGCACCCCAGCCTGCCGGTGCGGCGATAGGTCTCCAGCGTAAAATCGCACACGGGGCAACGTACCAAGGCATCCGTGCTGTTACCTTTTTGTGCTTGCTCGCTTAGCGCAATACGCCCGCCTGCAAGTTCTTTCACTATGTCTTCCACCTTTTTCTTGAACTCCTCGGGGAAAAATTGTTCGGCAAAGGAAAGTGATTGCGGGTCAAATAATCCTTTGTTGCGGGCACAGCTCTCGCACAGAACCAATTCCGTAATTTGGCCGTTCACTATTTGCGTCAGTTGCATGGACGCGCGTTTCCCACATATCTGGCACTTCTTCACGAAAACGTATTATACGCGCATCTTGCCTCCGCTTCCAGCCTGCAACGTGTCTTTTTGTGTCAGTCTTGTTCCGTTATTTTCACTGTTTGAGAGTTGACATAAGCCTTTTCATGCCTTACAATGGAACGGTCCCCTGTACGCAGACCCGTGAATCCTCTTTTAAAATGTCTTCGCATCCACCTGTGTTATCTTCTCATTTTACACGCAATGGTATTGCAAATTGTTGCATATCACTGCTTTGTTGCATTATTGTGTCAAAATTGATTTTGCTGCAATTTGCAGATGCCTCAGAGTCTTGCAATCCTGCCGGCGTGGCTTCCGGTATTCAGTCTGCCATGAACGCCGTGTGGGTATCTTTGGGAACGCTTGCTGTTTTTTTACTGAGCAAAAAAGCAGTTGTTAAAACTATTGCTCTGCTGATTATGGGGCTTTATGTGTTCTTTTCCATGCAGGGGCTGAGGTCTCTCTTCTGCGGGCATGAAAGTTATGCGGATGTACCGTTGAAGATTATATGGTTGCTGATGTTGTTTGCCGTTGTGTTGATTATTCTGCATCGCAAAAATATAGTGCTTGCCGTGGTGTATGAGTGGATACTTATGTTATCGCTGATGGTGTGATAGAACTCATGCCCATGAGAGGAAAAGGGGCAGAAATGATGCATAAAATGCCGTTTGCGTGAATTTAGACTGGAAATTCTGAGAAAAAGGCGTATAATGCGCGCGCTATGTCAGAAGAACAAACTGTTAATACCGCTCCGGGTTCCTCCGAGGAGGAGCTGATTGCCGTACGCCGTGAGAAGGTTGACAAGATTCGCGCTTTAGGGGTGAATCCCTACGGCTGCCGTTTCGATGTCACGACTGATCCCGGTACACTCAAGGCTGAGTTTGAGGAGGGTAAACAGGTGAAACTTCTGGGCCGCATCAGTGCTTTGCGTGATATGGGCCGCACACAGTTCTTTACCATCAGCGATGTAAAGGGCGGTATTCAGTGCATGCTTACCAAAAAGTCCTGCACGGAAGAGACTTGGGCATTGTGGAAGTTGCTGGAGCGCGGTGACTGGATTGGTGTAGAGGGTGAAACTTTCATTACCCGCACCGGTGAGCCGTCTGTGCGCGTCGATGCATTTACCGTGCTTTCCAAGGCCCTGCGCCCCATGCCTGATAAGTTCCACGGCTTGGCTGATATGGATTTGCGCTATCGCCGTCGCCACTTGGATTTGATGAGCAATGCTGAGAGTGCAGACCGTTTTGTAAAGCGCTCCCTGATTATTCAGGAGATTCGCAAGTACCTGACCGACCGCGGATTCTTGGAGGTAGAGACCCCCATGTTGCAAGATATTGCCGGTGGCGCAGCAGCCAAGCCCTTTGAGTCATATTACAATGCTCTCAAGAAGGCCGTGACGCTTCGTATTGCCCCCGAGCTGTTCCTGAAGCGTTTGCTGGTGGGTGGTTTCCCGAAGGTGTTCGAGCTGAACCGCAACTTCCGTAATGAGGGTGTGGATCGTCGCCACAATCCCGAGTTTACGGTGTTGGAGGTATATGAAGCCGGTGGTGACTATGAGACAATGGCCACCATGATGGAGGAAATGATTTGCACCGTGGCTGAGAAGGTGTTCGGTACATTGAAGTTTGATCAGTATGATGAGAACGGCAATGTGCGCTGGACGGTAGACCTGACTCGCCCCTGGCGCCGTGCAGATTACAATGACTTGGTGAAGGAAGTTGCCGGTGCCGATTGGTTTGACCTGACCCCCGAGCAGCGTCGCTGCCGCGCTGAGAATGATTTCCACCTGCAAATCGGTGAGGATTTGGATGATACGGCTGTAACCCAGCAGGTATACGAGAAACTGGTGGAAGAGAAGCAGGCTAACCCGCTCTTTGTATGCCATGTTGCCCGTGACCTTGTGCCCCTGGCTAAGGCTAACCCTGAGAATCCCGAGGTGGTGGACGTATTTGAGCTGGTGATGAATGGCCAGGAGCTTTGCCCCGGTTACTCTGAGCAGAATGACCCCATTGAGCAGCTGGAGCGTCTCAAGCACCAAGCCGGTGAAGAAACCCAGAAGATTGACTACGATTTCGTAGAGACTTTGGAAAGCGGTATGCCCAGCGCCGGTGGTATCGGCATTGGTATTGACCGCCTTTGCATGTTGCTGACGGGGGCTTGCTCCATTCGCGACATCATCCTCTTCCCGCAGTTGAAAAACCGCGGCTGATAACTCAGTTTCTTTTGCCCCTTCCTTTTCTGCAATAAAGGAAGGGGCTTTTTCTTTACGCAGAATGCAGATATGGGACGTTTGATTTTCAATATACTTGGCACAGCCATCGTTATACGCGTGGTGGCTCAACTCATTTTCGGGAAAGAAAACTTGGTAGACTTTTTCGGAGGTGTACTTAATGCCGCTATTGTATGTAATGGCGTGGCGCTTTCCGTTGCCTCTGTTTTGTACATACCTCATTACCTGAAAAATCGTGCCCGTTAAGCACTGAATAGGCCGATTTTTGTGTGCAGATGCGCTGAGTTACGCGAAATTTGCTTGCCTTTGCTTGAGCAATGTGCTATTGAATGATAAACGTGAATGCAGTCATCGCCCAGTGGATTGGTAAAAGAGAGCATCAGGAAGATTTCTACCTGGTGCGCCATTACCCTGCGGGCACGTTAGCTGTTCTTTGTGACGGCATGGGTGGGCACCAGTTCGGGGCTCTGGCTTCTTCTACCGCGGCTGAGACCTTTGTTGAAGCTTTTGAGGATGAGACTGATGGCCCCGTATCTCAGCGCTTGTTGAATGCGCTGGATGCAGCCAATGCCGCAGTAGGAGCCGCTTTTTCCGAGGCCGGTGCATACGGTGGTACCACATTGGTTGCCGCGTATGTGGGCGGCGGCGTTTTGTGGTGGGTCAGTGTGGGTGATTCCCCCTTATATTTGTGGCGGCATCACCGTTTGGTGCGTTTGAATGAAGACCACTCGATGCGGGCTGTCTATATGCAATATGTTCAGTCCGGCTGCCTTACTTTTGAAGAAGCCGTGATGCGCGGCCATTCTTTGCGCTCTGCCGTAACGGGGGATACCATCAGCATGATTGATTCTTCCGTTACTCCGTATCCTCTTTTGCCGGGAGACCGCATTATTTTAACATCCGACGGTACGGATGATTTGTTGTACACATCCGTGTTGTCTGATGATGTTAAAGCACTCTTGGATGAACGCGGTGGTAATTTGTCCGTGCGCATTGTTGAGGCCTGCCGTTTGTTGGATAATCCCTATGCCGATAACGCAACCGTGGTCAGCATGGATTGGGATGCCTGAATCTATCATTTTTTGAAAGAACAACACTGCGGCCGTGTCCATACGGCATGAACTGTACATGTCTTACACACGGATACGCAGACGGACATTATGTGCTGCCTCCTTTACCATATGATTTGGAAGAGCTGGAGCCTTTTGTAGATGAAGAAACGCTGCTGTTGCACCATGATAAACACCATGCCGCCTATGTTGCCGGTGCCAACGCTGCGGCAGATGAATTGAAAAGAATCAACAACGGCATGCTGGGTGCCGAGCATGCATCATGTGCCACTCAAAAATTGGCGTTCAATTTGGGCGGGCATATTTTACACACCTTGTATTGGCATAATTTGACAGGGCGTTCAGGGAGTATGCCCTCGCAGGGATTGGCTGCTGCCATAGAGTGTTCTTTCGGGAGTTTTGAATCGTTTTACAGGCTGTTTTTGTCGGTTGCCGTGGGAGTTCAGGGCAGCGGATGGGCTGTATTGGGTGTAGACCCCGTGAGCCGCAGGCTGATGGTATGCGGGATATGCCGTCATCAGGATGTGCTGGTGCCCGGTTTTCAGCCTCTGTTGGCTTGCGATGTATGGGAACATGCCTATTACTTAACGTGGCAGAATAACCGCAAGGGATATGTGGAGGCTTTTATGCAACACATCAATTGGGACAGTGTAACACAATTATTCGAACAATCTTGTTGTCATGAGTGCTGATGTATCAATGAATCGAGTAGTCGGTAATTCTTGGTTTGCCGCCATTTTAGCCGTGCTGGAGCTCATATTGGGCTTTGTGATGGTGAGCTTTCCCCTATTGCTGGGGGCTGCTGCCGTATGGGTAGCCGGGGTTGCCTTGGTCGTGTTGGGGCTTGTTCATTTATGGCATGTCTTCACGCGTGCAGGGCAGCGTATATGGAGCCTGATATCCGGTATTATCTATTTTGTAGCAGGCGCCGCCATGATACTGCTGCCCTTAGCCTCACTCTCCGTCATTACCTTGGTATTGGGTATTGCCTTGCTGGTGGGTGGTATTCTGCGGTTGTTGGTTGCCATTTCCATGAGAAAGGAGCAGGGCAGCGCATGGAGATTCTTCAATTCCTTGGTGTCTCTCATTTTGGGCTGCATGGTTGTATGGAGCTGGCCTGCATCATCCTTGTGGTTTGTGGGTACCGTTATTGCCGTTGAAATGATATTCTCCGGGTGGTCACTTTTGTTCTTATCTTTGGTTCCGAAGTCTCAATCTTGAATAAATGATAAAAAGAAAAGCACCGTCTTTGCTGCGGGCAGAGACGGTGCTGTTTGTTGACTTGTATTTCAGACGTCAGTCATTCAGGCGGTGAATCGTCGGAATGTCGAGACGCTGGTATTCTGCATCAATACGCAGCACCATGGGAAGCTGGGTGCGTTTTTGAGCAGAGGCAATGATGCGACGCTGTACTGAACGTACATCACTTTCAGAGAAGGGGCACACATGGTCATTCAGAAGTGCACCTGCGCTGATGTTGCGGTCTGCAAGTTCATGAATAATGCGGTCTTGCTCAGGATGCTCCGGTTGCTTCAGCGTGCCGAAAAGTCCATCATGTTTCTCGTTGAAATATGTGCTGAGCATGTAGGCATCCATCTCATACATATTACCCAGCGGTGCCAGATAGCCACCCGCATTTCCATAGAGAACAAAATTATTCAGCATGATATCGTGGCGGGTAATGGCACTGAGGGGCAGCAAACCGTGGCGGTCTGCGTAGGTGATGAGCAGCGTATTACGCTGTCTGGAGCGCAGCACCTCTTCCATGGTATCGGCAAACTCCGCTTGCGTCTCTTGGCTGGATTCCGTTTCTTTGAAATGTTTAGTCACAATGTGCAGGGATTCTGCGCGGTTTTTCTCTTGCGTGAAGCTGATGCCATGCACGTTGGAGGCTCCCACTGCCTCTGCGCAAAGTGCAGCAAGAAGCAAGCTGTGCGGTTCATCAAGAGAAAGGCAAACGCCTACATAGCCGTTCAGTCTCATGGTATCGCGTATGCCATGCTCCAAGGCCAGAGTTAAAAGCTCCTCATCCGTGGGCAATGCTCTTGCCGTAGATGTAGAGGAAATACGGGCCACCTTGGCGGCAGGCTCAAAGAAGGGGAGTCTTGTGTGGGTTACATTACCGGGCAAATAGACGCCGGAGCCACCGCCGTAAATAACACCGTCTGCCGTGGCTACGGGGCGAACACATACCACGGGAGCATTGTTTTGAGTGGCCTCCCACAGTCGGTTTTCTTCGTTCTCTTGTGCAAGTTTGGTATGCCAGGAGGTTGTCGGCATGTGAACGATGAGGTCTACATCTTCATCATCAATCAATACTTCCAGCTCATGCATGTCAATATAGACGTTGACACCGTTGATATCAATGGTTTCAGCTGCGGTCAATTCGGTAACATCGCCGTTTTCGAGCAGGTAGGGAACGATGCGTCCTTCTGTGGCCTCATTAAATACGTAGGCGGGCTCATCCTCACAATCTGAGTCTTCCCCGAAAATTTGGGTAAACGTTTGGGGGAGAGCGTAGGCACCGACGATGAGCGGTGTGTTGCTCAGCTCTGCCGCAAGAGTTTCAATGGCATCCTCCGTTTGTTGAAGGAACGAAATTCTCTTGGCCAAATCTTTTACCCCGGCACCGCAAAGTGCATGAGCAGAGGCTACGACAATGTCTGCACCGTGTTCCAGACATTCACGATACCCCTGAACAATCTGGCGAAGATTGCGGGAGAGGTCGGCAGTGATGGGGTCATTTTGAATGAGTCCGATTTTGAGTTTTTTTGACATGTTCGAAGGGAAGTGTTGTTGTCGCGCACATATTGCACTATTTTTGAGAAAAATGCAAGCTTTTTTATTGTATTGCGCAGTATTAATTTTTGCGAATGCTATGTAACCTGACGTATTTCAACGTGATATAGAATTACAACTTTTTTTGTTTTTTGTAAAAAAAGCTAAAAAACGGGTGGTTGAGGATAAGTTGCGGAAAATACCCGGAAAAGGGGCTATCTGAGGAGTAACCTCAATATCTTCATAGGGAAGGTCGCGCTCCGCATGGGAGCGCGACCCTGAAGTCGGAATGCAGATGCTGATTACTTAAGAATCATCTTGAAGTCAACCACCACAGCGCGGTCAGCCGTTACGAGAACGGGGTTGCCGTCAATAGCGGTAATCTCAGGAATCTCAAGCACAAGCTTCTGAACCTTGGCAAGCGTGTCGGCTAAGGGACCTACGGCCTTGGGAGCCTCGCCGCGTACACCGTTGAGGATGGTGCCTACCTTGGTCTCCTTAATCATGTCGGAGAAGTCATCGGCGGGCAGAATGCGCATGGTTGTGTCGCGCATTACCTCGGTGTAGATACCACCGGTGCCGAATACCATGACGCGACCGAAGTTGTGGTCTGTGTTCACGCCGATGATGGTTTCGGTAGCCTTGGTAATCATCTCCTGAATGAGAACGGAAGCACCCTTGAGGTTGAACTTGGTGATGGAGCCCCACAGGCCTTCCCAAGCCTCATTGAAGGAAGCCTCATCATTAATGTTGAGGTAGATACCCTTCATTTCGGTCTTGTGCAGAGCATCGGGAGCGGAGAGCTTGAGCACCACGGCGTTCGGGAAGATGGTCTTGCAGAAGGCAAGGGCTTCTTCCTTATCGGTGAAGTTACCGCACTTCGGGTAATCGATACCGTAGTGGTCCATGAGCATGTTGACGGTCTCCTGGGGCAGGGAGGCAAGGCCGGCTTCCTTGGCAGAGGTAACGGCAGCCTTGATTTCGGCGGGCACCTCACCGGTCTCGCAGGTGGCAAGCTTCTTGCCGCGGAAAGCCATCTGAGCCTTGAGCAGACCGAGCAAGCGAACGATGTCGGCGGGATACTCGTAGTTGAGAATCTTAGCCTCGTTCAGCAGCACGCGACCCTCGTCTACGCGGGCACCGCCCACGAAGGAGCAGTAGATGTTCACGTTGGGGTACTGGGGAGCCAGCTTAATGATAGCCTGAGCAGTCTCGGGGCACTCCGTTACACGCTGCGGGGTAAGGAGAACGAGAATGTTCTTGTACTCACCGCTCTCGCAAAGTACCTTGAGGGCTGCCTCATAACGGTCGGCCTTGGCGTCGCCCACTACGTCGATGGGGTTGCCCAGAGAAGCCTCGGGGGTAAGTACGGCACGCAGGGCGGCCTTTGTCTCATCGCTGGGGGGAGCCAAGTCAAGACCGGCCTCTTCGCAAAGGTCGGAGGTAAGCACGCCCACGCCACCGGCGTTGGTGAGTACGGCTACCTTGCCGTCAAACTGGTTGTGGTTGCAGTATTGCAGTACCTCAAGCAGGCCGAAGAGCTCGCGGTCATTGTAGGCCTGAATGGCACCGGCGCTCTGAAGAGCCATCTCAAGCACGCGGTAGTTCGGGGCAAGAGAACCGGTGTGAGAAAGGGAAGCAGCCTGAGCCTTGGCGCTCTTGCCGGGCTCCATGATTACGCAGGGCTTGGTATCGGAAACCTGCTTAATCACCTTGAGGAACTCCTTACCGTTCTTGAGGGATTCAAGATAGAATACGAAAGCGTTGGTGTTGGGGTCATCCTTGAGGGCGGCAAGCAGAGCGTCCTCACCCATAACGGCCTTGTTACCGATGGAGATGAAGTGGGAGAAGCCGATGCCCTTGCCGGCAGCCCAGTCCATGATAGCGGAGCAGTATGCACCGGACTGAGATACGAAAGCCACGTTGCCGCGGGCGGGGAAACCGTCAGCGAAAGAGGCGTTTACGTTGTCAAAGGTGGAGATGTGACCCAAGCAGTTCGGACCAAGCAGATTGATGCCGTTGTCCAAGCACTTCTGAGCAATGCGCTTTTCAAGCTCCTTCTCACCCACCTCAGCGAAACCGGCGGTGATGATGGAGATGTTCTTGGTGCCGTTGGCAATGCAGGCGTCCACAACGGGCTCGGTGAAACGAGCGGGTACGAGGATGACTACCAGATCCATCGGTTCGGGCAGCGTATCAACGCTGGCATAGCAGGGCTTGCCACACAGCTCCTGGCCGGCCATCTTGGGGTTTACACCGTAAAGATTGCCTTTGTAATCAGCAGCAATAATGTTGTTGAATACAACGGCGCCCAGCTTGGAGGAGTCAGCGGATACGCCGACCACGGCAATGCTCTTCGGATTGAAGAATGATTCGAGTGACATAGTTTAATAACGTTGTGAAATTGATGCCTGTATTCGGCTCTGAGATTATTCTAGCACTTTTTGATTCTGTTTTCAAGTATCTTTCAGCTTTTTTATGCCGTTTTTCATCAGAAAAAGCCCCGACAGAATGTATCTGTCGGGGCTAGAGTAAACTCTATGTAGTGGTATGCTTACCTGATGCCGCTGATTAGCAGCTCGGCATTGTTTTGCGTGCGCTTGATATTTTTGAGCAGGGTCTCCAGTGCTTCCCAGCCGGGCAGGGTGGCCAATTGGCGGCGCAACTGCTGAATGCGTGTAAACTCATCGGGGTGATAGAGTCGGTCATCATTACGCGTACCGCTTTGCGGGATGGAGATGGCCGGGTAGATGCGGCGCTCGGAAAGCTCGCGGTCCAGTCTGATTTCCATATTGCCCGTTCCCTTGAACTCCTCAAAGATAATCTCGTCCATGCGGGATTCCGTATCAACAAGGCAGGTGGCAATAATGGTGAGACTGCCGCCCTCTTCCACATTACGGGCAGAGCCGAAGAATTTGCGGGGACGCTCCAAAGCATTGGAACCGAGGCCGCCGGACATGATGCGGCCACCCACTTGGTTGGCGTTGTAACCGCGGGAAAGGCGGGTGAGGGAGTCCAGCATGATAATCACGTTCTTGCCTTGCTCAACGAGTCTGCGGGCACGCTCCAGCACGAAGTCGCTCAGCTGCGCATGGCGCTTGGAGGGCTCGTCAAACGTAGAGGCATATACGGGAGCATCTACGGATTCTTCAAAATCAGTTACCTCTTCGGGGCGCTCATCCAACAACAGAATCAAAAGCTCCGCATCGGGATAATTGGCGCGTATGGACTTTGCCATGCTCTTGAGCAGCACGGTTTTACCGCCGCGGGGAGGTGCCACGATAAGAGCTCTCTGCCCCATACCCAGCGGGGTGATGAGGTCCAGCACGCGCATGGCCGGGATTTTGAGCTCAGGGTTCTCCAGCATCAGACGCTCGCGCGGGAACAGGGGGGTGAGCTGCTCAAAGTCTTTGAATTGTGTGAATTTCTTGGCGGGGATGCCTTCTATCTCTACTACGTCAAAGGCGCGCAGATTGCGATTAGCCTTGCTGCTTTGCTCCTGTGCCAAGCGTACTTTAATCTTGTTGCCGGGGCGAAGCTTGAAGCGGCGAATGGCATCGGGCATGATGAGGATGTCATCCTTGCAATGGCGGAAACTGCGCTGCTCATCGCGCAGCAATACATTACCATCGCGGGCAAAATCAAGTACACCCGTTACGTATACCTGATTACCGAGTTTGGCGTAGGCTTTACCCAGCTCATGAATAATCTCGGGGCGGGTGAGTCCGGCGGCCCCCTGCTTGAGGGTACCTGCTGCTATCTTTTGCAGCTCGTTGAGGGGCAGGGCTCTCAACTGATTGAGGTCTATGATGGTGGTGCGGGCCTGTACGGCCTCTGCATCCTTTGCCAGTTCGGAGTTGAACAGGTACTGAACCTGGGCGCGCAAAATTTCTACGGAACCCTCATTCCAGAACACGGTGGCAGATTTTTCAATCTTCTCCTGCGTGGGCATTTGGGCCGCAATCATGGCCTCTGCCTCTTCTCTGGTGAAGCCATCGCGTGCCATCATGCGGCGCACCTGTGTCTCCGGGGTGGTGGCGGCAAGGCATACGCGGTCTGCTTTGAACTCAACGGGGCTCTCAAAGTAAAGGGGAATGTCTACAATGAAGGTGTGCACACACTCACTGTTGCGTGCGGCAGCCTGTGCCTCCAAGCACATTTGAGCAATTTTGGGATGCACGATTTCATCCAACTTGCGGCGACCCTCGGGATTATTGCGTACAATGTCACGCAGCAGGTCTTTGTTGACTGCTCCTTCCGGAGTAAGGGCGTTTTCACCGAAAGCCGTAACCAAATCACGAGAAAGTTTGCCGCTTTCCTGCAATTCTTCCACTGCTTTATCACAGTCAAAAACTTCTACACCCTTGCCCCCTATTTCGGTGAGCATTTTAACAACCGTAGATTTGCCCGAGGCGATGCCTCCTGTTACAACAATTACCTTCACGGGGGCAGATAGTACCAGCTTTATGCCGTGCTTTCAAGCTCAAAGCGTGTAATGATGAGCTTTTTTTAGTGTTATGAGGGGGGCCGTTCGGGTTCTGTAAGCCAGATTCTGTCCACCCTTGCGGGCTGTGCGGTCATTTTTCTCACGCCCGAAGGCGTGCCCTGCGTTTATAGCAAGGTGCAACTAATACCCGGGGATTATGAGCGGGCAGGCTACCCTTCCCCTGTTCGTCTTGCATCGCGCGGGGTTTTCGCTGCCTTCGTTGTTACCTTCGGAGCGGTGGGCTCCTACCCCACCTTTTCACCCTTACCTTTGCAGGCGGTATATTTTCTGTGGCACTTTCCGTCCACCCGGCATTGGCTCCGGGTGTCTCCCCCTTTCAGAGGACACGCTGCCTTGTGATGTCCGGACTTTCCTCTACATCCTCAGAAAGGACACAGCGACCACCCGAACCCGAACGGCAGAGCAACTCTACACCAATGCATCCGTATTTGCAAGCCTAAACTGTGCGCGTTGCTTTCAGACTTGCAAAATGCGGCAATATCATGTAGAGTATTGTTCGCATGAACAGAAAACGCGTCGTCATTCTCGGGTCTACGGGCAGTATCGGTACCAGCGCTCTTAAAGTTGCGCGTGATATACCGGAGCGTATGGAGGTGGTGGGCCTTGCCGCTCACAGCAGTGTGGAAACACTTGCTGCTCAGGTAAATGAGTTCGGCGTGAAAGATGTTTGCCTTTTTGACCCTGCGGGGGTAGCTCGGTTGAAAGAACTGGTGCCTGCGGATACGCGCATTCTTTGCGGTTTGGAGGGGTTGTGTGAGCTTGCAACCCTTGAGCAGGCGGATATGGTGTTGGTGTCCATCATCGGCACGGCCGGTCTTAAGCCTACCTTGCAGGCCATTGAAGCCGGTAAAGACTTGGCCATTGCCTCTAAAGAGATTTTGGTGATGGCGGGCGAGGTGGTGATGAACCGCGCTGCCGCCAAGGGGATTAATGTGTTGCCGGTGGACAGTGAGCATAACGCCATTTTCCAATGCTTGCAGGGCAATCACGGTGGCCCTGAGCAGGTAAGTCGCCTTATCCTGACTGCCAGTGGCGGGCCTTTCCGCACCACTCCTGCGGAACAACTGGCCTCCGTTACCTTAGAGCAGGCACTCAAGCATCCTACGTGGAATATGGGGCGTAAGATTACCATTGACTCTGCCACGCTTTTCAATAAAGGACTTGAAATGATAGAAGCCCGTTGGCTGTTCGGCATCCCCATGGAACAGGTGGATGTGATTGTTCACCCTCAAAGTATCGTGCATTCATTGGTGGAGTTCCGAGACGGTTCTATCCTGGCACAGCTGAGCAGCAGTGATATGTGTTTCCCCATTCAGTATGCCGTTACCTGGCCGGAGCGCACGCCAAACTCTCTCAAGCGCCTCAATTTGGCAGAAATTGCCTCACTCAAGTTTGAAGCCCCGCGCTGGGCAGATTTTCCGGCTTTGTCATTGGCTCGTCAATGCGGTCTCATAGGCGGTACGGCTCCTGCCATGTACAATGCTGCCAATGAGGTGGCGGTGCAAGCCTTTGTAGAGGGGCGACTTTCATTCCCCGGTATCTGGCAGACCGTTGAAAAAGCCTTGGCTGCTCTTACACCGCGTGATTATAAGGGGTGTTTGGATATCATACTGGAAGATGATGCCTTGGCACGTGAGGCGGCAGCCCGTATTATAGGGTGCTGACGCTTGTGTGTTGTAAAAATTGCTTGATTCTGTATCATGCCGCTGTGTATAATAGCGGCATGATACGTTATACCGCTTTACTGTTTGCTTTTGCCACCGCAACCGTTGGGACTGCACCTGCCGCCCCCGTACCAGTTACCGCTGCCGATGCTCAACTGCAACAAAAATTGCAAGATGTGTTGCGGGCAATGGTAAAAAGCGGCAGTGAAGATTTTTATGATGCTGCCTCTTTGGTGCTGAACGCAACGGGTGATGAAAGTGCTTTTCTGCCCATGATGGAGAAAGCCGCTGCGGCAGGGAGCTCCGCTGCGCAGTATTGGTTAGCCATGCGTCTGTTGCCCGTTGCCGTGCCCGGTACCGCAGAGCATGCGCGCCTTGAGCAGCTGGTGAATAAGGCTGTGAGCGGTAAATATTCCCCCGCCATGATTTTGGCTTCTCAGCTCAAGGCAGAAACTAATCCCACGGCTGCGCTCACTGTGTTGATGGAAGCTTGCCGCTTGGGCAACGCCAAGGCTCGTGCTCTTTACCTGTTGCAATCCGGCCGTTTGGCTAACGGTAATCTTTCGTTGCCTGAGGTTGCATCCGAGCTGAAAAAGAATAATCACTATTTGGAAGAAATTATCGCCAATATGCAAACTACCGAGCTGAAAGCTTTTGAGTGGATGCAAAAAGCGTCGGCCCACGGCAGTTCCACCGCGCCGTATATTCTTTCTCAAACCCTGATGCCCGGTGATACGGAGGAGGATTGCCTGAAGCGACTCATAACGGCGGCTGACCGCCATAATGTGATGGCTTTGTACATGTACGGCCTGGTCAACCTGCGTGGTAATGAGTTTTATGAGGGCGTGCAGAACAACGCTGCGGAAGCCAAGCGTCTTTTGCAATTGGCTGCCATGCTGGGGGCTCCTGAGGCAGCCGTGCAGTTAGCGGTGTTTTATTCTACCGGTGAGTTGCCCGGGGGAGATGCTGCAAGAATATACCGTTTATTCGAATACGCCTCTCAATGCGGTATTCCTGCCGGTATGGCCGGTGTAGGTGTTTGCAAAGTATTGGGTGCCGGTTGTAAGGCAGATGCCGAGGGCGGGCTGAAGCTGCTGAATGCGGTACGTGAGAAAGGAGACCAGTGGGTGAACAAAGCCTTGGCCAGTCTTTATTTCAATGGGTGCGGCGGTCTGAAACCCGATTTGCGCAAGGCTTTGGATTACCTCACGGAAGACGCCGCACAGGGTGGTTACTATTCTTACGCCATTGCTGCGGGGCTGGCTGCCGTGGGTAATTCGGTAACGCCTCCGGATGCGTCCATGGCTGATTATTATCTGAACACGGCTCTGAGTAATCCTGAAATTGCCGGTATGGCACGTGAGATTTATGATGTTATCGTGGCATCTGAAGGTTGGCGTTTTATGCCGGTTTTGGAACAATCCGTCCCAAATGAGCAAAAATAATATCCTGAGCTCTCCCGTTTTCCTCAATTTAACTTGATTTGCGCCCTCAGGCGTTATACAATACAGCCATGCAGGATACGAGTACTTTCCGCGCTTGGGCAGAGGTTGATACCGATGCCATGAAACACAATCTTAATGTGGTGCGCCGTGTGATGCCCAACCACAGCCGCATGGCTATCGTGAAAGCCGAGGCCTACGGTCACGGTATTGAAGGCGTGGTTAAAGCGTTGGATGATGCCGATATCCGTTTCTTCGGGGTGGCTACGGTCAGTGAGGCTGCGCGTATTTTGGACGCCGGGTGCCATACTTGCCCCTTTGTGCTCGGCCCCAGTTTCCCTGCCGAAAGAGAGGCCATTGTTCTGAACGGCTGGCGCGCCGCTCTTTGCGGTCTTGAGGAGGCGGAGCATTACAATTCCCTCGGTAAACTTTACAACAAAAAGGTGAATCTGCATATCAATGTGGATACCGGTATGGGGCGTGCCGGGTTTTTACCGCACGATATGCCGGGCTTGGGGGATAAACTGCGCCAGTATGAGTGGCTCAACATAGAGGGTGTGTACTCTCACCTCTCTGCGGCATCTCAGGATATCTCTTTTACTCATAAACAGATACGAGCCTATGAAGCTGCCGTGCGTGAGTTGTCCGTGAGTTTGGATTTGCCGTACCGCCACCTGTGCAGCAGTGCTGCCGTGTTTAATTACAAAGCTCCCAGCACCAATATGGTGCGCTTGGGGCGCATATTGTACGGGTATTCACCCATGCCGTCTCCTTACAATAAAGAGCTTCGCAATACCCTCACTCTGTACAGCCGTGTGACCTTGTTGCGCGAGTTGCCGGATAATCACGGTGTGTCTTATGACCACACATACATCACGCACGGTCCCACTAAAGTGGCTACCATCGGCATCGGTTTCGGCGATGGCTACCTGCATTACCTGTCCAATACGGGGGCTCGTGTATACCTTAACGGTGAGTATTGCCCCATTCTCGGGCGCATTACGATGGACCAGATTATGGTGGATGTTTCACACATGAGCGGTGTCAAATCCGGAGATGTGGCAGAGATTATGGGGCCGCACGTGCCTTGGTCTGAGCTTACTGACCGTGCCAAAACCATTCCCAGCAATATCATCACCAGTATCTCCTCACGCGTGCCCAGAGTATACAAACCGTGAGCTTTTTCTTACTTTAAATGGGCAAAATCAGTTAACGGGCAAGGTTACTGCTTGACAAGTGAGCGGCTCAATGGTATAAAAATCGCGTTACAGCCATGTTACAGGAATATTTTTCAGCTTTGATTCAGTTGGTCGCCGGTTTCGGATTTGCCGGTATGATCATTGTGCTCAGTGTTATTTTCGGCCGTCGTGCTCGTCTTCGTCCTGCTCAGGATGTTCCTTATGAGTGCGGTAACGTTCCTGAGGGTGACGGTGCTCCTGCATTCTTCTCCATTAAGTACTACATGGTGGCCATTCTCTTCCTCGTATTTGACTTGGAGGTAATTTTCCTGTATCCCTGGGCTCTCGGCTTCAAGGATTTCGTGGTGAATAACGCTGCTGCTTTCGGTGCTATGACTGCTTTTATTGCCGTATTGATGGTAGCTTACCTGTATGCACTGGGTAAGGGCGTTATCGTATGGCACCGCAACCCCAAACCCCGCAGCTGATTCGCGGAAGTCGCGCAGCTTGATATGTTGTCAATTTTTACGGCGGCTTCTGCATGAAGCCGCCTTTTTTATTCAAATACAAGAGAACGCATGCTCATGAGTACGGCTCAAACCAGAAGAGAATATCTTGAGAATGAAATGCCCAAGCGCATCCTGATGCTGGATGGCGCACAGGGTACCATGATTCAGAAACACCGTTTACAGGAATCCGATTACCGCGGTAATCGTTTTGCTGACCTTGCTCTGTATCCGCAGGACCTTAAGAATAATAATGATGTGCTGGTGTTGAGTCGCCCTGACATTATTCGTGATATGTGCGATCAGTACCTTGCCGCCGGGTCGGATATCATCAGCACCTGTACGTTCTCCGCCACTTGTATCGGGCAGCATGAGTTTTTTCACCATGTGGCACCTTGCAAGCATGACCAAGCATACTACGAGGGCGTGTTGGCTGATGCCCCCTTGGCAGAGTTGGTGCGTGAGATGAACTTGGCTGCCTGCCGCATTGCCCGCGCTGCAACGGATGCGGCCGAGGCTGCCGACGGACGCCCCCGCTTGGTTGCAGGCTCCATTGGCCCCATGGCTGTTACGGCTTCCCTTTCTCCGGATGTGAATGACCCAGGGTTCAGAGCCGTGAACTTCGACCAACTGCGGCGCGCCTACCGCGAGCAGGTAATTGCCTTAGCTGACGGCGGTGTGGATGTTCTGCTGTTGGAGACCATTTTTGATACGCTGAATGCCAAGGCCTGCCTGTATGCCATTGAAGAGCTCAGGGATGAACGAGAGTTGCCGCCCGTAATGATAAGCTTTACCATTACGGACCGCGCCGGACGCACCCTGAGCGGTCAAACGGTAGAGGCTTTCTGGTACTCCATTCGCCATGCCAAGCCGCTTTCCATCGGTATCAACTGTGCCTTGGGTGCTGATTTGATGCTGCCTTTTGCTCAGGAATTGAATCGTTTGGCAGATTGCGCCGTCAGCATGTATCCCAACGCCGGCTTGCCGGATCCCCTCAGCCCGAGCGGGTATGCCCACACGGCTGAGCACATGGCGGGTATTCTTAAGGATTATGCAGAGCAGGGGCTTCTTAACTTTGTAGGCGGTTGCTGTGGCACAACGCCTGAATATATTGCCGCTATACGTGAGGCCGTGCAGGGGTATGCTCCGCGTATGATTCCTGAGCATGAAACGGACGGTACGCTGTATTTGTCCGGGTTGGAGCCTTGCCGTCACCACCGCCGTGAGGGTATCATGTTTATCGGCGAGCGTTGCAATGTGGCCGGTTCTCCCAAGTTTGCCCGCCTGATTCGTGAAGGTAACTATGAAGAAGCCTTGGAGATTGCCCGCACGCAAGTGCAAAAGGGTGCCAAGGTGTTGGATTTCTGCTTTGATGACGGCATGATAGACGGCCCCGCCGCCATGACCCGATTCTTGAATCTGGTGGCTGCCGAGCCGGATATTGCCCGCGTGCCCTGCATGATTGACTCCTCCAAATGGGAGGTGATTGAAGCCGGCCTGCGCTGTGTACAGGGTAAGGGTATTGTTAATTCCATTTCTCTGAAAAACGGAGAAGATGAGTTCTTGCGCCAAGCTCGCATCATTCGCCGCTATGGTGCTGCCGTGGTGGTGATGGGCTTTGATGAAAAGGGGCAAGCTTGCGGTTATGATGACCGTGTATCCATTGCTCACCGTGCCTATGAGCTTTTGACGGAGAAAGTCGGTTTCCCGGCAGAAGATATCATCTTTGACCCCAACGTGCTTACCGTGGGTACCGGCATTGCGGAGCATGCTAACCACGCCCTGCATTTCTTCCAAGCTGCGGCAGAGATTACGCGCTGCCACCCGCTCAGCCACATTTCCGGCGGTATTTCCAATGTGTCATTCTCGTTCCGTGGCAATAATCCCGTGAGAGAGTCCATGCACAGTGCGTTCTTGCACCATGCCGCTCTCGGTGGGTTGGATTTGTGTATCGTCAATGCCGCACTCATGACAGATTATGATACCATACCCGCCCACCGCCGTAAGTTGGTAGAGGACGTGCTGCTTAACAGTTGTGAAGACGCAACGGAATGCCTGATTGCCTATGCTCAAGAGTTGGCAGAAGCCAAAGCTGCTCTCAAAGCCGCAGGTGCGGGGGCTTCTGCACCCGTAGCCAAACAGCAGGCAGATTGGCGCACCCTGAGTGTGCAGGAGCGCTTGGCGCATGCCTTGGTGAACGGTATTACAGAGCATATCGAAGCCGATACCCGTGAGGCTTTGGCTCTGTGCGGCACCCCCTTGCAGGTGATTGAGGGGCCCTTGATGGATGGTATGAAGCAGGTGGGCGACCTCTTCGGCAGTGGTAAGATGTTCTTGCCCCAAGTGGTAAAGAGTGCTCGTGTGATGAAGCAGAGCGTGGCCGTGCTTACCCCCTTGCTGGAGGCAGAAAAGGCAGGGCAAAGCTCAGCTGCCACTGTTGTGATTGCTACGGTAAAGGGAGACGTGCATGATATCGGTAAAAATATCGTCAGTGTAGTGCTCTCTTGCAATGGATTCCGTGTGATTGACCTTGGGGTGATGGTGCCCAAAGAGACGATTATTGAAACGGCTTTGCGAGAAAAGGCTGATTTGGTTGCTCTCTCCGGGCTTATTACGCCCTCATTGGATGAAATGGCAGCCGTAGCTGCTGCCATGCAAGAGGCCGGCATGACCACCCCCTTGCTGGTGGGTGGTGCTACCACAAGCCCGCTGCATACGGCTCTTAAACTTGCACCGCACTATCCTGCCGGTGTTGTGGTGCAAACGGCAGATGCTTCAACCATTGTGCCCGTGGCATCGGCGCTTATCGGTTCGTCTCGTGCAGATTTCATTGCAGAGCACAGGCTGGAGCAGGCTCGTTTGTGTGCGGAGTTTGAGCAGAAAGATATTCCCTTGCTTTCTCTGGATGCTGCCCGCAATCAGGCTCTCAACAGTCCGGCCGCTCAGCCGCAACCGTTGCGCACGGGCGTGTTCACCGTGGGTGTGCCGTACGGTTGTGCTTGCCATACACCGCAGCCGGATTTCCCCCTCAGCTGGGAGCAACTGCTTGCCAAGGCTGATTGGAGTATCACGCTGCGCACTTTCGGTATGAATGGAGCCAAGTCTGAGGAGAAAAAACGTGAGGCTGAAAAGCTGCGCTCGGATGCCGAGGCTCTTTTGCAGCGTGCTCTCAAAGAAAACCGTTTGCAGGCGCGCTCCTGTTTCGGTATTTGGCCTGCATCCCGACAAGGGGATGACATGGTGGTGCAGGGCGGTACGGTGTTGTACAGCCTGCGTCAGCAGAAAGTCAGTGATAAACCACGCGTGGCTCTGGCAGATTTTGTGTCAACGCAGAACGGCTATGTAGGCGCCATGCAAATGGCTATCACAGGGGCTGATGAGTGGAGCGCCGAGCTCAATGCCGCCAATGACCCCTATAATGCGTTGCTGATTGCCGCACTCGCCAATATGCTGGCTGAGGCTCTTGCAGAATGCACCCAAGATTGCATGGAACAGGTGTGGTCGGTGGAGGCTTCCTCCATGGTTCGCCCGGCTTGCGGTTACCCCTCCCAACCTGACCACCGGGAAAAACACACGGTCTTTACCTTGCTTAATGCAACGGAGCGTACCGGTACCACGCTTACCGAAACCTGCATGATGCAGCCTGCCTCTGCCATCTGCGCGCTTGTCTTCAATCACCCCGAGGCTCGCTACTTTGCCGTAGGCCCCATTGGCGATGACCAACGCGCCGATTACGAATCCCGCAGCGGACATAAGTTGCCGGTTTGATTCTGATGACGTGATGATTAAGCGCGCGAAACGGTGAAAATCACCCTGTTTCTCGCGCTTTTTGCTTGCAATGTTCCACAGGAATGAGTAGAATACGCTCGTACCGACAGTACTACAATTTTATTATGAAACCTACACTTCTTGTTCTCGCAGCAGGTATGGGCAGCCGTTACGGTGGCCTCAAGCAGTTGGACCCCATGGGCCCCAACGGTGAAGTAATTCTTGATTATTCCGTTTATGATGCAATCCGTGCCGGCTTCGGTAAGGTGGTGTTCAT
This sequence comes from Akkermansia sp., assembly GCA_045634945.1. Lineage (GTDB taxonomy): Bacteria > Verrucomicrobiota > Verrucomicrobiia > Verrucomicrobiales > Akkermansiaceae > Akkermansia. The sequence goes on along the minus strand of JAZRBG010000038.1, from coordinate 203,133 downwards.
CATTCGTAAGGATTTCGAGGAGGCATTCAAGAGCCAGGTAGGTGCACGTTTTGCCGGCAAAATTGAGGTGGACTACGCTTTCCAGTGCCTGGAGGATTTGCCCGAGGGTTACAGTGTGCCGGAGGGGCGTGTAAAGCCTTGGGGTACTGCCCACGCTTTGCTTGCTGCTCGTGATATTGTAAAAGAGCCGTTCGGCGTGGTGAATGCAGATGATTTCTATGGAGCTGACGCCTTTACCAAGGCTGCTGAGTTCCTTACTGCTGAGCCCGGTTGCCCCTGCAAGGAGCACTACGGTATGATTGGTTATCCCCTCAAGAATACGCTGAGCGACCATGGTGATGTGAACCGCGGTATCTGCGGTATCAAGGATGGTTACCTTGACAGCGTTGAAGAGTACACCAAGATTAAGATGGAAGAGGATGGTGTATGCCGTGGCGACAGCTTGAGCGGCGTCCGCAATCCCGTTGACCCCGAGGAGCTCGTTTCCATGAACTTCTGGGTATTCCCCGCCAGCTTCATTGAGCGTATCAAGGAGCACTTCACTCACTTCATGGCTGAGCACGGTGCTGAGCTGAAGAGCGAGTGCTACATCCCCACTGTTGTTGATGAGCTCATTCACAACGGTAAGGCTGATTGCAGCGTTATCAAGACCACCGCTAACTGGTTGGGTGTTACCTACCCCAGCGACAAACCTGCTGTTGTAGAGAGCATTGCCAAGCTGGTTGAGGATGGTGTATATCCCGCTAAACTCGGTTAATTTATCAGACCATGTACGATATTAAGTCCATTGCCGGGATGTTTGACCTGCGCGGCGACTATGTTTGCGGCGCTCCCTACGGTTCCGGTCATATTAACGACACTTTCCGTGTTATCGTAGACCAAGCCGGTCTGCGTGTGAGCTACATCTTGCAGCGCATTAACAGCAATGTTTTCCGCCAGCCCATTCCGCTGATGGAGAATGTTAAGCGTGTGACCGATGAGGCTCTGCGCGTGTTGTTGGAGGAGGGCTGCAAGGAGGCATACCGCCGTACGCTCACCATCGTAAATGCCAAGGATGGCAAGCCTTATGCTCAGGACGATGAGGGTAACATTTGGCGTGTGTATCCTTTCATTGACCGTGCCCGCACGTACGATATGATTGAGAACCCCGGCCAATGCATTGAGGTTGCCCGTGCTTTCGGTAACTTCCAGAAGCTGGGTGCCAATCTTCCCGGTGCTCCCCTCTTTGAGACGATTCCCGATTTCCACAACACCACCAAGCGTTTCAAGAACTTCCAAGCCGCTTTGGAGGCCGACTCTCTGGGCCGTGCCGCTTCCGTGCGTAAGGAGATTGATTGGTTCTTGGCTCGTGAGGCTGACTGCCACAAGGTTGTTAACTACCTTGCCAGCGGTGAGCTGCCCCTGCGTGTGACTCACAATGACACCAAGCTCAACAATGTAATGCTTGATGACGTGACGGGTGAGGGTATTTGCGTAATCGACCTTGATACCACCATGCCGGGTTCCTCCCTGTATGACTTCGGTGATATGATTCGTACCTCTACTTCCCCCGCTGCAGAGGATGAGAAGAACACTTCTCTTGTCACCATGCGCATGGAGTACTTTGAGGCTCTGGCCAAGGGCTACTGCGAGGCTGCTACCTTCCTTACTCCGTTGGAGAAGGAGCTGCTTCCGTTCTCCGGTAAGTTGCTCACCATGGAGTGCGGTATGCGCTTCCTGACCGACTACTTGGAGGGTGACACCTACTTCAAGATTAAGCGCCCCGAGCACAATCTGGATCGCTGCCGCACCCAGATTGCCCTCGTAGAGTCCATTGAGGCTCAGATGGACGCCATGATGAAGGTTGTGGAGAAATACTGATTCTCTTTGTTTTCATACTGATACTTGAAAGCCCCGTCAGAGCTTATACTTTGACGGGGTTTTTCTGCCAACAAGCTCTATGAGTGAAATCATCTGCATTTGCATAGGCTGTATCTTTCTCTCTGTCGGGGGACTGATGGCCTTGCTGAATTGGTATTATAAAATTGCTTGGATTTACCGAAGAATAAATAATCCTCAGTACAAACGACCTGATGGGGTAACTCCTTTTATAGGGGGGATACTACTTGCAGTCGGTGTTATTTTTCTTCTCTGCGGTTTGCCCTATGAGCTTGTAAAGGGTAAAATGTGGTTGGTGTGGTTGCCTTGGATTGTGGACTATGGCTCAATCCCTTCTGTGATTCTTACTCTGCCATTGGGGCTGCTGCTCAGTAAAAAACGTAAAGTGGCTTCCGATAAAAAAGGGGTGAGTCAGCAACTCATCCCTTTTTTTGTAGTCTTTGAGGAAAAACTGTTTACTTGAGCCAAGCCAGGAACTCCCTGTTGCCGTCCATGCCTTTAATGGGGGAGTCAGCAACGCCCATCCACTCTCGGTGTAATTCATTGACCACGAAATCGCGAATACGGTCAACGGCACGTTGGTGCAGGGCGGGGTTGCGTACAATGCCACCGGGTCCTATATCCTCGGGCTGTAATTCAAACTGGGGCTTTACCAGCACAAGCATATCACCGCCTTCTGCCAAGCAGGCGTATGCCGCCGGTAAAATGCGGGTGAGTGAGATGAACGAAACATCACTCACAATCAGCTGTACTTTTTCACCCAAATCCTCCGGGGTCATGTAGCGCGCGTTGAAATGCTCTTTAACCACCACGCGCGGGTCTTGGCGCAACTTGTCGACAAGTTGGTCTACACCAACATCTACGGCGTGCACGCGTATGGCACCGTTTTGCAAAAGACAGTCCGTAAAGCCACCGGTAGAGGCTCCGATATCCAAACAAACTTTACCCGCAGGGCTGACGGGAAATTCCTTGAGGGCGCCCTCCAGCTTGAGTCCACCGCGGCTAACGTAGCGGGGCTTGTTGTGAACCTCGATGTCGGCGGTATCATCAACTTTGGTGCCGGGTTTGTTGATGACTTTGCCGTCTACGGTGACGTCTCCACTGATAATGAGACGCCGCCCCTGCTCGCGGGAGTCACACAGCCCCCGCGCAGCAACGATGACATCGAGACGTTGTTTTGCCATAATTAACGGCGACGCTTAAGGGCGCGGTTCTGACCGGGCATGACGGGGTATTGTGCTTTCTGAGCTTGTGTCATGACGGGGCGCGGTGTGTAGCTTTGCACTTGAACAGGTTTACGTGCGGGCTGCTCAAAGGTGGGTTGCACCTGTGTCTTGGGCTTGGCTGCTACGGCAACGGGTTTGGGAGCGGGGGCCTCAACAACCGGCTTGGGAGCAGGAGCTTGTTTTACCTCAGGCTTAGGCAACTCAGGCTGCACTTGTTGAGCCTTTTGGGGCTGAGGCTTGGGGGCTTCAAACTCAGGTTGTACCTGCTGAGCCTTTTTAGGCTGGGGCTTGGGTGTTTCAAACTCAGGCTGCACCTGCTGAGCCTTTTTAGGCTGAGGCTTGGGTGCTTCAAACTCGGGTTGCACCTGCTGCGTTTTCTTGGGTTGGGGCTTGGCCTTGGGTTTCTCAAACTCAGGTTGTACTTGCTGAGTAGGTTTGGGGGTAGGCTGAACAACGGGCTGCGGTTGGTTTCTGCGCACTACGTTAGGTAATTCCCAATCGGAGTACGGATTACTGCATGCACTCAGGGCAAGAGTTACGGCTGAAATTGTAAAGATTTTGGTTTTCATACGTGTAGAGTTGTGTGGTTCAGGGATAACAGATTTCAGCAGCGTAAGCTCCCATGGTGGTGAATGCGTATACCACGGTGAGGATGCTCATCATGCCGAAAATGAGGTCTTTGGAGAGAGGAAGTTTCTTATCTTGTTTGTGTTTGGGTTTCAGGCTGATGATAATGACAAAAGCAAAGGCTACCCAGCTGATGACATAAAGATTCTGCCATACGGGTTGGTACAGTAGCTCTGTTCCCGTTCCTTTGGCTGCAAAATAGATACTTTGCGGCAATATGGACAGAATGGCAAACTCAGGGCGCAGGGTGCCGGTGCTGTAAAGGCGCAACCATACAATGCCCCATGTCAGCAGAATGAGCGGGGCTACAACAACCGCCATCTGCCAGCCGGTGCCGAGTACGCCCGTGAGCATTCTGCCGCAACTGAGCAGAATCATTAACGGCGTGAGCCAATAGAGGTATTTCAGCCTGTTCATGAGAGGATAGGATTAGCCCACCCAGTTCCATGTGATGGGTACCTCAATGTCAGGGTGCAGACTGAGCATGGCAGGGCTGCCCAACACACACTGTTCCAGTGCTTCTTTGTGAGTATTATCGGCAGGCAGCGGAACATTGATGATGGTTTCGATGCGTGCAATGCGGCGCGGGTCGGCACTCATCTCTTTACCTACCTCAATAGTGCAACCGGTGAGGTCAAGTCCTTCCTTATCGGCATAAATGCCCATGATGGTGGCCATGCATGCTGCCATGGCAGAGCACATCAGGTCCGTGGGTGAGAAAGATTCGCCTTTGCCGTGGTTATCAACGGGGGCATCCGTGTAGATGGTTGCGCCGCTGGGCCCGTGCTGAAGCTGACAGTGCAGCCCGCCCTGATATGTCATGTTGCATTTTACCATGCGCGCTATTTTACACGCTGTTATCAGATGCGTCAAGGTGGAAAAGAAGTCAGTCTGAATTTTTTAGCTGGAAAATGGTTTTGAAATATGATATAATCCGCGCGCTATGTTATCAGACCGTACAAAACTCGGTATAGAGCGTGCGCCGCATCGCAGTTTGATGCGAGCCACGGGAATGAGCGATGAGGATATCCGTAAGCCTTTCATCGCCATCTGTAACTCGTTTAATGAGGTGATTCCCGGCCATGTTCACCTGAACAAGGTGGCAGAGCTTATCAAAGACGAGGTTCGTAAGGCGGGGGGTACTCCCATTGAGTTCAACCTTATCGGCGTATGTGACGGTATTGCCATGGCTCACCATGGTATGAAATTTTCTCTGGCCAGTCGAGAGTTGATTGCCGACAGCGTGGAGACCATGCTGAGTGCTCATGCTTTTGATGCCTGTATCTGTATCCCCAACTGTGATAAGATTGTTCCCGGCATGGTGATGGGTGCGTTGCGCTGCAATATCCCCACCGTTTTCTGCTCCGGTGGTCCCATGGCCGTGGGTAAAGGCCGCAATGGTGAGGATTTGGACCTCAACAGCGTCTTTGAGGCCGTTGCCGCTTGCACTGCCGGTAAGATGACGGAAGAAGAGTTGCATTATGTGGAGTGCAACGCATGCCCCGGTGCAGGCTCTTGCTCCGGCATGTTTACCGCTAACTCCATGAACTGTTTGTGTGAGGTGCTGGGCTTGGCTCTGCCCGGCAACGGTACGCTGTTGGCTCTCTCAGAGGAGCGCAAAGAGCTTTGGCGTGCTGCTGCCCGCCGCGCCGTGGAAATGGCATTGCAGGGCGGGCCGCTCCCCCGTGACCTTATCACGGAGAAGTCCATTGACAACGTATTTACCTGTGACATGGCCATGGGCGGGTCCTCTAACACGGTGTTGCACACCCTTGCCTTTGCCGCAGAGGCCGGTTTGGATTACGATTTGCGCCGTATCGATGAAATCTCCCGCCGTACTCCCAACATCTGCAAGGTGGCTCCCAGCTCCCGCTTCCACATGCATGATGTGCTGCGTGCCGGCGGTATCATGACCATTCTTGCTGAAATCAATAAGATTCCCGGTGCCTTGCACACCGATTTGCCCACCGTGAGCGGTAAGACCCTCGGTGAGCAGATGGAGGGGCTCTCCACTCAAGACCCCGTTGTGATTCGTACCATAGAAAATGCTTACTCCCCCGATGGTGGATTGGCCGTGCTCTTCGGTAATCTCGCAGAGCAGGGCTCCATTGTCAAAAAAGCCGGTGTGCTGCCTGAAATGATGGTGCACCGTGGCCCCGCCGTCATCTTTGAAAGCCAAGAGGATGCCTGTGCAGGTATTCTGGCGGATAAGGTGAAGCCCGGCGATGTGGTCGTTATCCGTAACGAAGGCCCCAAAGGTGGCCCCGGCATGCAGGAGATGCTTGCCCCCACCAGCTACATTATGGGCAAGGGCTTGGGTAACTGTGTTGCCCTGATTACGGATGGCCGCTTCTCCGGTGCCACCCACGGCGCCTGCATCGGCCACGTCTCCCCGGAGGCGGCAGAGGGTGGCCTCATCGGCCTCCTCAAGGATGGCGATATTATCTCCATCGACATCCCCAATCGTTCCATCTCCGCTGAGCTCAGCGATGAGGAAATCGCAGCCCGCCGTGCTGTGTGGCAGCCTACCATGCAGGAGGTTGCAGGTAAGTGGCTCAAGCGTTATCGCAAGTTAGCTACCAATGCCAGCAAGGGAGCCGTGCTCTCCTGATATCACTAAATCCAATAAAACACACTCAGAATAAACTAATGAGCGCTGAAAAACAAAACCCCATAGCCAAGTACTTCTCGGAATTCAAAGTTCTGCGTGAGTGCGGTAAAGACTTCTGGTTTACCAACTTCATTCAGTTCTTTGATGGTCTGTCGTACTTCTCCCTCATTGCTGTATTCACCCTGTTCCTCAAGGACTATTGCGGATTCAGCGATGCAGATGCCCCCTACTGGGTGGGTATGTATACGTTGTTCTTGTCCATGTTCGTATTTGCCGTGGGCACGATTTGCGATATCATCGGTTTGAGAAAGACCTACTTAATAGGCTTCATGTTGCTCATCGGTGGGCGTTTGGTCATGGGCCTCGGTTCCGACTTCGGTACCGATATCTTGAATCTTTCTCTTCAGGACTCCAGTTACTTCGTGATTGCCGGTATCGGTATCCTTTCTTTCGGTACCGCATTCATGAGCCCCTGTATCTCTACGTCCATTCGCCGTTTCACCACCCTGCGCGTGCGTCCCACCGGGTTCAACTTCTATTACCTGTTTATGAACATCGGTGCCTTGCTTGCCTATGTGGTTATCGTTGACCCGCTGCGTGCTGCTTTCGGCCCCGTTGAAAGCTTGTGGTGGATTGTGAATGTGGGTACGGCTTGCAATGTCATTGCATTCATTTTCTCCCGCTTCATTAATGAGAACTACTACGCCGTTCCTGAAGAGCGCATTGCCAAGAAGGCTGCTTCTCAGCGTCGCCCGCTTCAGCTTATCGGTGAGGTTGCCCGTGAAAAGGCCTTCCAGAAGCTTATCGTATTCTTGATACTTACTCTGGGTGTTCGTTTGGTGTTTACCCTGCAAATCCTCATCATGCCTCAGTACTATCTGCGTACCGTGGGCGATGACTTCCAGCTGGGCTTCATGAACGCCATTAACCCCTTCATTATTGTGACCGGTTTGATTCTCATTATCCCGATTCTTAACCGCTTCTCCACGGTGAAGCTCATGATTTCGGGTATGACGATTTCTGCCTGCTCCATGATTTTGTTGGCCATTCCCCCGCAGTGCTATTACATTTTGCCGGGCGTAGAGACCATCGGCCAGGCTTACTTCTTGGCCATTTTCCTGCAAATTGTAGTATTTGCCGCAGGTGAGTTGCTGTTCAGCCCCCGTTTCTCCGAGTACGTGGCACGTGTGGCTCCCAAGGATAAAGTGGCATCCTACATGTCTCTGTCCGCACTTCCCATGTTCATCGCCAAGCCCATTAACGGTGTAATCGGTGGTCTGCTTGTTTCTTACTTCTGCTACGACGGTATCACCGCTAAGATGGATTCCGGTCACATCAGCTTCTGGGAATCTCCCGAGTTCATGTGGACCATTTACATGATCTTCGCTTTCGTGTCTCCCATTGCCATCATCCTTACCAAGGACAGCTTTGTTTCCGACAAGCCTGAGGAAGATGCCGATAAGAGCGATGTAGCCTCCGAGGACGAGGAAGAAGCCGCACCCCAGAATGCATAACCCCGAACTGATTAAAATACCATGTCTGATTCTCCCATATTTCGTTGGATGACTCCGGAAGGTCGTGAGCCCCGTGCTGCGTTCTGGCCTGCATTTACCCCGTATCTGGTGACTTTCCTTGTAACATTCGGTCTCAACATTGCTTCCGTATCCGGTGTAGTTGTACCCGAGTCTCCGTATCTGGCTGTTGCCGGTGCCGTTGGCCTCATTGTCTGCACGGTATGGTTTGCCATGCTGAACAACATTTGCGTCAAGCGCATGCATGACGCCGGTGTATCTGCCTTCTTTTACGGCTTGCTCTTCTACATTATGGCCTTGGTTGCCGTGTTGAAGCTTGTAGTAGCCGTTGAGTGGTGTTTCGTATCTGCCTCTTATCCGTCTGATTGGTATATTACAGCATTGTCTGACTGGGGCTTGTATGCCTTTGTAGCCGTGCTTCATGTTGCCATCGTGGTATTCACTTGCTTGCCCACGCAGGCCGGTGATAACGAGTTCGGTACTACCCCGACCCATCCCGGTGAAATCTTTAAGGGTACCTCTTGGGGTGGTATTGTTGAGGATATGCTCAAGCTTATTCTTGTGATGGGTATTCTGGGCTACGCTTGTGACTTGGTTAAGAAACCCTTTGCCAAACTCAGCGACACCGATACGCTTGTTACTTTGATGAAAAAAGGAGCCAGCGCATCTGCGGATGACAAAGCTGCTGCAGAAGAGTCCATGAAAAACTACGTTGATGAGCTGAACCGCCAAGGTGCAGATTTCGTGAACACGAAAGATGATAACGGGCGTTCTTTGCTTATGTGGACTGTTTACTGCAATTATAACGATCCCGGAAAGGCTTTGAAGGACGATACCAACCGTCTCAGCTATGTTGAGCTCTTGTTGAGTCGCGAGAATATTGATGTTCTTGCTACGGATGAAGACGGCTTCACCGCCATTCACTGGGCTGCATGGAGCGGTATGCCCAAATCCGTGGAATTGCTCTTGAAGAAAGCCCCTCAGCTTCTCAATATGCAGGATAATAACGGCTATACCCCGCTGATGCTTGCAGCCATGCGCGGTAATGACGCTACCGTTGCAACATTGCTGACAAGCGGTGCTGATACTCAGCTTAAAAATATCGACGGCAAGACAGCCTTAGATTTGGCCGTGGCCGGTGAGGATGCTTACAGCAAGCGTAACTCTTGGATATACGATCTCGTGTATGCTCCCGCACGCCTGAAAGCTTATCGCAAGACGGTTGAAATCATGCGCAATGGCGTGGCTCCTGCCCAACCCGAGCAGCCTGCCGTGGCTCCTGCCGAAGCGCAACCTGCTGCTTAATTTTACGCGTTATCCTTTTAATTTCACGGCGAGCCGTACATTCGGCTCGCCGCTTTTTTTGTGCGCGCTCATCCGCTATGAGATGTAGCCAATAAAAAAGCCCCACATTCGTGGGGCTTTTCAAGCGGATGGGGTGAGATTCGAACTCACGGAAGGTATTAGCCTTCGGCGGTTTTCAAGACCGCTGCATTAAACCGCTCTGCCACCCATCCATGTACGCAGCATTGCGGTGCGTGCAGTCATAGTAGCCTAACGTACCCCAAACTGCAAGCTTTTTTGCTTATTATTACGCAATTATCAGTTTTATTTAAGAAAAAGTTAAAAAGTTTGAACAAAATGCAGAGATGCTGTGTCTCTAACTGCATAGGGCATGATGCCCTACCTGAAAACAACAAACAAATAGAAAACAATGTTATGAAACAGTACGTAAAGAGAATGGCCGCTGTTGCGGTATTGGCACTTGGTTTAATGTCTGCTCAAGCCAGCGCGGCAAGCGTAGCGGTGAATGTATCCGGACATGGTGTACAAGTGGTTGTGAATGACGATTGCAAGCATGATAAGAAGCTGCACAAAGTAGTCAAGAAGCATGATAAGAAGAAAATGGATCATCACAAAGCCATGGCAAAGCACAAGGTGGATATGCGCCGCTTTGATGACCGAGACAAGCGATTCCTTAAAGGCAAGCGATAAACGGTATGGACGACACAGAGATTACCCCAACACCCACAGAAACAAGTCCGCCGCTGCATGCGTGGTAATTAAAAACCTCATGCAGCGGCGTTTTTTTTGTTCAAATTTGAATTACTTACGCGTGTAGAGGGTAGAAACAAACCCCGCAAACTCCTCCAGCTCCTTGCGAATGGGGAATTGCTCTTTAAACTCAGGGAACCATGTGTCGGCCTCCCATTCTCCGGCTACCTCAGATACATAAATACCTTGCATGTGCGGCAGCATAAGCTTGTATATCTGCGCCCCGCCTATTACCATCACCTCACTGTCTTGTAACTCCAGTGTGTCCAGCTCGGCTATATCATGAATGACAATGGCTCCGGGAGCCACAAAATCGTCAGAGCGAGTCAGTACAATGTTCTGACGGCCCGGCAGGGGGCGTCCCAAAGAATCCCATGTCTTTCGCCCCATAAGGATGGGGTGCCCCATGGTGAGGCGTTTGAAAAGTTTCAAATCCTCAGACAAACGCCAGGGCATCGTATTGTTGAGCCCGATGGCTCGGTCTGCCGCCATGGCAACAACGCCGGTAAAAGTAGGGGTCATACGGATATCGGTGCTTTAATGTGCGGGTGCGGGTCATATGCCTCCAGCGTGAAGTCCTCATAGCGGAACCCGTCAATCTCCGTAACCTCCGGATTAAGGCGCATGACGGGCAGGGGGCGGGGCTCTCTGCCGAGCTGAAGTTTAGCTTGCTCCAAGTGATTGTTATACAAGTGTAAATCACCGAATGTGTGCACGAACTCACGAGCCTCATATCCGCATACTTGTGCGGTCATCATCAGCAGCAGGGCGTAGCTGGCAATGTTGAACGGTACGCCGAGGAAGAGATCGCAGCTGCGTTGGTACAGTTGCAGGCTCAACCCGTGCTTTTCTCCCTCTTTCTGCGCAGGAATCACACAGAACTGGAACAGACAGTGACAGGGCGGCAAGGCCATGTTGTCTACCTCTGCCACATTCCAGGCAGAAACGATGTGGCGGCGGCTCCAAGGGTTGTTTTTGAGACCGTCTATCAGTTTGGCAATCTGGTCTATGCTGCCGCCGTTGCCATCCGGCCATTTACGCCATTGGCTGCCGTATACGGGACCGAGGTCGCGGTTTTCATCTGCCCATTCATCCCAAATGGTGACCCCGTTGTCTTGCAGGTATTTGATATTGGTGCTGCCTTTAAGAAACCAGAGCAACTCATGAATGATGGAGCGCAGGTGCAGTTTTTTGGTGGTAAGGCAGGGGAAGCCCTTGCGCAGGTCAAAACGGGTTTGTCTGCCGAATACGCCGATAGTGCCCGTGCCGGTGCGGTCACTTCTGCCCACACCGTTAGTCAGCACATCATCCAGCAGCTCAAGGTATTGTTTCATATAGCAGACAAATTACAGGGAAAGAGCCTCGCGAATTTGCAGGGCGTATTTCTCGGCACGCTGAGCAATGGTGAGATCCAAATCACGGTAGAGAATACCGCGGGATACGTTAATGACGGGCGGTGCAACACGGGTACCACCGGTCAGGGCACTCAAATCGCCGCCTTGTGCACCCAAGCCGGGAATGAGCAGGGGGGCATCCGGCAGCTCGCTGAGCAGCTCACCACTGGCGTTGGTAAGCCCCATCACCATACCCACCTCGGTAGCGGCACCTTCAGCACGGGCGCGCTCTACCATGTCTCCCACCAGCTGGTATACCTTGCGGCCATTGGCCAACACTTGGCGCTCAATGTCCGCTGAACCTGCATTGGAGGTAACGGCCAACAGATACACAGCCTTGCCCTCATGCCCCAAGAACGGCTCAAGAATGTCATATCCCATGAAGGGATTGAGTGTCACGGCATCCACATTCATGCGCTCAAAGTATGCTTGGGCATAATATTTTTGCGTTTCGCCGATGTCGCCGCGCTTGGCATCCAGAATCACGGGGATGTCTTTGGGCATATCTTTGAGCAGGTTTTCAAGCATCTGCAAACCGGGCAGGCCCATGGCCTCAAAGTAGGCGATATTGGGCTTGTAGGCAGCCGTGTAGGGAGCTGTTTCCTCAATCACCTGACGCAGCCATGCCTCAAGCTCTGCAAGATTCTCTGATTGAGGGCGGGGATCCAATCCTACGCAGAGGGCGGAGCGGGTGGCATTGATACGAGCCTGAAGTTTTTCCGTAAATTTCATGGTAATGTGTGTGTTGTTTGAAAATTAAAGACCGAGTTTGTGGCGGAAGTAGGTGATTGTTTTATCCAGACCCTCACTGAGGGGGATGGTGGGTGCCCAACCGAGTTTTTCACCGGCAAGTGTGATGTCGGGGCGACGCTGTGTGGGGTCATCGGACGGCAAGGGGCGTTGCACCAATTGGCTTTGTGTGGGAATCTTCTGCAACACTAATTCTGCCAGTTGTCGAATAGTAAACTCACCCGGGTTGCCGATGTTGACGGGGCCTGTAAAATTGATGTCATTCTCCATCATGCGCACCATGCCCTCAATGAGGTCATCAATGTATTGGAATGAGCGAGTTTGGTGCCCCTCACCGTAAATGGTGATATTCTCACCGCGCAGGGCTTGGCAAATGAAATTGGAAACCACGCGACCGTCTTCAGGGTTCATGAGCGGCCCGTAGGTATTGAAAATGCGAATCACGCGAATATCCACCCCCTCATGGCGGTGGTAGTCAAACATGAGACTCTCTGCGCAGCGTTTACCCTCATCGTAACAGGCGCGTATGCCGATGGGGTTGACATTGCCGCGGTAGTGCTCGGGTTGGGGATGCACTTGCGGCTCGCCATACACCTCTGAGGTAGAGGTCTGCAAAATGCGGGCATTGTGCTTCTTGGCCAGCTCAAGCATGTTGAGAATACCAAGTACGCAGGTTTTCGTGGTAAAAATGGAGCGGTTGCCTTGGTAGAACGGCGGGGATGCCGGGCAGGCAAGATTGTAGATGCGGTCAAGGGGGGTATCGCAATCCCAAGGTTCTATCACATCATGCTCTACAAAAGAGAAGTTCGGGTTCTCAATCAAATCTGCCACATTTTCAAGGGAACCCGTGTAATTATTATCGAGACAGATGACTCGGTGGCCGTCTGCAATCAGTCTGTGGCATAGATTGGCGCCCACAAAGCCTGTGCCACCTGTTACGAGAATATTCATGCTGCAAGCAGTCTACCCTGAAATGCCGTAAATTGCAAGCAAAAAGGTTGACTTTGCGCTGTGAGTAAGGCATGATGGGCGGCGTTGATGAATGAGGTGTGTTTCAGTGAGTCTCTGGAGAGTCAAATCTTGCAGTTGTTCGGCAAAACGCAGTTGCGCTCCGGCCAACGAGAACTGATTGCAGCTGCGCTTGCGGGGCGTAATGCCTTGGGGGTATTGCCTACGGGACATGGTAAAAGCTTGTGTTATCAGGCCGCTGCCGTGCTGTTGGGGGGTACCTCCGTTGTGGTGTCTCCGCTTATTGCCCTGATGCGAGACCAAGTGCAGAGCTTGCAGAAGCTGGGCATTGCCGCAGAGCGTTTTGATTCTACACTGGAGCCGGAGCAAAAAGCTGCCCTGCTGGCATCATTGTCCGCCGGGAGAATACGCTTGCTTTTTGTTGCGCCGGAGTCATTGGAAAATCAAGACTTGCAGCAGGCTCTCGCGGTTGCGGAGCGCATGTTGTTTGTGGTGGATGAAGCGCACTGCGTGTCAGAATGGGGGCATAGTTTTCGCCCCGATTATCTGAAACTGCCGGATTTGTACCGTAGTATGGGATTCCGCTGTGCCATGGCTATTACCGCCACTGCCACGCAGCGTGTGCAACAAGATTTGTGTGAGCTTTTCGGCATTGACCTTGCAGATGTTTTTGCTATTTCTCCGTACCGCCCCAATATTGTGCGGGAGGTTGTGGGGGCAGAAGATAAATTGGCTTACATATGCCGATTTTTAGCTCAGCCTGAGAATAGACCCGCCGTGGTATATACCCGTACGCGCAAAGGAACGGAGGAAGTTGCTGCCCTTTTGCAGCAGCATGGATTCAACGCCGTAGGGTACCATGCCGGCATGAAAACCGAGACCCGCGAGGCTCTGCAAGATGATTTTTTACATAACAGACGGGATGTTCTGGTGGCTACCATTGCATTCGGTATGGGAATTGATAAGCCGGACATTCGCTCCGTTATTCATTATGATGAGCCTACATCGCCCGAGGCTTACCTGCAAGAGTCCGGTCGCGGCGGCAGAGACGGTAAGCCCTGCCGTTCTCTTGTACTGGTAAGTGAGGCCGGCCGTATTGATGCCGAAAACCGCATTTATGCCGCAGAACCGGATGAAGAGGGGGTACAGCGTGCCGTGCGCTGGCTGATGCCTCATGGCGCGAGTGCCGTATCATTGTGGGAGCTGGGAACGAGTTGCGATGTGCCGGATGATGTGGCCATGCGTGCCCTGTGGCGTTTGGATAAGATGGGGGCCGTTCATACGGTGGACCGTGGTTATCAGTTATACAAGGTAAAACCCTTGTTTCCGCTTGCTACTATTCTGGAGGGGCGAGATGCCGCTGAATCCGCCCGCTTGAAATGGCTGAATGATAATCCCGAGGGAGAGGTAGAAGATGCCGCCGCCGCTTGGGATTGCTCTTATACCGAGGCTATGGAGCAGCTGCGCGAGTGTGAGGCCTCATGTGAATGGAAGCTGACGTTCCGCCGGCAAGCACTGTATTTGCGCTCTGTCTCACCAGCCGATGCGCGCGCATTGGCTCATGAACTTTCTGATGCTTATGCACGCCGAAGAGATGCAGACCTTGCCCGCTACCACACACTTAGTGAGATGCTTTGTCAGGCACCGTGTATCAATGCTGCATTGGAGTCGTATTTTACGGGGGCTACCATGTCCCCGTGCGGCCATTGCTCCGCCTGTTGCGGAAAGTGCCCTGAATTGCCCGTGGCTCCTGCGCCGCCTCCTTTGCCGCCGGATTCCGTATTGCCGGAGCTGTTCAGAGCAAATCAGCGCAAGCGTTTCCTGCTGGGGCTTGCTTCTCCGGGTTTGATGGCGCGCCGCTTATGGGCTCATGAGCATTATGGGGTAGCCCATGGTACCCCGTGGAATAATTTATAATGTTTGACAAATTCCTGCTTTGTGGTACAGTATTGCCCATGCATACGGCAATTAAATCATTATTACTGGGCGCATGTTGTTCTGTTTCCGTAGTCTCAGCCGCCGGAGTCGGTGAGATTTTGCCCTCACTTTCAGAATATCCCGCAGATGGTGTAGATGTTGCAAAGGTTGAGGCTGCCTATGACGAATTATGCAAGATTCAGGTGCGTATCGTGGAATTGTTGGAGAGTGCTACGGATCGCAAAGCTGCCGATGCTGCTGCGGAAGAGCTGTTCTTTCTCATCGGGCGCGTAGAGGAATTGCGCCCCGATTATAAAAAACTTGAGCATTGTGATGCCGATACCAGAAATCGTCTTACTCGCAAATTGCTTCAGGAATCCGCTGCCTTGGGGCCGCGCAAAAAAGCTGCGGCTAAATCCCTGATGGAGCATGATTTCTACGGTAGTGAGGACTTGAAAGAGGCCTTGCGCATGATGATGTAATTTAATTCTTTACTTTTACCTTTAATAAAAAACGGAGCAGGTATCAATTCCTGCTCCGTTTGCTTTACTGCGTAAGTAGAAATCTTACAGGTGCTTCTTGCGTCGGTATTCCAGCATGGCCAGCTGGCGGGCAATGCCGGCTGCCAAGTGTGTGGATTCTTCACGAGAAAGAACGGATGCTTGGTTGCGGTAGGCCTCCTGAGCCTTGGCAACGGCTTCCTCAACGGAGGAGGTGTCAATCTCGTGAGCCTCCAGCACGGTATCGGTTACAAGCAGAACTTGCTCGCCGTCTACCTGCAAGAACCCACCGCCTATGAACACGCTTTGCGTGGTGCCATCAACGGGACGGTAGGTGAGTTCCCCGTTATCCATGGCCGCAATGATGTCGGCGTGGCCGGGTAATACCTCCATCTCGCCCTGTACGGAGGGTACAAGGACGCTTGCTACCTCGGTATCAACCGCGGTGCGCATGGGGGTGATGATTTTGAGGTGCAGGGCCATGGTTTATCAGGCTTTTTCAACGGTGTCGATACCA
Organism: Akkermansia sp.; assembly: GCA_045634945.1. GTDB lineage: Bacteria > Verrucomicrobiota > Verrucomicrobiia > Verrucomicrobiales > Akkermansiaceae > Akkermansia. The sequence continues at coordinate 187,157 of JAZRBG010000038.1, read as the reverse complement.
CCCTTCATGTAGAAGTTACCCTCGGGCACGGAGTCCCACTTGCCGTCCAGAATCTCGGCGAAACCGCGTACGGTTTCGGCAACGGGCACGTACTGACCCTTGATGCCGGTGAATACCTCAGCCACGCTGAACGGCTGGGAGAGGAAACGCTGAATCTTACGGGCTCGGCTTACGGTGAGCTTGTCCTGCTCGGAAAGCTCGTCCATACCGAGAATGGCAATCATATCCTGCAAGTCTTTGTAACGCTGGAGGGTCTGCTGCACACCACGAGCCACACGGTAGTGCTCCTCACCCACGAGCTCGGGGGCAAGTGCTTTGGAGGTGGATGCCAGCGGGTCCACGGCGGGGTAGATACCCTGGGCAGCCAAGGCTCGCTCAAGCACCACGGTGGAGTCCAAGTGGGAGAATGTGGTGGCGGGGGCGGGGTCCGTCAAGTCGTCAGCGGGCACGTATACAGCCTGCATGGAGGTGATGGAGCCTTTCTTGGTAGAGGTAATACGCTCTTGCAGGCCTGCCATTTCTTCTGCAAGGTTGGGCTGATAACCCACGGCAGAGGGCGTACGGCCCAGCAGAGCAGATACCTCTGAACCGGCCTGAGAGAAACGGAAGATGTTGTCTACGAAGAGGAGCACGTCGCGGTTTTCTTCATCGCGGAAGTACTCGGACATGGAAAGGGCGGAAAGAGCCACGCGCAGACGGGCACCGGGGGGCTCATTCATCTGGCCGTATACAAGGGCTACTTTAGAGTTCTCGGGGTTAGCCTGGTCGATAACGCCGGACTCACTCATTTCCATATAGAAGTCATTACCTTCACGGGTGCGCTCACCCACACCGGCGAATACGGACAAACCGGAGTGAGCCTTGGCGATGTTGTTGATAAGCTCCATGATAAGCACGGTCTTACCCACACCGGCACCACCGAAAGAGCCTGCCTTACCACCCTTGAGGAAGGGGCAGATGAGGTCAATCACCTTAATGCCGGATTCAAGCACCTCTGAGGAGGTTGCCTGTTCCTCCAGAGTCGGAGCCTCGCGGTGAATGGGGTAGCGCTTCACGCCATCCAACTGTCCTTTTTCGTCTACGGTTTCGCCGAGCACGTTGAAGATACGGCCGAGCACTTTGGGACCAACGGGTACGGAAATGGGAGCACCGGTGTCTACAACGGTCATGCCGCGCTTGAGACCGTCCGTGGAGCTCATGGCAACGGTGCGAGCCCAGCCGTCTGTAAGGTGCTGTTCTACTTCAAGCACCAGCTTGGTGGGAGTGCCGTCTACCTCATACTCTACGGTGAGAGCGTTGTAGATGGCGGGCATTTCGGACTGGGAGAAATCGACGTCTACCACGGCGCCGATGATCTGCACGATTTTACCTGTGTTCATGATGAGAAGAATGTGTTATTTTTGAAAATTGTTAATAAGAGAAGGGGGTTACTCCATGGCTTTCATGGCGGTGGTGATTTCGAGAAGCTCGTTTGTAATCTGGGTTTGGCGTGCCTTGTTGTATTCCAGCGTAAGCTCGCCGATGAGTGTCTTGGCGTTCTCGGTAGCGGACTTCATGGCTACCATGCGGGCAGACTGCTCACTGGCTTTGCCTTCCAGAATCATTTGTACGAGCTGGTGCCCGAAGTAGAGCGGCAGTATGGCATTGAGCAAGCTCTTGGGATCCGGCTCCAACAAGAAGTTGGCGTTATCCTCGTCTTCAATGTCATCTTGTGCTGCTACTTTTATCAAATCTTCCTGAGAAAGCGGCAGCAGCTTCATCAACTCGGGGCGTTGCACCATGACGTTGACGAACTTCTGGTAAATGACCTCTACGCAATTGTAAGTGCCATCCGTGAATCCCTTGCGCACAAGCTGGAAGATGGGTTTCAGCTCTGCCTCCTCCACGGTGTCACCAATGGAGAACGTGGCTACCAAGTTGCGACCGAAACGGGCCAACTGCGCGTTGAGTTTGACGCCCACGGTGATATAGTCGGCATCGGCATCACACTTTTGCAGTACCTCTTTGAAGAGGTTGGCGTTCAAACCGCCGCACAAGCCGCGATCCGTACTCACCACAATGATGAGTTTCTTGCCCTTTTCCCGCTGCTCCATCAAGGGGGAGACCGCGCCGTCCGTCAGAGTGTCCTGCAAATGCTTCAACACATTGGCAAGGGCACTCATGTAGGTGCGTCCCTTGAGGGCCAGCTCTTGGGCACGCCGCATTTTTGCGGACGCAACCATCTGCATCGCCTTGGTGATTTGCGATGTGTTGCGTACCGACTTAATGCGGCGTTTAATGTCTCTGAGACTAGCCATGGTGGGGGATTACTTCGTCATGCGTGATTTGAATGCAGTCATGAACTGCTTGAGCTGCTCATCGATGGTGTCGGTGAGTGCCTTTTCAGCCTCAATGGCGGCCAAAAGCTCCGGTTGCGTGGTGCGGGCGTCTTCTTCCATCTCACGCACTACCTTCTGAACATCATCTACGGCTACGTCATCAAGGTAGCCCTTCTGGATGGCGTAGAGGTCAATTACCTCAATGCTCAGGCTCTTGGGGTCATACTGCCCCTGCTTGAAGAGCTCTACGATGCGGCGACCGCGCTCCAGCTTGGCCTTGGTGTTGGCATCGAGGTCGGAACCGAACTGGGCGAATGCCTGCAATTCTTCGAACTGGGCGAGGTCCAGTTTCACGGAGCCGGCAAGCTTCTTCACAATCTTGGTCTGGGCAGAGGAGCCTACGCGGCTTACGGAGATACCCACGTTGATGGCGGGGCGTACGCCCTGATAGAAGAGGTCGGTATCCAAGAAAATCTGACCGTCGGTGATGGAAATCACGTTGGTGGGAATGGAAGCAGATACGTCACCGGCCTGTGTCTCAATGATGGGCAGAGCGGTAAGAGAACCACCCTTGCGGCCACCCTCAGCATTGATGCGGGCGGCACGCTCCAACAAGCGGCTGTGCAGGTAGAATACGTCGCCGGGGTATGCCTCACGGCCGGAGGGGCGGCGCAGAATCAGAGATACCTGGCGGTAGGCTACGGCGTGCTTGGAGAGGTCATCATACACAATCAGTGCATCCTGACCCTGATCCATGAAGTACTCACCCATGGCGCAACCGGCATAGGGGGCAAGGTACTGCATGGCGGCACTGTCAGAGGCAGATGCCACCACAATGATGCTGTAAGGCATGGCACCGCTTTCTTCAAGCTTGGCAACCAAGCGGGAGATGGTAGCGCGCTTTTGACCGATAGCTACGTAAATGCTGTAAAGGGGGCGGTGACCGGGCAGCTTACCTTCCTCTGCCAGCTTGTTCTGGCGGGCCTGAGAAATCATGGTGTCAGTGGCAATGGCGGTCTTGCCGGTGGAGCGGTCGCCGATGATAAGCTCACGCTGACCGCGGCCGATGGGAATCATGGCGTCAATCGGCAGAATACCGGTTTGTACGGGCTGGTTCACACCCTGACGGGAAATAATACCGGATGCAATCTTTTCAACCGGATAGTATGCGGCAGCCGTAATCGGACCCTTGCCATCCAGCGGGTTACCGAGCGTGTCTACCACGCGGCCCAGCAGACCGGGGCCAACGGGTACCTGCAACAGGCGGCCTGTGGTCTTGCAGGTGTCACCCTCTTTCAGGCCGTTGCCGTTGCCGATAAGCACGGCGCCTACCTCGTGTTCTTCCAAGTTCATGGCAAGGCCCATGACGCCGCCGGGGAACTCAATCATTTCATTGAGCATGGCGTTGCTGAGACCTTCAATGCGAGCCACGCCGTCGCCGATGGCTTTAATGGTGCCAACATTGGCGCTGACCGCCGCGGTAGAGGCGTTTCTGATTTGTGCTTCGAGTTCTTGTACGATGTTACTCATATGCCGGATGGTGTGATTTTGAAAATTGTTGATGGAGAGATGTTAAGTTAAACGGAGATTTTGGAGAGTCGCTCAATGCGGGAGCGTATGGAAGCGTCGGTTACGTCATCGCCCACTTTGACGATAACGCCGCCGATGAGCTCAGGGTCAACCTGCCATACATAATGCAACCCCGCGGTGCGTGCATTCAGCTTGGCGCAAATGCTTGCTTTTTCGTCATCTGTCAGGGGCAGGGCACTGGTGATGGTTGCGGTGTGGCGTGCTACCTCCAAACGCACCAACTCTGCCAATGCACTCAATATGGCTAAATAATTGCGCGGCTTTTCTTTCTCAATGGTGGCAGCCACGTGGCGCACGGTATCCTCTTGCAGCAGCCCATCGGGGCCGATGCAGAGTCTCATGAGGCGACGCGCCTGAGCCTGTGCTTCCTTGGTGATTTTCATATACAGGTAAAGTTTTGTAGCGGCTCAGAGTTACAGCTGCTTAATGGCCTCTGCGTTAATGGCGCGGTGGTCTGCCTCGCTGAGTACCTTGCCCGTTACCTGTGCTGTGGCTTGAGCCACCAGTCGGGCAAACTCACCCTTGAGGGCCTCTTTCTCGCGCTGCGTGTCCATTTCTGCCTGTTGCTTGGCGTTTTCAATGATGGTGCGTGCCTCCGTAGCAGCTTTTTCGCTGAGCTCAGCCTGAAGCTTGGATGCGGTTTCACGGGCATGCTCAATCTGCTCCTTGCCGCTGGCATGGGCCTCTGCCAAAATCTTTTCACCGGTGGCTTTTACCTCTGCCAGTTCTTTTTCACTGCGGGCATGCATAGCCTCGCCTTCTTCAATGCGGGCGCGGCGCTCTTCCAGCTGTTGCATGATGGGCTTGAGGCCGAACTTGACCACCACTATCACCAGAATGGTGAAAGCAATGGTGTGCGCAATGAATACATCGGTATGCAGACCGAACTTGTCTGCCAATTCCGCTAATTTGTTTGCCAGTACCGGAGTGTACATAATATCTGTTGTGTGTTGAAAGGGGACGGGAGAATCTTTGGGGTAAAGGGCTGCGCCGTTCTCCGGCGGCGCAGCCCGTTGAATCTTACATGAAGATTGCTACGAATGCCACACCTTCAATAAGAGCGGCAAGAAGAATGGAGATGGTCAGAACCTTACCGAAAGAGGCGGGGTTACGGCCGGTGGATTCAGCGGCTTTCATACCGATGCAGCCGATGCCGATACCGGCACCGAGCACGGCGAGACCGGCCTTGAGAGCGGTCAGGTCTACGGAAGCTGCGGCGTCTGCGATTGTTGTGATGTCCATTGTTGTAATGTTTTGTTTGTTGTTATTGTCTTCTGCCTGCCGTCACGTCTTTACTGCATGATTCGGCGCAGCGGGAAGGGGGATTTGCGGTGTCTCTGCATCAGTGAGCGGATTCTCCTTCTTCATCTTCATCGCCGCCCAGCTGGGTTTTGAGGAAGATGGCCGTAAGCATCAGGAATACCAATGCCTGTACGAAACCTACAATGATTTCCAAGAACATGAAGGGCAGCATGGCAAACCAGCCGATGGCGCCCATCTGTTCAAGGATGGATTCACCTGCAAAAATGTTACCGAACAAACGTGCTGCCAGTGCTACGGGGCGCACGCAGATGGAAAGAATTTCAATGAGACCTACAAAGAAGAAAATAGGCAGCAATGCGTATTTGAGGAATCCGGTAAGGCCGCCTTTGGGGCCGAATGTGTGGGTGATGAAGTGCCACGGCCCTTGGTCTTTCATAACCCAAATGAACCAAAGAATGGCGTAGGAGAAGCCAAGGAAGATAGTGACGTTGAAATCTGCGTTGGCACCGCGGAATATGGGTTGGCCATCATAGGTGATGGAGCCCACGCCGGGGAGCAAGCCCAAGTAGTTGCTTACCAAAATGAACAGGAATACCGTGGCGAAGTACCAGAAATATTTCTTGGCAAGTTTTTTGCCTGTAAGACCTTCCACAAAGTTGTACAGCAGCTCAAACACCCATTCTACAAAGTTTTGCACTCCGCTCGGGATTCTCTGCATGTTACGGGAAGCAAGGCGCAATAAGATTGTGATGATGATAATGGCTATGGCAAACATTATCATGGAGTTTGATACCGGCAGCGTATAACCCGGCCATATCGGCATGTCCCAGATAATGGGGGCATCACTCGTCAACCCTGCATGGCCATGTTCAGATGCGCATGCTACTCCTCCCAGCATCATTGCTGCGGCTGTAAGCTTTTGTACAAAAAGTTTCATGTTGCACTTCACAATCTATCACGCACTTCGCCTGCCGTCAAGCTTCAATTTCGTGTTAAGTAGAGATATGTGGCAAAAAAACAAATAAATTTGTGAGGGAAATTGTTTCAGTGCAGGGTGAAGTTGATATTTGTGGTGATACTTGCCGCCACCGGAGTGCCCGCAGATGCAGCAGGTGTAAAACGCCATGAAGATAGAATGGCCTGTTTGGCTGCTTGAGAGAATGACGGGTGGGTGGAGGAAAGAATCTCTACCGATGTTGGGGCTCCCAGCGCGTTGATGTGTATGCGTACGCGCACCGTGCCCGAGATGCGGCGGCGTTGCAAATCTTTGGGGTAAGGCGGCTGAGGTGTGGCCGCATATTGAGGCGGGGTATAAGCGGTCTCTTCACTTTGTGCGCTTTTATGGGGAGAATTTTTTGGTGAAAGGGGTGCCGTTTCTTCGTATGTTTCTGTCAAATCTGCCGTAATGAGAGGGGCGGATTCATCGGCAAGTTCTGCAATATCCGGTTGCGGGGCGTTGTCAACCGGTGGGAACAAGGGTGTGGTATCTATAAGATAAAATGATTGCGGGGCTTTTTCGTCAGGTATCAGCGGTGGCTCAACTCGGATGGTCTCCGTTGTTTCCCGTTGTTGCGTCTGCGTAACAATTTGCAAGGGTGAAGATGGCGTGCCGCCGGACTCCCTGTGTATAGGTGATTGTGCTGCCATGATAGCCGCTGCGCACAAGCATGCCACTGCCGACACGCTGAAGAAAATGCGGCGAGTCGGCGGTGGCAGGAGGTTGTGGCGTACATGCAGAGCCATACCGTCAGTTGCTGATCCAATACGTATGAGATTCTACCAAATCATAAGTTGTATAGGCTCCTTGCGGAAAATGCACGTGTGGCCAATGGGCAATGTTGACGCGGTTCTCCATCCACCCCGGCAACCAAATGGCTGACTCATAGATGAGTTTATCTATGTCTGCACATGCTTTTGCTGCGCTTGTGATATCCTGTGCCTGCTCGCATCGCTCAATGGCGGCATCCATTTGCTCATCTGCAAGGCAAAACGGTGCATCTTCTCCCTGTGCCGCAGAATGAAAGAAACGCCTGTAATCAGGCAAGGGGCAAGCGTGCATGGTTGCCCAAAAGAGCATGTGATGCTGCTTCTTTTTGACAAGCTCTGCACAATTTTGCCACGGCAAGGGCTCCGCTACAATCTCAGCCCCACATGCAGCAGCACTTTGCGCTAAAAGCGTGACCAAGGTGTTGACTTTTTCGTTAGGAGTATAGGCCAAACGGATGCTCAGGCGCGTGCCATCGGGGCGTTGTAAAATGCCATCTGCCCCCGCGATGGTGTAACCTGCTGCGGCAAAGTAGCTTCGGGCTTGCTCAGGATTATATTGATACTGAGGTATGCTGTGGTTGAGGTACCTGTAACCGCAGGTAAATTGCGGCAAACGCTCGGCTTCCCCGCGGAAGATAATTTGCATGGCGTGCTGCATATCCATGGCTTGCAGCAGTCCGCGGCGCAGGTTCAGGTCTGTCAGGGCAGAGGCATTCAAGGCTATGCCGTACGGCGGCATGGGCTGAATGACCTCAAAGCGTTGCTGAACGATGCGTTCATCTGCATTGTTGAGATATTCTTGCCATGCCACAATGTTGCGGGTTTGCAAGGTATCAAGCTTCCCACGCAAAAACATCTCCCATGCTTGCGCTTCATCCGTCAGAAAGTGGTGCTCAATGCAATCTGCATTGCAGGTGTAACGAAATCCGTCAAGCTCTTCAGCCCACCAAGAATCATTGCGAACCAAGGTGATAAGCCTCCCCCTCTGTACTTTGCCCACGGTGTAAGCACCTGTTGTGGGAGGTATGCGGTTTTGATAGCGTTGTTGGTAATCGCTGCCGAACTCTGCGTAAAAACCGGGCTCTGCCGGGTGAAGTACCGCAGAGGCCGTTATGAAGGGCAATACCCTTGACTTGCGCGGCTTAACGGCTAGAATACCATCGCCGTATGCATGCAGCTCTTCGATAAGATGTCCTGCGGTAATATCCCCCACTTGTTCTCTGAGGTATACCCCCAAGGCAAAATCAGCAGCTCTCAAGGGGCGCCCGTTGGAGTATCTGACTGCGGGATTCAGTTTGAACCACAACATGCCCTTGTGCAGAGCTCGGTATTCTGCCAGCCCGGGTATCGGTTGCCCTGTATCGGGATGCTCTCTTACCAGCGGTACATCAATGCGTTCAAAAAGATTATAATGGAAAAACTGCGGAGACGGGCTGCCGAATGCCAAAAAATTGGCAGGAAAAGGCCCCACGTTGCTCAGCCTCAGGGTACCCCCCTTTGTTGCAAGGGGGGTGCCGATTTCGGGGAATTTATCAGCCGTTTCCCACGGTATATTTTGGGGAGCGTCTGAATCTGCATGCAGCTCAATCTTCATGGAGCTCATGCGTGCCAATCGTTGCTCAAAATCTTGAGGATAAGGAGCAGGGGGCTGCGCCTGCACGGATACGGCTGCGTTCAGCGGTTCTGCCGTGTGAGTCGATAACCCCGCCAACAGGTACAATATCAGCCCCAGCAGCACCAGACCCGCAGATATGAAACAGGTCTTTTTCATCAGAATGTGAGGGTGCAGCCCGCGTGGATTGTTGTGCCGGCTGAGATGAATGAGTAGTTCGGGTCTGCATAGTGTCCATCTGTCACATATTTTTGATTGGTGAGGTTTTCTATACCTATGTGCAGGGTAAGAGACTCATTGACTTTGTACTGTGCATACCAGCGCAGGTTATAATAGTTATCAAGTTTGCTGTATGGCGTGGCTGCATAGTGACTGCGCCCCACTGCTGCAGTGAATCCTATCCCCGTGGTCAATCCGTCTAGGGGTGATGTGTGGATATCCGCTTGCCATACTTGGCGTACGGAGGAGGGGATTTGGTGCCCGTCAGAGGTTTTAGGCTGAGTGTAAGTCCATGCAAGTTTGTAGCCGGTGTTCCAATGGGGCTCCAGTGTGCCGCTCAACGCTATCTCCGTGCCGATAATGGTCCAATGCCCCGGCATGTTATCGTAGCGGTTTGCGTTGGCTGCGTTATCCCACACGGTGCCGATGGCGTTATCCCTTTGCTCCCAAAAGAATGAGATGCTCAAGAGGTGATTATCCGATACTGCGTGTTCTATGCCTGCATCTGCACTGATGCTGCTCTCGCAATCCAGTTGAGGATTGCCTATATACTTACCGTATGGGGAGACAAACTCTGCCGTACTGCGTTGGAATGAGGACGGGGCTCGGTACCCCGTGCCCACAGAACCGAATATGCGTGTTTTGTCATCATTGAAGCGGTATGAAGAAGCCGCACGTATGCTGACGAGAGCATCGTGAATATTGCTGTAATCCAACCTTGCGGCCAGTGAGTTGTCCCAATTTTCGTTAGGTGTAACATGGTGCTCTGCCGCTAAACCCAGTACATTTTCCAGATTTTTGTATTGGTTATCCGTTGTTCCTCCGGTGTAGCAGTCATAATCATTGCGGTTCCAAGAAATGGCCGCAGTTGTGCTTTGGTGTTTGCACCACTTGTATGCATTTCTCCATTCTACCTGAACATTGCGCATGTCTTGCAAATAACCGTCTGCCAGCTTGGCATCAAAGGTGTAAAGCCCCGTCATCAAGGAGCTTGTCCATTGTTTGTTGATTTTTGTTTGCCATTTGGCGGTTATAAGATTGCTGCGGAAACGGTACGTGTTGTAGGTAGCCCAGACCGGATCCATGCTGTCGTAGCCGTATTCCGAATCTTCGCGGCGGTAGGTGAGTGTTAGCTGATTATCCTTGTCGGCGTAATAATCAAGGCGCAACGCCTCGTTCCATATCTCAGATTCAAAGGCATTGCGGTTGGTAGAGGTGCGGCCGTTTGCCTGTTGCATATCGTTATCGGTGCGGGAATAGCCAACATTTAAAAACCAAGCCAAGTTGTCAATTCTGCCTTGTGTAGAGACGCTGCCGGTGTAGGATGCATGGCTGCCGGCTTCATTGAACAGAGTAAGGCTCGGCTCTCCTTCGCCCTCGGGAGTCTCCATGAACACAACACCGCCCAGTGCACCGCCACCGAACACGGCTCCTTGACTGCCTTTGAGTACCTCCAAATTACCCAGAGAGAATAAATCCGTACGCCCCAATATGTTTGAGGTGATGATGGTATCACCGCCGTTGGAGCACAGGCGCATGCCGTCTATCATGGTAGAGGTGTAGGCATCGGAGCTCATGCCGCGAATGACAACTTGAGAAACATTGCCTTTTTGATTAGGGCCTCCCCCCGGCAGTACATACACACCGGGCAGGGTGGTGAGGGCCTCTGTCACGGTGTAAATGCTCTCTTCTTTCATTTGCTCAATATCCACTACCTCAACGGATACGCCCGTCTTATCGTAGGGTATGGCTAACCCGCTGTGGGCGGATACGGTAACGGGCGGCAACTCCGTTTCCTGAATATCAGCAACTACAACACCTGTCGCGCAAAGCGCAGGCACAACTGCGTAAGCCACTCTGCCGGTGGCTTTTTGTATGTTTTTCATCTGTATTTCTTGTCTGTTCTCGGTGTGACGCCGAGTGGTTAAGACTTGCTCCACGGCCGGTCTTCCGACTGAGCCCTGCCGATATTCGGCGGACATCACGGTTGCGGCACAGCGGCAGATTCTCACTGCCTTTCCCGTCTATTTCCTGCGGCTTCCTCGCCGCCTCCGGGAGCAGGATACTTGCGTATCCGTCTGTATTCTACCTGTTTTTTGTTACGATGGCAAGAGCCGTGCGCGACTTTTTTCTTGTTTTTTGGGGGCAATTTGTTAAGATGGGCTTATGTCCATACACCCCCTCCTTCTTACTCTATGCTGTGCTTCTTTTGCGGCGGAATGTTTGCATGCCGATTCAGAACCACATGCAACTCTTCTAAATGAAGTCTATTCTGCCGATGATATACGCAATCAAAGCTTTCGGGCAGGATTAAAAGGAGAGCTTTTTCCATGGACGATTCTGCAAAAAGCAAAGATTTCCGAGATTTGCTATGTAGGAGCTTTTGTTACAATCGGTGTTGCGGCGCGAGGCGACGAAAAGGATATTGAAAAACTTTTAAAACTGGGCGCTGATATTAAATTGGCTCTTTTAGGTGCAACTTTGTCTGATAATGAGATGCTTATAGAAAAGTTGCTCAAAGATGGTGCCGATGTCAATGGTATGATGTATGGTGCCGTGCTGAGTGGTTGTATAGAATCCGTTAAAAAGGCGTTGGGGAGAGGTGCTAAATCAGATGCAGGGTTGTTTTCTGCCGTGGCGTGGAAAAGAATAGAGGTGGTAAAGTTTTTGCTTGGGGTAAATCATGATGTCAATTTCATCACTTATACTCTTTTCCCTTGGGCTTTATCACACGGCGATATGGATATTATCGAATTGGTCATCGCACACGATGCTTGCCACCCCAATCAAGGGTTAGAAGGGGCGGTGCTCTTGGGACGCATAGATTGGGTGCAGTCTTTATTGGCTCGTGGTGCTGACCCTGCCTTAGCGTTCACTTCTCTTGATTGGGCAGTGGAATTAGGGCATGAGGATATTGTGACTCTGCTTTTACAGAAAGGCGCTCCCCCTGACTATGCCATGTATACAGCTGTTCGTTCCGGCAACTTGGGTATGGTTTCTATCCTTTTGGCTCATGGCGCCAACCCTGATGATGCCATTGATGATGCTGCGGCTGCGGGAAATCTTGAAATGGTGCAGTTTTTACTCAAGAAAGGAGCTTCTGCCGAACAGGGAATGTCAGGGGCCGTATTTGAGAATCACGTGGAAGTCGCGCGACTGCTGTTAGATAATGGTGCAAACCCGGATTCCTCGCTTGAATGTGTCATAACCGAGGGCCATAAGGACATGATAACATTGTTGTTAGATTACGGAGCCACCCCTGGTGAGGCATTATTTCATGCGGCGGTATGTGGCGAAACGGAGTTGGTGAAAATGTTGTTGGAAAAGGGTGCTGAGCAACATAACTCTATTAATCATGCCGCAGCTGAGGGACATTTTGATGTTGTTCGCTTACTTTTAGAGTATGGTGGTAATGTGGATAGTGCGCTTTCCGGCGCCGCCGGTGGTGGGTATATGGAAATGGTGCAGTTCTTGCTTGATAAGGGGGCGAATCCGAGCTCCGGGTTGAGCTCGGCGGCTTATCTGGGTGATGCGAATATTGTTAAACTATTGCTCAGTAAGGGAGCCGAGCTCGGAGAAAGCCTTGATTCCGCAGCGAGAGGCGGGCATGCAGATATTGTTGCCTTGCTCTTGGCTCAACCCGGTGTGGATGTGAATCAAACGGATGCCTATGGCCATACGCCTCTCTATCACGCATTGGACTTCGGGCATGAAGACTGCGCAGAATTGATTCGTGCAGCCGGTGGTGTTTTACACCCCGATAAGCAGAATAATAACGAATAAGCTTATGAAAATAGTAACACCCATAATACTGATTATCGGCTTGCTGTATGCATTGTACATGGCTGCATTTTATTGGTGGAGTGCGGCGGTGTATGCGCAAAATCTTCAAGCGGTGGAGTTTTGTACTGTTTGGTGGTTAGTGTCTTTGTTTGCGATTGTTGCAACGGTGGTGTGGATGATTCTGTATGCCGTAGAGCTGTATCGCAAGCGGGATAAAGGACGCTACGGCAAGCTGTCTCTGCTGTACATAGTGATGTGGGTAGTGTTGTATTTTGGTGCAATTTTATACGCCAAGTACTATTTAAACTGAAAAATTCGATATTTTGCTTGATTTTTAGGCCGTTTTGGTGCATAAACCATGCCCGTTATGGCAGACGAACGCACACGCAAACCTTCTTGGTTGAAAGTAAAGTTGCCCAAAGGGCAGGCATTCAAGCATGTTAATGAATTGGTAAAGGGAAATTCCCTTGTTACCGTGTGCGAGGAGGCCATGTGCCCTAACCGTGGAGAGTGTTGGAGCCATGGCACGGCTACGTTCATGGCTTGCGGTGATGTGTGTACCCGTGCTTGTGGCTTCTGTGCTACTCGCACAGCTCGCCCCAAGCCTCTGGACCCTGAGGAACCTGCCAAGATTGCGGATGCCGTTTGCCGCATGAAACTGAACCACACCGTTGTAACGATGGTGACGCGCGATGACCTGAAAGATGGCGCAGCTAACCACATTGCCGCCATTATCCGTGAGATTCGCAAGAGCAGCCCGCAGACTGTCATTGAGGTGCTGACCTCTGATTTCAATGGTAAAGAAGAGTCCATTGCTGCCGTGATGGATGCTCGCCCGCACATTTTCAATCATAATCTGGAGACGGTAGAGCGTTTGTCCCCGTTGGTGCGTTTCCGTGCAAAATATCGTCAGTCCTTGGCTGTGTTGAAGCGCGCATTGGAGCTTGCCCCCGGTATGGTGGTGACTAAGAGCGGTATTATGCTGGGCCTTGGCGAAACCCGTGATGAGATTGAGCGTACCATGGATGACCTGCGTGAGCATGGTGTTACCGTGCTGACCATGGGGCAATATCTGCGCCCCTCTGCCAAGCATTTGCCGGTGATTGACTACATTCACCCCGATACATTTGATGAGCTGCGGGAAGTTGCCCTCGGCAAGGGATTCCGCCACGTGGCCAGCGGCCCGCTTATTCGCTCCTCTCATCATGATGCCAATTTCCGCCCCGAGCTGGATATTATGGAGGCCATCAATGCCGACCTCCGGGCTCGCGGTGAAATTTCGTAAGATGAATAACATCTTTTCCCGTACATAATTCTTGGCATGTACGGGAAAATGGTGTAGAATAGGTGGCGATGAGAAGAGCACCTATTCCCGGGTTGGTGTTGGCTGATGGATGGCTGGCACCGTATGAGCGCGAAATCAAGGCCCGCATGCGTTTGTATGACGGTCAGTTGCAGCGCATTTGTCGCCGCTACGGCTCCTTGCTTGAGTGCGCTAATGGCTTTAAGCGCATGGGCTTTAATCGCGATGCCGAAACGGGTGAGTGGATATACCGAGAATGGGCACCCGGGGCTCGCGCTCTTTATCTCATCGGCGATTTTAACGGATGGAACCGCAGCAGCCACCCCATGACCTTCGGTAAAGACGGTGTATGGGAGATTCGATTGCCTGCCGATGCGTTGGCTCATGGTCAGCATGTTAAGGTGCATGTAATCGGTGCTGATAATGTGGCCAAGGACCGCATGCCGGCGTGGATTCGCTACACGGAGCAAGACCCCGCCACTTTTGATTACAGCGGTATCATATGGGAACCTCAGGAGGCATACAAGTGGAAGAATACGCGCTGGAACCCGTCCAACGTGAAAGTGCCTTTCATTTATGAGACCCATGTGGGCATGGCCGGAGAGGAGGAACGTATTCATACCTACCGTGAGTTTGCGGAAAATGTGTTGCCGCGCATTAAGAAACTGGGCTACAATGTGGTGCAGATTATGGCCGTGCAAGAGCACCCGTACTACGGGTCCTTCGGTTACCATGTGTCCTCCTTTTTTGCCCCCTGTAACAGATTCGGCACGCCTGAAGATTTGAAGTATCTCATTGATACGGCGCATGGAATGGGGATTGCTGTATTGCTTGATGTGGTGCATTCTCATGCGGTAAAGAATGAGGCTGAGGGGTTGAACAATTTTGATGGTTCGGGCGGGCAGTATTTCAACGCCGGTGAGCGAGACAGCCGTCACCCGGATTGGGATAGCTGCCTGTTTGACTATGGCCGCCATGAGGTGATAGAGTTCTTGTTGAGTAACTTGCGCTGGTGGTTAGAGGAGTTCCGCTTTGATGGCTTCCGCTTTGACGGTGTCACCAGTATGTTGTACCTGCACCATGGGCATGAGCCTTTTACGGACCTCGGTTGCTATTTCAATACTATGGTTAACCTGGATGCCGTAACATACCTGCAACTGGCTGCTACGCTGGTGCAGCAGGTGCGCCCCGGTGCTTTTGCCATTGCAGAAGATATGTCCGGCATGCCCGGCCTTTGCCGCCCTGTGGATGAAGGCGGTTTCGGCTTTACGCATCGCTTGGCCATGGGCTTGCCCGACTATTGGATTAAGATTCTTAAAGAGAAAAAAGACGAGGAATGGAGCGTGGGGGATATTTGGTATACCCTCATCAACCGCCGATACGGTGAGGCCAATATCGCTTATGCGGAGAGCCATGACCAAGCACTTGTGGGTGACAAAACCATTGCTTTCCGTCTGATGGATGCGGAGATGTACACCCATATGAGCTGTGATACCCCCAGTTTGGTGGTAGACCGCGGTATGGCATTGCACAAGATGATACGCATGGCTACGCTTGCCGCAGGCGGTGAAGGGTGGCTCAATTTCATGGGCAATGAGTTCGGGCATCCGGAGTGGATAGATTTCCCCCGTGAGGGTAATGGCAACTCTTACAAGTATTGCCGCCGCCAGTGGAGCTTGGTGGATAATGATTTGCTGCGCTACCATTACCTGAATGAGTTTGACCGTGCCATGGTCAAGTTGGCACAAGAGACCGACCTGCTGGCATCTGCACCCGCCCGTCCGCTCAATATGGATGAGAAAAACCAGGTGATGGCATTTGAGCGTGGTGGTTTGGTATTCATCTTCAATTGGAGCGGGACTGCTGCCATACCCGACTACAAGCTGCCTGCGCCCTCTCATGGAGAGTGGCGTGTGGTGCTGGACTCCGATGAGCTCCGTTTCGGTGGATTCGGGCGTCAGGATAATACCGTTACCCACTTTACCGACAAGGTGCAGAATCTCTCCCTGTATCTGCTCCCCCGCACAGTGATGGTGCTGGCACGTGCATACAGCAGTGGTCGCCGTTTCTGATAGACGGAGCACATGGCAAAAGGTAAAAAACAAGCTTGGAAGCGAGCATTGCGTGTAGATACGTTGATGCTGACGCTGGTGCTGGTGTGCATAGGGCTTTTGGCCGGCACATTCGGCACCGGTGACGGGCTGTCTGTTTTTTCAGCTTTTTCGGAAAAACGGAATGTAGATTCCTCTGAGACAGATTTTGGAGAAATTGACTCTGCCGGAGTAAAGTATGGCGATGAGCTGAGCGATTCTCAGTTGAATGGCAAGCTGGCCGATATGCCGGATGCAGCCAAATGTAAGCCTTTTCGCTTTTTGATGCTCAATGCGAACAATTACTTTGTAAGTGAAGATACGCAACGCGCCCGTTTTAAAATCTCGGTCAAAAAAGAAGAGTCACGCAATGCCGTGGCAGAGGTGATAGCCTCTGCACGCCCGGAAGTGGTGGGCCTTATAGAAATGGGCGGCCCGTACGCTTTGTCCGATTTGCAGGGGCGTCTCAGAGAGAAGGGGTTGGATTATCCCTATACCAAGATATTGTTGCGCAGCGGGGAGGACCGCGCGCTGGCCGTGTTGTCTCAGCACCCCATTGTTCAGGATAAGTCTCGACCCAATTGCAGTTTGCTGGGTAATAAACGTCAAAAAATGCTGCGCGGTATTTTGGATATTACCGTGCAGGTGGGGCAAAACCGTTTTTACAGAGTAGTGGGGGCTCACTTGAAATCTCGCGTGTCTGATGCCCCCGCAGCTGCAACGGCTCGCCGTAAAACGGAGGCGCGCACCCTGGCCATGTACCTGCAAAAAGAAATGCGTAAAACACCGCATTTACCCGTGGTGGTATATGGTGACTGGAATGACGGCCCTGCCGAGGATTCTCTTAAAGTGTTGACTCAGGGTATTTCTGAGGATTCTGCACTTTCGCCAGTGCAGGCAGCAGATTCCCGCGGGCAAACTTGGACTATTTATTACCGTGCTGCGCAAGAGTACAGCTTATTTGACCGTATTTTTGTCAACAAAGTGCTGCGCAGTCGCCGAGGCAGAAGTTGTGAAGCCGGCATTGTAGATATCCCGGCAAGCGAAAGCGCAGGAGATCACCGCGCCGTTTGGTGTGAATTGCGTTAAGTCTGCACTTGCAGTAAAAATTGAGACGGCAATGCGGAGATACGTCTCCGCGAATGTCGTTACTCAGAATCTTTCATCGGCAAGTAGTGAACCTTACGAATCATGCGAGCCCATGCTTTGAAATGCTCGGTGCGATCGGGGTATTCTTTGGCAATGGGGTGTTGAACAATGGTTTCCGCCATATCTGCGGCAGCTTCCCACTGTTCCATCTTCAGCAGGCATGCAATGGCTCCCGTGCCGGAGAGACAGAGAATGTAGGCTTTATCCGGAGTTGCTTGCTTGGCTGTTGCCGGTAAGCTGTTGATAATGTTTTTGTAGCTGAGCAAAGCCCGCTCATTGTAATCCACTCTGGTGCAGAAAATGGCTTGTTGCAGGTAGGCGCGGCGGTGCCAGTCTTCAGTAAGCCCGGGAATGGTGAATACCTGTGCATTGGTATCAATGGCGGTCTTGAGTGCCTCCGGCGTACCGGGAATGGCCTCAATATCTGCGCGTACGGTCAGGGCAAAAGCATACTCTTCTGCCAAGTGTGTGCTGCCGGTGGTTGCTTTTCTGGCGGTTTCTATTTCTCTTATAATGCGGTTAATGCGCTGGCTTGCGCTTATCTCATCGCTGATACGGAACAGAACCGCGGTGTTAAGGATTGCCGCGCGGAAGTGATAAGGACTGTCAATGGCGGCAGCCGCTTCAAACAGCTCAGCTCCCCTGGAGACGGACGGCAGGGTCATGCATTGGGTGGATTCTCTGCCGGCCAGCAGCAGCGCACGCGCTTTCATGGTGCGGTCTTTTGTCTTGGCCGCCAAATTCTCCAGTAAGAGCAGGGCGTCTCTGTGGTTGCCCTCCTCTGAATAAATCTTAGCCAGTTTTAAGGTAATTGCAACGCGTACGTCTTCTCGCTGAGTGCTCTCTAAAGACTTTTCCAGGAAAGGTTTGTGAGATGCCGTAGCGCGTCCTACCTCTTGCTCGGATTCAAGCGCATGCAGATACAGGCCGTAGTATCGCATGACTTGTTCGTTTGCCCAATCATTGCGATCCTCGTGGGTATATTCCTCCAGCCGTTTGAGTGCGGAAGCAGAGTCACCGTCATCCAAGTCCAGCTGAGTGAGCTGAAGCGTAGCCTCCACCTTTTGGACGGGGGTGGGGTGCATTTGCATGACTTGCTGTAATTCTGCACGTGCTGTTTGCGGGTCCTTGCGCAGATTAAGGCCTGCATGGGTTAATTTAACGGCACGGGAAACCTCTACGGGAAGTTCCCGTTGCAAAATGTCTGCCTGTATGGCCGCATTTTCTGTAACATGGGCACAATAAACCGCGTTGGATAAAGCAATCTCCTGTAGCTCAGGGTATGCACAGTCTGCACTCTTCAGGTAAAGCTCCAAGGCTATGGGATCCGTAGCGGGCAGGGTGCGAGCCTTGTAGAAAAGTGTGAAAGCATCGCGTTTTGCCTCGGGGATTCGGTTCAGATACGCAGCTGCTTCTTCTTTTTTGCCGTTAATAATCAGGTAACGGGACTGCTCGTTATTGATTTGAACGGTAATGGGCAGGTAGTCCGGGTTAATACCCGTTGCTCGGTTTGCGGCAATATCTCCCAATTCTTCATTGTGGGCGGTGTGGAGAGTCTCCCGTTGCACAATGGCAGAGGCCAACAGGGCGCGGCGCATGGCGGCACCATCTCTTGCCCACTCCTCCAGCTTGCGGATGGCATATTTGCTGGTGGTGAAAGCACCCCGCTTATCCAAGCGTCGGAAAGCTTCTTCCAGCAGCGCCGAATCCGGGGATGATGAGATGAATTTCAGCAGCGTTTCTTCTCCCTTGCCTTCGTCATCACCCTCTGCTTTTTCTTTGTCGTAGTAGATTTCGGCCAACAGAATACGGCTGTATTCACGCTGAAGTGCAGGGGCTTTGTCTTCTGCCTCGCGGCATTTGGCTATGGCTGCATCATATTTGCCGGCACGGCGTAATTGCTCGGCTTCAAGCAGAAGAAGCCCTCCCTTCATGTCCGTATTGTCGGCGCATGCGGTGTGCAGCTCTGCAATAGGGGCATCTTTACCGCTTGTTACGGAGATTTCAGCCAGTGCGATGCTAGCCAGCAAAGCGATGTCGGCATCCGGGCTTTGAGTAAGCGGCTCCAAATACTGAGCCGGGGCGGTGCTGCGACGGGCGCAGTATATGAGCCCCTTAGCTGCGTAAGAATAAAGAGGGTGCTGCGTTTCTACGGCTGCAAACTCCTGTATGGCTTGCTCATAGCGGCGTAATGCGGTGAGTGCTCTGCCTTTCAAATAGTGCTGTTCGGGGCTCTCCGCAACATTCTCCAGTGCTTGCAGTGCCGCTGCGGGGGTACCGTTGCGCAAAGCTTGTTCTGCTTGTGGAATATCGGCACTGCACAGTCCGGCAGCACTTAAAGCACAAAGAACGTAGAAAAACTGATGTTGCATATCTTGAAAACTGTTATTCTTGAACGGATTGTTCCTGCGGAGTCATTTCCGGCTCTTGCCAGGTGAAACGGTTAATGAATGTTTTGCCGGAGGCGGTGAGATGAGCCGTGGTGCTTTTGCCGGCCAATCGGCCTGCGGTACACTCATTTTGATACACAGGCATGGGCTTGCAATTGATTACGGTCGGCTCTGTTACCGTTGCATCGGCAGGGTATACGGCAATGGGCACGCCCTCTGCCGTAAAGGAAATATCAAGAGAGGGGGAGTTGCTGCCCCAGCTGCCTTTGTACAAAAACGGATGCCGCTTGAGGATATCCATGGTTTTCTCCCTCGGCACGCGCACGCGGTAATGCTCCGAAAGTGAGCCGAAGTAGTTGCTCAGGGAAAACGCCGCGCCGTTTTGACAATGTTTGAGAACATCTGCCGCATCTATGCCGATGAGATTATGTCCGTTAAAAAGCCCGTGTTTGTTGTTGGAAGGGCAGAATTTATGGAACTCTGAATGCACCATGAGGCAGAGCTCCAAATGGCAATGGGCGCGTACCCTGTTGAGCCCGACCCCGCTGTACCCGAGCCTGCCCAAGTTGTCGGTATAATCAACTTGCTGCCCGACCTCGCAATTAATGCTGCTCAGGTGGGCGTATAAGCTGTATACGGTACCCTCAGGTACTTGGTGAGCAATGACAACGTATCTGCCGTAATTGCTGGCACCGGGGGCATTGCTGGTATAGGCTACAATGCCCGGAGCAATGGGGCGCACCATGTCCAGCGGTTCGCCGGCTGCATCGCGCCGAATCGGTTTTACGTCAATCCCCTCGTGCAGTTTTGTACAAACAACCTTGCCGTTGTGAATGCGTTTGGCCGTTCTGGTGAATCCGTAGCTGCCGGCCTCCCACGGTTGAGAGTGTTTACCCTCAAACCAGCGGTCACAGTACATGAAGTAGCCTTCATTGTCGCCACGGTACAGGGCATCATTGTCGGTGGGTAATTTGTATACCAAATCCTGCGCAGCCTGCACGCTCAGCACGGGCAGCGTTGCCAACAATAATGCCTGTATGGTGGCTCTCATGCAATGATAATCGCCTTAATTGAAGATTTCACCCACGGTGCGGCCGGTGAAGTCCTTGCGCTGCTGTACGTTCTCCGGCATCTTGGGAAGCGGGCGCGGATTCTCTTTCAGATAACGCTTCTCTTCAATCTCCGGGTTAACGGGTTCAACCGTCTTGGAGATACGCCACAAATCATACCCGTTAAGGCCGTTCCAAATCTTGAGAATGCCGTCGCTTACGGGGGTGATGCGCATGGGCTCCATAGCCAAACCGTTAACTACGGGCAGCATGATGAGGCCGTTCTTTTGCAGCGTTTGCGTATAAAGGTGGTTGCGCCACTCCGGCTTGGCGTACAGGATAACACCGTATGAGCCATCGGTGGGGTCAAGCTCAGACTTGAACTTTGCAAAGTGATTAAGCGTCATTACGGGGCCGCGGGTGTAGGCTCTACCGTTGTAGTATATGATATGCTTGGCACTGGAGTAGGCAGAAACATCCTGATCGTCATATCCCTCTTGAGCAAGGAAGAAAACGGGGTAGGTCTTCTGCTGGCAGCTGCTCAGCAATGCCGCTGCGGCGGCAAGAAAAACGGTTGCAGTACGGAAAATGTTCATATGCATCGGAAATGTGGTAATGACTGTGCTACACATTACCACATTTTAGCCCGCATGGCGAGCTAAAAACGTATCAGCCTTTGAGAAAACTGCGGCTCTGTACGCAATAATTGATGCCACTCCACAAGGTAAGCACTACGCTTGCCCACATGGTAATCTCTCTTAACCAGTAGCCGCCCTCATTTATGCTGAGGGAGTGCAGGGGCTCCGGCAGATTGCCGCCATAGCAAAGGTGTGTCAAACAGGCAATGCAGTAGGTAAGTTGTACGGCTGTTTTCCATTTGCCGCTGCGGTCCGCTGCCATTACCTTGCCTTGCTCTACGGCAAGTTGGCGCAGGCCCGTCACCAAAAACTCACGGAAAATAATCACGATGGTTACCCAGAACGGGCACATACCCACATAGGTAAGGTACACAAAGGCGGCGCATACCAAAATCTTGTCGGCCAAGGGGTCAATCAGCTTGCCGAAGTTGGTAACCAAGTTGTATTTGCGGGCCAAGTAGCCGTCCAAAAAGTCGCTGATGGCACCTACCACAAACGCCCACAAGGCAATGCAAAGCCCGGCATTCAAGGGTACGAACCACCCGCTGTGCGGGATGCTGTCCATAGGGGCTTTGCTGAGTACGGGCGGTACACCGTCGAATGTTAAAGCCAGAGTAAAGACAATAACGAGAGCGATGCGCGTAAGTGTGATAATGTTCGGCAGATTCAGCATGTACGCGCACAGTCTAACGCTAAATGCTGCTTCTTGCAAGTCAAAATCTCGACTGTATGCCAATGGAACGCATTTTCTGACATAATCTATGCTTGAAAGCGTAAAAAAATATGCTATACTGGCGGGCATGAACGGATTCCGTATTGCAATTCTCAGTTTGATGGTGTTAGTGGTAGCACTGTTATTCTACTTTGTTATCGAGATGCTGCCCAGCCAACAGCGCGCTTATGAGGATTATAACCGCAGCAAAGTGACGCAAAATCTCGGCTTGGCTGAGGATATGGCTTCTGAGGATGTTACGAATGAGAAAACGGAGTCTGAGTTGGACAGATTGCGCAGTGAATCCCGCCAAGCCGTTGACCGCGTGCATGCTAATGAAGAGCATCGCACCGTAGTGCAGGCGGAAGAACAGCAGCGCCGTGAATCTGAGGCTGCCATGGAGGCTGAGCTTGCCCGTGAATCCGCAGAGGCGGAAGCTCTCGGCATGGTGACGGAGGTTGCTTTGGAGGCCGGTTTCTTCTCATTCAAGCCCTTGGGTGAGCAGCAAATTAATGAGGGCCTTGTTGTGGCTTTGCGTTGCGGTGATGATGAGTACATCATTTGTGAGGCTATTGTTACCCGTTTTTACGAGGAATCCGGGGAGTTTATTGCAGATATCCGCAATGATTCTTTCTCTTCATCCGAAGATGCAGACCGCCCCAAGCCTGCCAAGGGTGACTTGGTTATCATTACCCCCTTTGCATCCGCTGCTGATTTACGCCAGGATAGCGGTGCAGATATGAACATTTCCCTCTGATTTTTACACCGTATCATCACTATGGCGCTTCCTTCAGGCTCTGTGCTGTTTGACCGCACCCCCAGCTTTTCTTTTGAATTCTTTCCTCCCAAAACGCAGGAGGGTGCAGAGGCTTTGCTGGATACCGTGGTCAAGTTGCAGGAGTTTCGCCCCAGTTTTGTGAGCGTTACCTATGGTGCAGGCGGTGGCTCCCGTGAGCTGACGCGCTCTGTTGTGCATGATATGGTGGCTCGTGGTATTCCCACGGTTCCGCATCTTACCTGTGTAGGCCATACGGAGGAGGAGATAGAACAGATATTGGAGGGTTACACCAAAGCAGGGGCTCAGGCTATTCTTGCTTTGCGCGGCGACCCCCCCCGCAATCGTCCCCATAATCCGGCAGAAGATGCCTTTCATCATGCCGCAGAGCTGGTACGCTTTATCCGCGCATGGGAAGACCGCAACCACTTGCCCAACCGCCTTACTATCGGTGTAGCCGGTTTCTGTGAGGGGCACCCCGACACACGCAACCGCATCCGTGAGATGGATTATCTGAAAGCCAAGATGGATGAGGGCGCTGACTACATTTGCACGCAACTTTTCTTTGATAACCACGCTTTCTTTGATTTCCGCGATCGCTGCCGTCTTGTCGGCATTGATGTGCCTATTATCGCAGGTATCATGCCCATTACAACCATATCCGGCATGAACCGCATGGCAGAGCTGTCTGCCGGCACCAATTTCCCGGCTCGTCTGTTCAAGGCCATGTTGCGCGCCGGTGGTGAGCGTAATGCCATTGAGCGTATCGGCATCAACTATGCCAGTAATCAGTGTGCAGAACTTCTGGATGCCGATGTGGATGGTATTCACTTCTATACGCTCAATCGCTCCAAAGCTACTTTGGAGATTTACCGCAATCTCGGTATCAACAACTATTTTGATGTGGATCGCATCCACATGCTGAGTAACCTTTACAAATCCTGAATCCATGGAAACGAAAAACACGAAACAAGCACCTGAGGAGATGCCCCTTTCTCCTGAAGAAATCAAGGCAATCGGTGAGATTGATCTCGGCCCGGCCAAGCATGAGGTTTTCCTGAACAAGCACTACAAGAAGCTGATTGTAGGCGGTATTGCTCTTGCCATTGTGGCAACTGCCGCTACGGCTTGGTATGCCCATGGTGAAACGCAAAAGGAAGAGGCCGGTGCCCTTGTGGTGAAAGCCGTGGGTGCAACGGTGACGGACACAACCATGTCACCCAAGAATTATGACCCTGCCGCTTTGGATGCCGTGCTGAATGACTACGCCGGTACCCCCTCTGAAGAAACGGCTGTGCTTCTCAAAGCCTTGCGTGAGATTACGGACTCTGCCAACACGGATTTCTCTGCACTTGTTGAGCTTTCTGACAATGCCGTTAATCAGACGGTGAAAGCCCGTGCCTGTGTGGCTCTTGCCACGCGCTTTGCGGCTGACGGTGATACGGAAAAAGCCTCCATGTATTGGCAAAAAATAGTCGCCATGCCCCGCAATGCATATACGGCTCGTGCCTATGTCAACTTGTGTGACATTGCCTGGAATGCCGGCAAGGTAGAGCAGGCTGCTGATTATCTGCGCCAAGCCCGCGCTGCTTGCCCTGACAGCACCCTCTTTGCCGAAGGTGCCAACAATGATATTGCCGTGCGCTCTGACCTGTTGGAAAGCGGCGTGGATGCGCCTGAGCTCGTTGCTCCCGCAGAGCAACCCGCTGCGGATGCTCCTGCCACCACCCCCTCCACGGATGATATCTTCAACACGCCTGCTCCCGTAACACCGGAGACACCCGCTGCCGACGATATCTTCAGTACACCCGCCACCACAACCCCGGCTGCGGAGACTCCGGCTTTGCCCTCACTTTCTGAGGACCTTTCCACGCTGCCGGCTTCTAACTGATTGCGTATTTTAACGCCTTTCTGCTATGGGCCTCTTTCAGGATAATTTCTCCATGCTTTCAGAGCTGGAGCGCCTTGCCGCCATGGTGGTAGATCCCGTCCGTATTCATGAAATCGGTGCGGATCAATGGCCTCTTGCCATGATTGCCTGCGGGCTTGTTACAGGTAATGACCCCGCTCGCTTGCCGGATAACATTACCGCCTACGAGATTTTCTGCCGAAAAGTAACACCCGCAGCACGCGGAGCTGCTCTCAAGCAGTTGGTGCGTTTCATTACGCAGCGCAAGGGGGAAGGATGGCGTGCCTTTATACCCTTTGCCATATGTGAGCCTGAGTCACTCATCAGCTCTGCTGCCGCCATGCAGTTGGCTACGCTGGCACAACCCACGGCCACCCAAAAACTGCACGGTGTCGAGACACTTGTAGATTTATTGGTGCGTATGCCGCAAAGCAATCCCGCTTCTCTCAGTGCCTTGCTTGGCTTGAGTGATATGCGTGCGTTGCCTTTGCTGGAGAAGCTTTGCACCCTGCCGGATGAGCGTTTACAGCCCATGCTTGCAGCCGTTTCTCTGCCCGGTAATCACCTGAGTTATCAGTGGGCACTCCGCGTGCTGGAGTCTCACCCCTCTCTTGCGGAAGATATCACGGCCATGTTGGAGCGCATGGCTGCCACCGCCCCCACTGTGCTGGACCTTGTGTTGCCCATCCCCACGTGGGCTTTTGAGAAACCCACGCCTCAGCCGCTTCACGGTTGGACGCGCCCCGAGTATCTCGCTCGCATGCTCCCCTGTCTTAAACAGCACCTTTCCGAGTCACAATTGGCTCGCCTTTCTACTGCTTTTGCAGTATAATTTACCACGCCTCACGGCCCCGTAGTTCAATGGATAGAACGGCCCTCTCCTAAAGGGCAGATGTGGGTTCGATTCCCGCCGGGGCTGTTTTCTTATTGTTATCCCGTGTGAAAAACTTTGTGCTTTGTATTAATCAACCTTTTCCTCGGTCCTCGGGGAAGTTGCGGTAGCCGATGGGGAGGGGGGCGTGGCGGTTGAGCATATCGCGGTCATAGCGACGGGTAGGCGGAGCCATGTTGCCGAGGGTGGTACCGGCGTTGAAGAAGTATTGCAGGTAATACGTGCCGGTGTAGCCCAAGGAGTTGGCTTCTCGAATCATGCGGATGATGTCAGCTTCATCCAGCAGCCCGGGGTGTACGGTGGTGCGCACCTCAAAAGGAAGGCCGCTTTCTTTGAGAATGGTGAGGCTTTCTGCAAAACGCTCGAAGAGCGGGGTACCCCCGGGGAGTCGCCATGTGCGGTCTGCGGGCATTTTGTTGTCCATGGCTACGTAGTCAATCAGCTTGTTTTCAACGAGCTCACGGACGATGTGGGGATTGGACCCGTTGGTGTCTATTTTGATGAGGTAGCCAAGGGCTTTAATGTCCTCACAAATCTCTTTAAGTTGGGGCGTGAGGGTGATTTCTCCGCCGGAGAGTACAACGGCATCCAGAAAGCCGCTGCGCTCTTTCAGAAAGGCCAATTCATCTACCTGAGATTTGGTGCGGCCCAACACGAGTTCCGGGTTGTAGCAATAGGGGCAACGCAGGTTGCAACCTGTGTACCAGAAAATGCAGGCGGCCTTTTTGGGGTAATCCAAAAAGGTGAGCGGAGTAATGTCTACCGGGTGGCGTCTCATGGGATGATGGCGGTATAAAAATCCCGCAACGGCTCAGAATATATATCGGCTAACTGATTTTCTGCACCGTTGCGGGTGATTTTGAGGTTGTTACAACCTCTGCGCGTGAGGGCGCAAATTACTTGAGGATGGCATCGCAGCCGCAACCGCAGCCGGGCTCTTCGAAGTGAGCACGCTCCTCGAACTCGCCTTGCTTACCGGCGTTGAAGGTTTCCACCGGGCGGTGGTAACCCATTACTCGGGTGTAGACGGTGCACTTGGTGCGCTCGGTCTCGTGCTCGGCAAGGATTTGCTCGTCGGTCTTGACTACGGGTTTGATTTCGTTGTCGCTCATATTGATATCGGAGGTTTATTGTTCTAGTCGTTCAATCAGAACAGAGGAAGCTCGGGTTGCTCTTCTGCACGAGCCTTGGCAATGAGTTCTTCATCGCAAAGCGGGCAGTAGTCGTGACGGCCCTTGAGGTAGCCGTGCTTGTCACAGACGGAGAAGAGCGGGGTAACGGTGATGTAAGGCATCTTGAAGTTGGTAAGCACCTTGCGTACGATGTCGCGGCAAGCCTCGGGGGAGGAGATAGCCTCGTTCATGTACATGTGGAATACGGTGCCACCCGTGTAGCAGCACTGCAGCTTGTCCTGCATCTTGAGAGCCTTGAAGAGGTCATGCGTGTAACCGGCCGGCAGCTGGGAGCTGTTGGTATAGTAACGGTGGCCGGGGGTGCCGGACTGGATGATGTCCGGGTAGCGCTTGAGGTCTTCGCGGGCGAAGCGGTGTGTGGTGCCTTCTGCGGGGGTAGCCTCAAGGTTGTAGAGGTTGCCGGTTTCCTCCTGATAACCGCGGATACGCTCACGCATATAGTGCAGCACTTCTTCAGCAAAGGCAATGCCGTCGGGGGTGGCGGTGTTCATGGTGTCGCCGGAGAAGTTGCGGAGCATTTCGTTGATACCATTGAGACCGATGGTGGAGAAGTGGTTGCGCAGGTGGGGCAAATAACGCTTGGTGTAGGGGTACAGACCGCGCTGGTAGAGCTGGTTGATGAATACGCGCTTCTTCTCCAAGGTCTCCTTGGCAAGGTCCATAAGCTCACCGAGCTTGGTGTACATGAGGTTCTTGTTGCCCTTGTACAGGTAGCCGAGACGCGCCATGTTGATGGTTACAACGCCGATGGAGCCGGTCATTTCAGCAGAGCCGAAGAGACCGCCGCCGCGCTTGAGCAGCTCTCTGAGGTCCAGCTGCAAACGGCAGCACATGGAGCGCACGGCATCGGGCTTGTAGGCTTCCTCGTCGATAACGCGGTTGCCGTTTTCATCAAACTTGTACTGAGAACCGATGAAGTTCTGGAAGTAGGAAGAACCGATCTTGGCTGCGTTCTCAAAGAGCAGGGGTACGTTCTCGCCCTCCCAGTCGAAGTCCTCGGTAATGTTTACGGTGGGGATGGGGAAGGTGAAGGGCTGGCCCGTGCTGTCGCCCTCGGTAAGCACCTCGTAGAAAGCGCGCTGAATGATGGTCATTTCAGGCTGGAAGTGCTTGTAGGTAAGAGCGGTGAGGGAGTCTACACCACGCTCCTTGGCGATGGCGAGCAGCTTCTCGTCCTGCTCGTTTTCAAAGATGTGGGCACCGCCGGAGAACGGGGGCTGCTCGCGCAGGTCGCGGGGTACTGTCCAGTCGATTGTCACGTTGGTGAAGGGGCTCTGGCCCCAGCGGGACGGTACGTTCAGGTTGTACACGAAGTTGCGCAGTGCCTTCTTAACGGCAGAGTAAGGCAGCTGGTCGCGGAACAGGTAGGGAGACAGGTACGTGTCGAAAGAGCTGAAAGCCTGAGCACCTGCCCACTCACTCTGCAAAATGCCGAGGAAGTTGGCCATCTGGCCGAGAGCCTCACGGAAGTGGCGGGGCGGGCAGCTGTTCACGCGGCTGCGTACACCGTTGAAACCTTCATTAAGCAGGTTGCGCAAGCTCCAGCCGGCGCAGTAACCGGTGAGGCAGTCCAAGTCGTGAATATGGTAGTCGCCGTTGCGGTGAGCTGCACCTTCTTCAGGGGTGTAAACCTGATCCAGCCAGTAGTTGGCAATTACCTTACCTGCGGTGTTGTTCACCAAGCCTGCGTTAGAGTATGTGGTGTTGGAGTTTGCCTTAATACGCCAGTCCGTATTACCGATGTACTCTTCAATGGTCTGCTTACAATCTACCCATGTGTTGCCCTGGTATACGCCGGCAATCTGCTCGCGCTGCAACTTGTGCAGGAAACGGTACTTAATGAAGTTGCGGGCCGTCTCAAAAGCACCTGCCTTCATCAGCTCACGCTCAATCAGGTCTTGCACTTTTTCTACGGGAAGATACTCTTCTTTCTTGAGGGCATCCAATACGTTGGCATATACCAGCGGATTGTATTCTTCCTGAGAGGCATGATAAGCCTTTTCGATGGCCTGCTGTACTTTGTAGGCCTCGAAACGTTCGCGTTTTCCGTTGCGCTTGATGATTTGTGGCATGGCTGGAGAGCTTGTGTTGTGTAAGATGATACTGAACCCTTTTGCGAGGTAATCCGAGGGCTACCTCCTCATGAGTTGCTATATGTTTTGAGCCGCGTATTGCTTATTGGCGGTGAACATCGGAACTTTAGCATTTTTTACCTGCCAAGGCAAGCAGAAATTGCGCTCTAACAGGCACTTTTCATAAAAAACTTTTTATAAATAATTTTCCAGATATTGCATAAAATGAATAATTGTACCACAATATATTGTGTAATGTGTGTTCTTGTTATGATGCGGCTGAAATTGTGAATATGTCATGAAAGAGCTTGATTTCACTAAGGCTGGGATGTTCATAACGCCCCATTGCAAGAAGCCCGATAGTTAACTGAAAAAAAGTGACATCCGCACAAGATATAGCGTGCTGAAAACGCTCTCCGAAAAAATGACCACGTTTTATTGTGGGTGGTGAGAAAAAATGAAAATAAAGTAAATTTGATGGTTTTATCTGAGCTTACGCGATTTTTTGCCTCATTGGCAACACGAATGGGCTTCAAGTACGGGTGCAGATTATTTCTGCACCCAGATGGTCTTGAGGTATTGCTCCCCGTCAAAATCAAAAGTCATGGGGGAGGTTGAGAGCTGAGCATCGGGGGCACCGGATGCAACAAGCTTGCGGAAGTCTGCGGTAGAAACTTTTCGGCAATTGGTGGTGCAGAGAATCCACCCATGGGGGGCAAGGCAGGCCATGGCTTTGGCCACGAGTTTGCCGTAGTCTTTTTCTACACGCCAGATTTTGCCTTTTTCATCGCGCGAGAAAGTGGGCGGGTCCAAGATGATGGCATCGAAGGTGCGGCCTTGGCGTGCAAAGCGGTCCAGCCAGTGCAGGGTGTCGCCTTTGCAAAAAAAGTGTTCGCTTGGGTCAATGCCGTTAAGCTCCATGTTTTCTTTACACCATGAGAGGCAGGGTTGTGCCAAGTCTAAGGTGGTGGTGGTGGCACCGGCAAGCGCAGCACATACGGAGAACGCCCCGGTGTAAGAGAACGTGTTGAGAACGCGCATACCCTTGTGGGTGAGCCTGCGAACTTTTGCTCGATTATCTCGCTGGTCCAGAAAGATGCCCTGAGAGTAGCCTGCCGCCATATCCATGATATAGCGCACGCCGTTTTCTTCTATCTCGAAACGCAGGGGGACTTGCGGCCCGCAGAGGTGTACGGGGGCTTCTTTGACATCATTGTCCAAGCGTTTCAGGTAAACGGGACGTTCCGTTTGTTGCAATAACTCTTTGAGACCTCGCGGCAAACTAGTGTTGCGGAGCGATACCAAGAGTCTGTCAGCCAGAGCGTCAATAAAGATATCGGGCCAAGGGGTGCCATCTGCCACACGATAAGCATTGGTGTGCGCGGGTAACCGCGACTCGCGGTCGGCAATTTTATCTTGCAGCAGGTTCATGTTAAAATGGCTCAGGCGTTGGCAGCGGCTGCCTTTTGAATGGTTGCCGCCATGGTGGACAGTGCATTGGCGCGAGTGGAGGCCAAATGCTCTTTAAGACCGCATTCATCCAAGCGATGCAGGTTAGCGGCCTGAATCTCAGCCGGGGTAAGCCCGGAGAGCAAACGAATGAAGAGAGCTATCAAGCCCTTTGTGATGAGAGAATCACTGTCTGCCATGATATTCATTTTACCGTCATTCACCTCTGTGCCGACCCACACACGACTTTGGCAGCCTTTGATAAGGTTGGCGTTTTTGCGGTATTTATCCGGCAAGGCGGGCAGTTTTCTGCCCAGAGAGATGATAAACTCGTATTTCTCAGTCCAGTCTTCAAAGACGGACATGTCATCCAGCAAAGCTTCGATGCGGTCTTCGTAGCTCATGATAAAGCGGTATCAGTGAGAGGTTGCTAAAGTGTAAAGCACGGCTTTTTGGGCGTGCAGACGGTTCTCTGCCTCCGTGAAAATGACGGGGGCGTGAGACTCCAAAACGTCATCTGTAATTTCATAGCCACGGTAGGCCGGCAAGCAATGGAAAACACTGTGACCGGGAGCGGCAAGGCGCAACAGCTCTGCATTTACCTGATAGGGGAAAAATGCCTTTTCTTTGGTGCCTTTTTCTGCCTCTTGGCCCATGGAAATCCAAGTGTCCGTGTTGATAACCATGGCGTCTCTCACGGCGTCTTCTGCATTGGTGGTGCAGATAATGCCATCGTAATTGAGTGCAGCAAGCGTATCAGCCTTAGGCAGGGCGTGTTCGGGACCTGCAAGTGCCAGCGTGAAACCCAGATGCTTGGCTGCCCACATCCAGGAGCGGCCCATGTTGTTATCTACATCGCCGAGGAAAGCAATCTTCATGTCTTTCCATGCACCCACGCCGTACGTCTCTTCCAGTGTAAGCAAATCCGCCAGAATTTGGCAGGGGTGTTCTTGGTCTGTAAGCGCATTGATGGTGGGCAGCTTGGAGTATTTGGCAAAGTCCACCACCTCATCTTGCCCGTAGGTGCGAATAACGGCACCGTGAATCATGCGTCCCAGCACACGAGCCGTATCTTTGATGGGCTCACCGCGCCCCAGCTGAATGTCTCTGGTAGAAAGGAACATGGGGCGACCACCCAGCTCGGAAATACCTACCTCGAATGACACGCGAGTGCGTGTGGAAGATTTAGAGAAAATCAGAGCCCATGTTTGACCTGCAAGCGGTTGGGAGGTGTGGTTACCTCTCTCTGCTTTCAGTTTGTGCCCCAGAGCAAGCAGGTCACGAATCTGATCTCCTGTCAATTCTTCGATGGAAAGTAACTGGTTCATGGTGTGTTTCGGCTGGTGGAAAGCAGGAAACTACCACATTTACCCCTGCATGTAAAGAATAGAATGAGTCAGCTGCAAGTCATTTTGCCATGCCGGTTCACTTGTCTGCGTGGCGCATATTGTGCAGAATGGCGTCTGCCATGTTGCGTACGGTTTCTTCCAAGATATTGCACAGGTGGCTGCCGTGGCGATAATCTGCCGGAGCAAAGAAATCAACTCTGTGCTGCCCTGATTTGAGATTGTAGCATTTGCGGAAGCTCTTGCGCGAATCATCACACGGGTTGTATACGGCAATGCTGGTGCCGCCCAGCTGACGCATTACGGTAAAGCAGGGGACATCCGTGGGGCCATCGCCCAAGTAAATCATGTGTCGGAAGGGGATGGGACGCAAGTCACTGTCCATGTGGTCGTTAACATCTTCCGTATAGTCCAGCATGCCTTTATTAATGCGGAAAAGGAACTGTGTTTTTGTGGTGTGAGAGATAACGCGCTTGGGGAAGTTGATGCAGCCGTTGCTTTCGCTGAACTCGCAGGCAAATACCTCTTTCATGTAGGGGCGAATGATGGAGCCGTCTATGATGGATTTAATGCCGCTGGAGATAATGTAAAACTCAATATGAATACCGGCAAAGCGGTGCTCCGGGGTAAGTGCTCGTTTTTCAAAGTTTTCAAAAAACTCGGGGATGCCTTTGAAGAAAGTGAGCTTTTTACCGAGTTCTCGCAGGGTGTCATTGCTCACACCGTCAATGCTGAGGGTATCCAACAGCTCTTTGAGGTAACTGAGCTCGCCGTCCCAGCCTTCTTCTTTGCTGCGGTCATTACATTTTTTCCAGAATAAGTCAGCATTGATACCGAACTCGGGAAAGATGGTATCTTCCTGCATGTTGTGAGGGCTGAGCGTTTGATCGAAATCAAAGATGAGAGCAATGGTATTCTGCGGTACGGCCATAGCACATTTATAGCGTGAAAACCGCTTGATTACAAGCAAAAACAGATTGTTCTCCCTAAAATTACCTTGCAAGACAGGGCTTTTTGCTGCATAATGCAAGGGCAATGACGCAAGCAACCGATGTTACAGGAGAGCTGCTCAAAGCTGTTTCTCGCTCGTTTTATCTCACCATCCGCTTTTTACCCAAGGAAATGCGGCCTGCCGTGGCTTTGGGGTACATGTTGGCACGTGCTACGGATAGCGTGGCAGACACGGCGTCTACACCGCTGCAACATCGGGCGGAGATTCTGCGCCGCATGGGGGCTGTGATTGCCGGTGGTGTATCTGATGAAGAGCACCGTGCATTGTTGACTGCTCTCAGGGAAGAAATAGCTCCCGGGGTAAGCCATGCGGCAGAACGCACTTTGCTGTGTGAGTTCGATACTTGTCTGAAGGCGTTGGAAACCTTTGATTCTGCCTGTCAGGCGCATATGCGCAAAGTTTTGGCGACAATCGTAAAGGGGCAGCTGTGGGATTTGACGGCGTTTGCCGAATGTGACACGGTTTCGGATGATGAAGAAACGCGCCGTTACACATACTGTGTGGCCGGTTGTGTGGGTGAGTTCTGGACAGATTTGGGCTATACCGCCATGGGAGAGCGTTTTTGTGACGAATCCCGCAGAGAGATTATGACCGCCGCCGGTATTCGGTACGGGCAAGGCTTGCAGCTTATTAACATTTTGCGGGATATGGAGGAAGATGAGGCCCGGGGGAGACACTATCTGTGCTCAGACCCGGCTAAATGGTTGCACCGTGCAGATTCCTACATGAACGACGGTATTGATTACAGCCGTCGTTTGGGTACGTTCAGTCTGCGCTTTGCCTCTGTATTGCCCGCCATTATCGGCAAGAAAACTATTAAACTGCTGCGCTCAACCTCTCTCGGTAAGGGGAAAGTCAAGATTAAGCGTTCTGCCGTATATTGCAGTATGTTGCAGGCGTTGTGGATGAGCCTGTGCAAGCGTGGCTGAATTGCTCAGATTAAAGCCCCATTTTACCTGGATTGAGGAGATACTGCGGGTCAAGTGCCGTTTTGAGTGCTTGATGAACGGCAATAGCTTCTGCGCCCACCGCTTGTTTGAACCACGGGGCTTTTGCCAAGCCTATACCGTGCTCTCCCGTAATGCTGCCGCCGTGAGCCATTACCCAATCGAAAAGACGGTTCACCAAAGCATCTGCGGGGGGGCGTATGTCTTTACCCTCGCTGTCTTTCAAGACCATGATGTTGGTGTGTATATTGCCGTCTCCGGAATGCCCGAAGCATGCCACGGGGATGCCGGTTTCCTGCTGCATGGAGGCGCAGAACTCAACCAGCGCAACCAAAGCGGAGCGAGGAATGACGATATCCTCATTGAGCTTGGTGAGACCGGTGGCTTTCAAGCTGTATGAGAACTCTCGGCGCAGTTGCCATATAGTCTCTACCTCTGCTTCCGTGCGTGCGGTTACAACCTGTGATGCCCCGGTTCGTTTTAAAATGGACTCAATATCGTTCAGCTCAGAGGCCACGGCATCTGCGCGACCGTCTATTTCTACTATGATGTGGCCGTTAGCATCTGCCGGGAAAATGCCCGGGCCCAAATGATTGCGGGCTGCGGACAAGGTAAAGGCATCCGTTATTTCCATGGCGGCGGGTAAGTGCCCTCCCTGTAAAATATTCTGTACCGCAGCAGCTGCAAGAGAGAATTGCGGGAAACTGGCGTGCAAAGCAGCACGGGCTTGCGGTGCAGGGATAATACGGAGCGTGGCCTGAGTAATAATGCCCAGCATGCCCTCGCTGCCACAGAAAAGGCCAACCAAGTCAAACCCTTGTTTGTTTTTATGCGTGCGGCCACCGTAGTTGAGAATGCTGCCATCTGCCAATACCACTTGCAAACCAAGCACGTAGGCGCGAGTGACTCCGTATTTGAGGCAACGGGGGCCGCCGGCGTTGGTAGCAATATTGCCGCCTATACTGGATTCTTTACGGGAGGCGGGATCAGGTGGGTAAAACCAGCCTTGTTTCAGACATGCTTCTTGCAAATCTGCCGTCAGCACACCTGCTTCTACCACGGCTACGCCATCTGCGGGATTTACCTCCAGAATTTTCTGCATGCCTGCTACGGATATGACAATGCCCCCCTGTACGGGAACGCAGCCACCGACATAACCCACGCCTGCGCCGCGAGCCGTAACGGGAATGCCGTGCACAGCGGCGAATTTCACGGCATCTGCCACATCTTGCGTGCAGGTAGCCAGCACAACGGCATCCGGCAGAGCTGCTGCATGCCACTTATCGCCGGCATGAGCCTGTAAAACTTCGGGTTGGGTACTGACACAATCCCCCAGTTGAGCTTTAAGCTCCTGAATCCAATTTTGCATAACGTGATTACTCTTTATCTGTACCCCAACGGCGGTGCAACCATGATTCTACTGGAGAGAAAATCAGCTTGTCGGCCAACAATCCCACCACAATGATGATAAACATGATGCCGATAACCTGGTACATGCGCTGCAATTCTCTGCCGAAGTGCAGGTATTGGCCAATGCCGAACCCGCCGACAACGGAAACATAAATCTCAGCAGCCATCAGTGAGCGCCAGGCAAATGCCCAACCTTGTTTCATGCCGCTTACCACAAACGGAGCTGATGCGGGCAATGTTACGAAAATAAGCGTATGCAAAGGGCCGGAGCCCATGGTACGAGCTGCGCGTGCGTAGATGGGCGGCACGTTCTTCATGCCGTTTTGGGTGGAGGGCAGCACGCTCCACAGCGTGCCCATGATGACCACGAACAATAAAGCAGCCTCTGTTTGACCGAACCAAATGCAGGCCAACGGCACCCAGCAAACGCTGGGTAAGGCTTGCAGCCCCAGAGCCAAGACCCCCAAGGTGTCATTCACACTGCGGAAGCGGGCGGATAACATACCCAAGGGTACACCCAACACCAAGCCGATGGCATAACCAATCAGCAGGCGTTTCATTGTTACCCACATGGCACTCAGTATCTTGAAATTGATAAGATTATCCCACAGGTATCGGCCGACCACGCTTGGGGACGGTAATACGTAGGGATTCCATATCGGCTCCTCGGGGCCTATGCCCATAAAAAGCAAATCTCCCGTAAGCGCAGCCCATACCAATATGAGTGCTACAAAAAACAGAAAAGTTGTAAGAAAGCGTTTCATGGTTAATCAGATTCTTCAGCGTTCTGGTATCCTTTCAGCTCTGCGGTTATGTCGCGCGAGATGTCTGCCAAATCATGGCTGTTGATGTTGCGGGGACGCGGTAAATCAACTTTGAACTCACGTCTTACCCGCCCGGGATGCGGGGAGAAGAGGATGACTCGGTCTCCCAAGCACACGGCTTCGCGCACGTTGTGGGTAACGAATACGATGGTTTTTTTGCGTTTTGCCCAAATGTCCTGAATATCGCCGTAGAGCTGTTCTCTGGTCATGGCATCAAGCGCGGAGAAAGGCTCATCCATAAGCAGAATCTTAGGATTGGGCGCCAAGGAGCGCGCCAACGCTACACGCTGACGCATGCCGCCGGAAAGCTCGTGGATGTTGGCGTGGGCAAACTTGTCCATTTTGACCAGGTAGAGATAGTATTTTGCAACCTCCAGACGCTCTTTATTGTTGAGGTTGGGCTTTTGTTTGAGCCCGAACATTACATTGCCGATGACGTCAAGCCACGGGAAAAGAGCGTGCTCCTGAAACATCATCATGCGGTCACGCCCCGGCCCCTGTATGGGGTCTCCATCGATGAGGGCATTGCCTCGGTCAGGTTTCTCTAAGCCTGCTATGATATTCAGCAGAGTGGACTTGCCGCAGCCGCTGGGCCCCACGAAACACACAAATTCACCCTCATTAATGGTTAAGGATGCATCCTCCAGGGCCTGCACAATGCGGGTCTTGGTTTTAAAAGTTTTGTATACGTGCTCCACACTGAGCTTTGCGGTGGGGAACTCTTGTATTTCTTGGTGTGTTTTCTCTCTCATGTTTTAATGAGCAGCGTTTGAAGATTCTTGAACAGTGTGATACAGCATGCCTTGTACGGGGGGGACATAATCAAGCAGCCCGGTGCTTTGTCCGTCTCTGACAAATTGCTCCAGCCCGTCTACATCTACGGTATCGGTAAGAGTCATGCGGGGCCAGGCACCTTTGATGATTGTCTTGAATTCCTCGCGTTCTTTTTCGTCGGATTGGGTCAGATACATCATTTCATCAGCAACATGTGCCTGTGCTTCTTCAGGATGCTCTATAATCCACTGTGTGAGTTTTTTGTGAGCTGCAATTACCCGGGCCGCGGCTTCGGGATGGTGTTTCAGCCACCCTACACGCGAGGCCAGTACCGTGGTAACAACATTCGGTTCTTCTAACATGATGCGAGCTCCGGCATTTTTTTCAAGTCGGGTTACCCATGGCTCCACTGTCCAGCATGCATCAATGTCTCCCTGTGCCATGAGCTGTAATTGCATGGCATTGGGTGTGGGGGCTACACGGCAGTCTCCGCCGCCCTCTAGCGGACAACTCAAACCGTGGCGAATAAGCCACGCACGGCATGACACGTCTTGCGTATTGCCCAATTGCGGGGTAGCAATGCTGCGACCTTTGAAATCTGCCGCTTCGCGGATATTTGATTGGGGGGAAAGCATCAATGCAGAGCCTCCGTTGACGGCACCTGCCAGTAAACGTACTTCTCGGCCTGCCGATACGGCATAGGCATTCAGTGCCGGGCTGGGGCCAACATAAGTCAGGTCTACCGTTTTTCCGAAAAGAGCCTCCATGGCTGTGGGACCGGCGTTAAAAGTATACCATTCTTCCGTATAGCCGGGAACTTCGTTCTCAAACCACCCCTTACCGTTGCATGTTTTATGACGCCACATATTGCGTGCCACTAATCCCTGTACATGTGTCACGTTGGGGAAGCAGCCCATGCGTATCACTTTGCTGCTTTCATCCTCACGCGAGCATTGGCACAGTAACATTACGGTGCCCAATGTCAGTAACAGTGCGGTAAGCAGTTTCTTCATGTTCTCTTTATCCTATCAGAGCCCGCTTGCCGCGTCAAGTGACAAAGCCTGTCTTCAGGAGGAATTTAGTATTAAAATTAACAAATTATTATTTTTATTGAACAAATAACCGTTTTAGGTGTCTATTCTCATGAGTAGGGGAGTAACCCCGATGTTTTTATGAATAAAGCAATCTTCAGTACGGTATTGGGTGTGGCTTTGGCTGCGGTGGCTTTTATGCCGCAGGCTGAGGCTCGTGTAAATGTTGTAGTCAATGTAGGTACCCCGGTGGTTGTGGAGCCGGCTCTTCCTCCACCTCCTGTTGTTGTAGCTCCTCCGCCTCAGGTTGTAGTGGTGCCGCCACCTCCTGCAAGCCGTGTACAGACTCCGCCTCCCCCGCGTAAGGCATGTCCTCATCATCACCCCAAGCCACATCACAAGGCTCCTCATCATAAGCCCCATGGTAAAAAGCCTCATGGACATGCACCTCACCGCCATAGATAAGAGATTCAGTTTGAGTTGAGAGAAAAGCGCAGTGCATCTTCGATATGAAGATGCACTGATTTTTTGTGAATAAATGTTGCAATTTATCGCTTTAGATTATATAATCTCCGCTGTCATGGCAGATAAAGAAGTTGAAGACCACAATGCATTCAGCAGATGGGATTGTATGGGAGCCGTTGCAATGCTTGCCATATTTCCCGGGGTGATGGGTTTTATTTTCAATGACCATGATACCAAGGCCGTTATCATTTGGGGGGCAGTGGCCGCAGCCGCGGCAGGCGGTGTTTTTTTGCTTTCCCTGATAATTAAAGAGAAGTACTTGGATAAAATTGTCAATGTTGCGGCAATTGCTTTTACCGTGTTTTATGCCTATTGGGGCTACAATGAATTTGTAAAAGATATTCAAAAGTTCACAGCTGACCCGTCTCTGTCTGATAAGAAAAAGGACGATAAGGCTGCGGAAAGCTCTGCGAATTAAGCAGAATGAGGATTTCCTTGGCGTGCTATTCGCCGGGGATGGTGATGATGTTTACCTCCGGCGGACAGAAAAAGCGCATTCCGAAAATTGCACCGGTTCCTCTGGTGACGAAAATTTGCTTACCGTTTTCAAAGTGGTAGTGTCCTGCCGGGGTAGAGGAACGGAAGCTGATGTATTTATTTGTAAAGGGGATACCGAGTTGACCGCCGTGTGTGTGCCCGGACAACATCAAATCCCATTTATAACTGCTGAGATTCCAACGGGATTCCGGGTCATGCGCTAAAAGGAGAATCGGGGTAGTATCATCGGAGTCGGCAGTCAAACACTCTTCAGGAAACTCGTCACCCTCATTGTAATCCCCGAGCCCGACAATGCGAAGCTTTTTGCCTGCGGGCGTTTGCCAATGAATGGCCTCATTACGCAGCAATCGGATTCCGGCTGCTTTAAAAACTCTCTCTACCTGTTCTTGTTTCTCGTAGTCATGATTGCCGAGTATGGCATAGGTAGGGGCTATTTGATTCAGTTGTCTGAATCCCTCAACGGCCCATCCGGTTCTCATGAAACGATCAGGGGCATATACCAAATCTCCACCGAAGACGATGAGGTCAGGCTTTGCCTGCTTAATAATTTCAACAGTTGCCTGTAAGGCGTCCTTACTATTGTGAACATCTGAGAAGAATGCAATCTTCAACGGGCCTGCCTGATTGAGAGCGGGTGACTCTATTTTGCAGACGTTGCATTCTATATTGCCCGCTCCCATGCTGCCGAAATGCGTCAAGCAACAATAGCCAAGCAGCAGTGATAATGCTGCTACTGTATAACAGCGTTTACGGTGCTTGATGTACTGCGCTATTCGACTGATGAGAGCGGGCTTTTTCATGAAATTATCAAGAATAGACAGGGTTGAGCATCTCCAGCTCGGGGTCAAGGAAGATGCCGTCTTTACGAATCAACTTGCCATCAAAGTAGATTTCACCGCCACCGTATTCTGCACGCTGAATGCAGACTAAATCCCAGTGAATGGATGAGCTGTTACCGTTGGGGGCTTCTTCGTAGCATTGACCGGGGGTCATGTGGAAAGAGCCTGCAATCTTCTCATCAAAAAGAATGTCTCTCATGGGATGCAGCACATACGGGTTAACACCGATGGCAAACTCACCGATGAAACGGGCTCCGTCATCCGTATCGAGAATCTTATTGAGAGCCTCATCATTGCCGTTGCAATGAGCCTCTACAATTTTGCCGTTCTCGAATCGGAACTTCACGCCGTCAAAAGGTATGCCGTGGTATATGGTGGGGGCAGTGTAGGCCAGGGTGCCGTTGATACTGTCTTTAACGGGTGCTGTGTATACTTCACCATCGGGGATGTTGCAGTCA
Organism: Akkermansia sp.; assembly: GCA_045634945.1. Taxonomy (GTDB): domain Bacteria; phylum Verrucomicrobiota; class Verrucomicrobiia; order Verrucomicrobiales; family Akkermansiaceae; genus Akkermansia. The sequence continues at coordinate 147,320 of JAZRBG010000038.1, read as the reverse complement.
CCTGCACATACAATGGCGGGGATGCCTTTAATGCTGAAGGTCAAATCCGTTCCCGGACCAACGATGCGGACTTGATCCGTAGATTCCATCATGGCTTTGAGCTTGAGCATGCCTTCCTTGAGCTTAGCATAGTCTGCCAAACAACAACGGAAGTAGAAGTTTTCAAACTCCTCCGTATTCATACCGGCAGCCTGAGCCATGGACGGCGTAGGCCATGCAAGGATGGTCCACTTGCGCTTGTTGCAGATAACATCACTGGCTGGTTTGAAATATTTGCTTACCAGTCCCATCTTTTCGGCAGGCACGGTTGAAGACTCAAAACTATTGTAATCTGCGTAGAAGCAGATATGTACCTGCATATCTTGAGCGCGGCTCAGGCGGTATGCGCCGTCCAATTCGAATTGTTCTTCTGTTGCGCCCATCTGCAGCTCTTTTGTGAGCATGGCATGAGACAAGTCCAAGTGCGGATGACCGCCGGCTTTTCTCACGGCGCGAATGAGCTCCACAACCATGGCATCGGGAATATCCTGCATGCGCAAGTTGACGTGCTCGCCGGGTTGTACGTGAACGGCGTAATTTACCACTTGCTCTGCCAACTGTTGATATCGGGGATCTTTCATGGTTGTTACTCGGTTGCAGGGTTAAGAATAGCCAGTTCGGGGGAGGTGAAGATGCCGTCTTTGCGAATAAGTTCATCATCGAACCAAATCTCGCCGCCGCCGTATTCCGCGCGCTGAATGCACACCATATCCCAGTGCACCTGAGAGCGGTTGGTGTTGTCGCAGTTCTCATAGGCTTGACCGGGGGTGAAGTGGAATGAGCCGGCAATCTTTTCATCAAAGAGAATGTCGTACATCGGCTTCAGGATGTAGGGGTTAACACCCAAGGCAAATTCACCGATAAAGCGGGCACCTGCATCACTGTCAAGAATCTTGTTAAGCTCTGCATCTTTGCCGTTGCAGTGTGCTTCAACAATCTTGCCATCCTTGAACGTGAGACGAATGCCGTCAAACGGGATGCCTTGGTATACCGTGGGGGCGGTGTAATGAATGGTGCCGTTCACGCTGTCTATGATGGGGGCGGTAAACACCTCACCATCGGGAATGTTCATCTCACCGGAGCAGGGGATGGCAGGCATGCCCTTAATGCTGAAGGTAAGGTCTGTACCCGGGCCGATGATGTGTACCTTATCAGTCTTCATCATGCGCTCTGCAAGCTTATCCATTGCTTTGCGCAGAGCATCGTAGTCTGCCAGACAGCAGCGGAAGTAAAAGTCTTCAAAGCTTTCAGTGCTCATACCGGCACCTTGTGCCATGGAGGGGGTGGGCCAGCGCAGTACGCACCATTTGGTTTTGCATACACGCTGATTGTGAACCGGGCGCATGTGTTTCATGGCCAGTTTCATATTCTCGGGGTTAATGCCGGAGTTTTCGAAAGTGTTGCGGCTGCCGCGGATGGCGATATAGGCATCCATGGCTTTCATTTCATCAAGCTCTAAAGCTGCAATGGATTCGTACTGAGCATCTGTGGCTCCGGCCAACATTTCTCTTACAACGCGACTGTTGTGCTCACGGATGTGCGGTATAGCCCCGGCTGCGCGTACGGCGCGGATGAGTTCAATACCTACTTCTTCCGGTGCATCATACAAATCAAGCAAAATGTGTTCGCCTGGTTGAAGCTTGCAAGAGTGGCGTACGAGCGCCTGTGCCAATTGTGTGGTTCTCGGGTCTGTCATATGTATGGTTAAGGTTTCAGAGTTCTTGTACGGGGGTGGTGAGGTGAAGAAGCGCGTCTTTTAAATCTTGTGCCGTGACATCGTTGCTCAGCACGGGGTGTCCTAGTCCTTCGAGCAAGATAAAACGAATGCTGCCTGCGCAGAATTTTTTATCGGTTGCGGTTTTGGCTAAGGCCGTTTCAATATCAATGTGGTTCGGCAGCTCAAGCGGCAATCCCAGAGCCTTGAGTGTGCGCAGAATCTCTTTTGCTTCTTTATCTTGCAATTTGCAATGCTTGACCGAAAGATGAAGTGCTGCGCGTATACCTAAGCTTACAACTTCACCGTGAAGCATTTCACCGTATGGTACACTTGCCTCTATGCCGTGCCCCAATGTGTGGCCGAAATTAAGAAAGGCGCGTACTCCTTGAGTTTCTTTTTCATCAGCTTCCACAATACGTGCCTTAATTTCAATATTTTCGGCAATGATTGAGGGCAGATGCTCAATTGTGGTAAGAGAGAAGCCTAAATCTATTTCGTCTGCCAATCGTTGGAGCGGCTGTAACATTCTCGGCGTGTGGATAGCTGCGTGTTTTACCATCTCAGCCATGCCCTCTCTCATCACTCTGGGGGATAAAGTGAGCAGGGTGGTGGGGTCCGCTACTACCAGTTGAGGTTGGTAAAAGGCTCCTATAAGATTTTTGCCGGCTTCTATATCAACGGCCGTTTTTCCGCCTACTGAGCTATCTACTTGAGCCATGACGCTGGTAGGCACTTGAATAAACGGTATGCCTCTGTAATAAATGGAGGCAATAAAACCGGCCATATCGCCCACAACGCCTCCGCCCAGCGCAATGACAAAACTGCTGCGATCGTGGCCGGCGGCCACCATCTCATTTACCAACTCTTCTACGGTTCTCAGGTTCTTGCTCTGTTCTCCTGCCTCAAATACATGCAAAGAGTATTCATATTCTGCATCTTGCAGGCTTTGAGTCAGTCGTTCAGCATACAAAGGGCATACGTTGCTGTCTGTAATAATTGCCGCTTTCCCGCTTATTCTGCGTCGCTCGGCAAAATAGCCGACCCTATCAAGAGCACCGTTTTCCACATGCACTTGGTATGAGCGTTCTCCGAGTGATACATTTACCGTAGCCATGTTCTTATTATATGGGGGCTTTTCTTTCATATCAAGGTTTAATTGTGTCCGTAATTCTCCCTTTGCCCGATAAAATAAATCCCCTTTTCTAAACTGGCATGGCTTCTTTTTAGAATGAACAAACTTTTTTAGAAAAATTCTAAGAAAAGTCTTGCATTCTGATAGGAAAAGTGGTAATTTCTGCGCAACAACACGAGGCCACCGCCTCAGCAATCGAAAAATCAACCAAAATAAAATAGAAAACACAACATCATGTTAGTAGGAAAGAAAGCACCGGAGTTCGTAGCCAATGCAGTAGTAAATGGCGTAATCGAGAGCAACTTCAGCCTTGAGCAATACAAGGGTAATAAGTACGTGGTACTGTTCTTCTACCCCAAAGACTTCACCTTTGTATGCCCGACTGAGCTCATCGGTTTCCAGAACGCACTGGCCGAGTTTGAGAAGCGCGACACTGCTGTTGTCGGTTGCTCCACCGACAGCGAGTTCTGCCACTGGGCTTGGACCAATACCCCGCGCAATCAGGGCGGTATTCAGGGCGTGACTTATCCGCTGGTGGCTGATATCAACAAGGAGATTGCAGCAGCTTACGATGTGCTGGCAGAGGAGGGCGACAAAGTGGCCTACCGCGGCTTGTTCCTTATTGATAAGGACGGCGTGGTTCGCCACAGCCTGGTAAATGATATGCCCTTGGGCCGCAGCATTGATGAAGCAATCCGCATTGTGGATGCTCTGCAGCACTTTGAGCAATATGGCGAGGTATGCCCCCTCGGTTGGCAGAAAGGTGACAAGGCCATGACGGCTTCTCACGAAGGTGTAGCCTCTTACCTTTCTGAGTAAGACTAATACCCCGGCAGTGATATAGCACGAAAATCGTTCATAAGACAAGAGGAGAAAAGCGGTCTCGGGATAAATATCCCGGGGCCGCTTAATTATTATGCCGGAATCTCCGGTTGTATATGCTGAGTTAAGGATAGTGCATGAGGAGCATATGAAAAAACGCCACAATCTTACTGGATTGTGGCGTGTGTAAAAATGTAACGTGTAGATTAATCTACGTTGGGGATTTTGGGTACGGGTGCTTCTTCCGTGTCGGGCTTGAAGGTGGTGTTCTTCTTCCATGTTTGGGTGCGGAAGAAGATGCCTAACTTACCGCGCATTTTCAGTGTGGAGCCATCGCGCCACATGGAGCAGCGGTATACCTTGCCGGACTCGGGGTCCAGAACTTTACCGCCATTGTATTCATCATCATCCCAAGTGAGTCCCCAGATGATATCAAGACCAAGTACGCTCGGACGACCGGGGATGGCTGCTTTTGCATTCTTGTTCTTAAGTAACTGCACTACGCGACCGTATACTTTACCTTTATGTTTGTATACCTGTACAACGCTCTTGGCCTCGCCGGTTGAGTCGTCAATTGTGGTCCAGAAGCCTTCTACATTTGCAAATGCCTGTGATACCAGCGTGCAGACTGCTACGGCAGCCATGGTGAGGAATTTCTTCATGTTACTATTGTTCCTTTCTATATGCGGTTGGTGTTAATTTTTACTCTAAGTTAGAGTAAGGTCGAGATTTATATATATCAAACTTAGAGTATAGTCAAGCTTTATTCTGAAAAAAATACAAAAAACAGTTTTTTATAAAAAAAGCCCCTTGCGTTATCAACACAAGGGGCATGAAAGTATGTGGGAGAAAAGGTATCAGTACACGTCTTTCTGATAACGCTTGGCGGCCTTCATATTCTTGAGATACTCAGCAGCCTCGTCTTCGGAGCGATTGCCATGGGTAGCAATGATAGAGAGCAGAGCTTTCTCCACATCTTTAGCCATACGGTTAGCATCACCACACATATAAACGGCAGCACCATTCTCAAGCCACTGCCATATTTCAGCACCGGCTTCTTCCATGAGGTTCTGTACATATATTTTGTGGGCTTGGTCACGGCTCCATGCCACGGAGAGACGAAGCTTGCCACTCTCTACAAGCGGAGCGATTTCGTCTTCATAGCAGCCGTCTGTGGCTTTGTACGGGTTACCGAAGAAAAGCCAGTTGGCACCGGGGGCATTGTCTGCCACACGCTGCTGCCAGAAGGCTCGGAACGGGGCGATACCTGTACCGGGACCAACCATGATGATGGGAGTGTTGCCATCCTCCGGCAGGCGGAAGTTTTTGTTGCTGTGTACGAATACCTTTACCTTGTCTCCGGCTTTGAGGCGATCAGCCATGTAAGTGGAGCAAACGCCTCCGCGTTGACGGTCTTGTGCGGTGTAACGTACGGCACCCACGCAGAGGGAAACCTGGCCGGGTACAGCATCCGGGCTGCTGGCTATGGAGTACAAACGCGGGGTAAGTTTAGCAAGAATTGCAACGAAAGCCGCGGCGTTTTCAAACTTAGCAGCAGTGTCGGCATCTTGAGCTACATCAAGCAAGTCACGTCCCCAGCAGAAATCCTTGAGGGCATCTTTATCTGCAAGAATGGCTGCCAATTTCTCACTGTTGGCCACTGCATTCCACTTGGTAAGATTGCCTTTTTTGAGAGAAGTAATATCGTAAGCGTTGATGAGAGCCTCACGAAGTGTTGCCGTGCTGCCATCCGGCATGGGTACTTGCTCATCTGCATTAAGAGCGAGAGCGGCAATGAGACTGTCTACAAGAGCAGGATCGTTGCTGGGGAATACGCCTAAAGCGTCACCCGTAACGTAGGTGAGACCTGAGTCACCAAGGTTATAGTCAATGTGAATGGTTTCTTTAGCACTGCCGGGCTTGGTCACGGGGCGGACATCCTGCACGGTTGCAGGATACGGATTTTTCATGCTGTATGGTTCCATGATTGTCTGTTATTTTTGTAAATTATTCTGTTCGGTGAACAGTCTATCTGTTTCGCGAATTTTGTCAAGCTAAATCCGATAAAAATAATGGAGATTATTTATTTCTTCCGATTGCGGCATTGAATTTGACGGGAGATTTGACATGAATGCGAGGCTGATATGTGCGGAGCGCGATTTTACCTTCTTTCTTGGTGTATTTTTGCACATAAACGGCTGTTGTTTTGCCGGTAGCTTCATTGATGTCGGCATCTATAAGTGTGCTTTTGAGGTGGTAGCCCTCGTCATCGCAGATGATGATTTCGGGCACTTTTGCGGCATCTGTGTAGGTAATACGCAGCACAAGTTCATCCGGCGCGGCAGCGGAGCGCTCAAGCGGTTCAATTTCTACCTGATGTTCAGCAATGGTGCAATTGGTTTTCTGCTTAGTACTGAATGTGGGAGCCTCATGTTTTTGGACTCCGGGGGTGACCGGAATATCCAAAGTTGTGTCAAAGTTCAGCGCATCGCCGGCCGGAAGCTGGGTGAAATCATAAACCAAAATATGGCAGTGCGCATCACCGGAATCGAAACAGAGCTCCCAATCTCGGAATTTACCCACCATTTTGTTTCCTGCACCGTCTACGCCTTCCAAGTCGGGCATGGGTTCATCACCTTGTATCCATAATTTGGCACCTTTGGATGGGGTGACATGCAGGCGTACCGTACAACGCACGGGAGCCGGCTCGTTGGGGGCGGCTTCTACGGCATAATGGCATTCCACACTTTGAGGAGATACTTTGACCGTGGGTGCAGTATCTGCGATAAGCGCAGACGCAAGAACGGGGGCTATGAGCAACAGGTTTCGAATCATGGCTCTTATTTTGTTTATTGCGGAGTGGTAATTTCCGTGGCTCCGCTGAGGGTAATATCAAAGGCAACCTGTGTGTTGATATCTGATTTCTCGGCGCAGGTAGATATTAACAGTGTGGGGGTGGGCAGGGCATCGACCAAGACAATGGTAGTGGTTTTGGTCGATGCATCCTCTGACACGGTGGTTGTGAAATCAATATCCTGAGCAAAAGAAACGGTGTCATCTTGCCCCCACTTGCGGGCAATCTGCATGATGGTAACGGACGCCGGGTAACTCAGGCTGATTTCCGCACGCTTAAGGCGGTCTCCCTCTCTGTTGCCCTTTTGGTTGTTATCTGCGGCAGGAGTAATGTTAAAAGTTGTACCTCCGATTTGTACGGAAGTCGGTTGCAACAAATCAGGTGTAACTCGATCATGAACGGTTACATTTTTTGCAATGGATAATTTGAGCTCGCCAACCAGTTTAACCTTGCTGCCACTGGGGCGTTTTTTGAACGTAAGCTTGGCATAAGTTTTCCCCGCCTCGCAGAAAATGCCGGCCGTAGCTGTTTTTATTTTATTTCCGGATTCATCATGCAGTGTGACGGTTGAGGTGAGATTCTCTGTCTCAAAGACACTTACTCCGGCAGCTGGTATGAGCTCTAATTTAACACCGAATCCCGGTTTGTCCGTTGAATCGTGAGGACGGTATTCGGTGCGACACGAGCGGAGTTGAACCGACACCTCCTGCTGTGCGTAACTGATGCAGCCACACACCAAGAGTATTATCGGTAACATATTTCTCATGATAAACAGCGTTTATTTAATTTCTTATATGATATTCTGAGCGCTTTTGCAAGCAAAAAAATCGCGTCACGCCTGCGTACAGGCGGATTCCGGGCTTGATTCCGCTGATATGCTGTACTATAATCACCGCGATTTTTATGAGCACTATTACACAATACGCTAATCAGTATGTCCTCGATTTGGTAGCATATCAACCGGGGAAACCCATTGAAGAAACTGCGCGGGAATTGGGTTTGCAAGTAGCTGATATTGTAAAGCTTGCTTCTAACGAGAACTCACTCGGGCCTTCTCCCAAGGCAATTGAAGCCATGCAGAAAGCTGCTGCCGGTGCTCATATTTATCCTGACGGTGCATCATTTACTTTGCGCAGTAAGTTGGCAGAGCGTTTCGGCGTAGATTTCAACCAGACTGTAGTGGGTAGTGGCAGTAGTGAGATTATTGAGTTGTTGTGTCATGCCTGTTTGCATGAAGGTATTGAACTGATTGCCGCCAAGCACAGCTTCTCGATGTACCCCATTATGTGCAAGCTTTTCGGTGCCACCTATGTAGAAGTAGAGAATAAGGCTGATTGGAGTCATGACCTGATGGGTATGCTTAATGCCATTACCCCCCAAACCAGACTGATTTTTATTACCAACCCCACAAACCCGGTTGGCACTATGGTGTTCCAAGAAGAGATGGATGCCTTTATGGAGCAGGTGCCTGAGCACGTTATTGTGGCTTTTGATGAGGCCTACATTGATTTTGCAGATGTTAAGCCGGATACGCTTAAGTATGTAAAACAGGGTAAAAATGTGATACTGCTGCGCACATTCTCCAAAGCATACGGTTTGGCCGGTTTGCGTGCAGGTTACGGCATTACTACCCCGGAAATTGCCGACTTGCTGAACAAAGCTCGCACTCCCTTCAATATGAATCTGATGGCCCAAGCTGCTACGGTGGCTGCATTGGATGATGTGGACCATCTTGCTGCCTCAGTACAGATGGTAAATGAGGGTAAAAAGCAATTTTACGCTGCGTTTGAGAAGTGGGGAATTGACTACATTCCTTCTCACGGTAACTTTATTCTCGTAAAAACAGGACGAGGCAGGGAGGTATTTAACTCCTGCCTCGCTAAGGGCGTTATCCTCCGCCACATGGACGGCTATGGCTTGCCTGAATACGTTCGCATCACCGTAGGCAACGAACAAGAAAATGCCCGCTGTCTGGAGGTGTTGAGTCAAACTATTGATGTTTAGAATTCTTTTTTGTTGTGTTTAATTTTGCGCGTTCTTGTCTCATTCTAAATTTGATATAAATTGAACGCAAATATTTTCTCAGTCTGACAAAAAGATTTCTCTCTTTTGTTCCTTTATCCCTTAAATCCCAGAAAGGGTAATCCATCATAGTCGAGAAATCTGATGAGTCTGTCTCTTTGTCTGGCAAAGGTGTTCCTCCGCTCAGCTTATAGAGAATAGAGAAAATACTCTGATCATGTCTATTTTCTATAAACTCAGGAAAATTTTGAGATTGAGAAATGGAATCATCTATAAGGGCAATATTACTTTCCCATACGGATTCCCATGTCCTTAAAAAATTTATAGTCTTTTCCGTTTTCTTGCATAATATGTGCCCTGTGGCCAATTGCTGAGAATCGGTGATATCATTTCTATGCCGACAATCGAAATAATCAAAAACATCCCCTTTTGTCCATCGCTTTTCCATAACATCGAGAGAAGGAGAATATGCGGGAAAGGCCTTAATACCTAATGCGTCATTTCGTAGTTCTGATACGTAATGGTTGAGCCTTTTTACGCCTTGAGGATTGATGTGACAACCAATATCTAAATATATAACAATACTATTGTCTGGAACGCTTTCTAATAATCTTCTAATAATATATGGCTTCCAGCACCAATAACCAAATCCTCGAACACCGAACTTCATTAATTTGCCCCATTTATCGCGAAACTGTTGAGCTAAATCTTCTTCATTTAAAACATGAATTTCATCGAAAAAGTTTAGATTTTCGGCTTGTGTTTTTATTCTTGTTGCGGCAGCGTTCATTCGAGAATCACCGAAAGTGATAAAATATTTTTTTTCGCCCATAATTAGATATGTGAATCACGAAGATAATATTGTTTTATATAAATTTGCAAATGCCTCATGCATGGTGTTAGTTGCTAAAGACTTCCTGCATTTTTCTACATTATACGCACCCATTTGTTCGGCAGTTATTTTTGATCTGGTGACAGAAAGCACAGCTTCAATGAGTTCTTTTTTATTGTTAGGAGAAACAATATATCCGGAGTGCCCATGGTCAATGTATTGTTTTGCTCCACAGTCGGAGGTCAAAATAACTGGCACCGCTGCAACTCTTGCCTCTTTTACGGATGTTGGCCCGGTATCAGCAAGGCTAGGATGAACCAAACACCATGTTTTGCTTAATTGTTCTGCTAATTCTTCTCGGTTCAAACGGCCAAGCGGTATAATGTTTGGCGGTAAATTGTGATATTTTTCGGGAGATGCGCCAGCCATATATAATTTGATATGGCTTAACTCGGGAGACGAAAATGCAGAGATTGCAAGAGAAATGTTTTTTATAATAGCGTTGGAACAGGATATCAAGCAACTTGGTTCTTCTGCTAAATCTCGTTCAATTGAAAAGAAAATTGGTTCAACCGCATATTCGCATAGAGAAACCTTAGCATCGGGTACCATCTCAAGGACTCGATCTTGAGCCCAAAGAGACTCTGTTGTTATATAGTCAACATTTTTCAACACCCCTTTTTCATACACACTATGCTTTCGTTCAAATGACGAAACTTTACCTCTCTGCATATACGCTTTGAGAAGTCCTTGTACTGATAATAAGCTTTTCCCTTTAAAATCTTTAGCACAGAGACCATAAAAACGCTCTGTTCCCCATCCATGGAATAAATCCGGTTTAATCTTTTTTACACATCGCGCAACTTGCCATCGATTATATATGTATGCAGAGTACAAACCTATGGTCAAACTGCTCCCCGGTAATACGTGAAATATTTGATTTTCTATGGTAAATTGATTCTCTTTTTTTATAGCCTTATCTACAACTATCCAATGAAGTTCAAAGTCATCATTTTGAATAAACGATTTATGAAGCATATACAACCAAGAAGGGTAAAAACTATTCCGTGACTTATATGCATCACTGACGTTCCCGATTGGAAAATCACCTAAGATCGCTATTCTTGGTTTTGTGTTCATTATTGTAAATAAAAAACAAGCGTTTGCCAATTGGGGCGGCAAACGCTTGTTTATGGGAAAAATGTTAATTATTCACTCTGGCAAATTGCTTGAGGCGCAGGCCGTTGAGGTGGATGAAGCCGGAGGCGTCGTCCTGATTATAGTCCTCATCGGTGTAGTCGCCCTCCATGGTGGCAATTTCGTAGCTGTAGAGGGAGTTCGGGCTCTTGCGGCCGGCATACATGACGTTGCCCTTGTAGAGCTTCAGACGAACTTCACCGTTGACGGTTTCCTGAGTCTTGGTGACAAGGGCTTGAATAGCCTCGCGCTCGGGGGCAAACCAGAAGCCGTTGTATACCATGGAAGCATAGTCGGGAATGAGGGAATCACGTACCTTCTGAGCCTCACGATCCATGGTGATAGTCTCTATATCACGGTGGGCAGCCAGCAGGATAGTGCCACCGGGAGTCTCGTAAATACCGCGGCTCTTCATGCCTACGAAGCGATTCTCAATAATGTCCACGCGACCGATACCATGCTTGCCGCCGAGGAAGTTCAGAACAAGCATTACGCCGAGAGGGGCAAGCAGGGTGTAGCCATCCTTTTCACCAACGGACTTAGTTCCGACGGTCTCCATAATTTCTTCAAGACCTTCTGTTTGCAAGCCGATGATGTTACCCTTCTCAAAAAGGCACTGAAGATATTGGGGCTTATCGGGAGCATCTTCGGGAGCGGAAGAAAGCAGGTACATGCCGCGATCCTCTTCCTTGGTTGCATCATACCATGTATCCTCAAGGATGCCGGCCTCGTAGGAGATATGCAGCAGGTTGCGATCCATGGAGTAGGGCTTCTTCATGCTCTGACGAATCGGAATTCCGTGAGATTCTGCATACTGAATCAGCTCTGAGCGGCCGGGGAACTGGTCGCGCCATTCTTTCATGCGCCAAGGAGCAATCACTTGTAACTGCGGAGCCAGAGCATTGATGGAAAGCTCAAAACGAACCTGGTCATTACCCTTGCCGGTTGCGCCGTGGGCAATAGCATCTGCACCTTCAGCAATGGCAACATCTACCATGGCCTTGGAAATGCAGGGTCGAGCAATGGAGGTGCCAAGCAGGTAGCGGCCTTCATATACTGCGTTAGCTTGGAACATCGGGAAAATGTAATTGGCAGCAAAATCTGCTTTAAGGTCGCCGATAATGCACTTGGAAGCACCTGTGGCAAGAGCCTTTTCCTCAAGGCCGTCAAGCTCCTCAGCTTGGCCTACATCGGCGCAGTAGGCGATAATTTCAGCATTGTACTTCTCCTTGAGCCACACCAGAAGGACGGATGTGTCAAGGCCACCGGAGTATGCAAGAACGATCTTCATTTTAATACAGTTTACACGGCGGTTTACCGTGTACGCGCGTGAGTATACGGCAAAGTGCAGGGTGAGTAAAGCAAAAACTGTTTCTGTAACAGTGTTTTTTGCGTTAACCTGACAGACAAATACGCCTCAATCTCCATGCTGCTACCAAAATCGGGCATATTCCCATCAGCAACAAATATAAAGCGTTTCTGGTCAGAGTTGAAATAGAACCCTCTTCCGTTTGTTGATTCATGCCGTGGAAAGGCGTGGGCTGCCTGGGCGCGAGGAAGAAGCCTCGGTTTTCCGAAATGCGATTGTCTTTTCGCGCAAGATTCACGCCTTCGCGCATTTCTACAATTTTCTGATTGGTAAAATAGAATTCCACTGCATAGCCCTGAGTATCATCTCGGTTTTCTATTTTCTCAGATAAATCCTGCATCAATTCATTATTAAGCATCAGTGCAGCTTTTCGAGATAATCGAAGAATGTCTCGGGCATCATCAGGATTAAACGCAGCAGAGTTCAATAACAAAGCTGCATTATTTACCAGTCGAAGATGATTATTTATCTCGGCATATCGAGAAGCCGTTGATTTTGTTCGACTATTTTGCAGCTCCCGTTTAAGGGAATCTGCCTCCTCGCGGAGAGCTTGTCGTTTATCTTCGATGCGCTGATACTCAATATCCCATAAATTATGGTGAGCTTGGGTAACAAACATCATCTCGAAAGCGTAGCGCAGGGGGCACAGCTCTGCAATCAGCGGAATCGGTTTAGAGGAAATCTCATGTGTTTCTTGGTCTTGATAGGCCACACGGTGACGAAGCGATGAAAGCGGTTCTTCAATACATGCCGGCAACTCGGGTGTTTCCGGACAGAACTCGTTCATCTCTTCAAAGCGAATCAATGCTCCGGCCAACAAGATTTGCGGAACCAACAACAATGGAACAATGTTAAGAGCCGTTCTCTCAGAGCGAACCAAAGATGATACCATCAATGACAAAGAAATGCCGATGAAGGCCGTTAATACCATAATGCCGAAATGCGGCCAGAACAAAGATTGGATTTCCAGTATAGCATTACTTACCCATAGATACAAAGCGCATTGTAACGCCGCAATGCCTGTAAGAACAATGACTTTAGAGAGCAGATATCCGGGAATAAATAATTGGTAATTACTTTCGCGGCGAATGAGGTTTCTGTCACGTATAATCTCACACGCTGAGTCAGTCAGGCCAAAAAACATGGCCAGTACCAGTGAAAGGAAAAGATATTCACTTATATGCAGGGAATGATAAAATATGTAACTTTCAGATGATGAGGACCTGAGAGTGCCTGCAATCAGAAGTGCCAATACGGGAGATTCCAGCAACAGCGCATATAAACTCATTCTGCTGCGGATGCGGCTGATAAAGGTTCTCAATAACCAGAGCTTAAATAACCGCCATAATTCCACGACGGAACGTCGAGGCAACGGAGGAATGGGGCGGTACTCTTTTTCTTCCGTAACCGCAGAGCGAGCCTTGTTGTATCTGTGTTTTTCAAAGCGTTCCTGCCACAGAGACGAGTTGTGAAGCCTATTCTTACCCAATCGTTTAAACGGGGCAGACATTACCTCAAAAGCATATTCGGCTCCACCGGCAGCACGGGCTTCTCGGGAAATCGGTAATCCCAGTTCTCTTGCTGCTGTTTGAAAATAAGCTTGCATCTCTGCCGGTGTGCCCCAAAAAGCCATTTGACCGCAATCGTTCAGCACCATGACTTTTGAAAACTGGTTCAGAATACTCTGAGAGGGACGGTGCAGTGAGCACACAACTATACGCCCTGCTGCCATATTGCTGAGCGTGTCTATCACATACTCTGCATCACTGGAAGCCAGACCACTGATTGGCTCATCAATCAAGAAAACCTCAGAGGTAGCCGTCAAATCTAATGCCAAGTTTAAACGTGTGCGTTCGCCGTCGGACAAGGTTCTTTCTCCCTTTTTGCCAACACGTCGCTCAATAAGGTGAGAAAGCCCCACAAAGTTCAGTACGGCCTGCACCCTGCGCATGCGGTCTGCAAATGTGAGTCGGGGGCGACGTGAAACAGATGCTTGATACACATGCTCACCCACTGTCATCGCTTCATCAAGAATATCTTCTCGCGGTATGAAAGCTATATGCCTGCGCAGTGCGGATGCCTGCGGCGTTAGTCTTTCGTCATTATAATGAATAGAGCCGAAAGAGGGTGCGAGATGCCCCGCAAGCATATTCAGTAGTGTGCTTTTACCTGAGCCACTGGGCCCGAGAATGCATGCCATTTCTCCGCGTTTAAGAGTGAAATCTATATTATCAACAACTCTGCCGGATCGGACAAAATCACGAGTCAGCCCCTTTACCGTTAATTCATTGATAAGAGACGTTTCCTCATCCAACACGCCTGCGGCAAATCGGCATCTCAAGAATTGCAATGAGCCCAGAGCAATCAAATCTCCATCTGTTAAAGTAGCTTCATCTTCTTTAATCGGTGTGCCGTTAATGGAAATGGAGTGTCTGGACCCTTCAATGAATCGAATAAGCCCGGTATTGGTAACGCGAGAATAACTGACCTCAAAAATCACCCCCGGAGCCAAGCCTGGCGTGAGCATCAAAGCACCCATTTTATTCACATAGGGCAGATTCGTTACCAAGATTTTTCTGCTGTCCGGGGCTAACTGATAACTCTTGCTCGGACTTTCAATTTGGTGTAACTCGGCAAAATGGTAGGGGCCAAGTCCTTTAACTGTAAAGGGGGAGAAATATGATGTGCAAACGGAACAATCCTGAGAGAGGGGTAGGTCGTCTATAACAATGTCCGCATCTTTATTCAGCACCTCAATTTCAACATGAACACCGAACTTTAATTTTGCTATGCAATTTTTGTGACGATAGCGGGATACATACACCTCGTCATTTTCACAATGCAAGAAAGCAGCCAAATCCGCTTTGGAGTATTGGGTTTGAATAAGGGAGCGTATCACACTATACCTTAATCTGCCCCCGTTCAATTCAACGGTCTGCCCGGGGGATATAATTTGCATATCTCCCTTGTGCAAGGTTCTGCCGTGTACTACTATGGTTTGTCTTGCATCATTGACAATCAGCAATATATTGGCACAGCTGATGGCTCGGAATCTGACCCCGTCATCCAGCTTGGATAAAGTAACATTAGCGTATGCAATATCACGAGAAAAACGGAGAACTTCTAATGGAGCAGGGGCTAATAGCCCGGGGGTGCTTACCAATTTCTCCAGTAATCTGGACTGTCCCGGCAAATTAAGTCCGTTAGCAACACGGTCAAACAAAGATGGATTCGTGAGGTCGCCGCCAACACGGTACAGCATGGTAAGAATCTCCAAAGCCAATGCCGTGCGTTCAGCTGTTGTTCTGTCTGCTGCGGCAATGGTCAGCGTGTGAGATAATGAATACTCTGCCGTATATGCCTGTTGAAAGCGCTCGGCCAGCCAACTGTGCTCAACATTCGGAAAATCGTAGCGCAGCATGTCCATGGTGGTGTCCATGTCATCCATGCTCAATCCCTCTACCTGCGCCATAATAGAGGCAAACAAATCAACAACCTCTGCTGCGTGAGCACGGCGAGATTCATCTTTAGCCGCCAATCGCGTGGGCTCTTTTGTAAGACGCTCCGCAAATTTACTGCGTATTTTGCGCAGTTTGCGGCGCACTGCTTTCAACATGGCGCGCCAACGCTGAGAGAAGTTTTCAAACATCAGTTTTGTTCAAACTCTGTTTTGCCTGCACCGGGGCAGCGTTGTTCCCAACCGGGAAAGTTCCATTTATAGGGGAAATCCTTGCATTGTTGCGGTTTTACAGCTTGAATACGGCAGCCATTCTCGGTCAGCATGATGCAAGCACCATCTTCAGCATCAATGATAGAAAGCCCTCTTCGGTTGCGTTGAATTCTGCAATACCGGTCAATGAAGTCTTCTTCCTTCATATCAAGATACGCAGCAATCGCCGTAATGTCTTCATCCGTAACACAAACATCACCCTCCCAGCGGCAACAGGCACCGCATCTTTGGCATGTGTGTATGATGGGGGATTCACTCATGGTGTGAATGGTTAAATTTGCCAAGGTTTACGTTTAGCTTCCGTAATATGGGGCGGGCGCACATATATGGGTTCTGCAGGAGCCGCTTTTAACTCTTCTTTTTTCTCCTCCGGTAAAGACAACCATGCCTGAATCAAGTTTTCGGCAGTCGGTTTAATTTCATATTGCAGGGCCGTTAATCCGTGACGCGCGAGAGTCTCTTCGGTTTCTACGGTTACCAAGGATAACCCTTTGCCTGCTTCCTCTTTCAAAGCATCGGTAGTCAATACCGTAATATCTCCACCGGGTCTTAATACGGTCCACCCGCCTCGTTTTGCATCTGAGACCATGCAGGTATCTTGCGGAGTCAATCCCCACCATGAACAAATGCTTACAACATGAGAGGCTTTTACCGTTGCCACACCTACGGCTGCGGCCAAAGCAACACGCACACCACCATAGCTACCCGGGCCTGCCCCCACAAGAATCAAGTCCAAAGACTCATCATCCAGGCAAAGCAAAGCTTTTTCCAATGCGGGAAAAAGAAAGGAGTCATGGTTGCGCTCTGCCTGCCATGCGGATGCCGCACAGATGGAGCCTTTTTTCATCAAGCAAAGAGACGCGTCTTTGGTTGATGTTTCTATGGCCAGAATATTCATGCAATGCAGAGTTTTGCCGTGGTCCATTTACCACGAGATACCACTTTTATAACCTCCAGGCCTTCTGCACGTGCCGCATCAAGCGTTTCTTGTGCTTGGGTATTCAGAATGCCGGATATGATGAGTACGCTGCCATGAGGTTTCATTGCTGCTTTCAATCGTGCAAAAGCTTTCACCAACACTGCGGAGAATAGATTGGCCAAGACGATATCTGCTTGTTCGCCCGAAGCCGGTGACCACTCAAACACGTCTGCCTGAAACAACTCTAAATTGTCGGCACCGCCGTTTCTGTCAATGTTTTTGCGAGCAACTTCCACAGCAATCGGGTCAAAGTCAAAACTGATGGCCTTTGTTGCCCCCAGCCTGAGCCCTGCAAGTGCCAACACGCCCGTGCCACAGCCGATATCGGTAAGCGTCCATGGTTGTTTTCTTGTTTTTACCTCATCACACAGCATGCGCAAACATGTGGAGGTGGTGGCATGGTTGCCGGTACCGAAGGCTCGTTCAGCCGGGAATGTCAGAATTGTTCTGCCGGGGTATTGCTGCTGCAATTGCTCTAATACCTGCGGGGCAGAGCTTGCGGAAATAACTATTTTGTCTCTGATAATTAAGGGCGGGGTATTCTCGGGAGCAGTTGCTGCAACCCAATCTACGGTATTGACGCTTTCGGCTTTTCCGCCATAGCATGCTTGCAAAATGTATACCTCTTCTTCATTTTCGGTATATACATCAATATTGACACGCTCTGCGTGAAAACCTTCAGAAAAAACGGCTCCGCTCATATGGCTGAGCTTCTCTTGCCATTCTTCTTCGTTAGATTTATAGATTGTTTTCTTCCAAACCCACATTATCGTTCAATTGCTGTTATTTAGTTTGCATCATATGCACGTTATCTTCCAGCGGGGAAGATGCTAAACTTTGGGCATCCTCAAAAGACATGAGGAACATCTGACCTGTTTCTTTGATTTGCCCGTAGAAGAGAGGGGAATCTTCGTGATTGTTGACCGGGGCCAATTCTATTGTATAAGTCACATTCTTAATCGGTCTCACATTGAAAGCCTGTTCACGGAACATGTCAGCCAATGCAGAATCGTCTTCCAAAGCAGCCTCAGCTCCATCCTGACGATAGCTGCCACTCTCATCCATTTGGTTGTGTCCTAACTCTTCTGCATCTGCAATAATGGCTTCCGCTTCGGAGTGGTCCATTACTTCCAATTCAACTTTAAGAGAGAACACCGGTTGAGCTAACTTTTTAACGGCATCTTCATCATGAGAATCCAACCATTCTTTCACCTTGATTTTACGCACGCGGTCTACGCAATTCAAGGCGCGGTGGGGATTAATGTTGGGGGTGATGTCAACTCCGCCCAACGTGCCGCTCCATGATTCAGCCACGGATTCATAATCCAACACAAGCGGAGCCTGATGATAGCCCAACGTGAAACGCTTCAGCTCAGAGATATGGAAGCTGAGCAGATTCCTTGCTTTCCAGGCATTTTGCTGCAAGGCCAAATTGCGGGTGTGTTTATGGCTGAGCTTGTAGATGGCGTCCCCGTGCTCCTCCATGGCGTAGCGTTCAAACTCGCCGGTTTCACCATTTTGGTGCAATGATATAGAGTATATTTTAACATCCCGATCCTTGATAAGCGGCAAGTCCGTACCGAATATAGTCGTGCGGAATGCGCATGTTCTCGGTGTGATGAAGATGCGATAATCCGGAGTAAACAACCCGTATTTGCGTATGATTTCGCTGCGTTTTGCTTGACTTTCTTCATCCTGTGCCGTGGGCAAGTCCTCTACGATAGCTTCCACCGGAATGGTACGGAAACTGCGCAAGAAGTTGCGGACTATTTCCGTTTCTGCTTCAATCGCACGGCGGCCTTGTGCTTCAACCGTCCAAGCATCTTGAGTATTACTTTCCTTGATACCGGGGATGAGATTTAATCTGAGGGGGAATTTGCTGTTGCGGGAGCGAATAAGAACACACTCTACATCACGTTCGTCAAAAACAGCTAAGCGCTTGGAGCGCAAAGTATCCATGGCAAGGGGTAGCTCATCCGTGTATATTTCATTCAAACCGCGATATTTGGCAATATCTTCAGCCGGTAGTACCGGCATGCTGAAGATTGCATTCACAATGGATGAATAGCCACCTTTGCGGCGCATTTTGGGCTCTGCTCGCAGGGTAAATACCACATCTCTGTCATTTACCGTAGCATAACACAAAGAGCCTATTGAGGAGAAGTCTGACTGAGCAGCAAAGGGGGAATATAAATGTAAAACCTGCGTTTTATCGGATTTGTTGCAGCGAATGGATACAGTGTGCGTAGGTGTTTCAGTCAATTTGACATCATCCGCACTCTGTACGCGTACCGCCTCCATACTGCAAAGCATCATCAACAACTTGGCCGCCGTTTCCTGGTCTGCCGGAGTGTCATTGTTTTCTGTTTTCAGATACCATGGAGAATCACTGTTTTTTCTGTGTAATGACAGGGGCGAATTACCTTCGGCCTGAATCTGAATTTCTACTGCATCGTTAGGGTCAAAGCGAAGAGGCATGGGGTCTCTCAGATTACGCAGACCATTGGCAAAAAGCGGTGTAATATTGCCACTTACAACGTGCACCCTGTCATCATCACCGTAAAAGTCTGTTTGCAGATATGTGGTGGGCACCACGTGCTTGCCGTCGCCCACGGAAGCAAGCCACGGAGCCTCCTTACCCAGCGTGAAGCGTGCCGCCGTTGTCAAGTCATCACCGGAAGGTACTTTGAGCGTCACGGCGCAAAAGTCGGATGAAAAACCGAAATCTCGCATGTTTCTGCGAGCGGTCTCATCCATGCTGAGGGTGTCAATAATAGTTGCACTCTCGGCAAAAGCAAGCAGATACTTGGCAACCGCAGGATTGAGTTTATCCTTAAACGGGCTGATAATCCACCAATCACCGTTTTCATCTTTGGAGCATGCTATTTCATCATGCAAATCCTTAAAACGCATCCAGCATATCTTATTGAATTGCTGTGTGTGTTCGTTGGTGAAAAGCGGCATACCGGGAGTCACACGATACCAGCCGGTCAGCTTTGCCAAATTACCGTCCACCGTCAGAAAGACAGAGGCGGTAATCAGCAAAGCCGTTGCTATTGCAAGTAATATGGTTGTAAAAAGTTTCATGGAATGATACTTTTTTAATGGCGTCTCGTATTCCAGATGAAAATGGCAATCAGCAGAGACATCAAAGGCATAATGATGAGAGTGAGGTGCTCAACGGCACTGCGAGAGTGACGATTCAAATCAATCTTAACCGTCAGGTCATAATTGGAGCTCTTGCCCGCATACTCAGGGCGCTCTGTCATCCAAGCCCAGATGGAGCGTAAATAATCACGCACTTCCTTGCGGGCACCTTCCTCAGCCAACATATCGAGATTACCGAGAACAACCAAGGTGTTGAGACGGTTAGGATCATCTGCACTGCCACGCGTAGCCGCTGCTGCTACGCACAGGGGACCTTCGATATCGTCTCCGTCAATCTTTGCGCCGCGGCTGGGATTCGTCTCACCATAATAATCCAAAGATGTCATGATGAGAGGGTATTGATTCAGTCGCTTGGCCGAAGCAACGCTTTCGTCGGCATTTCTTAAAGAGAATGAGCGGCAACGGCCCTCAAGTTGTGTGGTATTGTTCCAGAAATTAGAGGTGCAATCCAAGCTCTTGGGGAAGAATACGGAGATATTGTTCACCAATCGCTGGCTGTCTTTAAGCAGAATGCGGTCATCACCATTGGGTTGAATGCCGTTTTCTCTCAAAAATTGATACAAATTGCTCAAGCGGGGGCCTCTTACAGCCTTTGTCTCGTCTCCGGCCTCATTCTTCACAACTTTCGTGTCAAAATAGGGCAGGGAGGGATCCAGTGCAATGAAAATGGACTTGCGCTCGTTTCTGTCCCAGAACTTGCGGAGCGTGGCCACCTGACACGGTTCAAAGTCAAACTGAGGGGCAATAATGATAAGACCTTCGGCATCATCAGGCAATTCTTGCTCATCTGTCTCACTCAGCACAATGGGCTCAAGCTTCATGTTAAGAGAGCCCGTGATGGTGCGAATCAACGAGATGGTCTCATATTCAAGCTGCCCGTTTTGATCAACCTGCACGCCGCCTTTGTTGGCAACAACGTACATTTTACGCTGACGGCCTTCAATGGCTTTAATGATTTCCGTGCAGAGCACTTCATCCATCATGAGTGCTACTACATTTCTCTTGCCGTCCGGTTGCGTTTCATACTTCAAGAAAGCTGAGCCGGGAATGCGACTGTACTGATTGGCCTTTTCAGGGTCGGCATCGTAATGGTCAATGGGGGCGTCCTTGTTTTCGCGAGCATCAACGATACAGAGTTCCTGGTTGAACTTTACCTTATAAATATCCTCAATTTCATGAGCTCGTCCGGGTTGGCGGAGCGGGTCGAAACACTCAATCTCAATCTTGCCTTTGGCGTAGCGCTTATATTCCTCCAAAAGCACATACATGCGGTGATAACCGGGCACGGAAGACGGGAACGCGAAAATGATGCGTATGGGCGTCTCTCTCTTCTGAATCGTATCGCTGGTCAATACGTTCTTTGTTCTTTCCGAAATGGAATAACTTTCATATTCAGACAAATCCACACGGCCATATTCTCTGCATCCTATGTAATTGCAGCAGATAACGATAATAACCAACAGCACCAGATTAAGCCATGCCAGAGGCGTGCCTTTGGGCCGACGAGCATCGGGGTGTCCGGTAAATTCTTTTTTACTCATAATGAAAATGGGGTATAAAAAAGTTCAGGTAAATCAGCGAGTCCAACGGCGATAGTCAACCAAGCGTTTGGTCAAAGCCAGCAAGCAAACAGTCATGGATATATAGAGCACGACCGGGCGCGTATCCAAGGCACCGCTGGTAAATGAACGGAATTGCTCGGAGAATGATATGTAATGGAAAATCGGAGCCGCAGGGAACTCACCCCACAAGTCTGTCACGCGCCCCATAAAGTAGTACATAATCATGAGACAGGTACAGAAAATGGCTGCAATGATCTGGCTTCGCGTGACAGAAGAACAGAGGATACCCAACGCAATGAAGAAGGCACCCGTAAGAGCCAAGATGCAGTATACACCCACCCAATCGGCCAGCATGTAGGTGATAGTCGTTTCACTTTGTTCGGCGTAGCGAATCAATGTATATAAGTTACCGATTTCACTCATCCACGGGTACAACAGCATCGGCAACCACAGTATGATATAGAACGTATATGCAGCCAGATATTTACCCATAAGGATTTGACTCGTTGTAACCGGGGCTGTCAACAAGCCTTCCAACGTGCCGAGTCGCTCTTCTTCTGCAAATGTTCTCATGGTAATGAGAGGGAATATGAAGATGAAGAGCATCAGGAAGAAGAGACTGTCCGTCATGTAATACATAACACCATTACCGGTTGCCTGAGTCATGGTCTCAAGCACGGCTTGAAGCATCAGGCCTTGAATGCCCATGGTGCATGCCAAAATCATCCACCCGAAAGGCACGCAGAGATACCCCTTGAGCTCTTTGGTGTAAATAACCCAAAGTGTTGAGAAGTAATTATGCAGATTGCGTGCAATATTGCTCGTTTTCTTAGAAGACGGAGCAGGGGAGCAAGGTTCAGTAGAGTTGTTCGTTTCCATTGCTGATAGTTTTAAATCTTATCAATCACGACGCGTCATTTCAACAAACACGTCTTCCAAACTGGGGATATGGCGGTAGATGTGGCGTGTGGCGTAACCGTGTGCTGCTATGATGGCCGCTGCTTTTTCGCGGGTATCCGTACCGGGTTCGGCGCGCACCAGTAATCGGTGCCAATCTCCGGGTAAGGTGTCTTCAACTATTACTTTTTTAACGGGTTCAAATGCCTCAAGTTCTTGAACAATTGTGTCCAAATCGCCTTTAAATTCAATGGATACACGTCCGGCTGCGCGGAGCCCCTTAGTCAGATTAACCGGAGTATCTGCGGCTTTAATCTCGCCTTGATCTATGATAATCACTTTATTACAAATCATTTCCACCTCGCTCAGAATGTGGGTGGAAAGGATAACCGTGTGATTCTCCGATAAGGAACGAATCAACTCGCGTATCTGGCGTATCTGGTTGGGGTCCAAACCATTCGTAGGCTCGTCCAGAATCAACAAATCAGGCTTGGCGAGCAGGGCGTCTGCCAATCCGACGCGCTGGCGATAACCTTTAGACAGTGTGCTGATGAGATTCTTTCTCTTGGGCTCCAACCCGCAGGTATCAATTACATACCCCACTTGTTTGCGGATATCGCCGCCACGCAGACCTTTGAGGCGTGCTCTGTACAGCAGGTAATCTGTAACTCGCATTTCATCGTACAGCGGAACATTCTCGGGCATGTAGCCCAAATGGCGGCGGGATTCTACGGGGTTGTCCAGAATATCGTACCCGGCAATACTTGCTGTGCCTGCGGTTGGCGGAAGATATCCTGTCAACATCTTCATTGTGGTTGTTTTACCGGCACCGTTAGGCCCGAGAAATCCGACGATTTCTCCTTTCTCAATCGTAAAACTTGCATCCTTAACCGCAGTGAAACGGCCGAACGTTTTGTGTAAATGTTCTGCTACTACCATGCTCATACGCTCTGTTTATTCTACCATCTTTCCGCAGCGTTTCAAGCGGAAAGTACCAAGTTGACTCATATATACGGGAAAGTTAATTATAATTTTGCATTACATATATTATGCGAAGTCGTTAACTTGTCCGACAATTCCGCTGCTCTGCATTAAAGCCTCAGAGAATCCGGAATTCGGCTATTGCCTGTACGGTTGACCGCTGTATGCGATTCTCATGCAGAAACAGAACGCAGCAGTTCATGCAAATCTGCCATAATAATGCTTGCGGCGGAAAAATCGGACAGCCTAGTCATTCGGTTCGGTATCGCTACACATGGAATGCCTGCGCGCTGTGCGGAGATGGTTCCGTTCTGAGAATCCTCTACAATGATACAATGTTCAGGCGAAACATCAAGGCAAGCCCGCGCAGCTAAAAACAAAGCCGGATCAGGCTTAACCGGATAACCATCCGTCCTGGTGAAAACACCTTTGAAATATCCCATAATGCCGAGCTTTTCAAGCCAGCCGGCAACCCAGCGGCGCGAAGATGAAGACGCCAGCGCCATAGGTATATTATTATCTTTGCACCAATTCAATAACTCTTCCGCACCCGGCATCAAGCCCATTTGCGCCAAATCTGCTTCCAACACGGCCTGTCTGGCGGGTGTTTCAAGCTCCCAGTTATATTTCTTACCGGTAAGAGATTCCAGGTAATCTGCGGGATTCCAATGAGAATAACCTGCACCCAAACATGGCGAATAGGTTTCAATATCAATCGTTTGTCCCTCTCGCTCAAAGAGCTGTACCCAAGAACGATATATAGCCCATTCGGTATCAACGAGTACGCCGTCGAAATCAAATATAATGCCCTTAACCTGCATCAGAGTTCGCCTTTCATTCTGGCTTGCATCCATTCACGGAAAGATCTGTGTGCCAAGTTCTTGCGGAAGATATAAATGGCAATGATAGTATAAAGGACATTGGGAATCCAAGCACTTATCCATGCCTGAATGATACCTGCCTCACCCATGGCCGGGAATACACGGTACAAGAACAGCATGAGTGCAGCAAGAATAATAGCTATACCGATACCTTTCATCGTGCCGCGACGCTGGAAAGTCACGGAACTGGGAATTGCCAGCAACACAAGCACCATGCAGGTAAAGATTCGGGCAATTCTCACGTGCCACTCCGTTCTGCGCTTATAACGGTCTTCACGGGAGCCTGCCCCGGACTTGATGTAGTCATACAGCGCAGAAGTACCCATGGCGTCAATTCTGCCGCCCGGACCGGGGCTGATAATCTGATACGGTTTTTCGTCAAAATCGCATACCAGAGTCTCATGGTGAACACCATCGGACGGCCTTACATTAGGCTCGGCATTCTCATGAATGTATACGTTATAGAGCGTCCACGTGGCATCTGCCTTGTTCCAGATGGCCGTGTCTGCAAAATACTGCATAACGGGTTTTCCCTTATTGGTCATGTCGAACTGTTTGATTTCGACATCTCTCATGGGGGCACCGGGATTATCAATGGTAGAGGGATGCTTAACAATCCAGTGACGGGCACTGGATTCGCTGCGGTATACCACAGCTGCCGCGCTGCCATCTGCATTCTTTTGCTGCTTGAGCTGGATTTGGCGATACAGCATGCCGTTGGGAGCCCAGTGGAACCCAAAGATACCATAAGCCAGAGAAATAAGCGCACCTAATATAAAAATGGGACGGCAAAGGCTCAACAAAGAACGGCCGGACTGCATCATGCCCACAATCTCACATGTGCCGGAGAGCTTGCTCAAACACCACATTGTGCCCATCATCAGCGTATAGGGCAAAATCTGATACATGAACATCGGTATCTGAGACCCGTAAAACTTCAATGCCTGAACAACCGGGTCATCAAATCTGGAGCGGAAACGCTCCATGTTGTCGGTAAAGTCTGCCAAGATATAGATGAGCATCAAAATCAGCGTACACATCAGGAAATAGCTGATAAAGTTGCGGGACATGTATCTGTCTATCGTGCCCATAAAGGCATAGCACAAGGCTCCGATAAACGGCAGATAACAAAGCAAGGCCAACAAAATGGGTCTGCACAACTGCTCTATGGGATAACTCTCCGGCATACCGGGAACTTCCCACTTCATCTGCTCCAATTCAGAAGGCACCAGATACCACGCAAGCAATGTTCCCAGAACAAGCCAAATGATAGCCGGCATTAATCTTTGTACGATGTTTTTCAAACCCCTGCTCTCCTGTTATCGTTAATCAGCAACCTTTAGCCAAACGCTCTGCCAGATAAGAAGGCAGCCCTGCTTCAAGAATGGCATTTTGTGCTCCCGCAATATCATAAGCTACCCTCTTCATGATAACCATATTGATATCAGAATCAAAAATAGCATAACAAGCGCGCGGGTCATTGTCTCTGGGCTGGCCTACGGAACCCACATTCACAAAATACTTATGCCCGTCCATCGGGTGAAGCTCGGCATATCCGTTCATTACCAGTTGGTGAGCCACGTCATAATCATCTGCTGCATGGCGGCCGTCCCAGCAATAAATCTTGGGTATATGCGTGTGCCCGTGAAAACACAATTGTGAGAACTGTCTCGTGAAATTTCCCGCAGCATCATTGGCGTTGATGATATAGTTCCAAGCCTTGGGTTGATCCAACGTAGAATGAACGATAGTGAAAGAAGAAGGCTTGCCACCCGTGGGACGAACAATGCGCTGATATTGCAACCTTGCAAGCCACTGGAGCTGTTCCTCAGACAACTGGTGTACGGTCCACTCCATGGCCTCTCTGGCCAAATCGTTCATCTTATCGTACATGGGATTAACCACCTCAGCATCATGATTCCCTTTTACAACGGGACAATTCAGTTGCCGAATATAATCCACACAGGTTCCGGGATAGGCGTTATACCCTACAATATCCCCCAGGCACACCACCTCGGTGCAGCGTTCCTGCTCAAAAGCATCCGTCATTACCGCGTACAAGGCGTGGTAATTAGAATGAATATCACTGATAATTGCCGTTCTCGACATGTTATGCTAACATGTATAGCACATAATTCCCGCTGTGACAAGATAATTCTGTCACAGATGCGGGAATATGAAAAAATCACTTAGTGAGGCCGTCTTGTTTGGCTTGATTCCAATAGGCGTACTCAGAGCGATTGAAGTCAACGTATTCGGGAGACAAATCCGTGGTATAAACCACATATTCTTCCGTGCCGAGGTTCAGATTAATACGCACGGTAAACTCTCTGGCCTGTACGCGCTCTCGCAAATCATCACTGGGGGTATCCGTTTGTTCACCACCGCGGCAGGCCGGCAAACCGGCAATATCAATATCAATCTTCTCTTCACGCACGCGGGTGCCACTGTAACCCACGGCATGAATAATACGGCCCCAGTTGGGGTCTCCACCGTTCCAAGAACTCTTAACCAAGGCTGATTTGGCAACACCTTCCGCAACACGCTTGGCCTCAGCCAAAGAGGGGGCACCCTCTACCTGCACGGTAACAAACTTGGTTACGCGTTCTCCGTCCTGCACAATGCGGCGTGCCTGTTCCATCAGCACATACTCCAAGGCCTCAACAAAGGTATCCCAGCCTTCACAGCCCGGCTCCAAAGTTATCCCGGCGGCACCATTGGCCAATACTAGGCAGGTATCATTGGTGCTCATGTCGCCATCAATGGTAATGCGGTTAAAGGTCTTGGAAACACCGTTCTTGACAATGGCTTCCAAATGCTCTCGGCTGACGGCGGCATCCGTGCATACAAGGCAAATCATGGTAGCCATGCAGGGAGCAATCATGCCGGCACCCTTACAGCAGGAGCCGATTGTTACCGTTTTACCGCCGATGTTTACCTCTACGGCTACTTCTTTTTCCCGTGTATCACTGGTAATAATGGCAGACGCAACGTCATGCCCCTTCTCTGCGGAAAGATTCTCACAAAGCTCCGGCAGTCTGGGCTCAATACGAACCATCGGCATCGGCAACCCGATAACACCGGTAGAACAAACTGCTACCTCAGAAGCTTTCAAACCGAGTTTTTTTGCCACAATGCTGCATTCTTTGCGGGCTACTGCCACACCGCCGGCACCTGTGCAGGCATTGGCATTGCCGCTGTTGGCCACAATGGCACGCACATTGCCTCTCTTCAAGTGACTTTGGCTCACGCGCACACAGGCTGCACGCACGCGGTTCGTGGTAAAGGTGCCGGCAGAGGTCGTCGGCTCCGTTGAGTATACAAGTGCTAAATCCAGTCGTGTAGCGGTAGGTTTCTTGATTCCGCATGCGAGAGCATTGGCAACATAACCCTTGGCAGCTGTTACACCGCCCGAAATCTCCTTGAATGAGCAATTTGACATGGCAATAATTACTGTGTACCACCTGAGTTTGCCACAGCTGCGCCTTATCTGCAAGCGAAAAATGCACTTTGCTGACAGGATGCGGTGTATATTCTATGCAAATTGCCTTGCAAATTACATTTTGAATCGTTATAATGTGGGCGCAGGAGGCCTGTAAGCTCCTAGTCTATCGGTATGCAAAAGACCTCATATACATCCAGCAGCTGTAAACGCAACGTGCCGTCTTCGTTCATGATGCGTTGTTCCCGTTTGCGCATGACCCGCCAGCGCCGCATAGTGATTGATATTCTCTTAGCATCGGAGGATCATCCTACCGCCGCTCAGATATATGAGCGCTCCCGCTCTGTCATGCCCGGCATTTCTTTAGCCACTATCTATAACAGTCTGGAGGCATTGGTGGAGGCCAAGTTGGTGAACCATCTGCACCCGGACAACGGCCCCAGCAGATACTGTCCCAATGTGGTTCCTCATATCCATTTGATGGATGACAAAACGCAGCGCGTTATTGATGTGCAGCTGAGAGAAGGATTGACCCCTGAGGACGTATTTGATTTGCCCGAGGGTGTAACCATTGACACCATGGAGGCCTATCTTCACGGAGCAATCCCTGATAAGTATTTTTCCGAACACTAAGTCATGAGTCTGGTAATCAAAGATCTGTATGCGCGCGTGAAAGACGGCGCGCAAATTCTTAACGGTGTAAGTCTTGAAATACCCAAAGGTGAGGTACATGCCGTTATGGGGCCTAACGGTTCCGGTAAAAGCACATTATCCAAGGTGTTGTGCGGGCACCCCGACTACGAGGTGATATCCGGCACGGCAGAGCTGGACGGCCAAGACCTTTTCGCCATGAGTGTGGATGAACGCAGCCGTGCCGGGCTTTTCCTTGCATTTCAATATCCCGTGGAGGTTCCCGGGGTAAGCAATGCTAACTTCATGAGAGCTGCCCTGCAAGCTCGTTTGCCTAAGGGTGAAGAGCTGGATGCCGTGTCATTCTACAAAACCATGCGCTCAACCATGACGAAGTTGGGCATGGATACCAAGTTTACGGCCCGAGCCGTGAATGAGGGGTTCTCCGGCGGTGAAAAGAAGCGCAATGATGTTTTGCAGATGATGATGCTGGAGCCCACGTACGCCATTCTCGATGAGACGGACAGTGGCTTGGACGTGGATGCCCTGCGCATTGTATCCGATGGCGTTAACGCCATGCGTGCACCTTTCCGCAGCTTCATGATTATCACCCACTACAAGCGTCTGCTGGACTACATTCGCCCGGACGTGGTACATGTGTTGTACAAGGGCAAGATAGTGCGTACTGCCGGCTATGAGCTCGTAGAGCAGATTGAAGAGAACGGCTTTGACTTCCTGAAACCCGAAGCGTGATGGATGAATCCACTTTCCAGATAGATACTCGCGGTGAGTTCGCTTTTCCGGAAAATCACCGTTTCGATGCAGGCTACGGCTTAACTGAGGCAACGATTGATTACATTTGCGATGCCAAGGGCGAGCCTGATTGGGTGCGTCAGTTCCGCAAGGATGCTTTACGCCGTTTCCATGAGATGCCCATGCCCACCCATTGGGCTCCCGAGGGTATCAAAGATTTGGACTTCGACAAGATTCGCTATTATCTGGCACACGGCACAGCCCCCTACAAGAGCTGGGAAGACGTGCCTGATGACGTAAAGCGCACCTTTGAACGCTTGGGCGTGCCGGAGCAGGAACGAGCCTTCCTGGCCGGTGTGGATGCGCAATATGACTCCGAAACCGCCTACAACAACATGCGGGAGGAGCTCAGCAAGCAAGGTGTCATCTTTGTCAACTCTACGGAGGGGCTGCGTGATTATGAGCACATCTTCCGTCCTTGGTTCGGTAAGGTCATCCCCGTGAATGATAACAAGTTCTCGGCGTTGAATCATGCTGCATTTTCCGGAGGCTCTTTCATTTACGTACCCAAAGGGGTAAAGCTCAGCCAGCCGTTGCAGGCATATTTCCGCATCAACTCCGAGAGCATGGGGCAGTTTGAGCGCACGCTTATCATTGCAGATGAGGGTGCGGAGCTCATGTATATGGAAGGGTGCACCGCGCCCAAATATGATACCGCCACCCTGCACTCCGGTGTTGTAGAGCTTGTTGCTCTCAAGGGGGCAAAGATTCAATACGTCACGGTACAAAACTGGGCCACCAATGTCTATAATCTTGTAATCCAGCGAGGCTTGGCCATGGAAGATGCTGAGATTCGTTGGATTGACTGCAACATAGGTTCCGGGCTTACCATGAAATACCCTGCCGTTGTATTGCAGGGGCGCCGCGCCCGCGGTGAAGTGGTCAGCATATCTCTTGCACACAGTGGACAGCTTCAGGACACGGGTGCCCGCATGATCCATGCCGCCCCCGAGACGACCTCAAACATCGTGGCAAAATCCATTTCCATAGGAGAGGGGCGTGCCAGCTATCGCGGTGAAGTCAATGTGCTCAAAGGCATGAAAGGCTGCAAAAACAATACGGAATGTGATGCCCTGCTCATCAATCCTGCCAGCCGCACGGATACATACCCCGCCATCAGCGTCAACGGCAATGCATCTGCCGTGCAGCATGAGGCCTCCGTCTCTCAGGTGGATGAGGAAATGCTCTTCTACATGCAGCAACGCGGGCTCACCCGCGCACAAGCCATGAGCTTGGCTGTCAATGGCTTTATCAATGACTTGGTAAAGGAATTTCCCATGGAATACTCCGTGGAATTACGTCGACTTATTGATTTGGAGATGGAAGATTCCATCGGCTAACCCCCTGCACTGTATTGATTATGGATTTTCCTCAAAATATGAGCATGGAAGAAGCTTTCGCCCTTGCAGAAGCAGAGGCTAAACTCAAGCAAGCCATTGCAGCCGGTAAAGCTCGTTTTGAACAAGCAATCATCCCCAATCGTTATAACGAAGATTGGCGATTCGGGCGTCCCAATAAATATGCAGCGGCCTTGGCTGAATTGTTGCAGAGCAGCACACCTTCCTGCGGCCGGGCCGACATTAAAAATGCAGGGAATGCAGCCATGCCCGTAAGTGCTGATGATGAAGATTTACGCCAAACGGAAATGCTGATGCCCACCATTGGTTCAGATGCGCTGCTCGGCATGCATCTTGAGCGATTCGGCAACGGTTACGCTCTCTTTTTGGAAGAGTCCTGCAACGAGCCTATTCACATATACTACAATACGGATACCCTCTATACCCCCTCAACGTTCATCATGGTTGCACCCGGGGTAAAAGCTGAGATTGTAGAGCACCACCAAGGTTCTTCAGAGGATGCCACCATGTTTGTAACCCGCAACATCCATGTGGCAGAGGGGGCGGAATTGAAAGTAACACTGCACAGCACCGGGCTTGCGCGTTACCTCTGCATCACCGATATTCAGAACATGGGTGGTAAAGTAAGCCACTTAACGCAGCATGAGAATAATTTGTGGACGCGTGAAGAAACCGTAGCTGAGATATTTGCAGCAACGGCAGATACTTTCAATAATCTCTACTCTGCCAACAGGCCTGACGGAGAAAGCGTACTGGATCAACATACGCGTCAAATTCATCACGTAGGCGGTGCCGCAAGCGACCTGCTGTATAAGAATGTAATAGACGATAAGGCTACGGCTGTTTTCGCCGGCAATATCTATGTGGCAGAGGGTGCACACCATACGGATGCTTACCAAAGCAACCGCAATATGTTGCTCAGTGAAAAAGCCACGGTTCATTCTTTGCCCGGGTTGGAAATCCTTGCGGATAAAGTGAGATGCTCACACGGAAGTGCCAGTGCGCCGATGGATGATGAACAACTCTTCTACCTTTGCGCCCGCGGTATTCCCCGCAGAGAAGCTCAGTTGTTGGTGGCAGAGGGATTCTTGGCAGATGTATTGAATAAATTTCGAGCCGACTCTCAATCATCTTGACAATACGCGCTCACTGAGTAGAATAAATAGGAACGAATGAGAGCCATAGCGCTGATTATCTCCTTGTTATCTTTTAACATGCCCCTCACGGCATGGGATGGTTCGCGCCCTTTTGCCTCCGATTCTGCAACCAATGACGCAGAAACCCTTTGCGGTAAACTCATTGCCAAAGCAAGGGAAATTGATGCACTTTTACACTCCGTAAAAGACAAAGTAGGGGCTGACGCCGCTGCTCCTAAACTGGAACGTCACTTGCAGGAGATGCAAGAGCTCCTTGCCGGGCTGGAAACGCTGCCTTTTGATGCGGAAACCACCAATATCATCACCACTCAGATGACGGCATTGACTCATATCTTCCAGTCATATATGCCTCTTATTCAGGAGCTGATGAACAAAAATGCCTATGGTTCCGATGCTTTAATGACTCACCTGCGCAAGCATAATGCAGATAATGATTATCTTGAAGACTCCGTTGAGGATGTCACTGAGCCATACGCCCAAATATATGAAGGCATGGAATCCGCGCTCAACAGTGCCGTTTACAGCCTGAGAAAAGCCTCTGATGCCGGCACTGCAAAAGATGCAGCTCTTCTGGTCGGCGAATCGCTGGCTGAGCACCGCCGTTTGCAAGAAGAATTGGCTACACTGCGCAGTCTCGAATCTCAATCGGAGGAAAACCGCCTGCAACAAGACTCCCTCATCAACCTCAAAACAGAGCTTGAGAGAGAATACGGGCGTCTTCAGGAGCAACAATTTTTCGGCGATCCCGACCTGCCTCTTCTGTTGCCGGAATACCTGAACCTTATAAAATAATCGGCACCATGCTCCGCACCGACTATCACACACATACGCCGCTGTGCCATCATGCGGAAGGCACCCCCCATGCCTTTGTTGAACAGGCCTTACAGCTGGGGCTCCGTCAATACGGCATATCAGACCACGCACCCATGCCTGCTGACTCTGAGCCCTATGATGATTGGCGCATGCTCTCGGCAGAGCTCCCTGCTTACTTTGAATGGGTAAACCAAGCCCGCGCCGCTGCAAAAGGCAGTTCTCTGCAAATCCTTTGCGGGTTAGAGTGTGACTGGGTTCCCGGTATTGAGCATTGGATTCGTCAATTGCGCACAATGCACCAGTGGGATTACTTTATCGGCTCAGTGCATTACATTCCCGGTAACGGCTCGGTGGATGATTCTCTCTATGCGAATAAATCTCTTACAGGCAGCGTAGAAGAAGACTGGAAACAGTATTGGCAGACCGTGGAAAGCATGGTGCGCAGTGGTCTTTTCGACATTGTAGGCCATATAGACCTCGTTAAAATATGGGGGCGCGTGCCGCAAGGTGAGCTCATGCGTTATTATGCCCCCGTATTGCAAGCACTTCAAGAAAGCAATATGGCGGTTGAAATTAATACTGCCGGTTGGCATAAACGCTGTGCGGAGCAATACCCGTCCGTCCCCCTGCTCCGTGAACTGCTTCAGCGCCGCATCCCCATCGTCATTAACTCAGATGCGCACACCCCGCAGAATCTCTCTCGTGGTTGGGAGGATGCCGTGGCCTTACTGCAACAGCTTACAAACAACAAACTTCAACAATTCGAGCACCCGGTATCCCGTGGTTCAATCACCCTTCAAGCGTATGGATCTCTTTGAATTTGCCGCTGTGCAACAGCCTGCCCCCCGCTCACGTTATGATGAGTTGTGCCGTATTATTCGACACAACAATCAATTGTATTATGCCAAGGCTCAGCCGGAGATTACTGATGCGGAGTATGATGCTCTGTACAGAGAATTAGAAGAGATTGAAGCTGCGCACCCCGATTTCATCACACCGGATTCTCCGACACAAAAAGTGGGCAATGATTTAACGGAAGGATTCCGCAAAGTGACGCATCCGCGCCCCATGCAGAGTATAGATGATATCTTTGAGCATAAGCCGGGCGAGGGTGAAACGGATGCCGAATTAGTGGAGTTTTATACCAGATTGAGCCGAAGCTTGGGTCAAGACTCCCCCCGGGTGGTCATTGAGCCTAAAATTGACGGCTGCGCCGTTACGCTGATGTATCGCCATGGCAAGTTGGAATATGCAGCTACACGCGGTGACGGTCAAACGGGTGATGACATTACGGCTAATATTCTCACCATTAAAAGTATTCCCCGCCATTTACCGCAGGGCGCGCCGTCTTTGTTGGAAGTGCGCGGTGAGGTGTATATGCCTTTTGCTGATTTTAATCGCCTGAATGAGCAGCGTGATGCAGAGGGGCAGCCCGCCTTGGCAAACCCGCGCAACGCTACTGCCGGTACTATTAAATTATTAGACGTCAATGAGGTGGCTGCCCGTCCTTTGGCCTTTCTGGCTCATGGTTTGGGCGAATATGAGGGCGAGCCCCTGCACACAGCTGCGGACTTTGCGGAGCTGTTACACCGCATGGGTATTCCCTGCAATGCACCCATCATTACAGCTGAAGGTGTAGACGCAGTTCGCCGCGCTGTAAAAGATATAGATGAGTTGCGGCGTAACTTGGGCTACGGTACGGACGGAGCCGTGATTAAACTGGCAGATTTTGCCTTACGAGAGCAGCTGGGCTCCACCGCAAGAGCCCCCCGCTGGGCCGCTGCATTCAAGTATCTCCCGGAACAAAAGGAAACCGTACTGCGCGCAATCACCATTCAGGTGGGGCGTACAGGTGTACTGACTCCCGTTGCAGAGCTTGAACCCGTACACCTCTCCGGCACTACGGTTTCTCGTGCCACCCTTCATAATCAAGACGAAATCAGCCGCAAAGATATCCGCATCGGGGATACGGTGTTGGTAGAAAAATCCGGCGAAATCATCCCTGCTATTGTCAGGGTTAATAAGGAGAAGCGTCCGGATACGGCTTTGCCATACCACCTGCATGAAGCCGTGGGCGGAGTCTGCCCTGCCTGCGGGGCGCCGATTTCCCAAGAAGACGGACAAGTTGCCTGGCGGTGTACCAATTTTACCTGCTCCGCACAAACGGCCATGCGTACCACCTATTTCTGCAAGAGAGAAGCTCTGGATGTTGAAAATCTAGGTGGCTCTGTTGCGGAGGCTCTTGTACGCACCGGCATGATTACATCCCCCCTTGACTTGTTCAAACTAGATGTAGAATCATTAGGAGCTCTCAATCTCGGTACCGATGAAGAGCCCCGCCGCTTCGGTGAAAAGAATGCGGCAAAAGCCTTAGATGCCCTCAATAATGCCAAAACATTACCGCTTGAACGCTGGCTGACTGCATTCGGTATTCCCAGCATCGGGGTAACAACGGCACGATTGGTAAGTACTTATCATAAGGATTTGACAGATTTGTCTCAATCATCCTATCTTAAAGCATTGTTGCAGCTTGAATGTGCCGTTGAAAAATATAATGCTCTTAATCCTAAATCAAGAGTCAATAAAGGAATCCCCATCGAGGAGCTTGAGCAACAACAAGCTCATGTCAAAGAGACTATTGAGGCTGCCGTTTCAGATTTTAAACAGAGGGGATATTTGAAATTGGAGCAAGACGGCGTATATAAACTGAAACTGGTCAACCCCATCGGCTCCGTATCATCCCGCAAATTACTTGATTGGTTTGAATCCGATACCGGAAAAACGGTAGTCACCACCTTGACTGCTCTTGATATTAACCCGAGATCACCTCGTTATTGCGAAAATTTAGGCAGTGCAGAAGGTCCCTTGACGGGCTTAACCTTTGTTCTTACCGGAGCTTTGAGCCGCCCCCGCCCCGAATTTGAACGAATGATAGCTGATGCCGGAGGAAAAGCAACCGGTTCTGTCACAAAAAAGACAAGTTATCTTGTTGCCGGTGAGGGCGGTGGCAGTAAACGAGACAAAGCCGTCAAACTGGGGGTGCCGATTATTGATGAAGAAATCTTGCTGCAACTCTTGAAAGGAACAGACAATGAGTAACAAAGCCCTGATATATGGTACCATTGCCATTGATACGTTGATTACCCCCGCAGGCAGAGCTAATTCTGTGCTGGGCGGCAGCGGAATATATGCGGCATTGGCAGCACGCTTGCTTACGGATAACATGGCATTGGTGGGTGTTGTGGGTACGGATTTTCCTACGGAATACAACCTTGCCATGCAGGCGCGCGGTGTGGATATGCGGCATGTTGCACGTGTGGAGGGCCAAACCTTTGCCTGGACGGGTAAATACGAGGACGATATGAACAACCGCACCACGGTCAGCACCATAGAGGGCGTGCAAGAGCATTGGTGTATGCAGCTTTCTGATGAACTGAGGGATTGTACCATAGCCGTTGCCACCAATGTAACACCACCTTTGCAGTACCGCATGCTGGAGCAATGTGAAAAGGCCACATTCAGCATGGCAGACTTCATGAAGTCCTGGATTATTCGGGAGCGTGACTATACCCACAAGCTGCTCAGCAAGGTAGATTTGGCCTTAATGAATGATGAAGAGGCTCGCGAATATTCCGGGTCGGATGACAGTATAGAAGCCGGCTACAAGATATTGGAGGCAGGCCCGCGCTATGCCATAGTCAAGCACGGCAGCGCGGGGTCTACCCTGTTTCACAGGACTCCCGAGGGGGAGGTACGCTTGTTCCGTTGCCCGGCATGGCCGTTAATGCACCCTGCCGACCCCACCGGAGCCGGAGATTCATACATGGGGGCTCTGGCCGGTTACCTCACGCATTGCATCAATGGAGGCAATCCCGACTGGGAGGACATGAAAACAGGTGTTGCCATTGCAACCGTTGTAGCAGCCGCTACATGTGAGAAGTTCGGCACGGTCTCCCTCTTCTCGCTGAAACGGGAAGAGTTAGCGGAGCGCATAGCAGCATTCCGCGCTATGACAGCGTGGCAATAAACTTACTTATTGTAAGTGGGTAATTCAATGGTGAAGCGTTCTTTTTCGTGATACGCCTTGACGTTTTTGCGTTCTTTTTCCACGGCACGCAGGGTATCAAGCTCTTCTTTTCGGCGCATAATCTGAGCCTTACGGCGATTATTGAGCCAAAACATGCTCATGAAGAAGCCTACGGATAAAGCAAAAAGAATGGCGGCACTGCCCACAAGCCCCGTACCTACATGAATGGGGATGGATATTACCGTAAGGAAGATGCCGACGCTGCCCATCAGAACAAGCCCGGGTACATGGTAATCTGCCCCGTAATACACTAAACTGAAAAGATACCCCAAAATCAAAGGCATAAGCAGCAAGGTGTGAATGTCTCGCACCAGCAAAAGCCCCAGCGGCAGTGTCATGATGGAAATTGACCAGTACAACAAGAAAGAATTACTGATGTTGGGGTGGTTGCATACCTCTGCAAAATGACGCTGTAACGGTAAAATGGGCAACATAGCCACTACCCATACACCCAATATGGCAAGCCACTCGTTGATGGATGCGGCTTCATCAATTTGCATGGGTATCAATTGTTGAGGATACACCAACATGGTTATCAGCATCAGCAGGAAAACAAATTGAGCAAGCGGCCCTATGAAACTGTAACTGCTGTACCCTTTACGCTTGGTCAGCGCACACCAGGAGCCAATGTGGCTCCACACCATGGTCATGGACATGGCTGAGGCCCATATCAACGACCATTCGCCATAGGTAGAAGCCATGGCCATACCGTAACCCATGAGGGAGTATTGAAGCACGGCCCCCGTCAACAAGGAGAACACCGCCATCTTCCATGGCTTAATTAAGGGAATGAGCATCAACCCGAAAACAAAGATGCTCCCCATAATCCACAACGGGAGTGTCTGGATGCAAAGCTGATAGATTAACAAGGCATCAAGCCATGATATTGCTGCCAGAAGAGAAGCCAATTCAGGCGCACGATTTCCGTTCTTGAAACCGATGATGAATATCGTCCACAAAAAGGCCGGTATGCATACCAGTGAGCAAACGCGCACCATCATGGGGATAGATTCCCAATAACGTGCCATGAGTAACCCTACGGCCACCAAAAAGAGAATCAAAGACATGAAACCCAACACCCATGAGAGCACGGGCGGTATCAGAATCCCCCGCAAAGGCGGTTCTGACTCATCCGCTTCCTCCTTGGGTTGCGGTTTATCGGCATGCTCAGACTTCTCTTCTGCCGGGGGCGGCAATTGTTTTGCAGAATTTGCGTCTTCCTGAGATTTCGGCGTATCAACTTCGGGTGCAGGCAGGGGCAAAATATCTGCATGCTCATAATCGAGAGCAGCAAACTTCAAATCGCTCGCGCGGCGCATCGGGCGGGTTTCATTAGTTTGCGCCTCCTCCGGGGAAACGATGTCAGGCGTTACTGTATTTTCCGAGTCTTGCGTATCAGCCATGGCAATCAGCGTTTTTTGCGCTTGGTTGTCTTCTTGGTGGAT
The DNA here is from genome assembly GCA_045634945.1 of Akkermansia sp. Taxonomy (GTDB): domain Bacteria; phylum Verrucomicrobiota; class Verrucomicrobiia; order Verrucomicrobiales; family Akkermansiaceae; genus Akkermansia. Next base: position 109,393 of record JAZRBG010000038.1, on the reverse strand, counting down.
TTTGAAGATGTTTTACGTTTGACAACCTTCTTTTTAGTAGAGCGAGATGTCTTCTTGGACGATTTGACAGATTTTTTTGAAGCCTTCTTTTTAGGTGCATTTTTGCTCATGTGGCGAGCATCTTGCTGCACCGGAGTCTTGGAGGTTTTAACGGCCTCAAAGAAAGCTTTTCTCTGGTCTTGAAGAGAATAGTTTGAATCATGCTGGTCTGCAAAATAGCGACGATATGCAGGGTCCACCTGATTGATATTCACAACGGAATCTGAGTGGTCTTTCACACCCACATTGCCGGAACCGTAATACGGCTGCTGACAGGCAACCATCAAGAGCCCCGCCAACAACACAATTAAGAAATGAAACGAAAACGTTTTCATGGGCACACTGCGTTAAATACCTTAAACGGCAAGCTGATAAGATAATTTAACAGGCCTCCGACCATGCCGCAGGATGTCAGCAAGCTCGTACAACAAAACAGCAAGGCGAATCGAAGCATGATGTTGATTCGGGAAAGAAAAACGGAAGATCTTTTGGGCTCGCTCATCGTGAATGTGTTAAAGTCTGTTAAAAATACTCGACAATTATATTCATGAATCACATCCTGTCAAGCCCCAATGCTGTACGTTAACGGTTTCAGATGGTTTTGAACCCTCCCTCTCCAACAAAATGGGCATCGATTCGTGTTTTTTCTTGTCTTTACATGCGATTCATGGTAGAAAATCTGTCAAGACCATGGAACTTTATTACGTTATATTCGGCCTTATTGCTGTTCTCTCCGTATTCGGTTTGATTGTCGGCGTCAGTAACGATGCCTGTAATTTCCTGAATTCATCTATCGGCTCACGTGCCGGCACGTACAACCAAGCGGTAGCCGTAGCTGCTGTGGGTGTGATACTGGGCGCGTGCTTTTCCAGCGGCATGATGGCCGTTGCAAGAAACGGCGTCATTGAGCCGGAGATGTTTAATTTCCACCAAATCATGCTGCTTTACTTGGCAGTTATGGTGGCTAACATTATTCTGTTAGATACGTTCAACACCCTCGGATTACCGACCTCTACAACGGTAGCACTTGTATTCTGTTTGTTGGGTGCAGGCATCGGTATGGCCATCTTCAGCAGTGGTGAGGTGCTCACCTGCCCGTTGCTTGAGTACATTAATGAGGAGAAGTGCCTGACCATGATATTGGCTATCTTTGCCTCCGTGGCCATTGCGTTTGTGGTGGGTACATTTGTGATGTGGGTTGCCCGCCTTATCTTCAGCTTCCGTTTCGGTAAAGCATATCGCTACATCGGGCCGCTGTGGTGCGCTCTGGCATTTACCGCCATCAGCTACTTCATTATCTTCAAAGGTCTTAAAGGCAGTGTGTTTAAAGATGACATCTCTGCCATTACAAATCAGTTCAACATCTGGGCCATTGTGGGTGTTATGTTCCTGTTCTGGACTCTGTTGTCTGCGCTGCTTCAATATCTTTGCAAAGTCAATACGCTCCGCATTGCCGTGTTGGCAGGTACGGGGTCTCTTGCCCTTGCCTTTGCCGGTAATGACATGGTGAACTTCATCGGTGTATTCATGGCTTCCAAGGATGCGCTGTTCACCACCGGCATTACCGTAGATACCAACATGGGCGAGATTTTGGCCGGAGACGGCGCATCTGCCAGCCTTGCTTATCTGTTGGGCTCCGGTGCCATTATGGTGGCTGCTCTGTTCCTTTCCCAGAAAGCCCGTAAAGTTACCGAGACGGAGCTGAAGCTCTCCTCCTCCAACACCGGCAAAGAGCGCTTCGGGTCCAGCAAGCCTGCGCGCATGTTGGTGCGTTATACCATCAATACCGTGCGTTTCTTTGAGCGTATCACACCCAAGAAAGTGACCGCTTTCATCGGCAAGCGTTTCACCCCGCTTACCCCGGAGGAAGAGACAGGTGCTAACTACGATATGATTCGTGCATCCGTCAACCTTACCTTGGCAGCATTGCTCATCTCCGTAGGTACCGACCTCGGTTTGCCGCTTTCCACCACCTACGTTATCTTCATGGTTTCCATGGGTAGCTCACTTGCAGATAAGGCATGGGGGCGCGACAGTGCCGTATACCGCATCACGGGTGTGCTTACCGTTATCGGCGGTTGGTTGATTACGGCCATAGCCGCAACGCTGGCAGCCATGGCCGTGGCTCTCATCATGGCTTACGGTGATTTCTGGGGCATTGTCATCATGATGGCCATTGCTGCATTCCTCCTTATCAAATCCACATTCTTTGCCAAGCTTAACAAGGAAAATTACAACATTGTGGATGTAAGCAAGGAGGCCAATATGCACGAGTTCGCCTCCACAGCCGCAGGGCGTCTCGGTCGCATGGTCGGCATCTACAAAGCTATGGTGCCTGCTCTGCTCAAGGAAGACTTGGAAGCCCTGAGCAGATTGAAGAAGAAGGCACGTTCCATCAAGCGCGATATTGAGGTTGTTCGAGAGAACGAGGTATTGCCCGCACTTGCCGGTATTCCCAAAGATTTGGCAGATCGTGGTCAGCTCATCTTCCGTATTACGGAGATTTCAGCCAACACGGCAGAACGCCTCTTCACCATCGTAAAGGCCGCATTCAATCACATTGACAACTTCCATGCCGGTTTGGAGGAGGCTCAGGGTAAAGATTTGCTCTGGCTTACCGAGAAGATTGGCTCTTTCTATCCGGACTTGCTGGATATGCTCAAGGCCAAGGACTATGCCGGCGTAGAGTCCAAGCTTGCGGGTCGCTATCAGCTCGGCGATGATTTCGGTGAGTGCATCACCCGTCACCTCATGCATGGAGATGCTGATGAAAGCAGCATGCGTAACGGTATCTTGTACCTCACCTTGCTCAACGAGACGCGTGCCATGGTAAGCCATGCATTTGCCCTCATTGAGCGTATTAAAGAGGTTTACGAGGATTAACCCTGCGCCATTTAACTTAAAAAAAGAAGGCCTTGCGCAATTAAGCGCAAGGCCTTTTGATTTTTATATGATAAAACTTACTCGGTGAGACGTTTAAAATCTTCACGAAGTTGCTCCGGTGTCATTTCCAAGCGTTTGCGAACCTCTGCGTAGGCAGTGGATTCGTCGTCCTCATCATCGTATTCGTCATCCTCAATATCCAACTCTGCCCCGTGCAATAGCAGTAGGTCAATGGCGGCCAAAAAATTGGCTTCACGCGCCAAGTCGCGGCCACTGGCATCGCTGCGATATTGATCAAAAACTATTTCAATGGGCGTTGAGAAACTGCCCATATCGTCGCGGGGTAAATCATCTTCTTCATACCCCTCGGGGTCATAGCTCTCTGAGTCGGTTGTTGCGTCCTCTTCTGCAAGAATAAGGTTCGGGTCAGCCCCAGCCTCCAACAGGTATGCCAGGTTATCCAAATTTATTTTCTTCTCAAAGATGGTCCAAGAGCACACGGCTTGAAGCGGCAAAAGGTCATCAATCGGATCATTCAGTTTAATTTCGCCTTGCTCTACTAACTGTTTAAGATAAGGCAGGCCGCCTTCTCCCACTAACACACCCGTGTAAAAATGATTTTTTTGGTCATCTTTCAATTCAATTCCCTGCTCAAAAAACCATTGCAACAAAGGTGCCATCTCATTGGACTCTGCCAGCAAGGCAATGGCAACGGCCTGCACTATCAAATCCCCGTCAGCAACGGGGTTCCACCCCTTGCTTTTAAGCCAATTCAGCAATTCTATGCGGTTATGCATAGATGAGTGCCCCCTGAGGTTGATGGCCCAAATCACCTCTTGGACAAGGCCGGATTCTAAAGACAAGCCGTCAATATAATATCTTGCATGTGGGTCTTCCCCATGCCCTATAAACACCTGCACCGCAAGGTCTGCATCTACCATAGCAGCCCAACGAGCCAGGGTGTCACCATGAAAGGACGGTTCTACTTTACCGGTGATAATAGCTTGATGCAAAGCTTTTCTGAACCGCGTATAAATCTCAACCGAGCTTGCATCTTCATAGGATTGATTTTCAACCAAGAATTTATCCAATCGGTTGGCAAAGAAAGAAATGATGTCTTTTTCGCCATCCGACCATGATTCATGAAAAGCCGGCAGAGGGTTCAGGGGCAAATGCTGTTCCTGCTCTGTGGCGAAAGCCGTTGCACAGAGTGCGGTCAATAATACGGGCAGTTTCATAGTGATTTAATCTTCGTGTTGTAAAGCTTGTTGCAGTTTTTCGGAGCCGAAACAGGGGGGATTCACCTCATCAAGTAAATAATGCATGATACGGTCACACACATGTGCCATTACTTCAAAACGGGGAGAAACATTGAAAAGGTCTTGTTCATGTACACGGGAGAGTGCCGCCTGCTGCATCACTTGAGACATCTGAGCATGAATTCTCGTAATGTGAGGTGCCGCGGCATCTGCCGTATCTTTATCGCGCACCAGGCTGATAACACCCACCCACTGGTTGAGCAGCGGTATCAAATTGCGTGTTGTGGTAGCCAAGGCCGGCATTACGTCTGGGTCGGCGGCCATATCCATATTCTCCAGCACATCGCAAACATCTTGCAGTCCCTCAACCAAACGGCGGGAGCCATAATACTCGGGAGAACGCAAAGCCAAGTCACCCCATGCGTTAAGCAGCTTGCCGATGCGCGGGCGCGTTTCCACCAAATATGCCATACGCAGTCTGCGCTTGGCCAAATCATCCTCGGGTTCTGCCACTGCTGATACGGCCTGAGACCAAGTGAACATAAAGGGCTTGAAACTTTCCAGTATATTGGCGGCAATCTCTGCATTTTCAGCAGAATGCACCAGCTCCAAGGCCTGCGTTACTTGATCAAACATATTCCACATTTCATGCAACAGGGCCATGTGCTGAGCTATCTCCGGCATATCCTCCGCAGGGGGAAGTACCAAGAACGGAGCCAACACCTTGCTCAATGCCGCGGAACCATAACACCCCGTTGCCTCCAAAATCATGCGGTCAAACTCATCTATAACCAGTTTATCCTTGGGCGTCTGCTCAATCAATGCCGCCACGCGCGGGGCAGCAGCCTCTGCACCGGCATGGTCTGCCACATACATCAGCAAAGGAGTAAGCGAGACGGCATCCTCAGGCGTCTCCTCTTGGGCAGGAAGCAGCGCCGGAGTGAATAAACCGAGAAGGGTAAGACCGATAGTTCTCTTCATACTCTGATTATGACTTAAAGCACCGAATTGTCAAGCTAAGGTTATGTTCAATGGCATTTATTCGGTGCTTTTTGTCATTGTTGCGTATGTTTTAACGTCCTACCGCGTGTTTTGCCTTGAAAAGCACCCGGCAAAGCGTTAAAATAGCCTCGCCTGAGTGTAAGCTTGCGGCAAAACCATTTTCCAAACACAAACACTAATAACATTATGGCTAAACTGACTGTACGCGACCTCGATGTTGCCGGTAAGGAAGTCCTCATGCGTGTGGACTTCAACGTTCCCATGAAGGACGGCGTTATCACCAACGATGCCCGCATCGTTGCCGCTCTGCCCACCATCAAGTACCTACTTGACAATGGTGCACGCCTTGTTCTTTGCTCTCACCTGGGCCGCCCCGAGGGTACAGGCTATCAGGCCGAGTTCTCCCTGAAGGCTGCTGCCGAGTGCCTTGCCGGTCACCTCGGCAAGCCCGTAGCATTTGTTCCCGAGACCATCGGTGAGGCTGCTACCGCAGCTCGTGCCGCTCTGCAGGACGGCGATGTAATGCTGCTGGACAATGTTCGCTTCGACAAGAAGGAGAAGAAGAATGATCCCGAGTTCGCCAAGGCTCTGCTCGGCAATGCCAAGCTCTACGTCAATGACGCTTTCGGTTCCGCTCACCGCGCCCACGCCTCTACCGAGGGTGTAACTCACTACGCTGAGAAGAGCGCCATGGGCTTCCTCATCGAGCACGAGCTTGAGTACCTTGAGGGTAAGCTCGACGCCCCTGCCCAGCCCTTCGTTGTTATTATGGGTGGTGCCAAGGTTTCCGACAAGATTCAGGTGCTCTCCAAGCTCATGGAGAAGAGCCAGACCTTCATCATCGGCGGTGCCATGGCCAACACTTTCCTTGCCGCTCAGGGTAAGAATGTAGGCAACTCCAAGATTGAGGCCGATAAGCTCGACCTTGCCAACCAGATTCTTGCAGACGCTGCTGCCAAGGGTGTTAAGTTCGTGCTGCCCGCCGACACTCGCTACTCCTACAAGTTTGAGGAAGGTGCCGAGACTTTCTGCACCGCTCCCTGGGCTGAGAATGGCGAAATCCCCGCTGACGGCATGGGTATCGACATCGGCGACAAGGCTATCGAGGAGTTCTGCAACATCATCCGCGGCGCCAAGACCGTTCTTTGGAATGGCCCCTTGGGTGTATTCGAGCTCGATTCCTTCGCCAAGGGCACCAAGGCTATCGCTGAGTGCTTGGCTGAGTCCGACTGCATCTCCATCGTTGGTGGCGGTGACTCCGTAACGGCTGCCAAGAAGTTCAAGGTAGCTGACAAGCTCTCCTTCTGCTCCACCGGTGGTGGTGCTTCTCTTGAGCTGCTTGAGGGCAAGGTTCTGCCCGGCATCGGCTCTCTGAGCGAGAAGTAAAGCTTGATTACATACTGATTTCGGAGACGGGTTCTTGACGAACCCGTCTCTTTTTGTTATAAAAGAAAAGTATGTTTACATCACATTCTAAAGTCTTTTTCTGCGCAAGCGTGACACTCGCGTGTTGCATGGGGGGAGTGAACGCTGAATCGGAAGATATTACAACGTCTTTGGAGAATAAGAAGATACACTTCAGTTATTCTCCTGCTTTCAAATTTACTCCTCTTATCATTCACTGCGGCAAGCCCGCTAACGATGCAGAAAACTGCTATCAACTTGAGGGTAAAAACAGAACTTGCACGCTTACCTATGAACCCAATGATGAGAATAATAGCGGGGTTATATTCATTAAGGGCAGTAAGGACAAAGCTGAAATTCAATTGAAATTTGATAATGAGTTATGCGGAACCGCCCACATGACTTGGAACAATATCAAATACTACCATCTTACATTCCGTATACAGGATACCGCAGAGGGGGCTTCATATCTTCAACGCATGGGAGATTCAGTAGGCGATATTGTGCCCCGAAGCATAGCCGGTAAGGTTGTAGAAATAAACTTCAAAGGAGCGGTTGAGCGTACGATTATGCAAGATGGAGATGTAGAAACATACTCTGCGTGGCAGAGATGCTGCGCCACTCCGTTTGTATTCCGTTTCCCTGCTGATAGTAATCATTTTGAAATACCTCATTTCATGCCTGATATGGAGGCGGAACCATACCCTCCTATGTCTGTCAGTTACGAGCTGATTGGTACCTGTGCAGAAATCTCTGTCCGTGGCCGCTCGCATGCCGTGACTGTTGAATTGGATTTTGAAGATTCTCAATCAGGGTTGGCCCATGTGCTGTTAGGTTACGATGAGGGGTGGGGATTCGATATTAAAGGTGCTACGTTTACCATACGAGATGCGGAAAACGGCGAATCGGGTGTTGATTATCCTCAAAATATTGATGTTAAAGAAAACATCAATACCGAAATTAAACAGCTGATTCAAGACTTATCGTTAATTCAATACGAATCTGCGGTGGAGAAATTATACCGCAAGAGATTGATTAACGGGTTGACATCCGTTCTGCATGGTGCGGATATTAACCACGTGCTTCCCAACGCTAACGGCACCATACTCTTACACAATGCTTGCGGGTTGAGCCATGTTGAATTGGTGAAATGGCTGGTAGAGCACGGTGCTGATTTGAATGCAAGGACGGCTAAAGGAGCTACGGTAGATGATTGTGTAGGCGGCCCCAACGCGGCGGCTATACGGAGCATCCTGAAAAACGCCCGTCAGCGCATGAAATGATACTTTTTATTCAAAAAAAGCTTGAAAAGCAAAGATAACAAGGTATAAATATAGTTTAATGAGCAGCCGTTCCGACAACAGCAACGCAGGCAAGACCGTTCCCGGTGTTTTTAACTGGAAAATGGTACGTAAAGCGTTAAGGGCTGCCGAAGAAGGTGTTTATTGTTGGAATATCGAAAGCGGGGAGATTTTCTATACGGAGCAATGCCTGCGTATGATGGGACTGCCTTTTGATGAATGGGCACCTAATATCTTCACTTCTCCCGAGCTTACCATCCACGAAGAAGACAGGCAATTCTTCATAACCGAAGTCCAGAAATACTTGGGGCGGCCTACGGTAGCCCCGCTTCGAGTCGAGATTCGATTGCTGAATCTTCGTTCCCGCGGGTGGCGTTGGATTCGTGTCAACGGCTTGCTGGAGCGGGATAAAAATAAGAAAAACATCCAATTGGTGGGTGTATGGGTAGATATTACCCGCCGAAAAATGGCAGACATGCATGCCATGGAAGACCGAGATTTGTTCCGCAATCTCATTAACTTCCTGCCGGATAACATCTACTACAAGAACAGAGAATCACGCTTTGTGATGGCTAATGAGGCAACGGCTCGGAAAATGGGAGTTGCCACACCATCTGACCTTATCGGTTGTAAAGACACCCATTTCTTTGCATCGGATACCACCGATGTGGCCCGCCAGGAAGAGGTGGAAATCATGCGCACAGGGGTACCCATCACCAACCGCATACACCGAGAAAGCTGGAAGGACGGCGAAAGCTCTTGGTGCAGACTTTCCAAGTTCCCGTGGTATGATGCGCACGGTGAGGTAAAGGGCATTGTGGGTATTTCCTCCGATGTAACCGAGCTGGTGGAAACGCAGCAGCGATACCGCCGCATGGCTGAGCAGTTGGATGAACGCAACAGAGCTCTGGAAAAAGAAATAAGCCTTGCTCGTGAGATTCAGCATGCCCTGCAACCCTTACGCATACCTGATCGCGTAAGAACGGATGCCGATACGGGCAAGAAGCGTATTGCCCGATTCCATCACGTATACATGCCCTGCACCGGTGTTGCCGGTGACTGCTTTGCCGTGTTCCCGGTAAGAGAATCCGGCGTAGGCATGCTGATATGCGATGTTATGGGGCACGGTGTACGAGCTGCGCTGATTGCCTCCATGCTGCGCGGCCTTATGGAGCAGGTATCAACACTTGCCGATACGCCCGGGCTTCTGCTTTCTTCTCTCAACCGCCAGTTGTTCCGCATTTTCAGCCAAGCTAACATCACCATGTTTGCTTCGGCTTGCTATGTGTATCTGGACTTGGACAAGCGCCGACTCACGCTTTCCGGCGCCGGGCATCCCGCCCCGATTGTGCTCTCCGGTGACGGAAGAGCAATTCTCCCCCCCATTCCGCGCTCCCCTGCACTCGGCCTGCTGGATTCAGCCTTGTACCGAGAAAGCGAAATTGCGCTGGAGCCCGGTATGAAACTCATGCTTTATACCGATGGATTGTACGAAGCAACCAACCCGCAGGGCGAAGAAATGGGGGTACAGCGTGTAATCTCCTACCTGCAACAGAATTCTCCGCGCAGCATCAAAGAGATGATTGATATCTCCCTTGCCGGAATGCACCGTTTTACCGAATCTACCAAACAAGATGATGATATCTGTCTCTTGGGTGTAGAATTCATCGAAGAATAAGCCGTTTGCGGCTCTTGAGCGGGAATTTGCACGAAAATGCTCGTTTTTTTGAAGCCCGACCGCAAAAAAAGATTGCAATCACGCGGGATTCGCGGTAGTCTAGAGACAGTTACAAAATCTCTCTTTTACCAGGATTATACATATGGAAGACAGCAACCAGGGGGGCGATACGCCCTTTGACCTTACCGAGCTGACCGGTTTCCAGTTTGGTCCCGCATGGGCTAAGCCGGGAGCTGATACTGCATCCGCACTGCCGAAAATGCACCAAATTGACCGTCCCGAACGCCGTGGTGGACCTCGCCGTCCTTCCGGTGACCGAGACCGCCGCAGCCCTCGTCCTGAAGGTGCATCTGATAACCGCCGCACATTCCGTAAAGACGGCCCTCGCCGCGACCGTCGCGACAATCGTGAGGAGCGTCCCCGCCGTGAGCTTCCTGCCCCGGCAGAAGGTTATCGCGTAGAATTACGCCCCACTAACGGCATCCTGGAGATTTTCAGCAAAGAGATTCAGAAGCAAAAGCGTGCGCTCTCCCTGCTTGACTTGGCTCGCATCGTCATGGCCGGCAAAGATCGCTATGACTTGGTGTTCATGAAGCTTGAAAACGGCTCTATGCTGGTGCATTCCACCAAGGGCGATGGCGCTTGCTGGATATCGGAGGCAGAGGCTGTTTCCTATCTCTGGTCTGCACCTTGGCTGGCTGAGTTGTACACCACGGAGGAGATTGAAGTAGAAGCCCCCAAGGGCAACTTTACTGCCATTGCCGTGTGCCAAATGGGCGGTGAAGTGATTGGTCCCGTAAACTGGCATGGCTATCAGGCTGCGCTCATGGGTCTGTACCGCACCAAGTATGCCAACATGCCGTTGGATGCATTCAAGGCCAAGGTAAGCCTTAACAAGGATGAAGAGGCCGTTGCCGCATGGTTGGCATCTGCCGGTAAGAAGACCGTGTGGAAGCCCACCCGAGAAGGTGCTGAAGATACCGTTCTTGAGGATGCCAAGGCTGTAGAGGCTGACTTTGTTGCCAACCACTACGCTCAGGTATATGAGGTGGTGGATAAGGTATTCATCAACGGCGGCACGTCTCGCAAGGTCCTTTCCCCCGGCTTGGCAGCCCACTTGGCCACGCTTTCCGACCGCACTCGCCGTTCCCCGCAGATGCTTATTCCCAACCTCTGCCATGGTTTGGCCCGTCACCACATGCCCATCTACAAGTGGCAGGGCAACCATTACACCGGCCCCAGCCGCGTACGCGCCATTCCTGAGGGCACCGTATTGGCAGACCGCATGATGGCTATCGTAAACTGGAGCAAAGAGCACTCCGGCGAGAAAGTTGAGGCCATGTTTGCAGAGCTTTCCGGTGTACCCGTCGGTACGGATGAAGAGAGCAAAAAGGCTGCATCCGACGCCTATGCCCCCTTTGCCGCCGATATGATTTGGCTGCTTGAGCAGGGTTTTGTGGTAGTTACCAATGACAATGCCATTTGGTACCCCAAGGGTGAGCTTGCTCCCACCCCCACCAAGCCCGAGCCCCGCAAACGCCCGGCTAAGAACAAGAAGGCCAAGAAGCCCGCAGCACCCAAACCCGCTGCCGAGTAAGCCTTACTCTGACACAACTCTTTATCTGCGCCCGATTTTGCAAGAAATCGGGCGTTGCTTTTGTCTCAAAAGACCTTGCCATCCTGCGGTGCATGTGGTAGAATAAAGCCATGGCAGAGACAAGCAGTAAAGAGGTAGTCAGAGAGCTGGCAGCACTGATGAAAGCGCATGATGTAACCCGATGCGTGCTCTGCCCCGGCAGCCGTAATGCCCCTATTTGCGCTACTCTTGCCGCAGATGCTGCTTTTGAATGCAGGAATGTGACTGATGAACGCAGCGCAGGATTCGTGGCACTGGGGTGGGCCGCTCAGGCTAACGCCCCTGTTGCCGTATGCGTGACCTCCGGTTCTGCCGTACTGAATCTGCACCCCGCTGTTGCTGAGGCGTCTTATCGTAATGTGCCGCTCTTGGTTATTTCTGCCGACCGACCCGCCGAATGGATTGGGCAGCAAGACGGGCAAACAATCCCTCAGCCCAACGTATTCGGCACGCTCAGCCGTATGAGCGCAGCTTTGCCCGAATATGACCCTGAAGGCTGGTATACCAATCGCCTGATAAATGAGGCTCTGCTGGAGCTGACTCACCGCGGTGGCGGCCCCGTGCACATCAATGTTCCGTTATGTGAGCCCCTGTTCAACACAACGGATGAGCCTCTGCCCATGCCGCGAGTCATTCGCCGTACGGAGCTTGCGCGTATGACTGCGGATGAGGAACAAGAGCTGCTGGAGATTACCGCCGTATTACCCCGCCGCCTGATGGTAGTGGGGCAAATGGATAAAGCCCCGTATTTTCCGACAGAATTGATGGAAGACCACAGCTTTGCCTTGGTTGGGGAGCACTTGAGTAATTGTACCGTGGCCGATTGTACACGCCCTGACACCCTGATTGGACCTGATGGTGATTTTCCCGATATTCCCTCACCCGATTTGCTGATTACGATGGGTGGCGACATCATCTCCAAACGCCTCAAACGCATGTTGCGACAGAATCCGCCTACTGAACACTGGCATTTGAGTGCCAATGGTGAAGTGTGCGATACTTTCTGTTGCCTTACCCGCGTAATTGAGGGTGATATGAGCGAGCTGCTGGAATTGTTGGGGGCCTTTGCAGAAGAAGGCGATGAATCATACCGCCGTCTCTGGCTTACCCCGCCTGCTGAGTTTAAAGCACCGCATTGCGGTATGAGCATGGTGGGAGATTTAATGGCATCCCTGCCTACCCCCTGTGTTCTGCATTTGGGTAACAGCTCTGCCGTGCGTTACTCCCGCCTCTTCCCGCTGCCGCAAGGAGTTCAGGTAGAGTGCAACCGTGGGGTTAACGGTATAGAGGGCTCATTATCCACGGCTCTGGGGTATGCCGTCGCAGATGACCGCCCGATGTTCCTGATTATCGGGGATTTAAGCTTCTTCTACGATATGAATGCATTGTGGATGAACGGCATTACCCTCAACGTACGCATTTTGTTGCTGAATAACGGTTGCGGGGGCATATTCTCCACCATCGGCACGCCGAACACGGATTGCGTCAATGCACCGCATAATGCCACAGCAGAGGCATGGGCCATAAGCAGGGGATTTGAATACCGCAGTGTCTGCAATGCAGAGGATTGGCAAGCTGCCCTGCCGGTGTTGCTTCATTATAACGAGGCACCGGTGCTGGTTGAAGCATTTACCGACAGCAAACAAGATGCGGACATTATCAAGAAATTTTACAGCGAACACTGATTATGAAAAGAGAGTGGAAAACAATCAAACAGTATCAAGAAATCCTTTTTGAACAATACGGCGGCATTGCCCGCATTACGATTAACCGAGAGCGCTATCGCAATGCGTTCACTCCCCTTACCACGGCAGAAATGAGCGACGCTCTGCGCCTTTGCCGTGAAATGCAGGATATTGCCGTTGTTGTGCTCACGGGTGCCGGTGAGGTAGCATTCTGCGCCGGTGGTGATATGAATGTCAAGGGATACGGTGGCTATGTGGACCAACAGGGTATCCCCCGATTGTCCGTGCTCGATGTGCAAAAGCAGATTCGCTCTTTGCCCAAACCTGTTATTGCTGCGGTGAATGGCTTTGCCATCGGCGGCGGTCACGTGCTGCATGTGGTGTGCGATATCTCCATTGCTTCGGAAAACGCTATATTCGGGCAAACCGGCCCGCGTGTGGGCAGTTTTGATGCCGGTTTCGGTTCTTCCTACATGGCACGCTGCATCGGCCAGAAGAAGACCAGAGAAATCTGGTTCCTTTGCCGTAAATACAATGCCCAAGAAGCTCTTGATATGGGCTTGGTCAACAAGGTGGTTCCCCTTTCTCAGCTTGAGGATGAATACGTACAATGGGCAGAAGAAATGATGCAACACTCCCCCATAGCCATGCGTATGATTAAGGCCGGGCTCAATGCAGAGCTGGACGGCCAAGCCGGTATTCAGGAGCTTGCAGGCGATGCTACCATGCTCTTCTACATGTGTGATGAAGCACATGAAGGCTCCCGCGCATTCCTTGAGAAACGCAAGCCGGATTTCTCTCAATACCCCAAGATGCCCTGATGCATCGGATAGATACAGTGCCGTTGCAGCATTTGCCGCAAGATATTCAACTGCGGTGGCAACGGCGCGTATTGCATTTTCATATCCCCGCAACTACGTCGCGTGGTGCGCTCAAGGAACGCATTACGTATATTATTGAAGCCGAATGTAACGGGTGTACAGGCTACGGTGAATGTTGTGTCATGCCGGGATTGCTGCCGGAGCTCACCGCACAACAACTTGATTACTGGTGCAATGCTGCCATGCACGGCAGGTGTGCCATTTTGCCGGATGCCCCCTCACCCATTCGATTCGGTATTGAAACAGCTGCGCTCAGTGCCATAAGGGGCGGCAAGCCTCGCTGGGATACTCCGTTCAGCCGCGGGATGGAAGGTATACCTATCCATTGTCTCATTTGGATGGCAGATACCGATACCATGCTGCGCAACATGCAAAAGGGAATGGAACAGGGGTTTACATGCCTGAAAATGAAAGTTGGGGCTTTACCCTTTGAGCAAGAAACAGCCATGTTGCGAGAAGCTCGCGCGGCTTTCCCCGCGGCTGAGATAAGAGTGGATGCCAACGGTGCTTTTGACCCGAAATCGGCTCCGGAAAAATTAGAAACACTGGCAGAATTGGGCGTCAGTTGCATTGAGCAACCCATACGCCCAGCTCAATGGGCAGAAATGACCCGTCTGTGCCGCGAATCCCCCCTGCCCATCGCTCTTGATGAAGAATTGATAGGCGCACAAAATGCAGAAGAAATGCTGGGAGCCGTCAAACCTCATGCCATTGTCATTAAACCATCGCTGCACGGCGGCTTACTTGCGGCAGAACATTGGGCAGAAACAGCTGATAAACTCGGCATTGACTGGTGGGTTAATTCTGCGTTGGAGAGCCATGTAGGGCTTACCGCTTTAGCGGAGTGGTGCGCTTATGCAGCCCCCCGACGCATGCAGGGATTAGGCACGGGAAGGTTGTTTACCGATGACATTGCGGGGCGTGTCCGATTGCGCGGCACGCAACTGGTGTACCGTTAAAACCAAGTTTCCGGAGCAAACAGCAGAATGCCCAGCAATGCCGGAATCCCTATTCCCGGCCAGCAAAGAGAAAACCAAACGGGTGCAGACATGGCATGCCGCCATTTGCTGAGGTAATGCAGGGATGCAGCAGCTATGCAGATAGTGCCGTAAAATTGATGGTCATAAATACCGGTGTCGCCCGTTAATGCCATATACGCACTCGGCACAAAAAGAATCAACAACCCGGTCTGAACCCAAATTGCGGCTTTTTCTCCGGCCTGACCATCAAGAGGCTTGTTGCGCTCCACATTGAATAACAGAAACAAACACACCAAACACCACAAATGGGAGTTCAATATCATTTGCAGGGGTGCATACAGGTAGCCATAATAGTAGGCCGGTACGGCACAGGCAAAAACAAAAGCCATTGCCTGCATTAAATCTTTATAATGAGGCATGGTCTTCAATATCGGGGCATGCGCAGCCAATATGAACAATAAGGGCAGCGTAAAGAATGCTATCAAGTACTGGCCTACATAAAAAAACAGAAGCCACAAAGTGGATAACAGCACACAAAAGGCCACGATGAGCATCGGGAATACGTGCCCGCGGTAATATTCGGCAAACAACATTTCCCTGCCCATCAACGCGCGCAGAACTCTGGTTGTAAGCGTATATGACCACACCACGCCGAACAGCAACAACAAAGGCCCGAATGTAAGCAAAGATATGCCGAACAAGGCTGCAATCAACACACCCCAGCACAGCGCAACGACAGAAACATCCACCCCCCACAGGGAAAACAACATCCACCATGGTTTAATCATTTTCTGTTCCAAAGCGTGCACCGTACACAGTTTGCCTTGAAGCATGCCTTTTGGCAAGTACTCATGCTGTCATTCTATCAGCTGTCATTATAACACATAAAGTCACGATTTATTCTTGCAATACGGCTTCGCAGTATTATATAATCACACGCATGGAATGGGATAATAAGTTTATGACGTTGCTGAAAGATGCCGTTGCTCGCTTTCACGAGCAGGCCAATGTTCAGCCGTCATCTTTTTTTCTTCCATCCGAATGCGATTTTTTGGCAGAAATCGGGTACACACCGGCAGAGATGTTCGGCTACGTGAGAGACTACGCCACCACGGGAGATCCCTCCCCCAGCACCATTTTGCTCATTGCCGCAACAAGACGTTGTTTCTTTATTACCTCTCAGCGTGGCATATTCGGCAATGCTCGCCCCGTGACGGAGGTTGATTTACCCGCCGAAGACGAAGATTTTCAAGAGATAAAGTATCTGCCGCGCATTATGCGTAAGGCAGAAGCCAAACTGCACGGCACCCTCGGCGAAGACCTGATGTTTTACTGCGCGAAAGACCGTGAGTTTCTGCGCACACACGGGGATATTCATCCCGCAGATTTTCTGCATCTTACATGGGCGGCACACGGTGACCGCCAGCGCATGATTACGGCTGTAATCAATGCCATTAACGCAGCGCAGAAAAAGAACCCCACCAAGAAAATGCCGGCAATGCCCAAGGCCGTGCAACGTGAACTTCAACTTGATTGAATCGCCCTATGAAATCTCCACAGACACAATCAGAACAGGTTACAACAGAGCCCCAGCGCCGTGCTCTTGAAGCTATGTCAGCAGACCTTGTGCGCAAGCTCAATCTCATGGTAGCGGAGCAAGAGGCTCGTGCCCGTGATTTTGCAGCGCACCAGCATTCGCTTTCCTCTTTGCCCATTCAGCAGCAACCGCAGGTGCAGGCTTATCAACCTAAGCCCAAGAAGCAGAAGTACGCACAAAACATCCCGACACCGCCTCCCTTACAGCACAGTACCCCGAGCTATCAGCAAACGGCATCATACCAATCACCTTCCGCTGATTCGGGGTACGCGTCCTACCTGCCCCCCGTACCGAAGGCTGAACCGACCAAGTACAAACAACCTACGATTATCAAGGGGAAAAAGAAAGAACAGGAAGAAGGCGTCAGCGCAACGACCATCGTTGTTATTCTGCTTATCGTACTGGCGTTGATGTCCAAAGCCTGTCAATAACTTTCAAACTCTCAAACTAATATGACTCGACAAACTATTACAGCATTGGCTTTCAGTCTTTGCACCGTGGGCGGCGTTCTGACGTCCTGCTCCGAAGCAGACAAGCCACGCACAGCTACACAAGACCAAGCCGTAAAGGTATTCCCGATACAGAAGAAAACCGTCACAGATACAGCCGAATGGATGGGTTATTTGCGCGGTGTGCAGGATACTGATCTTTACCCGAGAGTTTCCGGGTTCATTGTTTCATACAAAGAAGGCCAATATGTAAAGGAGGGCGAAGTTATTTACCAAATCGACCCCAAACCCTTTGAGGCAGAGTTGGCAAAAGCCAAAGC
The DNA here is from genome assembly GCA_045634945.1 of Akkermansia sp. Lineage (GTDB taxonomy): Bacteria > Verrucomicrobiota > Verrucomicrobiia > Verrucomicrobiales > Akkermansiaceae > Akkermansia. The sequence continues at coordinate 92,279 of JAZRBG010000038.1, read as the reverse complement.
CAATTTGGATGCCGCAAAAGCCTCTTTGGAGCAGGCGCAGGTAAGCCGCGACAAGTTACAGTTGGATGTTGACCGCTATTCTCAACTTGCAGAAACAGGTGCCGTGTCTGATAAGCAATTTACCGATGCTCAGCACAACCTCAATGCGGCAAAGGCTAAGGTAGATGCATGCCAGGCAGATATCAAGCAGCAGGAAGCTGCCGTTATGACGGCGGAAATCAATCTGCAATATGCCGGTGTCAAGGCCCCCTACTCCGGTTTTGTAGGCACCTCCAATGTATCCGTGGGTGCGTTGGTCGGGTCATCTACCAAGCTCGGCAATATCACATCTGATGGTCCTTTGAGAGTTGATTTTTCCATCAATAGTGATGCATTGCTGTCCTCTTTCGAACGCTACGGAAAAGTGGAATCCGACAAGCAGGATCCCGAGCTGAAAAATGCTTCCCCTGAGTTTGAATTGCTGCTGGAGGATGGCACCGTATACAACCACAAGGGTAAGCTGCTCTCCATGAACAGCAAGGTAGACAGCACCGGGCTTATTGATATTGTGGGTGAAATTGATAATCCCGAGGGCAAGCTGCGCGGTGGCATGAAAATTAACGTGCGCATTCCCCTCAGCACGAAAGAAGCCTTGCTTGTTCCCAAGAGTGCCATCCGCACCGTGATGCGCAACAATTTCATTCTTGTCACGGATAAAAAGAATGTACCGCACTCACTGCCCGTCACCATTGACGGCGAATATGAAGTAGAGGTAGAAGAAGCCAATGGTTACAAGTCTACTCAAAAGCTTGTTGCCGTATCCGATTATCAGGATAAATCATTGCTGGAGGCCTTCAAATCATACGGGTATGAAGATGCCGCCTCCGTTCCCGTGGTTGCAGATGCCGACAACGGCGTGCTGGCTATGAATATCTCCTCTTCCAATGCTCACCTTGCACAAAAGAAAAAGGATTTGGCAGAAGCTCGTAAAGAACAGGAGGACAGCTTGCTGCATTCTCTCTTGGTGACGGTTGGGCTGGAGGATGAAGTTCCCTCCCCGGATTCCATTCAACCCGCTGCCATTAAAACGGAAACGCTTACATTCAAGCCGGCGGAATCGCCTCAGCTCGCCAAACAACAGCAAAAAGCACTCAATCCGAATGCAAAACCCACCATGGCTCCGGCATTGGTTAAGGTTACACCGCTGTTGCAGAAAGACGTGTGTGTATCCGTAGATTGGTATGGCACCGTCAGAGGTAAAGAAGAAACCGACATCCGTCCGCAAATCAGCGGGTTTATGCAGAAGCAGCACTTCCGCAACGGCACCATCGTCAAAGAGGGTGACACATTGTTCACCATTGACCCTGCCCCGTACGAAGCGGCTCTGGCACAGGCAAAGGCAAATCTTGATTCTGCCATTGCCCGTAAAGAAGCAGCCCATGTTGAGCTTGAAAAGGCCCAAAGCGATTTAGAGCGATACACCAAGGCAAACGAAACCACACACGGCACCGTGGCAGAAAAGGACATTACGGATGCCCGCAGCGATGTTCAGACCAAGCAGGCGGCTTTGCGCCAGGCTGAAGCATCCGTAGAGCAAATGAAAGCCGCCGTGCTGACAGCTGAAATCAATTTGGGGTACACCGACATTAAAGCCCCCTTCACCGGGCGTGTCGGCATCAGCAATCCCTCCATCGGTTCCTTGGTAACACCTTCCGACCGTGAACCGTTGGTAACGCTGTCCTCCGTGGACCCCATGCGTATTGACTTCCAGGTAAGTGGCAGAGATGCCCTCCAAATCACCAACCGAATCGGCAAAAACAACCCGAATGGTGCCTTGGAGTTCGACATTCTCCTCGAAGATGGCTCCCTGTACGCAGCCAAGGGTAAGATTGTTTCTCCCGATAACGTAGTTAAAAAGAGTACCGGCACCTTCGGTATCGTGGGTGAGGTTGCAAATGTAACCAACGGTTTGCGCAGCGGTATGCCCGTGACGATTCGCGCCGGTTTGCGCGAATATAAAAATGCCTACCTTGTTCCGGCCCGAGCCCCGATGAACGCTAATGGGCAGGACATAGTAATACTCTTAGGGCCTGATAATGCACCTACCCCGCTTCCCATCAAGCGAGGACCGCTGGTTATCATACCCGTTGCCGGCCCCGATGGCAAGGAGGTGACACAACCCATGCAAATCATTGAGTTTAACCCGCAGATGCTTCAGAGCATGGGTTTTGCAGACCCGAGCCAAGTAAAAGTCATTGTAGAAGGCACCATACCCGCAGGCATGGCATTGCAGGCCAACATGAAGGCAAACGGCCGAGCCAACAAGCTCGTACCCCGAGACTTCATCTACACCACGCCCAAGACGGTAGAGCCCTCTGTCACGGCAGATAAAGCACCCATTCCCAATCTTAATAAATTCTGATACCTGAGCCACTATGTCCCCATTCTTTATTAAACACCCGATTATCGCCGGCGTTATCTCGATTGTAACGACCATGCTGGGCGTCATTTGTATGCTCGGTTTGCCGATTTCTCAATATCCGGATATTGCCCCCATTACCATTAACCTGAGTGCCACTTATCCCGGTGCCAATGCTCAGGAGGTGGCAGATTCAGTAGCTACGCCCATTGAATTGCAGCTTTCCGGCATTCAGGGTATGGACTACATATCGTCCACGTCTTCAAATAACGGCACCTGCTCCCTCAATGTTATCTTTGAGCCCGGTACGGATGCCAACACCGATCAGCAGCTTACCTACATGAAGTACAGTCAGGCAACGGCTCAGTTGCCTCAGGAGGTATCCAAGATGGGTATTACCATCAAGCAATCCTCCGGTCTGCCGATGATGCTGTATGCCATTGACTCCCCCGAGGGCTTCTTCAACCCCATTGACCTCACTAACTACTCGTATCTTAACCTTGTAGACCCGATTAAGCGAGTCAAAGGCGTGGGTGACGTTATGGTGTTCGGTGGTCGCTATGCCGTGCGCATTTGGCTCGACTCCGAGAAAATGGCACAAAAGAACATCTCCGTTGACATGGTATACAATGCCGTCAACTCTCAAAATGCCATCAACCCCGGTGGTGCCGTGGGTGCCGAGCCCATGCCCGATGGTCAGGAATTTACCTACACCATTCGCAATAAAGGCCGCATGGAGAGCATTGAAGAGTTCGGCACCATCATTGTGAATCAGGAAGGCACGCAATCCGTACGCCTTAAAGATATTGCCAAGATTGAGCTGGGCTCTCAAAGCTATTCTCTTGCCGGCCGTGTAGGCCAAAGCGAGATGGGACACAGCCGCCCCTCAACCGTGTTGGCTATCTACCAGGCCGCAGATGCCAATGCGTTGGAAACGGTAGCCAACCTTGAAAAGTTGTTCAAGGAAAAGGAGGCCGTTATGCCGGAAGGTATGCGCGGGTTCATTGCTCTTGATACCACCACAACGGTGCAAGACTCCATCAACGAAATCATCCACACGCTCTTCGAAGCTCTGGTTCTGGTAGCATTCGTTGTATTCCTCTTCCTGCAAGGCTGGCGCGCAACGCTCATTCCGCTCATTGCCGTGCCCGTATCTCTGGTTACAACCTTCTGTTTCTTCCCGATTCTCGGGTTCTCCCTCAACACCATCTGTTTGTTGGGTATGGTGCTGGCCATCGGTCTGGTGGTGGACGATGCTATTGTGGTGGTGGAAGCCGTGGAATCTCACATGGAAAACGGCATGAACGCCCGCGAGGCAACCTTTGCCGCCATGAAAGAAGTGAGTGGCCCCGTTGTGGCCATTGCTTTGGTACTGGCTGCCGTGTTTTTGCCGTCCGTATTGCTGCCGGGCATTACCGGTACGCTTTTCCAGCAATTTGCCGTAACGATTGCTATCTCCATGCTCATCTCGGCATTCAATGCTTTGACTCTTTCTCCGGCTCTCTCTGCCCTGATGCTTAAACCCAAGAAAGGCCACAAGTCCTTCTTGACCCCTTTCTACAACGGCTTTAACAAGGTGTATGATAAGGTGGCGGATGTATTTGCTGCCTGCTGCGGATTCCTTTGCCGCAAACTCGCCATCTCCATGACGGTATTGGCAGGGTTAGCCGTGCTGATTATCCCCACATCCGAGCGTGTGCCGGGTGGTTTCTTGCCGGCTGAAGACCAGGGCTTCCTTATTGCCGGTGTTATCATGACTCCCGGTGTATCTCTTCAGCGACTCGTAGAGCAAAGCCCGACTATCGAAAACGTGCTGCTGGCAGACCCCGGCGTGGATAACGTGGTATCGGTAGTGGGTATGAACATGGTTATCGGTGTGCAAACCACCAACGCCATGACATTCTTCGTGAAGCTCAAGGATTTTGTTGACCGTCCCGAAATGGAGAACGGGCAAAAGCCCACGGCAGATGACTTGCTGGCTCGCCTTATGCCTGCTTTGTCCACCGCCGGTGTTGACGGCATGGTGTTCATGGTAAGCCCGCCCGCCATTCCCGGTGTAGGTACGGGTAATGACATTTCTTTCGTATTGGAAGACAAGGAAGGCCAAGGTGTGGCTGAGTTGTACAAGCAGGTCAAGAAATTGGAAGCTGCACTCAACGCTCACGAGGCCATTGAATCAGCATCCGACATGATGCTGCCGGCCGTACCCCAGAAGAGCATTGCCATTGACAAAGAGAAATGCTTGGCTCAGGGTGTAGACTATTCTGCCGCCAACTCCCTGTTGCAGTGCTTTAACGGTTCTCGTTTCGTGAACTACTACACCCAGTTCGGCCAGCAGTGGCAGGTATACATGCAGGCAGACGGAGCACACCGCGTCAACACGGACCAGATTGCCAACTTCTATGTCACCAACAACCAAGGCGAGCAAGTACCCATGGATACCCTCGTCACCATCACTGACATTGCCGATACCGAGTTCGTATTGCACAACAATAACTACAACGCAGGCAAAATCAGCGTGAAGCCCGCCAATGGTTACTCCTCCTCTCAGGCCATGGCAGCCATTGATGAAGTGTTTGCCGACACCATGGACGTTACCAAGTTCTCCATGAGCTATGTAGATATGAGCTTCCAAGAGAAGAAGGTACAAGACGGCTTGGGCCTGGGTGCCATTTTCACCCTCTCCGGCGTGTTTGCTTTCCTTATCATGGCCGCTCTGTATGAGAAATGGACCTTGCCCATCGCCATCTTCCTTTCCGTGCCCATTGCCGTGCTCGGCGCATTTGCAGGTCTGTGGATGTTCGGGCTGAGCATGGATATCTACGCTCAGATCGGTTTGGTAATGTTGGTAGGTCTTGCCGCCAAGAACGCCATCTTGATTGTGGAGTTCGCCGTATTGCAGATGGAGCGCGGGCAATCCCTGATTGATGCCGCCGTAACCGCAGCCCGCATGCGTTTGCGCCCCATTCTGATGACCTCCTTTGCATTCATTCTGGGTTGCGTACCCTTGCTTACGGCTGAGGGTGCCGGTGCCCTTGCCCGTAACGCCATCGGCGTGGTGGTAGTTATCGGCATGAGCGTAGCCTCCCTTATCGGCGTGTTCTTCATCCCCTGCTCCTTCGTATTCGTCATGAAGCTCTTCCGCAGTAAGATCGAGAAGGCTCAGCACGGTGCAGACCCGGACGAGGAAAGTGCCTATGCCAAATTGGAAGCACAGGAGAACTCCTGATAAATCCATTACAAACAACCGTTTCGGCTTCTCTTCCGGCATGGGAGAGAAGCCTTTTTTATGGCATCGTATATTCTTGACTCAAGCGGGTTCTCTATGGTATAAATGGCATGTATTACGTTGCCTTTTCATGAAAGACCAGCTTTACATATATGACTGTATTACCGGCAAGCTCCGTGTCTCCGACGGAGATTTCATGGCCATAGGTGCCGGCAAACAGAACACATTCCGCATTCGCACAGAAGAAGAAAGTGCCGGTGTATTTGCCCAGCGCAGCGGCGTATGCAGATTTTTCCCCAACCATAAGGTAACGGACTATTCCATAAACGGCAACCGTACGGACGGCACCGCCCATATCAAACCGGAACGCTTTTATCTGTTTGTACTGAAAGGCGGGTGCTTTATCGCTTGGTACGGCAATGATGATTCCCGCCCGGATTTCGGCAACTTTAACGCAGATTGTTGGTATACCTACAATCCTCAACAAGATACCTGGAGTGAGGAAATCAAGCTACGCCACCTTCTGAAAAACTGTGAGCAGTATGATGAGCATATGCTGGCCACATTCTACGGGCTTGACCATAATGCGTTCAGAATATCCGACCTAAAAGAAGTAGCGCACTTTGTACACAAAATTGACAGCCAAGATTTGGAAGCGGAAGAACACGCTAAACAAAAAGCCTCCGTTTTCCGTTGTCCTTTTTGTCACAAAGCATTCCAGCCACAGCAATCTTTAGCCATAGCGGCACACCCGTTATTAAAGGGCGACTCCGTTCTCGGAGAAAGTGCCATGAAACGATTTACCCCAGAGCTTTACACCGCCGAGGGATACGCCTTGGACGAGATGGGTGCCATTTGCCAAGAGTTTGCCTGCCCCGAGTGCCACCATAAATTGCCGCCGTTTTACGAGCAAACCAAGCACCACAGAATAGCTGTCGTTGCACCGCAATCTGCCGGCATGGGCTATTATCTGGCTGCACTTGTCCACAAATTAGAGCGCGACCTGCCCCGCGATTTCGATATACCGTTCAGAGATGCCGACCCGATACAAAATGCAGCACTCAATGATATGCGCATTCGCGTATTCTACTCCAACACCCCGGAGGAGTTCCGCGAAGGACGCGATTTCCTGAACGGCAAGCTACACAGCACCGTGTGGCGTAATAATATATTCGAGGACTTACCTCACCCGTTCATTTACACGCTTTCTCGGGGGCATACAACGCATTCTCTCATGTTTTACAACGCCATGTCTGCCGATTCAGACAAGACGCAAGACACCGGTGCTTGGGCAATGAACAGAGACGTGTTGAAAGTGGCGGATGCCATCTTCTACCTTTTCGACCCTACGCAAGACCCGTCATTCCGAGATATTATCAGCGACACCATTAAAGACAGCTATATTCCGAGCAGAACGGTTTGTCAGCAATCCATTCTCTTGGCTGATATGGAGATGAACTTACGCAAAGCACTGAATCTGCCTCACGGCACCAAAACACATATACCCATTGCCGTTATTCTGACCAAGAGTGACGTATGGGGAGAATTATTGGGGCCGGAACCGCTGCTGCCGACAGTGCGTAACCGCACCCTCAAGCCGCACAACATCATGGCCAATTCTGCCAGATTGCGTGACTTACTGTTCCGCATTACACCGGAGATATCATCTAAAGCAGAGGCTATTTCCAAGCGGGTATGTTACTTTGCCGTATCTTCGTTCGGTGTTCAGCCTGAAATATTCACAGATGAATTAACGGATAAGAAATTCATTGCCCCTACGGATGGCAAATTAACCCCCACACACGTGACGGATCCCTTCATGTGGGCTCTCCATCTTCATGACACGGGGGTATTGGATGACATTTAAAGATTATTCTCATGTCTTATCAACTTATCAGCAGCATCAACAGGAACGAGATGTTTTCCCGTTCTGCGGCAGCGTCTGCTGAAATACCGAAGACATTGGAACAACGCTTAAAAGCACTGGGTACAGCCGTATACGGCAGCATGCAGAGCTCTGATGAGCTGCATTTTTGCTATCATATTGTTGACAAGTGGCATGTGCTCAGTGCTGTAAAACAGGATTCCGAGGCCGTGTGCCGTATGCATCACATGGCTCTGACGGAAGAAGAGGTGTCCGCTCTGCAAAAAAACAATTCCCGCCCAACGCCGGCGGGCGTTATGCTGGCATTGCACGCTTTCCGCTTTTGGCAGGTAACCGATTCACTGCCGACCGGCCCCCTGACGGAACCTCGGATGACGGCATCTCACTTACCGGATGCCTCCACGCAAGACCACTGGAAGCGTTTTACAGGGCATAAAAGCAATGCCATGGTGTTGCTGACTCCGCCCTATCTCGGTAAAGTCCTTATCAGCCTTCACCCTCACATCACAAACGAAACTCTGCTGCATCTCTTGCACGAAAGCATGTGGCTGTCTGCTTCCCGAGGTTGGGGAAAATCATTCCGCACGTTCTTCTCAGGAAAAATAACAGATTTTGATTATGCCGATATTGCGGCAACACCGGCACACAGCGCACAGGATAACGAGTTTCGACTTTCTCAGCACCATGTGCCCATTCTTACACTGACCTCAGAAATGAGGCAGAAAGAGACGGAGTCTGACACGCGTAGCTCACTGATTCTGACCTCTCCCCCCAATCCGGCACCGCCCGTCATTCCGCAAAAGTCACCGGAGTTTACGCCGGAACCATACCGATATGTAGAAGCGCAGGATTATGAAACCTTTGACATCAAGCCGCCTGTCAGCTCCCAAATACGCGGATTGAAATACATTGTCGGGCTGTTGGCTCTCACCACCATCGTGTACGTCATTGTCAGCAACTACGTAGACTTTGCCTCGGCTCCTTTAAGTTCTGAAGAACTCACCACCCAAGAGGAGCAGCATGCCGTCCGTATGTTTGCTGATGCCATACGCCAAGGACACCCATCTGAGGAGCAACTGCAAAGAATCAAAGCAACGCTGCAAACGGATATACACCCGCGCCATGCCATTTTGGCAGAATGCATAGGCCTACTTACACAGGGGGCTCAACGCGCAGACGGGCATGCGGATAACCTGCTCTATCTGCTCACTCATGCCTCTGTTCTGGAGTTACCCCCCGCAGATTTGTGGAATTGCTATTTGAGAGCGGCCACAAGAGCTTACCCCGCCACAGAATGGATTGCGCTTAACACCACTCCTGCCGATATTCAAGGCTGGCAAACCATCTTCAAAAAATATCCGCAACTCAAACAGACTGCACAACAGGACAAGTTGTTGCGGCACTACATGATGCCCATTATTCAACAATCTGCGCTCTGATACACCCATGGACTCAAACACACAGCGAAAGCTCCGCCGAATGGCCCTTGCAGGCCGTTGGGAGGACGTGCGCACGTGTTTGACGAACTGCCTGCTGGACAACCCGCAGGACACGGAAGCAAAAGAGGAATTACGCCGCCTGGATAATGGGCTGCCCATGCGCTTAACCATGTCGGCCGCAGAGCGGCGCGAAGCTGCAATTAAAGATGCGCAGAAAGCTCTGGAATGGCTCATGGATGATCACCCCGGCGAGCAGATTCGCCTGCTGAACAAGGATGAATTGACCCAAATTCTTGAGGCTTTCATCCAACACTCATCCGTATTGAAAAAATACGGTGTTGCCCTCTCTGCCGAGACGGCATTGTACCAACGCAGCATCAAACACAGACTCCGTGAATTCTCAGGCCGCATTACCAAGCGCGTTCTGCTGCGCACCGTGGGAGCAGTCGGCACGTTGATTGTATTCGGCAGTATTTGGTATACCCTCAACATTAATGCACATGCACGTTATCAAGAGTTGCTCAAAGCGGTAGAAACACCGTCTTATGACAACTTGGTCATAGCCATGAGGGAAGCCAACGGTAGCATTAACCGCTTTTTTTGCCCCGAGATAACGGATGCCACCCACCGTGCCGAGCGATGGATTGCAAACACCGAAAAACAATTCAACGCCATTAATACCCAATTGTCATTATTGGAAACGGGCAAGAAAAAGCTGGCCTCGTTAACACCTACTGAAATTGCACAGATAGAAAATGACATAGATACCGCCCGCAGAGGTCACGAGCAGTTGCGCAAACGCTGGCAAGACATTTGTCTGCGCCAATACAATGAATTGGTTGCTCACAAAGCCAAAATTCAGCGTGAATTGGAAGAACCGCTGCCGACCATGCCGGAAATGACCGGAGATATGGCTGCGGACGCGCTGCAATTATCAGCTTACAAAGATATTCTTTCAGACAGATTATCTGCAACAGAGGCCACCGTCAAACTCTACGGCATTGTCTCTGACATACCGTCTGCCATACGCGCGGCTATCGACAAGACACAGCAGTTGCAAAAAGAAATCAAGCATTTACAACAAGTACTGAATCGTTTGTCCGCTTGTAAGAGTTACGTGTCTTATCAAAAAGCACTCAACGATTTTGAGGTCTCTCGTTATACACCAGCCAAAACACTGGAAACTATTAAGGGGATACTGCCCGGTGCAGATGAGTTCAACCTTCACGCGGCAGCCCCCGGTGGCGGTATCACCGGAGAACTTTTAACCACCGCTGCCGATATTTACATTAAAGCAGCCCCCTCGTTCCCGCCGGCGTTCCCGCCATCATACGAGGCTCTTCAGATACCCGAGGATTTATTCACAGCCCCCTCGTATCAATATAAAGTATATACCCTCAAGCTCTCTGAGCAAGAGACATGGTACAGCACCATACAGCCGCAGCTGGACAAGACAAACTTTATCACCTACCGCCGCAGCACCATAGACCCCGCATTCAATCCGGAGGACACGTACCGCGAGTTTCAAAATGATGAGACCTATAAACTGGGTGAAATTGATGCCACAGACTTGTTGTTGAGCCTGAAGATTGACCGAAACACCTTCTTTATCAGGAAAAATATACCGGACTTGCTGACGGCTGTACTGAATTACCCGCAAGGTAAGCAGCCGGCGTTGGCACAAGCCTACATTTATTGGGTTTTGCTGAAACTGACGGATGCTCACCCTTATCCGTTGTTAAGCGGAATTCGATTCTCCCCCACACTCAAAGCACATACTGCCTCCTTTGTAGAGGTAATGAAGCGCCAGCGTATTGACCTGAAGCCCGGCTGCTGGCTCAGCACGGCACCTGAGGTTCGCCGTGCCGAACAAGCATTTGCTGATTGGTTCTCCCGCCATCGCGGGCATGACTACCGCGTGGAGATGGCCGCCAATTTCACCAAAGCGTACTCTACCACCGCACGTTTTTGCGGCTATATTAATGAGAAGGGTGAAATCAAATTATGCCGCGCCATCCAAATGGATGCTCCGCTCTGGTACGTTACCGAGGACGGCATCAAACAGGCAGACTCTCAGACGCCCCCGCAAGATGCCGTATTATTATCCCCTCTTTTCACCGCAGAACGCACCAAACCATGAAAATTGCAATAATGTCAGACGTGCATGACTGCACGGAAAACATGCTGCTTGCGCTGCACATGGCAAAAGAGCATGGTTGTGAGCGTTTGTTTTACTTGGGTGACATTGTTGAGGCCTCCACTCTGAGTCTGATGCTGGACGAATGGCAACTGCCGGCAGATATAGTGTTCGGTAACAATGAATATGACCATACAGCCCATCGGCTCATCGTTCAGCAGTACCCGAATTGCATACACCACGGCTATGAGGCAGAAACGGAGGCAGACAGGCGGAACATATACTTCACGCATTTACCTTACCGTGCCACAACTAAAGCAGAATGCGGCCGATACGATGCCGTGTTTTTCGGGCATACGCATGTGGCGGAGCAATTGACGCACCATGGCACATTGGTGGTGAACCCGGGTGAAGTAGGAGGCGTGAGAAGGCCACCCTGTTTTGCCGTATATGATACTCAAAACAATGATGTAAGATTTTACCGCATCTGATATGGATTATCTCTGCTACAAGCTTTCCGAAATGGATGAGGCATCGGTAGACACGGCTGTGTTGACCGAGGCCGAGCAACAGCTGAGCCCGATGCGACGCTTGGCCAGGGCCCTGCTCAGGCATGAGATAGCCCGCAGAACGGGTATCTCAGCCGCAAAAGTTCCTTTTACCTACAATGAACACGGAAAACCGTTGACCGACGGTCTGCACTTCAATATCAGCCATTCTGCCGATTTTCTGTGCATGGCATTTCACCATGAAGCCGTGGGGGTGGATATTCAGCAAAAACGCCGTCATGCAGACATCGGCAAACTGGCTCCCCGCATCATGTGCAGCGAGCAATTAGAGAGATTCAGGGAAAGAGGAGAGCGAGAAGAAGATTTTTATACATGCTGGAGCATAGCAGAGGCGTTGGTTAAACTCCATGGCAGCACGATATGGAAAGCAGCGGATTATCCCTTCCTTTTGTTTGAAAACGGAGCTAAATACTGCAACGATACCGCCATAACCATAGATACATTTCAACCTCACCCGGATTATTACGGGGCCGTTGCTTACCGACTTTCAACTTGAACACGGCAGCAAAGCAAGCTAAAATCAACCTCAGGAAACCATGACAGCTTTACTTTTCTATGAGCAGATAAACCTAATGCTGCTACTCGGCAGTGCCGGACTGGTATTGCTTATCTGCCTGTTGCCGGCATCCGGTAAAAGATACATCAAGGCAGATGGTATCCTGTATGAGCTGCCGCCGCTTGTGCCGGTTTTCCCATCAAAGCCTCCTATTCTCTTTGACAAGCTGCTCACCGTGTTTTATGTGGCAGCATCTACACTTTTGTTTACTCTCTCCTTTTTCTTGACGGAATCACCTGAAGGCGAACCGAAGCAAACGCTGAACTTGGCAGAAGTCTGGATTAACACGCTCTTTCCTCTTGTCATCTATTTCCCCCTGATGGCAAGATATGCCACCGTATTTTCCCCGTTGGAGAGGCTCAGTCTGAAACACTGCATGCTTACGCTTGTCGCGCTGCTCTCCATATATATTCTCAATACCTTTGTAGCCCTTACCGGGTTCTACACATGGATTATCAACGTGACGGGCTCCCCGGAAACGCAGCAAGCCATACAAAGCTTGAAAAATGCCCCCGAAGCGCACTTAATCCCCATGGCGGTGAGTGCCATTGTTGTGGCTCCTATCGTAGAAGAGTTCTTTTTCCGCGGGTTTATCTTCAGATTACTCAGTTGCCGCATAGGCGTTGTGGCGGCGGCCTTGTTATCAAGTCTTTATTTCGGTGCCGTGCATCTTTCTCTCGTGCAAACGACCACATTAACCATTTTCGCAGTAGTACAATGCTTTTTGTATACAAAAACGCGTTCCATCATCTATCCCATCATACTGCATGCCGTCTTTAACACCATAAGCGTTACGCAAATATACCTCATGCTTCCTCAGTAATCGGGTTCATGTCAAATACACCGCTCCACAACTTGGGCGAGAATGCCGTGCTCAGTCGCTTGCTTTCTTGCCTGCATCACACCGCTCCCATGATGGTGGGTCCGGGGGATGATTGTGCCGTAGTGGCGCGTAATGATGAGTGGGATACCTTGCTGAAAACCGATGTTGTGGTAGAAAGCATCCATTTTACCCCCGATACCGAGCCGAGGCGTATCGGTCGCAAGGCTCTCGGCAGAGCCGTGTCTGACATCGCCGCTATGGGAGGCATACCGGAGCATGCTCTCATTACCGTGCTCACCCACAAAAACCGCTCCGTAGAGCTTTTGGAGGGCATTTATCGCGGGATTGATGAAATGGCTGCTCAATTCGGCATCTCCGTTGCAGGGGGAGAAACCTCATCCATCCCCTACGATGGCCTTGTCATTAACGTGGCTCTCACCGGCAGGGTAGAGCACGGGCAAGCCATATTGCGCAGCGGAGGCCGAGCCGGTGATATCATTTTTGTGAGTGGTCCGTTGGGGGGTAGTTTCCCCTCCGGCCACCATTTGGATTTTACTCCGCGTGTACAGTTGGCACGCACCCTCATGCAAACCGGGCTTCGTCCCACTGCCATGATGGATTTATCAGACGGTGTAGCTGCGGACCTGCCGAGGCTCGCAGCGGCGTCCGCCTGTGGTTTTGAATTAGACAGGGAATCCATCCCCTGCAATAAAGGTTGCTCCGTAGAGCAAGCCCTCAATGACGGAGAAGATTATGAGCTGTTGCTCACCCTTTCTCCGACCGATGTTGCACGCCTTCAACAACTCCCGCAGGTGTCTCTTTTTCCCATCGGTAAATTGACGAATTCGCTGAGAAACACCCTCGCCGGAGGGTGGCAGCACTTCTCTGCATAACCCACGTTTTTTCAATCATCTATTCATTCGCTAATCTAACATTTGCTACCATTTTACCTTAATTCATAAATTAGTTAGCTTGCTTATATTAAGCGTTTTATATCATTTTGAAAATATGTTCCACAAGCATCGACTGCATTTCATGAAAGCTAAATATAATTATCAAGATTCCTTAAGTAACGAAAATTCGATGACAAAAAATTTATAAAGCCGTGGAACGCCCATGGAACAACAGAAAGACGCCCTCACTCGCCCTGCGAAAAAAATAAAAAACTTTTTTTCAACAAAGGTGCGTGGCATATTACCGTCCGCAACACGCCCCGACACAAAAACGGGGCACACGGAAAAAGAAAAACGAAACGAGATAAAAAGCAATGAACCATCAGGATAAGGAAAAGGCCCTTTGGGAGGAGATCAAGAAGGATCTCCGTGTACAGGGCAATGTGGGTGAGTACGGGTTCGAGGCTTACATCTCGCAGCTTACACTGAAGAAAGACACCGGCACCAAGCTTATCTTGGAGTATCCTGCCGGCATGTTGGTAGAATGGGTGGAGTCTTACTATGCGGTAGACATCAAGATTTCTGCATCACGCGTCCTGCAAGCAGCCCGAGAGCTTGAGTTTGTGCAGGCCGCCGTTGAAGAGGCTGAAGAAGACTCTCAGCCCACCCCTGCCCCCATGGCTGTTAAGACGGACCGCTCTCCCGTAACCGATAAACCGAACAACTCTCGCAAGAAAACACCCGGCAAGGCCAAATATGATAGCGGGCTTAACCCCGACCTGACCTTCGACGGGTTTGTGGTAGGCTCCAACAGTGAGTTTGCAGTAGCCGCAGCGCAAGCCGTAGTAAATGCCCCCTGCTCCATGTACAACCCTCTCTTCATACACGGTGCTTCCGGCTTGGGCAAAACCCACTTGATTAACGCCATCGGCAATGCCATGCGCGCCAAAGACGAGAACATACGTGTACAGTATGTAACTTGTGAAGATTTCACGAACACTTATATTGACGCCATCTCCCGCAAAGGTGATGCCTTGAGCAACTTCCGCAGCAAATACCGCAAGGCAGACGTGCTGTTGATTGACGATATCCAGTTCCTCTCTCAAAAGGATAAGACCCAGGAGGAATTCTTCCATACATTCAACGCTCTTTTTGCCAGCGGTAAACAGATAGTGCTTGCCTCCGATTGCCCTGCCGCCAATATCTCCCGCTTGGATGAGCGCCTCACCTCCCGCTTTGAGCAAGGTCTTACCGTTGCCCTCACCGTGCCGGATTTGGAGACTCGCATTGCCATTCTGCGCAAGAAGCGCCGCCAGTGGAAGAGCAACCTCATCAGCGATGAAGTGCTGGAATACCTCGCCAAGAACATCACTAAGTCCGTACGCCGTCTTGAGGGTGCCTTGGTACGCTTGGCCACGTTTGCCTCATTCACCCAGAAGAAGCCCTCTATCATGGAGGCTCGCCTGCAATTGCGCGACATGCTGCAAGAGGAGAAGAATGTGGCTGATGTTTCCATCTCCGATATCCAGAACCTGGTTGCCCAGGAATTCAAGATTCGCGTGGCCGACCTCAACGGGCGTCGCCGCACGGCAAATGTAGCCCACCCGCGTCAGGTTGCCATGTACCTTGCCCGCAAGCATACTCAAAACTCCCTGCAAGATATCGGTGCTGCTTTCGGTGGCCGCGACCACGGTACGGTTATTCACGCCGCTAAGACCATTGAGGAGAAGCTTTCCTCCGACTACGAGCTTCAGGAGGTTGTCTCCCGTTTATCTGCTCAATTCGCCTGATTTTCATACTATATCTCGTTTATTTCCGACTAAAGCCACTTTTCCTACTGGAAAAGTGGCTTTTTCTCTTGACGTGTGCTAAATGTTATGTTATAAACTAGGCACGCCTATGTTAAAGATATCAACCAAAGGCCGCTATGCGTTGCGAATCATGATTGACCTTGCTCATCATCTTGAGGATGGTCCCGTATCCCTGCGCGCCGTGGCCGAACGCCAGAATGTTACTCTCAAATATATGGAATGCATTATGTCGTTGCTTTTGAGAGAAGAGCTTGTTGTCAGCAGCCGTGGCAAATCCGGTGGTTACAAGTTGACACGTGAGCCGAAGGACTATAATGTATACGAAATTCTCCACGCAGCAGAAGGCAATCTTGCACCCGTACAATGCTTGGCAACAGCCGTTAACGATTGCCCGCTGCAAAGCAGCTGTCCCACTCTTCCCATGTGGGAGGGTCTTGACAAAATTGTTCAGGATTTCCTGAAGGGCTATACCTTGGACCGGCTTGTTAAAGAAGATTCTCGCGAGCACCGCTGCTCAGAATAACACCTTGATTTCAGGGTAAAACAAAAGGCGCACATTCTCTCATGTGCGCCTTTTGTTTTAGTTTTTCTTATCAGAGTCAGACTCAGAGGGCTTGGCAGGCTCGTCTTTCATCAGCTCGTTTTCAAACTCTCTCTTGGCTTTTTTGAACTCTGCCAATCCTTTACCGAGGTTTCGAGCTATCTCCGGCAAGCGGCGAGCGCCGAAAACAATCAGAATCAACACAAAGAGAATAAACCAATGCGTAGGGGAACCAAGATTTGCAATTGCCGGAATCATGCAGCTATCATATCACTACGCCTTGCATCCCGCAAGCAAAATGTCCGTATGACAAGCCAAAACCGAGAAATGAGCGAGAGGAACACGGGTTACACGCTTTTTGTTTGCAAAATTGAGGGATTGAGCGTATAATGGCGCGCGTGAAGTTGAGTTCTTTCAAAATATACGCGCTGAAGCTGGCACTGTACACGGGAGGTCTGCTCTATTTAGGCATTGACTTATTTGTGTGGCATGGCCCGCTGTGGCAAAAAATGCACGAATCAGAGCAAGATGAGCCGGCAGAAGCCTCCCCTACCGTTCTCTCCGTGTATGGTGAAAAATTCACGGAACAGCAACTCAACAGACGCGCGGCAGAGCTGCAAGCCGTATCGAATCTGCCTGATACACGGGCATGGGCAGAGCAAGATTTGATAAATAACGCCTTGTTGAGAATGAGGGCTCGTTATAATGACTCCCGCATTCCGGATTTTCAGGAAGCGGCGCAGCAGGAAGCAGAGCGTCTGTCGGCTCGCGCCAAGAATGCGGGTGAGGCAGAAGAATGGCTCGGCTCCCAGGGTTATACAAAAGAATCCTTCACCAACAAGTTGGCAGCCATCATGCGCCAGCAGTACTATCTGCAAAACGCTCTCAATGAACAAACAGCGGCATCAGATGCCGAGGTGCGCTCCGTGGCCGGGCAAATTGCGGACTACTTGGTAACACCCGAGTCCCGCAGCGTTCGCCACATCTTTTTGTCCACTCTCAATCAAAATGAAGCCGAAGTACAGGCCAAAGCAGAAGCGATATTAGCACAGATTAAGGAAAACCCGCAACAATTTGCGGATTTGGCAGCAGCGCACAGCGAAGATACCCGCACAGCCGTTAACGGCGGTAATTTGGGCACGCTCTCCGTGTACCCTGCCTCTCCCCTTGCAGAGCTTCCCTTATTCGGGGAGCAAGCCATTGCCGCAGATACACCCACACTGGCCCGCAGCAAATGGGGGTGGCACATTATTTTGGCCGGGGAAATACAAGAGCCCCGCTCGCTTGAGCCGAACGAATATACCGAGAGTTTACGCACTGCCATTATTTCTTACAAGCAACGTCAGGCAGTGGATGCGTGGATGAATGTAAATACGCAAGAGGCGCAAAAGAAAAACCGAATCATTACCCATGGCAAGTAAATCCATATCCGTACAGAAGCCCACACACGGTTTACGCGGTGTTCTGACCGTTCCCGGTGATAAAAGCATCTCTCACCGTGTGGCCATTCTCGGGGCTTTGGCTCACGGCAGCATGCGTGTACAAAACTATCTGCGCAGTGAAGACTGTCTCAATACGCTGAGAGCCATGCAACAGCTCGGTGCTACCGTTACCGAGGGGGAGAAGGAGGGCGATTTCACTCTCACCGGCACGGGTATGGCTCCCACAGCCCCTGCACATGATATAGATTGCGGCAATTCCGGTACGGGCATGCGCCTGATGGCCGGCGTACTGGCTGCGCTGCCGTTCAATTCCCGTATGTATGGTGATGAATCCCTGAGCAAGCGTCCCATGAAGCGCATCATGGAGCCGCTCAGCCTAATGGGGGCTACCATCACAGCCTGCGGTGATAAACCGGGCTGCGCCCCGCTGCAAATCAACGGTTCTGCCCTCACGCCCATTGACTATACCCTGCCCATGGCAAGTGCACAGGTGAAAAGTGCGGTTCTGCTGGCAGGCATGCTTACCCCCGGCACTACCACCGTACACCAACCGGCCATTACGCGAGACCACACAGAACGCCTTTTTGCGCACTTCGGTGTACCGTGTAAGGTATCGGAAGATGGTTTGCACATCAGCGTAGATGGGCCTGTAAGTATCACGGCCAAAGATATAACCGTGCCGAGCGATATATCATCTGCCGCATTCTGGTTGGTAGCGGCAACAATTGTACCCGGCAGCGAATTGACCCTCAGGAATGTAGGACTCAACCCCACAAGAGACGCCATTATCACCGTGCTCAAGCGTATGGGGGCTGATATTGAGATTACCGCCATTTCAACAGATGGCGAGCCTTACGGCGATATAACGGTTCGCTATGCCCCCGATTTGCACGGAACCGAGGTATACCGAGATGAGATACCCAATCTCATTGATGAGATTCCCGTACTGGCAGTAGCGGCAGCATATGCCCGTGGCACCACCAGCATTCGCCACGCAGCCGAGCTGAGAGTAAAAGAGAGCGACCGTATTGCCACTACGGTAGGCAATTTGCGAGCCATGGGGGCCGTTGTAGAGGAGTTTGAGGACGGCATGGAGGTAACAGGCGGCACACCCTTGCACGGGGCTGTCATGGACAGTTTCGGGGACCACCGCATTGCAATGGGTTTCCTGATGGCCGGTTTGCAGGCAGAGGGCACAACAACCCTGCTCAACTGTGAAAATATCAACACCTCTTACCCCGGCTTTGAAAAGCACTTGATACAGCTTACCGCAGAAAATTAAACACATGGCAAGGATTACCGAGGAATGCGTAGCGCGCATCAAAGACTCTGCCGATATCGTTGATATCGTCGGGGCCTGCATCCAACTGCGCCGTGCCGGTAATTCTTGGAAGGCATGTTGCCCCTTTCATAATGAAAAGACCCCGTCTTTTCACGTAAACCCTGCGCGGCAAACATTCCATTGTTTCGGTTGTGGCGTGGGTGGCGATGCCATCAAGTTTCTCATGATGTTTGAGAATCTTGACTACCCCACGGCACTGCGCCGTGTGGCAGATAAAAACGGCATTGCCATTGTTGAGGAAGATGAGAACCCTGAGCAGCAACGCCGCCGCCGCCTCAGAGGGCGCATTGTAGAGGCCAATCAACTGGCTTCGGACTATTTTCACCGTCAACTCTGCCGCAACGGAGACGCCACCCATGTGAGAGAATACCTCAAACAGAGAGAATTCAACATAGAGGTTGCAAAAGCGTGGCAACTGGGGTGGGCTCCGCCGGACTTCAGTCAATTTCGCCGACTTGCGGCAGAGCAACGCCTAGATACCCAATTGCTGACCGATGCATACCTGCTGCAAAACAACAGCAGGGGTACTTATGCCGTTTTCAGAGACCGCCTCATGTTCCCCATCCACAATGTGCGCGGGGAGATTGTGGGATTCTCAGGGCGCATTATGGCAGAGGGGCAAGACCCGCGCAAATACGTCAACACGGGTGACACCGTGGCATTCCACAAAGGTGAACTGTTGTTCGGACTTTTCAAAGCAACATCTCATATTGCCAGAGCCGGCATGTGTGTTGTGATTTGTGAAGGCCAGTTGGATGTAATTGCCTGCCATGAAAAAGCGGATATCCGCAATGCCGTTGCCGGTTTGGGCACAGCTTTTACGGATGAACACGCGGCAACACTGCGAAAATACGCTAAAAAGGCAGTTCTCTGTTACGATGGAGACAATGCCGGTATCAAAGCCAGTGAGAAAACATACCGCAAGCTGGCAGCCGTGGGTATGGAGGTGGCTATGGCGTCTCTGCCCGTCGGAGAAGACCCGGACTCCCTCATACGCACTCAAGGAGCAGATGCATTGCGCACCGCCATTGAAAACGCACGCCCCTACTTGGAAGTCCGCACGGAAATTGAACAGAAAGCAGCAGGACAAGATGCAAATGCCCGTGCGGCACTTGTTCCCCGAATGGCAGACTTGGCCGCAGAAGTGACGGATCCGATTCGACGCGATATCATGATTGCGGATTTGGCAGTACGACTCAACACGGGCTTGGAGGATTTCCGCAACACGGTCAATGATATTCTCCGCAATCGCAAAGAAGCTCCCCGCTCTCCCGAGCCTGAGCAGGATTATCATGAGGATGATTACGGCGCAGAAGAAGAGATGGCGCAGACTGAGGGTCCCTCATACACGCCCCCTGCCCGCGTCACGCCTGTAAGATTGCACCCCACCATCCGCAACCTTGTATGTTACGCAGCGCAAAATCGCGCCGCACAACAGGCTCTGGTTGACCGCATAGAGGAGTTGCAAGAGCCCATAAACGCTCTTTCCGGCGGGTTAATCCTGCAACGCTTGCTGGAATTTCTGCCGGTACCCGGAAACGCGCAGGATTGGGCTCAGTTTACGGCTCAACTACCGCCCGAACAGGCAGCGGCCCTGCGTCATATTGATAATACTGAGATTGAGCTTTCGGATGCAGATGCATTCATGGAGCAAGCATGCGCGCATGCTGCAAGAGATACAGTAAATGCCCGCATTGACAGCATCAAAACGAACATTCGCAGCGGCAACCTTTCTCAGGAAGCCGTGTCAGACTTGTTCCGCGAGCTCTCAGAGTTGCAGCGACTGCTCAATGGGCAATAAACCGCATTGTTACCGGCCCAACACCTCGGTATCCACCTCATCCCCGTGAATCAGGGATGCGAGAACAGGCAAGCCTGTGGTGCGTTCAATCAAATCAGCATTGGTAACGGCGGCCGTGTCCCACTCTTCCCCGGGGTGATTAAGAATCACACCGGCACAAGTAAGCCCGCTTTGAGCAATGGCAGCCGTCGTAAGGGCTACTTGGCCTGCGGCTCCCTTGCGGTTTTCTGTTACAAGAATAACGGGCAAATTGAGTTTTTGAGCCAAATCTGCCATGGTAATACCGGGTGCCAAAGGGGTGAGCCAACCGTAGCAGCCTTCCGTCAACACTATATCATATTGCTCGGCCAACGCACTCCAGGCAGCACAAAGAGCGTCCACATCAATATCTTTACGCTCCAGAGATGCAGCCATCTGCGGATCCGTTGCCGTACGCAGATAAACGGGATTGATTACTTCCAGACTCAGCGTAGGTTCCTCAATGGCCTCGCGCATCAGGCGCGCTTCCGCTCGGTCGCCGCATGCAACAGGCTTGAACCCCACGGCCTTAACGCCGGTCTCATGTAAATGACGAAGCAATGCGGTCAGCACGTAAGTCTTGCCCACGCCTGCATCCGTACCGGCTATAAAATAATGTTTATTCATACCCAACTCAACAACTTACTCAGGAATAACAATTCTCGTATCGTCTACATCCTGCTCGGCATTCTCCGTGTTGATGTAACTGACCACAGTCCACACAAAAATCGCCAACCCGAGCGAGATGAGCTTGGGTTTCCAGTTGCGGGACAATTTGGTGCCATAGCGTTGCAACTTATGCCGCATCAGACTTTTGATCGTGTTCATGGGAGGCGTAATGATAAATGAGTTCTGTTAAACGGGTGGAAAGCATGGAGACAGAAACATCTCTCTGCATCATGTTACCGACAACAAGAGAAACGGTGCCGGTTTCTTCGGAAACGATGATAACAACGGCATCAGAGACCTCTGCCACACCGATACCGGCACGATGGCGCAAGCCCAGTGAGCGGTCTTTCAACTCTTTGTTGGTTACGGGCAAAATACAACCTGCTGCAACAACTCGCTCATTATTAATCACAACAGCACCGTCATGCAGCAATGTTTTGGGATGAAAGATAGTACCGAGCAGTTCACGAGAACAAACGGCATCCAACTTAGTACCCGTTTTGACGAACTCTGATAATCTGTTCGTGCGGGAAATGGCAATGAGCGCGCCGTAACGCTTGCTCACCAAGTAAGAAACCGAATCACAGATTCGGGATACCAAGTCTTGGTTTTCTTCCTGTTTCCATAATTTGGCCATGACTCGGTTAGAGCCCAGCTTGGCCAGAGCCGTACGCAACTCAGGCTGAAAGAGAATCACCAGCAATGTACCCGGCCCGAAAATGGCCCCGGCTATGCTTTGCAGTACCGTTGCCCCTGTAAGGTGCAAAATAAGTCCGCCCAACGCCACAATGGTGACCAAACCGGCAAGAATGGCAGCAGCGCGAGACTCTCTGAAAGCACGATAAAGTTGATAAAAAATAAACCAGAGGACGATTATTTCAAAACAACCTCTCAGAACGGCAACAATATCCATAACACTATCTTACGATGTTGGAGGGCTTAAAGCAAGTTAAATCATCGGGTCTTCCGCCAGCCACTCGGCAACCTGCGGGGCGGCGTAGGTGAGTATCATATCGGCACCTGCTCGGCGAATGGACAACAAAGACTCCAGCATGCAACTGCGTTCATCCAACCAACCGGACGCAGCCGCAGCTTTCACCATCAGGTATTCACCGCTCACATGGTACGCAGCAATCGGTAAATGGGTGGTACGGCGCAGCTCTGCAATGACATCCAAATACATAGTTGCGGGCTTAACCATCAGCATATCGGCACCTTCAGCAGCATCAAGCAAGGCCTCACGCACGGCCTCACGGCGATTGGCCGGGTCCATTTGGTAGGTTTTCTTATCCCCGAACTTGGGAGCACTGCCCAACGCACCGCGGAACGGGCCGTAAAAAGCAGATGCGTACTTAGCCGTATAGCTGAGAACTGATACGTTGGTAAAGCCCTCGGCATCCAAGGCGGCACGAATGGCGGCCACACGCCCGTCCATCATATCGCTGGGGGAGATAATATCAACCCCCGCTCTTGCATGGCAAAGCGCTTGGCGGCAAAGGGCTTCCACCGTTTCATCATTGAGTATTTCGTATGAGCCATCCTCATACTCACGCACAATACCGTCTTGCCCATAGGTATTGAACGGGTCCAGTGCCACATCAGTCATCACGCACATCTCCGGCACGGCAGCCTTAATGGCAGCTATGGCACGCGGCACCACGCCTTCGGGGTTCCAAGCTTCAGACCCGGCAGCATCTTTCTTTTCCTCCGGCACCACGGCAAAGAGGTCCACACACTTAATTCCCAATGCGAACAAGCGCACACATTCTGCGGCAATGTCGGCCACACACCAGCGCGTACACCCCGGCAATGAGGCAATGGGGCTGTTCTCCGTTCCCTCTTGCACAAACATGGGGTATATCAAATGAGAAGCAGAAAGCGTAGTTTCACGCATCAAACCGCGCACGGCGGCAGATTTACGGTTGCGACGAGGTCTGTCAGACAGATTCATTGTTCTAATTGGCGGTATGTGAAAAAAACTCAGAGGCGGCAGCATGAACAACATCTACCACGGTCAAAACATCCAGTCGGCCCGTTTCAATGCATATATGTGAGGCGGCTTCATACAACGGGCGGCGCTTGGCACACAAATCTGCAATAACCTGATAGCGATCCTCCGTATTCAGCAGCGGTCTATTGGCAGAACGGGAGGTTCGCTCAATGATTTCATCCACCTCTACATCCAACCAAGCCACAAAGCCAAGGCGTTTGAGAATCTCACGGTTCACGGGACTGAGCACCACGCCGCCACCGGTTGAAATGATGGACGGGCCTTGCGGCGCTGTGGGAGACTCCTCAATATAACGCAATAAGGCTGTTTCCAACGCGCGGAAGTGAGCCTCGCCCGAATCTCTGAAAATCTCGGGGATAGATTTACCGATTTGCTCCTCAATGATGGAATCCATATCAAGAAGCGGCAAACCCGTCAGGCGGCTGAGCTCTTTGCCCACAGTAGTCTTGCCACTGCCCATCATACCAATCAGAATGATGGGGCGACCATGCGTATCTATGGGACGGCAGAAAGACATCGACAGAGGAACCCGAGTTATAACGCGGAGAGTGTATCATAATTTAATGGCATTGACAAGATTTTGCCACGTAATCATTCGGAATTATCCGTTTTATCTTGCTCCGACAGTCAGTTTCCTGCGGAGAGCAGTAATCGGCTCCTCTAAAAGCCCGAGGATATCACCCCACAATCCCCTGCTCCTCTTCAAATTGAATCAATTCACGAAGCGGGGCATGCTGAGGTTGGAGCAAATCCGGGTCGGCATCCAAAATGGCGGCGGCATCACGGTTGGCACGGTGAATCAGACGCATATCACTGAGCCACTCGGCAAAACGCACCGTACCCAGCCCGCTTTGAGCCGTACCCAACACATCCCCGGGGCCACGCAATCTGAAGTCTTCTTCAGCTATCTCAAAACCATTGAGAGTGCGGCACAAAACCTCTAATTTCTCACGCCCGGGTTCCCCCGCCTTGGCCGTTGAAAGCAAAATGCAATAACTCTTGTATTGCCCGCGACCGATACGACCACGCAACTGATGCAGCTGAGAAAGCCCGAAAGAATCGGCATCATTAATCATCATGATGGTGGCGTTGGGAACATCTACACCTACCTCCACAACAGTTGTCGCCACCAAAATCTTGGTATCAGCCGCGCGGAATTCGGCCATCACCGCATCTTTTTCTTCGGCGGAAAGACGCCCGTGCAGCAAACCGATATTGAAGTCAGGGAAAATGTCTCGCCATTTTTCCAACTCTTTAACAGCGGAAGCTTGCTGACGCGTTTCACTTTCATCTATCAAGGGGGAAACTATATAGATTTGCCTGCCGGCCTCCAGCTCCGTACGCATAAAGGCAATGATTTTCTTCATCTGCGCAGGAGTACGAAGTGCTGTAATGATTTCCCCGCGATTGGCAGGCAATTCATCAATGACGGAAACATCCAAATCCCCGTACAGTGTAAGCGTCAGGGTGCGGGGAATCGGGGTGGCCGTCATGACCAACACATCCGGATTATCACCGCAATTAATGAATTTCTCACGCTGAGCTACACCGAATTTGTGCTGCTCATCAATCACGGCCAGCCCCAGATTCACAGGGCGATTCTTTTTATACAGCAAAGCATGAGTACCCACGATAATGCGGGGGGAGGCATCGCCGTAGCCCGCTTCGGGGATAATATCCGAGTCATCTGCGCGGTCGGAAGTACGCAGCGACAAGCGCACATCCATATCTTTGAGCAAGCGACGGAAGTTGTTGTAATGCTGCTCTGCCAATATCTGCGTGGGGGCAATCATGGCAGCCGTTTTACCGCTCTCCACGGCCAACAACATGGCGCACAGGGCAACCAGCGTTTTACCGCTGCCCACATCCCCCTGCAACAATCGATTCATTTGCTGCGGACGCTCCATATCCGCACGAATCTCTGCCACACAACGCTGTTGAGCCTGTGTTAATTGAAAAGGCAAAGTTTCCCATAACTCCTGCAAATATCCATCACTTGTGGCCGTAATTTGCCCTGCACGGCCTTGGGTGCGGCGGCGTTTCCATGCAACGGTGAATTGTTGGCGAAAACATTCCGTCAGCGCAAAACGCATGCGGGCTTTGTGTGACACCTCGGGAGATGACGGAAAATGAATATCCTGCAACGCTTCACGAAAAGGATAGGCAGGAGCAACATCATACCCGGGTTGCGGGGTATCCGCAGGCAACTCCTGCAACAACCGCCATACCAAGGCTCGGTAAGAGCGAGCCGTCATGCCGGAAATACCACGGTAAATCGGCACAATGCGTGCAGTGTGAATTAAATCCGTATCAGGCACCTCATGTGCGGGAGCCGGTGTACCCCCCATGGCAACCTCAACCAAGCGATGCCCTGCATCCTCATCCTCCATGATTTCAAAATCGGGGTTGGTGATGGTAAGTTTGCCGGCATATTCTTTCACCTTGCCGTACACGGAAATATTCATCCCCATGGCCAACAGCTTGGCAACATAGGGCATATTAAACCAGCGCAGATAAATACGGGCTCCATAGGGGTCACCCTCCGTTCCGGCACTTACCTCAAAATAACGTTTGTATGAGAATCGCCACCCTGCACTGTAAACATGAAGCAAAAGACTGACGGTTTCTCCGTTGATGAGAGCCGCCGGCGACTTTGTGCTGCGGCGGTCTTCATAACGCCGCGGCACACGCATCAAGACATCCTCAACGGTCTCCAGAGAGGAGGCTTGTAAAACTTTGAGCTCTCTGGAGTTAATGAATGGCAACCCACACAGTGAGTCCGCCAATCTGATTCTGCCGCTCATAGGCATCAGCGGTTGGACATACCTTGATTGATGCAACGGTAATAATAGTCAATGCGGGAAAGGAACCACATCCACTTAGGTCCGGGGCGGCCGTTATTCATAAGCGGGGCCGGACAATTCTTGCGGGTCCAGTGGTAATGCGGCACCACGAAACGCAGGCGTATGTTATAGCGTTTCATCAGCACAGCCGTGAGCTTGGCGGCACGATCCCAAGTACGGAAGTGATTGTGCCCGCGGCTCTCACACTCACACATTTCAATACCGATGGAGTTGTTGTTACCGGCATTATTACCGGCATGCCACCCCGTTTCATGCAAGGGCAGATTCTGCACCACCATAAACTGGTCAACGGTGAAGTGCCAGCTGCGGTTGGTAAACGCCCCGCGGCACAAAGCGCGGGAGTGTTGCATGGCCGTAGACGTGGGAGAGTGGTTGGCCGTGCTGTGAATGGTAATGAATGAGGGACTCAAACGCCTGGCACCGCGGCGTTGGCGAGAGCTTGAAGGCATCATGCGTATTTTGATGTTAGCCTCTTTGGCCAAACGGGTAATGGAACGCTGCACCAGCGGGGTGCTGTCTTGCTTAAACTTGTAAACGGGGGGCCTGCGGTATCTGTTAATCCCCTGCTGCTGGCAACCGAGCATGCATGCCAGAGTAAGGATGAAAAAAGCCACTATTGTACGATACACCATGCGCGCTATTCTGCCAAAATCTCTGCCATTTAGCAAGCGCAAACTTTGCAATAAAAGATAATTTTACAGTGACTCAATCACCAACCGAGTTTGGCTCTCAGGCGGGCTGCATAATCACTGTCAGGCAGAGTCATCAATCGCAAAGACGTGTCAGCCTTACGAATGACCAGCGTCTCATTAAGTGCAATGGGGCGAGTATCATGGCCGTCCACGGAGTAAATAAGGGATTCCCCTGCTCGGCCGCGGCGTTCTCGCGGCCGCAATGTAATCTCCACATTATCGGGCAACACCACGGGGCGGCTCGTAAGACTGTGCGGGCATATGGGGGTAAGACACATTACCCCGGCAGATGGCCACAACAAGGGGCCACCGGCAGACAAAGAATAGGCCGTAGACCCGGTGGGGGTTGCCACCAACACACCATCTGCATGGTATCGGTTAAGCAGGCATCCATCCAGCTCCACATCCACATCAATCATGCGGCCGGTTTGGTCACGCATCAAAGATATTTCATTGAGAGCAAGCAAGTTCTCATGTTTTTCGGATGAGAGGGAACCTTGCTGAGAAACGGACAACATGGAACGCTCCTCAACGCCGTAATCTCCATTGGACAACTTGGTAACAAGACTTTGCAATTCTTCTCGGCCACACGCCGTCAGGAATCCCAAATGCCCCATATTAATGCCCCCCAGCACAATATCATGCCGAGCCGCATAGGCAGCATGAGAAAGAATGGTACCGTCACCACCCAGGCAAATCAGCATCTCGGGCTTGCCGAGAACAGGGTCATTCTGCGTATGGCGTCCGTACTCATACGCCATAAGCCCCGCCTGCTCGCACGCCATCAAAACATCATGCATTACCTGCATGCACTCAGGCGTGCGCAACGGACTCAATACACCGATGGAGGCGGGAGCTTGCATAAGGGGAACATTATCGCTGCTCGCGTACAATCTCGGTACCGATACCCTCAGGCGTGAAGATTTCCAGCAGCAGTGTATGCGGCAAGCGGCCGTCAATAAAGTGCACCTTGCGCACACCGGCATTCAAGGCATCTATGGCACTCTTTACCTTGGGAATCATACCACCGGAGATTACCCCCGTCTTCATGAGCTCATCAGCCTCTTTTCGGTTGATACTCTTGATGATGGTGGACGGGTCTTTCGGGTCATACATCAGCCCGGGAACGTCGGAAATGTAAATAAGCTTCACGGGTTTCAGCTCACGAGCCAAAGCAGCTGCGGCCAAATCGGCATTCACGTTAAGTGCTTGGTTGGTACCCAACTCACGAGCCAAGGGAGAAATAATGGGAGTAATTTGCAGGGAGAGAGCCTCCTCCACACGAGAGAGCAAAGAGCCGATAACCTGCCCCACCATACCGATGTCTACGGGGTTGCCGTCTGCATCTCGCTCGGTAATCTTCTCACCCACAAACACGTTGGTGCCGGGAATACCCACGGCCTTGCCGCCGGCCTCGCGCATCATACGCACCAAACCGGGATTAATGGTACCGCTGAGGGTACGCTCCACAATATCAATGGCCTCGGGTGTTGTGACTCGTAAACCGTTCACGAACTTTGCCTCCAAGCCGGCCTCTGCCATAGCCTTGGAGATTGCCTTGCCACCGCCGTGCACCACAACGGGGTTAAGGCCCATGGCCTCAAGCACGACAATGTCACGCATCAGAGACTCCACCAAATCGGGGTCATCCATGGCAGAACCACCGAACTTAATGAGTACCATTTTATCGCGGTATGACTGCATGTATTGCAGAGCTTCCACGAGGATGTTGGCTTTTTGAATTTCCAGCTCGGGCTGGTCTACCTTGCGCTTGCTGATCATGGCGTCAGATATATCGTTTGAGTTTGAATATAATGAGCGGTACGGCACCGGCCAATACCATGAGCACGAGCGAGAGCCAGAAGCCCCACTCGGTCTCGAGGAAAGGAATATAGCGGTAATTCATGCCGAAAATGCTGGCAATGAGGGTGGGCGGCAAGAACACAACGCTCATGATGGTGAACACCTTCACAATATCGTTCTGCTCAATGTTAATAAGCCCCAGCACGGCATCAAGCATGAAATTAATCTTGTTGGAAAGGAAGGATGCGTACTCGGAGAGAGAATTTACGTCTCGGGACACGGGGCGCAGCGGCACATACAAATTGTCATGCGTGCTCATGCAAGAATCCTCGTTACCCGCAAAGGTAATCAAACGCAGCAAGTTCACCAAAGCGTCTCGCTGGCGGGTAATAAGGTCACCCACTCGCCCCAGCTCTTCCAAGGCATCACGCAGGTCATCCGTATCGGGCGTTTCCTCTTTCTCTTTGCGGCGACGCTGAGATATGAATACTTTTTTGGAAAGTGTATCAAGCTCCGTACCGAATCGCTCCAACACGTCGGCCTGGCGGTCCACCAAGGTCTCCAGCAGCCCTATGAACACCAAATCACGGTTCGTAGTTTGGCGGCGCAGCAGCTGGTGGGAAAAGACGCGGAAAGAGTAAGAATCCGTATGACGTATGGTAATCAGCAGTTTCTCTTTGAGAATGAAAGTAATTTCTGCAATGATGGGTTCATCAGTCTCTACGCGGGACAACACCGTGGTTGTCATGAATCGCCCGCCGTCCTCACAGTACAATCGGGACGTCGCCTCAATTTCCCGCATCTCGTCCTTGGTGGGCATTTCAATGGCACAGAGCTTCTCTGCAAACGAAAGTTCCTCAGCATTAGGGGTGAGCAAATCAATCCAAAAAATATCACCCTGACGGTTCTCCTGCTCTTCCAGGCCAACCGTGCGAGAGATTCCCTCCTCTGACTGTGCATAGATACGAATCATCGTTCCTCCCGTGGTGCAGATGTTTCTGATACAGTACCCACTGTGTACACGAATAATCTACCATAATCAAGGCTCAAACGCAAGCAGTAATGCGCAGTTTATCCGATTTTTCTGCTTGACTCAAGGGGTGTAGCTGCTATATTGAAGTCATCATGAACAGACTGCTCCTCATATTACCCTCACTTGTCTGCGTTTGTGCCGCAGCAGAACAGACACCGCCTTTTCACATACTGCACGTGGATATTGAAGATTCACAATTGATTCTCAAATTAGCAGCCTTGGCAGACAAAGCATTGCATGAGCAATGCCTCCGATATATTGAAAACCCACCGGAGACCGATGAACCGGAGGAAGACCCTGCCCGCTATGAACAGGAAAAAGAATGGGCACAGGAAGATGGAGGGTACAGTCCCGTGGGGCGCAGTTGCGTTACCGCTGTAAAGGCAGATTTGAAATTGACCGATGCCACTGGCTCGGTATATTCCCCGAAAAATACTGAAATCAAAGAAGAAAGCGGCATTTTGTTCGCCACTTTAGAGTTTGACTTATCAAACTGCCGGCAGTTTCCTCAATTAGATTCCCTGAGCATCAGCGGCAGTCTGGAATACGCTGCACATTACAACATGGAATCTGAGTTAACCGAGCCCATGGATTTCTCGTTGCCCTGTCAGTTGCAAATCGGTGATTATCACGTGAAAATGTCAGCTCAAGAAATTATTGAGTGTGTACCTGAGGACGAGGAACCGGAAGAAGAGACTGACGAGGAATACATAGAGGAAGAAGCCCCCGAAGAGGAAGAAACGGAAGAAAACACCTCTGACGAAGAATATGATGAAAGCTTCTATGCAGAAGAAAATGAGGATGAAGAGATAGAAAATGACAAAGACATTCCGTCCGGATACATCCATATCACCCCTGTCAACGCAAATAAAGACTTGTATGATTTGATTACCAACGTCATTATTTACGAACTTGACGATGATGAAATGTGCATAAGCGGCACGTTAGGCAACGGAGATATAGAACGATTCTCTCGGGAGTATATTTGCAAAGAAAACGTTCTGCCTCAGCAGGGTAAAATCAGCCTGCGTCTGCGTAAAAAATCACATCCGCGCCGTTATCAATTCAATCAAAAATTGCAAATTCTGCCAACCGAATAATTGCCATGAAATTTTCATTTATCTCCCTTTTGTTGTGGGGAACTCTTTGCCATGCGCAAGAAGACACATTGAGTTTTACTCCGACACACGTTTCCATCGTACAACATGCACATCAATGGGACATCGTTGTCATGGAAGACGCGGATGTGGAATATGCTGCGCCCCTGCCCCCATTCCGTACAGAGCTGCAATCTACACCCATTACCCACACCACACTCGACTCAACGGAATATCCGCCTTCTGCAGATGGAATCCTCTGCAATATCTCTTTCAAAGGAACATTATCAGACGGCAAGAAATTCTCAGCCACCACAGCAACAGTAAAAAATTACAGTGACCACATCGGGCTGGAGTTTAACTCCGATTCCATTCCCTCAACAACACAACTTCAGTTGAAAGGCACCCTGCGTTACGAAATTCGCAGCGGCAAGGAAACGGAGACACTCCCCGCAGTTGCCATAAAAGGCCGTGGTGAATACAAATCGGCAGGCTACATCATTCATTATCTGCCGGATGCCGGCGAAGGCACCAAAGAACATATCTTCATGGTCATGCCGCCGGACCGCACCAAGCGTTCCGCAGCAGCCATTGAAGATATTGTATTCACTGACAAAAACGGCAAAAAATGGAGCTACGGCAACGGCAATCTCTGCCGAGAGGAAGTATGGTATACGGAAGACACCGTTTGTTTTGCATCCGAAGAGAAAATTGAAATAGACCACGGCAGTTTGCAAATTATCCTGAAAGGCAAAGCTAAAACATTCACCGAAAGCATCAATCAAAGCATCAGCCTTAACGGCACCCCTCCCCGGCGCCCCCTTGAAACAAAGCCCAAGGAGGTACAAATGAGGCACGTTAAAACAGAGTTTAACCCTCAGTCGGACGATGCAGACGAAAACCGTTTCGTGATGACGTGGCAACAATGTTATTCTGAACGGCATCAGCACATCAGAGATGACAATGAAGAATCGATGCGTGAGTTTTCTGTTACGGATGCAAATTTTGTCGGCACGGCAACAGACGAAACCGGCTACTCCATTCCGTTGACGGCACAACATGCCGGATACAGCACCGAGGGATTCCAAGTTGAATTAGCAAATAAGCAACTTATGCCCAAAGGGTTCAAACTGCGTGTAAAAGGCACACTCGGTTTCACGGTTTATACCCCGAGTCACAGCACCCCATCAGAACCTGTATCAGTGCCTAAAGACGGCATACCGGATACCGCAGAGGTAACGCAGAAGCTCCTGCAAAACGGCCAACGCTACACCTGCACCATTGACCGTGTTATAGACCTCAGCAACAATAAATAATCCTATGAAAGTTCTTTCTTTACTATTTCTGCCGTTATTATTAACAGCGGCACCGGCCGCAGAAACACCGCAATTCTGTGTTTCATCCGTTATCATTGTACCGCCTGCACCCGCCGGTGAAAAGCCCTATCTGAGGGAAGACGAGGAAAGCGGAGAAGCCGCGCCCCAACTGACTATTGAAGTAACAGCAAAGCTTAATAAAAATGATTTCTTCCTCACGCCGATTGATGAGAATGAAAGCCCTATCTTAGACGAGGAAATCTTCAAAGGTCAGCTTATTACTCCCGACAAAAAAACAGTATCAGCCAAATTTTCGGCTTGTTCAGAAGATGACGAAAGCATCACCATTTACATCACGTGCCAAAAAATCAGCAAGATTCACCCCGAGTACACGCTGCAAGGCACGCTTGAGTTCAATGCTTTCTATCATAAAGATGGAATCAGTCATGGTAGACGTAACAAATACCGAATCAATCAGAAAATTCACTTACTCGGTAAATAATTTGCATTTTTTGAAAGATTTGCGCAAAAATAGGCGTACATATTATAGACACGCCATGAAACCCCACCACATTCTCAGCATTGCCTTATGGGTGGCAGCACCGCTGACCACCGCCGCAGAAATTCCCGCCGCGCCGACTCGCATTGAACAAACTCGCAACAATAATTTTCCATGGAGTACATTCTTCGCTCTGCAAGAGGCTTGCAATGAGGGGGATATAGCTCAAGCACGCAAGCTTGTAGCGGAGGGCGCAGATATCAATATAGCCCTGCACTGCGCTTGCGCCTCTCAGGGGCAATGCAATGAACTCATCAAAGAGCTTCTGGCTGCAGGAGCAGATGTCAACTCTACTGCTGTGGAGCATTGCACCCCTCTCTATGTCGCCATCGGCAAAAAGAAATACGGGGAATGCGGTGGAGAGGGCCGTGGGTCACGAGCAACTTGGGTAGATGCGTATGAGAGACAGGCTGAGGTGGTAAGAATTCTTTTGGAAGCAGGAGCCGACCCGAATGCATGCTCGGGCTACGACAGGATACCGCCTATTATTGAGGCAGCCAGAAGCGGTGACATTGCCACAGTTGAATTGTTGCTTAACAGAGGCGCAGATGTCAACGGGCGTGAGAAAAGCGGTAATGGTGCGCTGCATTGGGCTGTAGCAGGACACCACAATCACATTGTAGCACTCTTGCTGCAACACGGTGCAGAACCCGATATTCCTTCCGTTGAACGCGATTATGTTGACCGTGAAGGTGTTACGAACAATATGGTAGGCACTACCCCTATGCATTGTGCTGCAAAATTCAATAACCCTGAAGCAGCAGCACTTCTGATTCAGCATGGTGCAGATATTCACGCCCAAGATGAAGCGAAAGCAACACCTTTTGTTTACACCGCTGAAAGCGCCGCTGTCGGCGTACTGAAACTTATACACCAACACGGAGCAGACATTAAAGCCCCGCAAGCAATTGACAGGCTCAAATTAAGAGCCGCTTCTGCCTTAGATTACTTGCGCTATCTGGCAGAGACGGGGTATCCGTTTGAGAAGACGAACATTTTCACCGCCGCATGCACTTACAACAAGCCGGAAGTCTTGCAGTTGTTGAAAGAAATCGGGCAAAAAGTGCCGGCAGCCAACAGTAAGGGAGAATCGGCTCTTTTTAATCTGCTGTTGCACGCCAATAAAAACGTCACGCAGGAAGACATCATCAACATGATTTCATTGCTTGTTGATTGCGGGGCAGATATTTCAAATATGGGGTATTTACCCTTATGCTATTGTGTAGACTATGGTTATGACCGCGTGTTTTTCCGTTTAATCGAACTCGAGGCCCCGCTGACAAGTCCGCATCCGGCACAAAAACGCTTACTGACAGCCCGCGCATCCTATCCGCGCTCAGTTGAGGGGCGCCAATGCATTATGGCTTGGTTGAACGAAAATCATGCTGATATTGTAGCGGAAGAAAAGGCTGAATTTGAGCGCCGTGAAGCAGCGGAAGCCAAGAACAGAATCAATAAACAATTGATAAAAGAAGCGCAACGGGGTAATCTCGATGGCGTTAAAGCGGCTTTAGCTCAAGGGGCAGACATCAACTATGCGGATGAGTTCAACAACACGGCTCTGTCCTCCACATACGGCATGCATGTTAACTTGCCCGTTACCGAATATCTGCTGCAAAATGGAGCAGACCCGAATTTCTGCCCCACGGTGAATGGGAAAAGCACTCCCCATCCGCTGACTCGTTGCAAAAATACCGAGTTAATGAAATTACTGGCCCAACATGGGGCGGATTTTAACAAACCCGGCAATAGTGGTGATTTGTTTCTCCATACGATAGCCGGTGTCAATTCATCGCTCGTCGCCTGCGCGCTGGAGCTGGGAGCCGCGCCTACATTGACAGATGCAGAGGGACGCAGTGCTCTCATGATGGCTCGCACAACTGATTCAGCGTTGATGCTGCTGCAAGCCGCCCCGCAAATGCTTCCCCTTACAGACCATGCCGGCAATACGGCACTGCATCATATTGCAATGGTCGGCCCCGGCAATTTCGATATTTGCCCGACGGATTTAAGCGGTCTGCCCACAGGTAATACCCAACCCAAAATCAACACGAACATTACGGGAGCCATTGATGATTTGGAGTTGGCTCATCTGTACCTCACCGCAGGGCTCTCACCGAATACGCCAAACAAACAAGGCCAAACACCCCTGATGCAGGCAGCTTACAACGGTAATTTGCGACTGGTTACCCTCTTGCTCAAAATGGGAGCCGATGCCACCGCCCGTGACCACAGTGGGCGCTCTGCCTTGGGTTATGCCCTCATTTCCGGTCACCCGGACATCATCATACGCTTGAAACAACTCAATGCCCCCGGTGGCAGAGAGGAACAGCTGCTTCAAGCCGTTGCCGCCGGCAATACCGCTGAGGTAGAACAATTCATACGCGATGGCTTATCCGTGGAAGGCATTGACAGCATAGGGCAAACGGCTGCACTGATAGCAGCACTGCACGGGCGGGAGAAAATGTTGAAACTGCTGCTTGATAACGGAGTTATCATTGATCAGAGCAATAAATGCGAACGCCGCTTATTGAATCTGGCTGTGGCACATAACAATGCTGAGGCTGTCAATCTTTTGATTAAATACGGTGCTAAGGTACACATGCAAGGGCGTCTGCATCAACGCCTGCACCCGAGCTGCCGATACGGTACGGCACTGCACGAGGCCGCGGCGCATGGTCACGCGGACATGGTAAAGCTCCTGTACAATTACGGCAGCTCGTTAAAAACTCATCGTTCTCCCCTTATTTATGCCATTTACAGCGATAATCCTCAAACGGTAAGAACACTGGTAGAACTGGGGGCAGATATTCACGGCCTTTCAAAAGATTCCGTTTCCCTATACCCGCTGTGTGTGGCTGTTGATGCAGAAAAAACAGACATGGTGAGCTTGTTGTTGGAGCTGGGTGCAAACCCTGACGGCAGAACAAAACACCCGAGCAGCAGCCCGCTCTTTTATGCCATGAACCGTCACAACGCAGAGTTGGTACGCATGCTGTTAGAGGCAGGTGCCCAAGCAGATGCAACAGACAACTACAACCAAAGCCATCTGCATTCTGCCGTTTGTACTCAAACGCCCGGTGTTGTTGCGTTGTTCATCAAATACGGGGCTGACGTCAACCGTCAGAGCAAAGTCAGCGGGCGCTGTACTACCCCGCTTATCAACACCATACGCTATCGCAATGAAGAATGCACGGAGATTGTACGCCTGTTGCTGGAGGCAGGCGCGAATCCGGCAGTGAAAGATGCCGCAGGTAAAACAGCCCTTGATTACGCTGAAGAAAAGGGTTACACCGCTACTATTCAACTCTTGAAACAAGCCAAGCCATGAAAACACTGCCTCTTTTCTGCACCTATGCCTTGGTTGCACCGTGCATACTTGTGGCGAATGAAGAAGAAATTGCCCGCAATGCAGACATTATCTGTACCGCCCGCCTCATTTACCAGGAAGGAGAACAGCGACTTTGTAAAAAGGATGGTGCAAACTATATCGAACACAGTAAAAAGACGTTATGGCAAGTTGACAAAGGATGGAAAGGCTGCCGCAGAGGGGAGATTCTTCTGTCAACATTTTCAGACGTTGTAGCCACAACGGAGCCATGGCCTAACGCTGATGGGAGCCCCATCTCGACACGTTATTTCCCGGATGAAGAAATGGATGTGTCAGAATTGTTGCTTATTGACAAAGCTGAGTTCAAAAACGGAGTCTATCACATCGGGCAATTAGGGGATAACTATATATGCCTATATTCAGACACGGACTTTTTTAAATACTATGCAAGCCCGGCAACGGAAACGGAGCAACAGCTTATTTCAGCCGTCATCGATAATGACTTATCAAAAGTAAAAGCGTTATTGTCAGCCGGGGTAAATCCGAATACAGCCGATATGCGTGACATGGAGTCACCGCTCTACTTGGCCATCGGCGAAAAAAGGAACGCTGAATGTGACGGAACCCCGCTTTGGACCGACTACCGAGAGGGGCAAACGGAAATGGCACGTGCTCTGCTGGCAGCCGGGGCAGACCCCAATGCACCGTCCACCATGTTATTGCACACGCCCCTCATGGAGGCAGCCAGAACAGCAGATATTGAATTGGTTACTACCCTGTTACAAAAAGGGGCAGATATTCACGCAAAGTCATGCACCGGCATGACCGCCCTTCACTTTGCCGCTGCGGAAGGTTCCCCCGAAACTGTCAAGCTTCTGTTAGATAATGGTGCTTTACCCAACCTCGCCACAACGGACCAGGGATTCTTAAAGCTTCCCGAATCCCCACAGGGAATAACCCCGCTGCATCTTGCAGCAGAAGCCGGGCAAGCAGAATCCGTTACACTTTTGCTGCAAAGCGGTGCTTATGTTGACACTCCGGATTCTAAGGGCAACACACCCTACTTCTACGCAGCCATGATGAAGCAGCATGACTGTATGGAAATTCTGCAAAACGCCGGAGCCGATACACAGTTTCGCAACAAAGACGGGCGTACCCCCGAAGAAGAAGCACAATGGTACCGATAAGTATCACCGGCATTCTATGTCATATTACTCTACCGCATCACAGTGGGGGCAGTGTTTGGCTTGACTAAATTTCGCGCCACATGTTAGAATGATTCTTTCAAGATGACAGCAGACACTAAAAAGACAATAGCGGCGGTATCATCAGTAGTGTGGAGTGCGTTGCTCACAGTAATGAAATTCATTGTGGGTATCATAACGGGCTCACTGGGTATATTGTCGGAAGCACTGCACAGTGCTCTTGATTTGCTGGCAGCTTTGGGCTCATTGATAGCCGTAAGAATAGCAGCACGCCCGGCGGACAAAGAGCACCCTTACGGCCACGGCAAAGTTGAGAACCTGATGGCACTGGTAGAAACCCTGTTGTTGTTACTGACTGCGGGCTGGGTAGTGAAAGAAGCCGTTGAGCGTCTGATGAGCGACAACCCCGCTGCCCTGCATGTGGAAACCAGCATTTGGGCATTTGCTGTTGTTATTGTGTCTCTGGTGGTAGATATTAACCGCTCTGCCATGCTCAAGCGTGTAGCCAAAGAAACCAAGAGTGCCGCGCTTGAAGCAGATGCAGCTCATTTTGCATCTGACATATGGAGCAGTGCCGCCGTGCTGCTGGGTATTACGGGCGCAGCCTGTGTAGGCTTTACCACAGAGGGTAGCGCATGGCACTGGTTGCTGCTGCGCGCGGACGTGCTTGCCTCTTTGGGGGTGGTGATTCTGATTTTACACATCTGTTGGGAGCTGGGCATGAAAGCCATTAACAACCTGATGGATAAATGTGACGGCGAGGCGGCAGAAAAAATCAGAGAACTGATGAAAACCCGCATGCCGGCCTATCCCGCCACAAGACTGCGCGTGAGAGAGGTTGGCATGAAAGTTTATGCGGAAATAGAAGTAGCCGTCCCCCGAGAACTGCACGTTGACACGGCTCATGAGATTGCCGATGCCATTGAAGACCTTATAGCAGAGGCATACCCCGATGCAGAAACCATTGTACACATGCAACCGGGCAACATGCCGGATGACACGCCGGAGCTGCTGATACGCCGCATAGCTCTTACCCACAGGTTCGGTGTACATGGTTTGGTGCTCATGCAATCCGAACAAGGGCTGATTATCTTTACGGATTTGGAGTTACCCGGCAACGCCACGCTGGAGGGCTGGCATGTGGCCATTCAAGCGTTCCGCAATGAGGTACAGCGCAAACTGAACGCCAAGAGCGTGGTGGTACATGTTGAACCCGATGTGCGTGAGATACCTAGCTTCCGCACCCCCATACCCTCTGACTGGGAAAACAAGGTGCGCCACGCCATGATTTCCCTGGGTGCCCCCCTGCCCACCGACATCAACCTGTACACACGCGGGGAGCAACGTTTCTGCATTGTGAACATTCCCACAGAATATTCTCTCAATGTTCAAGAAAGTCACGAGCGCATATCCTCCATCAACAAGCGATTAAAAGCACAATTGCCGGAGATTGCCAGAATCATAGTAACCTATGAATAAAGCTGTTTTCTGACAGGCAAAACAGAGATTTGCCATTGCTTTCAAAAATTGCTAAACTAGCACACGCAAATGAGTTCCGCGGGGATGATACAGGGCATGAAGCAAGGCATGGTGGCCACGCCCACCATGCAACTGGCCATGCGTGCCCTGCAAGCAAACCAAACGGAATTGCAGGAGCTGATATCCGAAGCACTGGCGGCAAACCCGGCATTGGAAGAAATACGCACGGACCCCGCACCTCAGGACACTGCGCTTGAACGTCGACGTGCCTTCGCCATGGAGAGCATCAGCTCAACCCAAACACTGGCGGATTATCTGGAAGAACAGATACGCCGCAGCGGCTTACCCGCCAAAACGGCAGATGCAGCCGTAACCATCATCCCATGGCTGAATCACCATGGCTTTTTCGCAGAATCTCCGCAAGTGGTGCAACAGGAAACCGGGCTGAGCGATAAGTTATTTCAACAGGCCCGCCGCGCTATTTGTGATTGCGACCCCGCAGGGGTCGGGGCTTGTGACCTGCGGGAAAGCCTCATGTTACAACTGCGCCGCTTGGGAGAAGATAAAGGCTTACCCATGAAACTGCTGCGCGATTTTTGGGATGAAACGGTGAGACACCGTTATGACATCATCGCGCACAAGCTAGACATTGACATTGAGGCAGCAGAACTGGCCGCACGCCGTTTATCCAGATTGAATCCGGACCCCGGCAGCGGATTCTCCCATGCAGAGCTGAATGTGATTACCCCGGATGTGCTTGTAGAAATTGAGGCCGGAGAGCTTAAAGTGAGCCTTACGCAAGAAACAACCCCACGCTTATCGCTCTCTGCCGAATATCGAGACATGATGGCAGAGCATGCAGACAAGGCGGAGGTGCGGCAATTTCTCTCCCGATGCTTCCGAGAAGGCAGAGAATTCATCCGCATCTTGCAGGACAGATATACAACCCTGCTGAATGTGGCTCAAGCCATTGCAGATGCTCAGCAAGCATTTTTCCGCACAAAAAACGCTACACTTTCTCCGCTGAAGATGGAGGATATAGCCCAAGCCACGGGGTTACACGTATCTACCGTGTCTCGCGCGGTACGCGGCAAATACCTGAGATGTGCCCGCGGCGTGTTTGAATTGCGCTCATTTTTCTCAACAGCCGTATCAGATGATGAGATTTCAGCGGATGAAGTAAAGCGAAAGATTCAGGAATTGATTGCAGGAGAAGATGCTGCAAAACCGCTTTCAGACGCTAAGATTGAAACCATATTGCAGGAGCAAAACATCAACATAGCCCGCAGAACCATTGCAAAATATAGAGAGCAGCTCAAGATATTGCCTGCTTCTATGCGCAAGAGACGTTGATTTTGCTCGACAAATCGAGACACGCAGCGTATAATACACACGTATGAATCCTCCAGCCATTGCCATCGACGGGCCCGCAGCCTCCGGAAAATCTACCGTAGCCAAACTGATTGCTAAAGAGTTGGGCTTTACTTTCATTAACACCGGGGCTATGTACCGCGCCGTAACATGGTATGTATTACAGCAAGGCATTAACCCTGCCGATACGGAAGCAGTAAAGGCCGTACTTGCCGATATTCCCCTTTCTTTCGGTAAGGATGGTGCCGTATCTACCGTTATGTGTGAAGGCCGCGTACTGGGCGAGGAGCTTACCCTGCAATCCACCAACGATAACGTATCCACCATTGCCGCAATCCCCGAGGTTCGCGCCCTGTTGGTTGAGAAACAACGTGAATATAATCTCACCGAACCGGTGGTGATGGAAGGCCGCGACATCGGCACGGTAGTGTTCCCGAACACGCCGTATAAATACTTTGTAACAGCTTCAGAGGAGGTTCGCGCCGCCCGCCGTGCCGCCCAGGGACTTACCGATTCCATTGCAGAGCGTGACCGCAAAGACTCCGCACGTGCCTGCGCCCCTCTCACCAAGGCTGATGACGCCAAACTGGTGGATACCTCAGATATGAGCATCGAGCAGGTTGTTGCCTCTATTGCAGCAGATATCCGCAGCCGCATGGCCTGATTTTTCATAAAAAAACAACATACTTACGCACTATGGCATCATTGAAAATGAACCCGGTTTATTACACGGCTCACACCGTGTTTAAAGGTCTCACGAAGGCCTTTTTCGGCGTTAAAGTCATAAACCGAGAAAAACTGATAGACGATGGCCACACACCCTGTATCTACGTATGTAACCATCAGAGTTTCTTGGACCCGCCCCTGCTGGCAGCCGTCTTTGAAAATCCCGTACACTTCTTGGCTCGCAAAACCCTGTTTGACCATTGGTTCATGAAGTGGGCACTGCCGCTTTGCAACGCATTGCCCATTGACCAGAAGCGCCCCGACCCGGGCAGCATTCTCAAGGTGCTTCGCCATGTAAAATCCGGTGGCAGCATTGTTATCTTCCCCGAGGGTTCACGTTGCCCCGATGGTGAAATTCATGATGCCATGCCCGGCATTGGCCTGATTCTCAGCAAATTGGGAGGCGTACCCATTCAACCGCTGCGTATTGAGGGTGCCTATGACTCCCTGCCCATCCACGCCAAAAAATTGCGTTTCTGCCCGCTTATCGTCAGTGTGGGCGACCCCATTCCTTTCACACCCGAGGAGCTTCGTCCCCGTGGTCGCGAAGGGCATTTGGCACTCGGCAAGAAGATAATGGATGCCATCCGCGCGCTGCCCACGCAGCCCTGATTTCTGCAACATGCTTCTCACCCTGAGATTACGCAACTTTCGTTGTTACCCCACCCTCAACTGGGATATTCCCGCTGAGGGTGCTTTGCTTTACGGCAGCAATGCTCAGGGAAAGACCAGCCTGTTAGAGGCCATTTGTTTTGCGCTTACGCTGCACTCGCCCCGCACCTCCCGCATGGACAGACTGTCCATGCACGGGATGGCGGATTTCGGCATTTCTTTAGATACGGATGAGGGAACTCGCCGATTACTCTGGCAGCAGAAAAAGCTCCGAATGGAGGTGGACGGAGCACCGCGGCGAGATTATACCGATTACCTTGCCGATGCTCGCCCCGTTGTGTGGCTTGGCAATACGGATATGGCACTGGTAACAGGCGCAGCCGAAGACAGGCGCGCGTATCTTGATTTTCTGGGTTCTCAATGGCACCCGGCTTATCGCCCCGCATTGTTAGAATACCGAAAAGCGCTGAAATCCCGCAACCTCTTACTGCGCAACCCGAGACACAGTGAGGCAACCCTGCGCAGCTATGCCGTTATTCTGGCGCGCAACGGAAAAATTCTTTGCGAATTGAGGGCTCGGCTCATAGAGTTACTGCGCCCTCACATCAGCAGGCTGCATTATTCCATTTCCGGGGGAGAGGAAGATATTGCCATTACCTATCGCCCTTCTACCACGTTACCGTTAGAACAGGCATTGCAGGAATCCTTGCCGGCAGACACCCGCGCCGGCTTCACAACGGTAGGCCCACACAGGGATGATTTTGAATTATCCATACACGGGCGTTCTGCCGCAGAGTTTGCCTCCGAAGGGCAACAGCGCACACTGGCCACGGCACTGGTGTTGGCGCAATCGGGATTTCTGCAAGTTCAAACGGGGTACTCCCCCACCCTGCTGATTGACGACATCTTCGGAGAGCTGGATCCCACTCGCCGCAGAGCCTTGCTCGCGCAGCTCCCCTCTGATTCACAGGTATTCATTACCACCACCCATACAGACTGGTTGCGGGATACGCCCGCCCCCCTGCCTTTACTGCAAATACAAGCGGGAGCCATTGAGAACCGATAATTTTCTCCCGTCTACGGCAGCATAAAAGGCGGCCCGTAGTAACGGGGCCGCCCTGAAAAAGATGAAAGCGAGGAGATTAACGTATTAATCACCGGTCTTGAGCACATTGATGAAGGCCTCTTGGGGGATATTGACGCGGCCGATGGACTTCATGCGCTTCTTACCTTCCTTCTGCTTCTCAAGGAGCTTGCGCTTACGCGTTACGTCACCACCGTAACATTTAGCGGTCACGTTCTTACGCATGGCAGAGATGCTTTCACGGGCAATAATTTTGCCGCCGATGCAGGCCTGAATAGCCACGGTGAAGAGCTGTCTGGGTATCACATCCTTAAGCTTGAGTGCAATCTCACGGCCCTGTGACTCTGCACGCTCGCGGTGAACAATCATGGAGAATGCATCAACGGGTTCACCGGCAATCATCATATCCATCTTCACGAGCTTGGCAGCCTGGTAGCCGTCATACTCATAGTCCATGGAACCATAACCGCGCGTGGTGGATTTGAGCTTATCGTTGAAATCTACGAGGATTTCTGCCATGGGGATACGGCAAGTGAGCATCACACGGGTATCATCAATGGTCTCGGTATGGATAACCTCGCCGCGCTTCTCCATGACAATGCGCATGATATCACCGATGTAGTCGGCGGGAATCATCACGAACACCTTCACAATGGGCTCACGGATTTCCTGAATCTCCTGCGGGTCGGGAAGAATGCTGGGATTATCTACCAACATTTCGGTACCGTCGGTCTTGGTTACTTCATAAATCACGGACGGATAAGTGGAGATAACGTCCATGTTGAATTCACGGCGCAGGCGCTCCTGGATAATCTCCATGTGCAACAGACCGAGGAAACCGCAACGGAAACCGAAGCCCAAGGCTACGGAACTTTCACCCATGTAGGTAAAGGCGGCATCGTTAATCTGCAACTTGGCCATGGCAGCCTTGAGAGCCTCATAGTCAGATGAATCTACGGGGTAAATACCGGAGAACACCATGGGGCGAATCTCTTTGAAACCGGGCAGCGGTTCTGCACAGGGATTCTGAAGGTTGGTGTACGTATCACCGATTTTCACATCGGCAGCAGACTTCATGTTGGCAATGATATAACCTACATCACCGGTCTCAAGTTGGTCGGTTGCCTGCATCTTGGGGGTAAAGATACCCACTTCTTTCACCTCGTAGGTTTCCTCCGTAGCAAAAAGCTTTACCTTCATACCGCGAGCCACGGTACCGCTGACCAAGCGCACGTAAGAAACAACGCCGCGATAGGCATCATACACGGAGTCAAACACAAGCGCGCGCAGGCAATCATCCTCGGCAGGTTGGGGTGCGGGTACTTTCTGAACGATAGCCTCCAGCACGTCTTCAATACCGATACCGGCTTTGGCAGAACAGAGAATGGCCTCCTCATGGGGAATG
Source organism: Akkermansia sp. (assembly GCA_045634945.1). Taxonomy (GTDB): domain Bacteria; phylum Verrucomicrobiota; class Verrucomicrobiia; order Verrucomicrobiales; family Akkermansiaceae; genus Akkermansia. Next base: position 48,138 of record JAZRBG010000038.1, on the reverse strand, counting down.
CACACCACGTCTTCCAGCTGCTTGTATACCTTGGGCAGGTTGGCACTGGGAAGGTCAATTTTATTGACTACGGGGATAATCTCAAGCTGCTGGTCAAGAGCCAAGTGCATGTTAGCCAGCGTTTGAGCCTCTACACCCTGCGCAGCGTCCACAATCAACACGGCACCGTCACAAGCGGCAAGTGAGCGTGAAACCTCGTAAGAGAAGTCAACGTGACCGGGAGTATCCAGCAGGTTAAGGTCATATGTGTTACCGTCCTTAGCTTTGTAGCTCATGGTAACGGGGTGAGACTTAATGGTAATACCCTTTTCTCTTTCCAAATCCATGGCATCGAGCAACTGGTCCTGCTTATCACGCTCGCCGATGGTATTGGTGAACTCAAGCAAGCGGTCAGACAAGGTTGTCTTACCGTGGTCAATGTGTGCAATAATGGAAAAATTTCTCTTGAATCGGATATCCGTAGCCATGCGCGCGAAACTATACGCACATTCACTTGATTTGTCAAGCCAAAAGAAACAGGAATCAATAATTGAACGAGCAATAAACCGCACCGCGGCAACCCTTGTCAAGCGCAACGGCTCGCAAATGATCGGCCCCCACGGCATCTGCCGCAGACTGTAAACGGGAATGAGCAGCAGATTCCGTACGCAGTGTACTCAACTCATCCACATATACGGTAACTCCCCACGGTTGCCCTACGCGTTGAGCGGCAGCCCAACGAAGCATCTCTGTTGTGGTGGAGAAACGATGCCCGGTGCAAAACGGGTGATAAAGGGAATCTGATGACGCTCGGGGAAAGTCTGAGCGATTCCACTTATGGTTGGATGCAAGGCGGTTATCAGACATCCCGAAGTAGGAATGCAACACACGACCGGGTTTATCCGGCTTGGGGTCATCATAGGTTACGTCAATATGAACCCACTTACCATTCAGCCGAGCCATGTTCCAGATATGCTCCACGCCGTCACCCGTACCCACCACAAAGCGATTATCAATACCGGCCATACTGAGCAACATGCCGTATGCATGCGCGTAACCGTCACACACGGCTATACCGTCCAGCAAAAGCGTTGTTGTTGCATCTGCCTGAGCCGCAATACCGAGCTGTGATTCATAGCGGGTGTTAAGCGCAATGTAATCATGCAAAGCAACGGCTCGCTCATAATCAGAACCATAACGGGAACAAACATCCACAACAATCTGCTGTGCCTTACGCAAAGCCATTTGATACCTCAAGGGCAGCTGTTCAACATAAGCGGGCTGGCGGTGTGCTCGCAAAAGGAGTACGCAATCAGAGTATTCAGGCGTAAAAATCACACGGTTGCCGGTATTTTCCATCTCCAAGGCTACGGCCAAACCGCTATCCAACATATTCTGCGCAATGATTCCCATCTCCTGCACGGCATTGCCGTACGGAATATTCAAGGCAAACACGGGAGCCACAGCGTTAAGCTGCCCCTTACAAAAGCTGAGGGCCTGCACCCTGCTCCCCGCCGTAAAAACGGGAGTTTTCATCACGGCATCCGCAACATGAGCAACGGCAGAAGACGGCGTATGGGTTGCAGTATATTGATATTGCCTGCTACAGCTCACCATGGCTAATGATGCAGCAATGATTCCGAATACAGGCAAGTAATGACTCATGGGGCAAAGTATATCACAAATAGCCTGCAAGTAAAGAGAAAAGAACACCTCTGACTCAACAGGGTGAATCAGAGGTGTTTTGCAGCGCTTCGGCCGCGACTCGAACGCGGGACCCCAAGCTTAGAAGGCTCGTGCTCTATCCAGCTGAGCTACCGAAGCAGCGAAGCGGGCGCATCATACCAGAAAATCGGCAAGACCGCAAGCTTTATTTCTTAAAAAATCGTTTTACCAACGGCTCCTGCACTGCAAAAAGCGCGTCACGATCCGCCGGTTCATAATCCAAATAGCCATGCAAATGGGTTAAGCCATGCACCATGTAGCGAAACAACTCTTCCTCACGGTCAATCCCATGTTCCCGGGCATAGCGGGCTGCCGTATCACAGCTGACCAAGATTTCACCGTAAGGGAATGTGATGGCATCCGTCTCGCTGGGGTCATCCAAAAACTCTGCATGCACGCGAGCAATCGTTTCATCATCAACCACGGCAATTTCCACCACCGGTAAATCAGAGAGCACGTGGTCCGGGCCTTTAGGGTACGCCAGCAACTCAGGCACCATGGCGTTGAGCAATTCGCAGAAATGCTCCAACATGGATTCACTGACCCAATCACGCTCAGTGTTCAGATATAATTCAATCTGCGGAGTCATCATTAATTTGTTGTTCTCTGAGTTGTTGTTTGCGTAATTTAGCCGCTGCACGGGCAGCGCGGAAGAAACTTTGAAACTGCTCTAGGCAAGCATCCCCCAGTACCCCGCCCTCTACGGCACATTTGTGATTAAGAGGAGGATTGGAGTCCAACAGGTGAATCCACCCGCCGCAGGCACCCCCTTTGGGGTCCCGTATCCCGAATACCACGCGGTCCGGCCTGCAATGCACCATAGCACCGGCACACATGGGACATGGCTCTTTGGTTACATAAACAGTGCAACCCTCAAGCCGCCAATCACCCACGGCAGACTGCGCAGCGGTGAGCGCCAGCATCTCTGCATGAGCGGTAGCATCCTTGAGGGTTTCTACCTGATTCCAGCCGCGGCCGATAATGCGCCCGTCTTTCACGATAACGCAGCCGCAGGGAACTTCGCCGACAGCGCGGGCCTTTTCGGCCTCGCGCATTGCCAGCATCATGTATTGTTCATCCTCTGTCACGAGGGGAACGGAATAAATTAGCGAATAGTGACACGCTCATCGGTGTCAAGAATCTGCTGCAGCTCAGCCCAACCGTTTTCGGTCTGGTTCTGGAACATGTGCAGGTATACGGAAACGGCACCGGCAGGATACTTAGCAAAGAGCTCATTCACAGCCTCGGTAAGCTTCTCGGCATCAAGAGTCTCGGGCAGCACGTCCACCACACCGTGACCATTGTGGGCAATACCCAGCTTCTCAATGAAGGTGATAAGCATACCCTCATGCTTACGAATCAGCCACACCTGCAACAGGTGGTCAGCAATAGTCTCAGCGGGCTTCCAGGCAAGAGTCTTCTTAATCCAGGCAAACTGCTCCTCAAGGGGCTTCTGCTGCAAGAACTGCGGGCGCAGCTTCTTCAAGGCACCCAACTCACGCAGAGCGGCGCGGTACACACCGCGCTCCTGATCGCGCATCCATGCAAGGAAATTGTTGACGGTCTCGTCATCCGACTTCTGGAAAATGGTATAAGACTTCATGTTGCTGAAAATAATACGTGCGCCTACTTAATCACAAATCAACCCGTTTGTCGAGTACAAGATGAGACATGACGGCAAAAAATCCCTTGAAAAAAAATCAACTACCTACTACAGATACCCGTCTTATTGCCATTTTGTGCTTCACAATTTCAAGATTTTCACCCCATTTTGCGTTTTCTGCACAAAAAAGCAAGCGACTTACAATTTCTCGTAAGCCGCTTGTTTTTAGCTACTACAGACGGGACTCGAACCCGTACGCCTGTTGAAGGGCGGGAGATTTTAAGTCTCCTGCGTCTACCATTCCGCCACTGTAGCAGGTGTGGGCAGGATGAACTGCGCAGGGAGATTCAAGCACAACCCGCAAGTAATAGCAAGAAAAAATTGCGATTAAGCCACAATTAATCCGGCAAGGTATCACCGGCATACACCCAAGTAACATTTTTGCCGATGCCGGGGTGCAACGCATTAGCCACGGGACAAGAGCGTACGGCAGCTTCCATCAAAGCCCGCACTTGTCGCGGCGGATTCATGGGCACGGAGATTCGGAGCTCAAAGGAACGAATGCCCTGAGCATCTTCATGGCAACGGGCTTTGACGCTGATACCGTCCGTCTCAAAACCTTTACGGGCACCGGTATAAGCAAGCATGCTCATCATACAGGAAGAAAGAGTGGCTGCAAGCATGGCCGCAGGGGTAGGATACTCCCCGCGCCCGCCTAGCAAGGTAGGTATATCCGTGATAAAAGAAGCATCTGAGCCCTTAAAAGATGTGTGGCACCGCAATTTTCCGGTCAACATCGTGGTAGAGGTATAGTCTGAGTGGTCCATGTACTCAATCTACAGATTCCGCAAGGCAATGACAATCTATATAACTAACTGTTACAGCAAAGGTTTATCTCTAAAAGACATTGAACAGACAGCCGTTGCCAAGACTCATATCATCCGTATGATTTTACGTGCACTCAAATACTATTTTTCGGACAGAAAGAAAAACGCAGACAAAGGTAACGGAACAGATACCACCCCGAGCAACAGCGTTTGCTGGGAACCCTATTTGGGCAGATGGTACGAGTGGGCGCGCTATGATACGCCTTTTGAGTACGGCCTGGACCATGTTTACACCGAATACGAGGCGATGAATGACGCGGAAGTGAGAATCACCAACTACGGGACGGACTCAAAAGGGACACAAAGAACCGCCCATGCCAAGGCTACAAAAGACGGCTGCGGACGGCTTCAGGTGAGTTTTATTCCGCTGCTGCGTTTCATTGCCACCCCATACCATGTGCTGTATGTAGATGAGAACTACCGCAATGCTTTGGTATCAAATGAAAGCGGCTCATGCTTATGGCTGCTGGGCAGAACACCTCAATACAACACCGCTGATTACAAGCGTCTATGCATGGAAGCGGAGGCACGAGGGTTCGACACCTCTTTGTTGCGCTTGACAAGTCATCATTGAATATCTCGGTAGAGCATGGGCTTGGCAGCAAAATCTCGCTCAAAAGACCGGTAGAGACGGGCATCCGCCGGCTGTGGATAGCTGAGCAACTCCAAACGCAGAGGATCTTCTCCGGGATGATAGGGCAACTGATAATGCTCATACTCCAAACGATGATACCCAGCCCGTTCATAAAAACGAAGCCGAGCTGCCGTTACCGCATCAACCGCCGGCTCGATTTCCAAAATGACGGGCAAGCCGTGTTGCTGAGCTATAGCCAACGCAGCCTTGCCCAGCCCACGCCCTCTTAATGAGTCAGCTATGGCCAAATGCTCCACATACACACAATCCGCAAATAACCAATAATAAATGATACCGGCAAAAGCTCCGTCCTCATGCAGGACATAACAGAAAAAATCAGACTCGGCGGCAACAGCCGCCACATGGCATGACAGAGAGCGACGCTCGGCATAGGGAAACGCCGTTTCATACAAATGCCAAGCTTCCTGAAAAAAACGGGAATCGGCATCTGTCAAGCGTATGTGTTTCAGCATGCGCCCATGCTAGCATTGCTTACGAATTATGTCAACACCCTGATTTTTTATTGGACGGCGCGGGGCCGGTGGTGTAGAATGCGCCTATGAGCATCAAGTGGAACGTCAAAAAACTGGATGAATGCGAATCAACCTTTACAGAGGCTCGCAGCTTACCTGCTTGGTCTGTGGTAAGCAGCGTACGCCAGCATAAGGGGCGAGGCCGTTTTAACCGCACATGGTTCGGAGAAGAAGGAGGGCTGTGGGTTAATTACAATCTGCCGATTAACCCTGAATCCGACCGTCCGTGGGGATTGATGCCTCTTGTGGCGGGTGTGGCTCTCATTGACACACTTGCAGCTTATCACATCAAAGGTTTACGCTTACGTTGGCCCAATGATTTGCTGGTGAAGCGCAACAAGCTTGCCGGTATCTTGGTAGAGCGCCCTGCCCGAAATATGGTATCAGTGGGCATCGGTATCAACATGTTCAACAATCTTGTAAAATTGCAGGGTGTGACAACGGATGTGCCCGTGCGCCTGGTAGACCTTATCCCCGATGCATGCCCCACCGTTGACGAGATGCGCGATCATTTGGCAGATGAACTTGCTAAAGTGTTTACGGACTTTATTGAAAACGGTACGGAGCCCATACTCACCCGTTTGGAGCAAGCCTGGGGGCCGAGCCTGCCCGTGGTTGCCATTACGGATACAGAGCGCATTTGCGGCTTCTTTGCCGGTATAGAGGCAGATGGTTCACCCATCCTGCGCAAGGCAGACGGCTCGCTCATCACGGTGCCCGCCATTTCCATCAATCGCATGAAAGAGCTTGTGTAAAACACCTCATCATTTCACACCTCATTCAACGGCATGGTACATACCACCATGCCGTTTTTAAATTTAAGTTGCCAAAATTCATTTGATGATTGACTTTTCTCCAAAAGTGCGTATATTATGAGCCTGAGGGTCAGATAACCAGACCCGTTACATAACAGTGGACGACGATATCATTTGCACGGAAAAGATTATTGCGGATCGCAAGACATTCTTCATTGACCTTAAAAGCAATGCAAGAGGCCGCGTGGTACGCATTACGGAGAAGGTAAGCTCAAACAGAGACCGCATCATGGTTCCTGCTGAGATTCTTGATGATTTCATTGCTGCGCTTGAGGACATACGCAGAGCCAATCAGGAGAATTGATGGCAACAGGGCATACCGACCGTAGCAATTGAGGTTTCCGGCAGATTACAAAAAACTGTCACGGTTTGTGCTGGACAAATACCTATAATTTTGGTTCAATGTGCGCGAGGCGGTGTAACCTACATCCGCACGGTTTGTCAACTAGCTTATTTACAAAGTCATGAGGAGAATTAAAGTACTGAAATTAGGTTGGGAGTTCCCGCCGCTTATCAATGGTGGGCTCGGTGTTGCTTGCATGGGCATTGCAAAGGCTCTTGCCAAGAAGGTAGATCTTTCAGTCATTGTTCCCAAGGCTAAGCTCGGCCAAAAATATGATGGGTTTGAACTGACAGGTATTAACAACCTGCAATATGCCGAGATGGCAACCCACAGTGAGGGCTACACTTACGAGAGTTTCACCGTTGTAGGCAAGGCTCCGGTCAATCTGGATCCCTATGCCAGTGAGGAAGGTACCCCCGGTAACATTACTTTCACCAAGGAGGGCAAATTGCTCTTCTCTAAGGTACACAAGGCAGATTTGGCTCTGTTTACCGGCAAAGAAGACTTGTATGCGGGTGATTTGGCTCGCAAGGTTATAGAGTTCTCCAAGATATGTGCCGTAATGGCCCGCGGTTATGACTTTGACGTGGTGCACGCACATGACTGGATGACTTACTTGGCCGGTGTAGAGGTAAAACGCGCCACGGGCAAGCCCTTGGTGGTACACCTGCACGCCTCTCAATTTGACCGCGCCGGTGCAGATGCCCGCGGCTGGATTTACGATATTGAAAAATACGGTATGGAGCAGGCAGACGCCGTTATCCCCGTATCCAAATACACCGGCACCGTTGCTGCCGGACACTACGGCATTGACCCTGCCAAGATTTTCCCCGTTCACAACGGTGCAGACCCTGTGGAGGTATTCCACACCAAGAAGAAGTTCCCCGAGAAGCTCGTGCTTTTCCTGGGACGTCTTACAGCCCAGAAGGGGCCGGAGTTCTTCTTGCAGATTGCAGCCAAGGTATTGGAGCAGACTGATGACGTGCGCTTTGTGATGGCAGGAACGGGTGAGAAGCTTCGTCAGCTGATTGAGACGGGCGCTTTCCACGGTGTGGGTGATAAGTTCCACTTCACCGGTTTCCTTAATAAGCAGAAGGTCAATGAGCTTTTGAGCATGACGGATGTGTACTGCATGCCGTCCGTGTCTGAGCCTTTCGGTCTGTCTGCCTTGGAGGCAGCTCAATTCAACATTCCTGCCGTTATTTCCAAGCAGAGTGGCGTAGCCGAAGTGATGAAGGGTGCGCTTAAAGCAGATTTCTGGGATGTAAACATGATGGCCAAGCACATTGTAGACCTCATTACAGACGAGAAGCTGTACAAGCAAGTTGCAGAGCAAAGTGCACAAGACATCAAGAACTCCAACTGGGAGACCGCAGCCGACAAGATGCTGCGCGTCTATCACCACGTGCTCGGTTGGTAAACCTCTTACACCTTTACAAACATGAATATCTCCTTAACATTTCATGCGCACCAGCCCAACCGACTGACGCCGTATGATTTCTTCAAGATCGGCGAACACGCCTTCTATGAAGATGACGAGCTCAACGGGCGCGTGCTCAGCCAGGTGGCAGAGCGTTGCTACCTGCCTGCCAACAGGCTCATGAAGCAACTCATTGAGCTTTCTGATGGCAAGTTCAAGTTTGCACTGGCTATCTCCGGCGTGATTCTGGAGCAGGCCAAGTACCACCGTCCGGACCTCATTGAGTCTTTCAAAGAGCTGGCCGAAACAGGTTGTGTGGAATTTTTGGCCATGCCGTACTACGCCTCTCTCTCATCCCTGTACTCTACGGGTGAGTTTGCAGAGCAGGTAAACGAGCACATGGACTTGATAGAAGAGTTGTTCGGGCAACGCCCCACCGTACTGTGGAATACCGGCATGCTCTACTCTAACGCCATTGCTGCACAGGCATATGACATGGGATTTGAAGGTATCATGGCCGACGGTAACAGCCGCATGATGTCCAACCGCCACACGAATGACTTGCAGTGTGCGCCGCTCATTGCCAAGACCAAGACTATCATCCGTAACCGCCATCTCTCCAACGATTTGGCCAACCGCCGCGTTGACCCCAGCTGGAGCGAGTACCCCCTCTCCCCCTACACCTTTGCCGAGTGGCTGGGACAACAGGAAGGCCAAGTGGTAAACATTTCTCTTGACTATGAGACACTGGGTGAGCGCCAGCCCGACACCACCGGTGTATTTGAGTTCTGGCGCACCATGATTATGGCGGCCCTCTTCAATGGCAATACCTTCATGACTCCGGGTGAAACCGTGCGCGAGTTCCCCTCCACCGGCACCATTGATTGCCCCAATCCCGTTAGCTGCTCCACATTCGGCACGACAACGCATTGGAACGGCAACGTAATGCAGCAGGAGGCGCTCAAGAAGATTTATGACCTTGAGACACCCGTGAAGGACAGCGAAGACCGAGACATGATTCACGTGTGGCGCAAGTTGCAAAGTGCAGACCATTTCCACTACATGGAGAAGAGCAACGGGTTTACCCCCTACCCCTCTCCGTTTGATGCCTACATCTATTACATGAACGCCTTGGCAGACCTTCAGGTACGTGTCAAGCGAGAGGCTGAGCTGATACACCTGGCTCACAAGGCAACCATTGCCTGAGCAATCAACGCAAGCCAAACCTAAAACAACACGCGGTAGCTCATTTCAAGCTTCCGCGTGTTGTTCTATCGTATATTGAACCGAACAAATGGTGCGGCCTCCGTATTTATCGAGCCTTTCTCCATATGCCCAACAAACATATCACGGACAACAAGGCAGCACAGCAAACGCACCAAGGCAGCCATGGTGCCATGTAGACAAAATAACCTACACCCGCTATATAGACAGATGTTAACATAAAAGCCGAGCCGAGCAACACGGAAGAGAGTGCTATCAGAATAGCCAATATCAGAGAAATAAGTAACGGGCGCGTTGATTTAACAAAAAAGCAAACAAGGCTTAATGTGTACAATAAAAACGCAAACATGCAACTGAAAACAGCATCAATATCGGAAAACACGGCAAAGGAAAAGCGGTGAGTCATATTTGCAGCAGCCTCTGCACCGCGAATAAAGCCGCCCTCGGGCTCCGTTGCATCCAACACATTACCGCGTACTCTCCCCATAAGGTAGAAATCACCTTTCAAAGGAGAAGGAATGTAATACAAAGTCATATTAACAGTAGGTCCGGGCTCATTCTCTGCCTGCAATGTCACATCATTATCATTAATCTTCAAAACGTATGGTTTCAACGCTTCCGGCATAGAATAATCTTTCGGCGCAATGTGGTGGCTCAGAAACTCACCGGACAAAAAGACCTCGGGATTGAGTTTCAGCTCAAAATCTTTACAACGCATAACAGGAGCCGTTTTCACCGATTCTTGAATACCATGCACTTTATTATAATGGCTTCGGGAAGGCGTTCCTTCCATTTCTCGGTAGTTCAAACAAACAGCCAAGCCTTTATCGGACACACCGAAACGAGAGTCACTCGCCCCCTGCCCATCTGCATATATTTCCTTAACCGGCAAGCATATCAACTTACCATCATATTCGGACACCGGCACAGAGTCATCATAGGGTGTAACCGGCTCGCTGCTCAAGCAAAAGAGAGTCGCACTCACACCGATGACACATACAAAGAACAACAACGAGGCACATAGCCCGGACAAGAGAATTGCCGGCAATTTAATAAAACCTAACAAAGAGAGCAAACGAGACGGAGAGACAGAGTTAGCCATATACCTTATTATACACAGACAAACAACGCTCTGTTCAATATTTCCAATGAAAGAGCGAGAGCAACATGATATTTGACTTGATTACGGGGGATAATCGGGTATAATAACGCGCAAGGATTATGATTGAACAGTTACGCAAACGACTTCTGGATCGGGAACATCCCGTACGAATCCATCTGATTGGTGTTGCCGGTGCCGGCATGAGTGGGTTGGCACGCATGTTGCTTGAAATGGGGCACCGAGTGAGCGGTTGTGACCGCGTAACGAGCACAGAGACCGAGAAACTGCAACAGGCAGGACTTGTGTTCTCTTGCCCGCACAGTGCAGAATCCGTTCAGGATGCTGAAATTATCATTTACTCCAGTGCCATTCGTGAGGAAAATGTCGCCTTGGCCGCTGCCCGTCAAAACGGTAGTCTGTGCCTGCGCCGCGCTGAGTGTTTGGCCGCTATTCTCAACAATAAAAAAGGTGTAGTGGTAGCCGGTACTCACGGCAAAACCACCACCTCTGCCATGTCTGCTCACCTGTTGCGCGAAGGGCGCATGCGCCCCTGCCACTATGTGGGTGCAGAAATCCCCGTATTGGGAGCCAATGCCCACTGGACAGAAGACAGCGAATACCTTGTAGCAGAGGGTGATGAGAGTGACGGCACCCTCGTTAACTATATCCCCGAGCACAGCATTATCCTGAACATTGAGGCTGAGCACTTGGATTTCTACCGCGATTTGGATCACATCAAGGACGTATTCCACCGCCTGTGCCGCCAAACACGCGGCAAGCTGATTTACTGCAAAAATGATGCAGGTGCACACGATGTTTGCTCTCAATATCCCAACACTATTTCCTACGGCTGGCAAGATGCGGATTACACGGCAACCGACATGACGGTGAAACGTGGTCGCACCCTCTACACCATCAATTACAAGGGCGAACCGCTGGGCCGTGTTGAGTTGGGCATACCCGGCCGTCATAACGTGCTGAATTCTCTGGCTGCTACGGCTCTTGCTCTGGAGCTGGGTTGTGATTTTGCCAGCATTACCCGCGGTCTTGTAAGTTTTGCCGGTGCTCGCCGACGTTTTGAGACCAAGTATCTCTCCCGCCAATATCGCATTGTGGATGACTACGGTCACCACCCCACCGAGATTGCAGCCACCTTGCAAACGGCACAAAGCCTGAAGCCGGATCGCCTGATTGTGCTTTTCCAGCCGCACCGCTACACACGCACCCAGTTGCTGCGCGATGATTTCGGCAAGGTGTTGCAAAATCTTGATAAGCTCTATGTGGCAGACGTGTACCCCGCCAGCGAGCCGCCCATTCCCGGCATCAACGGGCAAACCATCGTAGATGCCGTTCAGGAAAACGGCCCGGTAGACGCCACCTTCCTGCCCAACCTGCCGCTTGCTCACCATGTGGTAGGTAACACGCTGCGCCCAGGCGACATGTTCATTACCCTGGGTGCAGGCAATGTGCATGAGGCCGGCGCCAAGATTGCTGCCGATTTGCGTATTCTTGCAGAAATGCAGCAAGAATGCGGTGACGATATCAATTACCGACTTTACGAGCCCATGAGCAAACACACCACCATGGGTGTGGGTGGCGAGGCTCAGTATTGGATTGAGCCTAACAGCTTTGAGAAGATGCAAGCTGTGGTCAACTTCTTCAAGGACCGCAATATCCCCGTTCACATCATCGGCCGCGGCTCTAATGTGATTGTTCGCGAGGGCGGTATTCGCGGTGCGGTGGTTCACCCCTGCTGCGGTGAGTTTGATAAAATTGAGCTGCGCGGCCGCAACATTGTGGCCGGTGCCGGTGTCAAACTCAAGAAACTGGCAGCCTTTGCCGCTCAAAACGGCATTGCCGGTTTTGAATGGATGGATGGCATCCCCGGCTATGTGGGCGGCAGCCTGCGCATGAACGCCGGTGCCATGGGCGGCGACATGTGGAGCGTATTCCGCTCTGCCGTAGCCCTCAATGAGGACGGCGATATCGTTGAGTTTGAAAAGGAAAACATGAAAGGCGCTATCTACCGCCGAATTTCCGAGTTTGAGCACAACATGGTAATGCAGGCTACTTTCTGCGGTACACCCGATGACCCGCAGATGATTGCAGACCGCATGGAGGCCAGCCGTATTCACCGCAAGACCACTCAGCCGTTGGCCCCCAGTGCAGGTTGTACCTTTATCAACCCCGCAGAAATTCCCGCAGGCAAGCTTATTGATGAGCTCGGGCTCAAGGGTTTCAGCATCGGGGGTGCACAAGTCTCTGAGGTACACGCTAATTTCATCGTTAATAAGGGTGGTGCCAAAGCAACGGATATCACCGAGCTTATTGACTACATTCGCAACAAAGCCAAGACAGAACGCGGCATTACCCTGCACGCGGAGGTGCAGGTAATCGGCGACCGTGAACCGCAGTTCTGATTTTCAACAATACAGCATTCATGAAAATACTTACTAAAGATACAGCCATTGCCCTGTTGATGGGTGGTCCCGGTTCAGAGCGTCAAGTTTCCTTGGTGTCCGGCAACGCCGTTTTGGAAGCTCTTCAGCAGGAAGGATTCACCAACGTAACGCCCGTTATCGTGGAAAGCGAGCGTCCGGCTATCCCAGAGGGTACCGAGTTGTGCTACAACATGATTCACGGCACATACGGTGAAGACGGTGGCCTGCAAGCTTACTTGGAAGAGCTCGGTATTCCCTACACCGGAGCAGGCTCTGTTACCAGCCGTAATTGCTTTGACAAAATCCTCACCAAAAAAGCATTCTTTGCAGCAGGGGTTCCCACACCTGCGGATGAAATCATCAAATCCGGGGAGATGCCCACCATCGGTATTCCCTGCGTGATTAAGCCCCCCTGTGAAGGGTCCTCCGTGGGCGTGAGCATCGTCAAGACCGAGGAGGAATTGCCCGCAGCCGTTGCAGAAGCCGCCAAGTACGGCACGGACCTGCTGGTAGAAGAATTCATTGAGGGTAAAGAGCTGACGGTAGCCATATTCAACGGCACCGCCCTGCCCGTTATCCACATTGCCCCTCGTGAGGGTTTCTATGACTTTGCCAACAAATATCCGTCACTCTCCGGCGGCGTTGGCTCTGACTACATTTGCCCCGCAGACATTACGGAGGAAGAGACCAAGGCCGTTCAGGAAGCAGCGTTGGCTGCTTACAAGGCTCTCAATGTAGAAGTATATGGCCGAGTAGACGTGCTGCTTACCGCAGATGGCAAGCCTTACGTGCTGGAGATTAACACTATCCCCGGCATGACCGGTGCCTCACTCTTCCCCAAGGCAGCCGCGGCCGTCGGTATCGGTTTCGGTGAGCTCTGCACCCGTATTGCTGAGATTTCACTCAATCAGCCTCGAGGCTGAGCGCAAAACACACCATGAAGGGCAACGCGAACAAACGCCGTAACCGCAGCAGCGAGACAGTACGCGAACTGGAGAAAAAACTTTCTCTTTGGGAAAGACTGTTCAGCGTGCTGACATTCCTGCGCGGGGCCATGAGACTGCGTCGCTTGGTCATCATCATCAGTGCGGCGGTCATTGTTCTTGCCCTTCTGCGTGCGTTGGTGCTCTGTACGTTTCATTCATACAGCGCACAAGAGCATCACATTCACTACTCCTCCCAATACGGTATCATCAGCAAAGAGCAAATCATTGCGCTGATGGGCGTAGATAAAAAGACGGATTTTGCCTCCCTGCCCATTACGGAGCTTGAGAACAAACTGAACAGCCACCCGGCTATCAAGAGCGCGTCCGTCTCACTCGACAGCTCGTTATCCCTGCACATCGAGATTACGGAGCATGTGCCTTTGCTTTATGTGGAGATGGCAGACCGCGCCATCTCCGGCAAAGCAACCCGCTTGTGCCTCAGCCCGGAAGGCGATTTGTTCACGCATGACCCGGTCTACCACGGCAAGTTCATTGACCTGCCTGTATGGCTACTCACCCCCAACGATGTGAAGATACTGGCACCGGGGCAACAAATTGATGCAGAAGTATGCCGTCCCATCATTGAGCTGGCGCGCGCCGCCAATGCCTATGGAGACTTGACCAAGTTACCGCATATTACCACGATTGAACGGCCGTTGGAAAATGCCGTACAATGGAAAATGGTAGTGCGATTGGAAACCGGCACCACGGTAGAAATGAGCACCTTGCACAACATCAGTGAGCAGCTGGACCGCCTTGTTCAGGTGTTGGAGCACGCCCGCAGCATCAATAAAAAACTCATCAGCACCTCCGTTATACCGGAGGAATATATCCCGGCAAAATTCGAATAACGGTTCAGAATATACCGAGACATTATATCAATCACAATGCCAAGCGTACTGATTAAAACTTACGGCTGCCAAATGAATGAGCGAGACACCGAGCAGGTGCTCAGCATGTTCTTGGCAGGGGGCTATGACATCACGAAGAATGAAGATGAAGCAGATGTCATTCTTATTAACACCTGCTCCGTGCGTGAAAAAGCAGAGCTGAAAGCACTCGGTAAAATGGGTCTCTTGTGTGCTCGCCCCGATGCCAAACCTTGGGTAGTGTACGGCTTTATGGGGTGCATGAGCCAAAGCCGCAGTAACAGCCTGTTCCGTGACATAGCCAGATTGGATATCGTTACCGGCACTCACCAATACCACAACGTATACAAGTTATGCAACAGACTTTTACGCAACCGCTTGGCTCAAAACATCACGGAGCCGATTAAGCGAGGTGCACGTATTTGTGCCGTGGAGCATGAGGATGGGTTCCAAAACGCCATCAAAGACCACCTGCCCCCCTCCGGCAACTGCACGGCATTTGTCTCCATCATGCAGGGCTGCGATATGCGCTGCTCTTACTGCATTGTTCCCAGCACACGCGGTGAAGAATGCAGCCGCCCGATGAACGATATTCTGATTGAAGCGCGCGAGTTGGTGGACAGAGGGGTTAAAGAAATCACTCTGTTGGGTCAAATCGTTAACCGATACGGTCGAGAAGAGCCCATTATCAACGGCCGCGGTGCCTTTGTGCGATTGTTGGAAGCTTTGCACGAGATTGACGGTTTGGAGCGTATTCGCTTCACATCACCGCACCCCATCGGATTCCGCCAAGACTTGGTGAACGCCTACACCTACCTGCCCAAACTGTGCAGCCACATTCACTTCCCCATGCAGAGCGGCAGTGACCGCATTCTCAAGCTCATGTTGCGCCCGTACAAAAACGAGAAATATCTCAAGCTTTGCGAGGACATGAGAGAGGCACGCCCCGACCTTGCCATCACTACGGACATTATCGTAGGTTTCCCCGGTGAAACACATGAGGATTACCTGCAAACAAAAGCTGCGGTTGAGCGCATTCAATTTGACAATGCGTTTATTTTCCAATATTCGCCGCGCAAAGACACCCCTGCCGCCATCATGGAAGACCAAATATGTCTGCGCGTTAAAGAAGAGCGCAACCATGACCTGCTGGAGTGTGTCAACCGCATTGCCACAGCCCGCAATCAGGCTCTCGTGGGTACCACACAAACCATTTTGGTAGAAGGCCCCAGCAAAAACAACCCGAACCGCTTGCAGGGTCGCACTTCTCAAAACAAACCCGTCATCATTGAAGGTGGCAGTGCCCGGGTGGGCACTATTGTTCCCGTCACCATCACGGAATGCACAGGATTCACACTTTACGCAAACGTACAACAATGAAAATCACTAATCTCATCACCGCAACCATGGCCATGATCAGCACAGCTTTTGCCGCTTGGCAACCGGAAGAAGTACCGGATGACATTCGTAGAAATTACTTGGACGCCAACATGGTTATGTCCGAAGACCCGTGCGACTGGCGCGAGACAGTGCGTGCCATCTTTGCACCTGCCGTAGAGCATTGCAACAGCCCCCGAGAAGCCGTGCTCTACATTGCAGAGAATATGACCAAACTCACCGGTGCCTACTATACCATTGAACGCCGCCGCGCCGACATGAATGCACTGGAGGCTCTCGCAGAAAAAAAGATTTCCTGCTCCGGTCAAACCATTCTCATGGTATGTGCCTATCGTTCCATCGGCATCCCGGCTCGCGCTGTCGGCATCCCCACATGGAACCACATCCGTGGTAATCACTCATGGCCGGAGGTCTATTTTGACGGCGAATGGCACATGATTGAGTTCAATGAAAAGGATTTCAATACAGGCTGGGTAATGGAAAACATCGGCATGCTTGACCCCAAGCACCCCTTGCAAAAGATTTTGGCCGTACACCCCGGTGGTGAATACTGCTTCCCGGTTTATCAGGACCGCCCCATACCGGCCATTGATGTAACGGAGCGTTACCGCAAGCTCTCTGCCGATTGGTATGCCAAGTATGGCCCCCCCGCAGACCAGCAGCGTTTGATGGTGGATGTGGTTCCCCGCCCCGAGGTGGCTCCGAACATCGAATTGCTTGACGAAAACGGCAAAGTGCTCGGCATTAAGCCGCTGCCCGTCAAAACGGATGACGTGCGTTTCTTTGCCACCTTCTCTATGCCCCGTGAAGGCAAACACTACCTGCGCATTGAGGGCTCCCAACAGCAACTGGAGGTACCCACCACGCCCGATGCCGTGCAAGTTCTACACCTGCAAATGGGTAAGAAATAATCCCCTTAACATCGATATCTGAAAAAGGCCCCGTGGTAATGCAACCTCGGGGCCTTTTTTTCAGAATGCAGTTTTTATCAGAATCGACTCATCCGCTTAATTCTCTCTCGCCATGCTTCGACCATGGGATGAGCTAAGAAACGCCCCATGGGAGTTACGGGCACGGGATTAAGAGGCACGCACACATTCAATTGATGCGGCATGCGTGATATAACGGCAGATTCACCGGGACGAATCGTACCCACATAATCGCCATCCAACTGGTAATCAAGCTTACCCTCTGCCGTTATCACACAAGACTCAAAACGGCGAACATTTGTAAAAGCACTGGTGTTACGCTGGGTTGCGCCTCTTTGCATCATACTGCCCAGCACCTCAAAGAGAATCATGGGGCTTTCCTGATGCATGATAACAGCATCCAACAAACCGTCATCATAACGCGCTTCGGCGTGCAAACGTGTCTCTCCGCCATAGCGCTTACCATTACCCAACATTACCTGAGTTCCGTATACTTCCTCACCATCAGGCAAGGTAACAGTAATTATGGGGTGGCGATCCATAGCCACACGCAGTGCCGTCACAACATGAGATGCCGCACCTAGCCAACGCTTCATTTTAGGCGTAATCAACTTGATGATGCGAGCATCCATACCGAATCCGGCCATCTGCAAAAACGGTTTGTCATTAATCGTAAAAATATCCACCCCTTGATGGATACCGTTCAACATGGCATGCAACGCCACGTCAAAACGGCGAGAACCGATTCCCAGCTCACGGGCAAAGACATTCATGGTACCACACGGCAAAATACCCAGAGCCGCTTTTGTACCGATGAGCCCCTGAGCCGCACACATCAGGGTACCATCTCCGCCGGCAGCAGCCACCACGGGTTCACCGGCATCTGCCAAGGCGCGCGCCTTTGCCGTCAAATCCTCTGCACTCTTGGTAGGCACCAAAGTAAAATCATCCCTGTGCGTGTCGAGCCACGCTTTGAGTCCGGAGCGAAACAAGCTGCCGGCATTGGGATTGATTAACAGAGGAATTGTCAGGCGCATAAATCAGAGAACTACCAGCACGGCGGCAAAGAATGATACGGTAAATGCGGGGGAATCAATCAAGTCAAAAATACCACCGATACCCGGCAGCAAAGAGCCGCTGTCTTTCACAGCCAAACCTCGCTTAATGAGAGACCCGGCCAAGTCACCGGCCACACTCAGCACAAAGACGCAGGGCATGAGCACACAGAAGAACTGTAAGGTACTCAGATCAAACGGGAACGTAGTGAGCCACAGCAGCCCCCAAGCACAAAGAGAGGTGATGATGAAAGAGCCGATAATTCCCTCCCACGTTTTCTTGGGAGACACAACAGGGCTGAATCGGCGGGTGAAGAACTTACCACCCAACAGCACACCGCTGACATAAGCCCAAATATCGCTCATCTTGGTAACAAGCACAAGCCACAATAGGGTCTTAATGGCATAATCATCATACAAAGCACACAGGGCAAAAGCAAAAAGCCATACGGGATACACGAATGACAATACGGTAATGCCCATGCTGCTCAATGCCTGAGCACCGGTACGCCCCTTGTAGTCCATGGCGCGAAGCTCGGCAAAAAATGCAGCCAGAACAAAGAATACCAGTGACCCCAAAGCAACGGGCCCGAAGTCAAAGGTCAAAGACAGAGAGAAGCCACCGGCCTCATCACCCAGCACCATACCATCCGTCAGCATACCGGCAGCCATAAGCCACGGATAAATCAGCCCCGCAACCAGCGCAAGCCCGCGATTCGATTCGGCAGAACGCTCGCGCAGCATATTAAACCACTCATAGCTTGTCAGGTTACAAAGCACACACACCAATATGGCATACCCCAAGGGGCTGTTCCAGGCTACGGCGCCGCCCAACAGGGCAAGCAGTATAACGGTGCTGATACCGCGTTCAATGAATGTCTTTAATTTGGGGCTCATGGTATGTGTTGTGGTTATTTTAGAGAGAGTGTATTGCCGCAGCACCCCATGGCGGAGTGCTGCGGCTTGTTAAGTTGTTTTATCAGTGGCCACAGCCGGGGCATGCCCAACCGGCACGAATATCGGCAAAGAAGTCATTGCCCTTGTCATCTACAAGAATGTAGGCAGGGAAATCCTTGACCGTAATCTTCCAAATGGCTTCCATACCCAACTCGGGATATTCAATGCACTCAATGGAGGTAATGCAGTTCTTGGCAAGGTCCGCAGCAACACCACCGATGGAGCCCAGATAGAAGCCACCGAACTTATGACAGGAATCCGTCACGCACTGGGCGCGGTTGCCCTTGGCTATCATAATCATGCTGCCGCCATGGCTCTGGAAGAGCTCCACATAAGAGTCCATACGGCCGGCAGTGGTGGGACCGAAAGAACCGGAGGGGTAGCCCTCGGGCGTCTTGGCAGGGCCGGCGTAGTAAATCGGATGATCCTTCACGTACTGCGGCAAATCCTTACCGGCATCCAGCAGTTCCTTGAGCTTGGCGTGAGCAATATCACGGCCTACGATAATGGTGCCGTTCAAAGAAAGACGAGTCTTGACGGGATACTTGGTCAGCTCGGCAAGCACCTCGCTCATGGGGCGATCCAAATCAATGGGTACACCGGCACTCTTCGTTTCACGAAGCTCTGCGGGGATATACTTACCGGGATCATACTCCAGCTCTTCAATGAAGATACCCTCAGGGGTAATCTTGGCCTTGGCATTGCGGTCTGCGGAGCAGGATACGCCCAAGGCAACCGGGCAAGAAGCACCGTGACGCGGCAAACGAACCACGCGAACATCCAAAGCAAAGGCCTTACCACCGAACTGAGCACCCAAGCCCAGCTTCTCAGCTTCTTTCTTCAGCTCATTTTCCAGCTCCACGTCGCGGAAGGCACGGCCGTGCTCATTACCGCTGGAGGGCAGACTGTCATAGTACTTGGTAGAAGCCAGCTTCACGGTCTTGAGGCAAAGCTCGGCACTGGTACCACCCACCACAAAGGCTACGTGATAGGGAGGACAAGCAGCCGTACCCAGTGTGCTCATCTTCTCTACCATGAACTTTTTGAGAGACGTGGGATTAAGCAGAGCCTTGGTCTCTTGGTACAGGTAGGTCTTGTTGGCAGAACCACCACCCTTGGCAATGAAGAGGAAGTCATACTCCATGCCGTGATCGGTGGCAAAAAGGTCAATCTGAGCCGGCAGGTTGGTGCCGGTGTTGATTTCCTTATACATGTCCAGAGCCACGTTCTGGGAGTAGCGCAGGTTGTTCTTGGTGTAGCAATCGTAAGCACCGCGGGAGATGTACTCTGCATCATCAAAGCCTGTCCATACCTGCTGGCCTTTCTTACCTACGCAGATGGCCGTACCGGTATCTTGGCACAGGGGCAGCACGCCCAAGGCGGCAACCTCAGCATTGCGCAACATGGTAAGAGCCACGCTCTTATCATTTTCAGAGGCCTCAGGGTCATCAATAATATCACGCACCATCTGCAAGTGCTCCGGGCGCAGATAGAAAGCCACATCGTGCCAAGCCGTTTCTGCAAGTAATCTCAAGCCCTCGGGCTCTACTTTCAGAATAGGCTTACCTTCAAACTCACTCACACTCACGTAGTCCTTAGTAAGCAAACGGTACTTCGTGGTGTCTTCCCCCATGGGGAACATTTCCTGATAGACAAAAGGAGGTGTTGCCATAACGCGAGTATTCTAGCATGATTTCTACTGAAATTCCAGCAAAATTCCGCCAAAATGCCAATTATACTATGTTACTGGCGGAATTTAGGCTTGCATGAAGCCAACATACGTGTGAAGATAACACTAAGATGTATAGTACGGTTGTTATCACAGGTGCCTCTTCCGGTTTCGGCGAAGCTTTTGCACGCCGTCTTGCCCCGCAATGCGCACACATGGTGCTCATTGCCCGCAGTGAAGATAAACTGCGTACCCTTGCGGCTGAATTGGAGAGCTCCCATCAGACACAAGCAGAGGTATGCCCCTGTGATTTATCCGACGCGACTGCCAGAGCTGAACTTGTTGAAAAACTCTCTCAACTGAGCGGCAACAAGCTCTTGCTTATCAATAACGCAGGGCTGGGTGACTACGGAGACTTCTGCACCGCAACCCCTGCCACCAACCGTACACTCATGGAGGTAAACATGGCAGCCCCCGTAGAGCTCACCCGCGCCATGCTGCCCGCCATGTTGCAGGCAGAATCTGCGCACATTATCAACATTGCATCATTGGCAGCAGACCTTGCCATACCGGACTTTGCCATGTATGCTGCCAGCAAAGCCTTTGTGGCTTCATTCTCAGAAGCTTTGCGTCTGGAGCTTGCTAAAACTAATGTTCACGTTACAGCAGTATGCCCCGGGCCGGTACACACGGGGTTCGGAGACGTTGCCCGCCGCACCGGCAAAAGCAAAAAAGAAGTACCTTTCCGCAAGTGGTTTTACACCTCCATACCCTGCGTGGTACAAAGTGCCCTGCGGGCAGTACAAAAGAACAAGCCCCGCTGTTACCCCTCTTTCAAAATCAGACTTGCCGGACTGTTTGTACGCAACGCACCGCTTTGGTTGTTGCGCATGATTATGGGCACTCGCCCCCGCAAAGCCGTTCCCTTATCCTGACCCTATGAGCCTCAAACACCACAAGAAAAAGAAAAGATTTCTGACTATGTTCAACCTCGGTATCCTCGCCATCGCAGGCGTTGGTGTAGGCTCTCTCTATACCCCGTATCCCTCACTCTTGATTAAAGAGCTCAAGGCTTTTCATGCTGAAGATGCCGCCACGGCTCAGCCCGTTCCTCAGCAAGAGCCGGCAAGTGAGCCCCCGCCTCCGCAGGCACCGGAGCAGTTGCCCATTCAATCCACACTTCAACCCACGCCTTGGCAGCCCACCTCCTCTTTCAAAATGGCAGAGATTCATCTGCCTCCGTTCCCCCCGGCACTGCCCGAGCGTGTTGAAATAGGCAAGTTTGAGCACATCAATGAAATGGAGCGTGGCATCAACATCAAAAGCAATGTCAATTTTTCACAAGGCTCAACGGCATCTCAGGACCGCAAGAAAAAACAGGCTTATCAGGTGAAAGTATCGTTAGAGCTGCTTACACCGCACGCAGCTCAGGGTAAAGAGCTTTTGAATGCCAACCCCAAGCTCGACAAGGTACTCAGTGCCTATGATACGCTGATGAAAGATGCCAAAATTTCCCCTTGGTATCACAAGCTGTACCAATATAAACAAAACCGCATACGCCACAATACCGCCACGCTCTCCCGCTTGCTGGATCGCCACAACTATTACGATACTGACACCATCCTGGAAATTACAGCCAAGGATAATAAGCGCAAGGCACTGTGGATTCAGGCAGATATGGACGTTGTATCCGACGGCTCGGACGGCGACCGCTTGCCTGACATGCCCAAGAAAATTAAAGACAGCGAGTTCTACCAACCCTCCACCTCTTACAAATGGCGTAAAAAAACAAAAACACCCAACCCTTTGCTTGCAAGTTGGCAAGAGCGTCTCAAAAAACACAAGGAGGCCAAGAACCAAGACGGCATCAAACGCGCAGAACGCATCATCGGTGACCTCAAGATATTCAGCTTCCTTTTGGCTGAGTATGACTCCTTTATCGTAGTTCCCCTCACTGTCAATGACAAGGGTACTACCAACAAGCAAGAAAATCACCTCAAGGAATACCGCCCGACAGCAGGCGACTACGCTGTTGTAATTGTTGATAATAAAGTATACCCTGCCATCGTGGGCGATTTCGGGCCCAAGTTCAAAACGGGTGAGGCGTCTCTGCGTCTCTGCAAAACCGTTAACAACAAGGCGGGTGTCAATAATCGTCCGGTTTCCAATCTCGGCGTTTCCTACATCATCTTCCCCGGCACAAAAGAACCTGAAAACGGCCCCATTGATTATGACCGTCTCAACGCACGTTGCCGTGAGTTGATTAATGATTTGGGGGGTCTCGGCAAAGACGCCGAGTTCGTGGAAATGAAAGACCTGCTGCCGCAACCCAAACCGGAACCGGCAAAACCTGCAGAGCCGGCACCGACACCGGCCACCCCCGCACCTGCGGCACCGGCAGACTCCACCCCCGCACAGCAAGAGCAGCCGGCACAGACGCCCCAGCAATAACAGCCGCTATTTTACAAACATGATTGCTTTTTTGAGAGGAACCGTAGCAGAAGCCCTGCCCCAATGCCTGATTTTGGATGTAGGCGGCGTAGGCTATGAGGTACAAATTCCGCTTTCAACCTTTGACCACATCAACCCCATAGAGGGGCAAACCGTTACCCTGAAAACCCATTTTCATATCAGAGAGAATGCACAAGTTCTCTACGGCTTTGCCACGGATGCTGAGCGAGATATCTTCCGCCTGCTCATTGAACGAGTCAGCGGAATCGGCCCTGCAACGGCCATCTCCATTCTCAGTGGCCTTAACGTAAATGCCTTCAAGGCAGCCGTTGCCGCGGGAGATGTGCAAAGCATTGCCCGAGCCAAGGGCGTGGGCAAAAAAACGGCAGAGCGTATTGTGCTGGAGCTCAAAGACAAAATCGGGCTTGCCGCCACATGGGAGGCGCAACAACAAGGCACAACATCCCCTGCCGCAGCAGATGCAGAACTTGCGCTTGTGGCCCTCGGCTTCAAGCAAACGGAGGCTCGCAAGGCCATCAAATCTCTGCTGGCTGATAATGCTGCTGCCGATACGGATGAGCTCATCCGCGGGGCTCTGCGCATCATGACCAGATAAGGCCTTAAATAGCTCATGTTTCTGCGCCGGCTACCCATCAAACGCATGCTCCTGCTGTGGTCTGTTTCCGCAGTAATAGCTTTGCTGTGTACTATCGGCATGTTGCTTTCAATTCCGATGGACAGAGACGCACCGCCGCCTCCCATTCAGCATGATATGAGAGCAGAAGTACTGTGCCGTATCCCCTCCACCGCAGATACGGTTCTACCGGACAGCATCGTCTCCACCCGTCCGCACCTCCGGCTGAAAGAAACGCTCAACGGTCAATACGAGCTCCATTACTGGGGGAATCCCGTACGCCCCAAGTACGCATTCTCCATCCGCAAGCTCGGCACGAATGCAACCCTGCTTCGTACACCTCAAGGCAAATCACAAAAATGGCTGCCCCTCCCCGTCACGGCTCCGCGCAGGGCAGACAAACAACTCCCTCTCCAGCCCCCCATCCTTATACAGCCGCTTCCCGGGGCTCAGGATACATTCTTCACAGCCCGAATCTCCATCCACGATGCCACCACCGGCATTATTTTATGCTCTGAGATATACTTGCTGCATGGTTCCATGTAAGCAGCAAATCACTTTTCATGAGCAGTTTTCCGGTGGATTCATACCCCTGATTTTCTGAGAAATAATAACAAATACAGTCTTATCCGCACTCTTCATCACTCAACGAACCGGGCATCATATTAAAGGTAATCTGATAATTATCAAATATTAACCAAACAATCTTATTATAATTATTGCTTGACGAAAGGAGCTTCTTCCACTACAATGCAGCCCACATGAAAAACCTCCTTCTCTCGTTAAAAGATTTTTTCCTGCTTCTTGCCGTGAGTGCCATTGTGTACGTATGCTGCACTACAACGGGGCAAGGGCTGACGTCTGCTGAGTTTTTCGGAGGGGTCAAGAACCTTCAATATGTAAATCTCCACATCAGTCTCGGGGCTGTATTTGTAGCCATTCAGCTGGTGGTAATGAGATGGAGCGGTTATGTGATGAACGTGCTGCTGACGTTCTCCAGCATATTACTCTTTGCCATGATGGCCACCATTGCGTTGGGTCCCGGTATATCCATGACCTCCATTTTGCACAACATGGCAGAAAGCGTAAACATGGGCAACCCGCTCAAGGCCAATCCGGCACTGTATTGGTTGATTCCGACTACATGGTTTCTCACCCTTTTGGGAGCACGCGACCAAGTACGCACGTTCTGTACAGCCTTGGTGTGCTATGCCTTATGGCTGGTATTCACACCCATGCTCAGCAATGTTGTAACACAATGGGCTGCACAGGAAGAGCCGATGTTACCGCAGGTTGCAGACATCATGACGGGAGCCGATTGGATGCCCGCAGCTGTTTTGGGTGCCTTTTTACTGATTTTCTCCATCATCGTCGGTTTACTTGATGCCATTTTCCCTGAAAAGAAAGAATCTTAAAACCCATGAAGCGCATACTACTCTCTCTCTCTCTTTCACTTCTCAGCATAGCACTCATGAATCCCCAGCCTGCTGAAGCGCGTCCGAGCGGAACATTGCGCGTCAAACTCGCAAGAGTCAACGCAAAATACAACTTGGGCGAACATTTCGGCAAGCCGGTATTCATCCGTATTTTTAAAGAAGATTATCTCTTTGAACTCTGGGTTCAGGAACGAGATGGCCAATGGCACATTGCCGAAACCTATGATATTGCCGGCATGAGCGGCAACATAGGGCCGAAAACCCGAGAGGGAGATTGCCAGGCACCCGAGGGGTTTTACCGAGTACGCCCCAAGAGCATGAACCCGCACAGCAACTACCACCTTGCTTTCAATGTGGGCTATCCCAACAAGTATGACCGCTCACTCGGGCGTACCGGCGGACTCATTATGGTACACGGCAGCGATGTATCCATAGGTTGCTTTGCCATGACCAATGAAAAAGTGGAAGAGATATACACTCTTGTCAATGAAGCCTTTAAAGCAGGCGTAAAATCTGTTCCCGTGCAGGTATATCCTTTCCGCATGACAGAGCAACGCATGAGGGCCGAAAGAGGCAACAGGCACTATGCTTTCTGGCAACACCTGCTGCCCGGGTATCAGTACACGGAGGAGTACAATGCCCCATACCCGGACAAGGATTCGCAATGATAAAAAGAAGGCTTGCGCGTTAAAAGAAGTTGCGCTATAATACGCGCACGTATGATGGATAGCACTCTTCTTTCCACGCTCGAGCAGGCCGTTGCAGACGGCAAGTTGCTTGCAACATCTTTGGAGAACATTCAATTGCTGCTTGCCGGCACGCAGGATCCCGTGGCCCCCGCCGCCGTGGCAGAGCTGGCAGCTGCCGGAGAATGGGCTGAGCTCAACAACCGCTTTTATAAAACACTCGCTTTCGGCACCGGTGGTCTGCGAGGTCGCACCATCGGTATGGTAGTTGCTCCTTCTGAGCAAGGCAAGGGTGGAGTCAACGGCCGCCCCGAGTTCCCCTGCGTGGGCACCGCCGGTATGAATTACTTTAATGTGGGTCGCGCCATGCGTGGTCTTATCACCTACGTACGCCGCTTTGTAGAGGCTGAGGGAACAGGCCGCAAGCCCAAAATCGTGGTAGGTCATGACACCCGCCACTTCTCCCGCGACTTTGCAGAGTATTGCGCCAAAATTGCAACGGACTTGGGTTGCGACTGCGCCTTGTTTGACGGGCCTTGCTCCACCCCGGAGGTATCTTTTGCCATTCGAGAGCTGAATGCAGACACAGGCGTGGTGCTTACCGCATCTCACAACCCGGCTCATGACAACGGTTTCAAGGCCTACTTCAATGATGGAGCCCAGCTGATTGCCCCGCACGACAAGGCAGTGATTGCAGAGGTAAACGCCCTGACCGGCGATACCTACGAGCCCCTGCCCGCCGAGCAGCAAGGTGAGCTGAGCATCCTTGGGTCCGAGTTCGATGCCATTTACATTGAAAAGCTCAAGGGCATTATTCTGCGCCCCGATGTTTTTGAAAAGGCAAGTGCCAAGGTGGTATACACCAACCTGCACGGCACGGGTGGCCGTTGCATTGTGCCCATTCTCAAGCAAATCGGTTGCAATGTCAGCACCGTGGCAGAGCAAGACGTGCTTGACGGCCGTTTCCCCACCGTTGCCAGCCCCAACCCGGAGAATGCCCCTGCCCTTGACATGGCCATTGCCCAAGCCAACGCAGAAAACGCAGACTTGGTCATTGCCACCGACCCCGACAGCGACCGCATGGGCATTGCCGTGCGTGATACCGCCACGGGTAAAATGCAATTGCTTACCGGCAACCAAACCGGCTGTCTCTTGGCCTGGTACCGTTGTATGAGCGCCATGGAGCTCGGCATTATCACCCCCGAGAACATTGAGCACGCCGTTATGGTCAAGACATTCGTAACCAGCCCGTTGCAAGACGCCATTGCAGAATCTTTCGGCATCTCTACGGTCAATGTGCTCACCGGTTTCAAGTATATTGCCGCCAAACTCGGCAAGTATGAGCAGGCTATCCCCGCCGCTGAGCGTGAGGGTTACCGCAATATGACCGAGGCTCAAACTCGCGAGCTGCGTCTCAAGTACAGTAAGTATTTCATCTTCGGTGGTGAAGAAAGCTACGGCTATCTTGCCCAAGACTTTGTGCGAGACAAAGACGCTAACGCCGCTGCTCTGTGCTTGGCAGAGATGAACGCCTACCTTGCTTCCAAGGGTATCGGTCTGCTGGAATGCCTCAACAACATCTACACCGAGCTCGGTTACTACATGGAGCTGGGCAAGAGCCTTGTAATGGAGGGAGCAGACGGTGCCGCCAAGATTGCAGCACTCACCCAGAGCTACATGCAAACCCCGCCCACAGAGATGGACGGTGCAGCAGTTACCGCCGTGCGCGACTTCTCCACAGGCACCCTCATTGATGCAGAGGGCGACCCCATCCCCGCGGAAAAGATGCTCTTCATCGACCTGGCAGACGGCCGCAGCTTTGCAGTACGCCCCAGCGGTACTGAGCCCAAGATTAAGTACTACCTCTTTGCCCACGGCGAAAAGGGTGCAGAGCTCACTACTGCTAAGGCTAAGGTAGAGGCAGGCATCGCCTCCCTGTGGGCTGCCGTAGAAGCGGACGCTCGCACACGTATGGCCTGAATCCCATTTATCCAAAGCCCGCAGTGAAATACTGCGGGCTTTTTTATTACGGCGCAACAATGCAGGAGGAAAACAATAACGCCATGAAACGCTTACTTTTCATCGCTTCTATCAGCTCATTGTTACCGAGTTGCATTACACACGTTTCCGACACGTTTTTCAACAAGGCAGAATATCAGGCGTATGGGGACACCTCTACCATATGCCCGGAACAAAACATGTACGTACTCTCGGATGGAAAAGAATACTACATTGAGCTGCAACGCATGAGAAAAGATGATAGGCCGGACACCTCCGATTATGGGGCATTAAGAGGCTTGGCGTTTTACAGTATCAGAGATGAGAAAATAGACGGAGAAATAGACCTTTACCGCTTACCGAAACAACAAGCTCTCTACATTATCGGCAAAAGCAACAATCCCGGTAAAACAGATAAGCTCTGTTACATAGAAAATGCAGCTGAAATCAAAGCTGCATGCACACAAAAAATCCCCGTTTATCGAGCCCCCGAATACATAAGTTTCTGCCGTGATTACAGAACTATAACATCACCTAACGCTGTAATATACAACACCTTGGGCTACACAACAGCGGTTATTGCAGATGTGCCGTTAAGTTGCGTTGGCACCGCCGCTGCCATTGTGTTTAACTCCATTCTATGGCCCGTTTATTTTGTCATCTACCCGACAGATGCCGTGCAGGATTTCTCCGCAGATTTCAGTAGTCATGCATGGCATAAATTTACAGAATTGAGATAAGGGCATCTCAGACCTAAGGCTACTCAATGACTGAAAGCAAGCAATATCAATAGTTTGTTTGCATACAAGCTTTCTTCTGCACACGAATAGTCGACAGAGGTGAGAATTAGCCGATTTAATCGGCTAATTCCACTTTCGTATCAAGACTGCTGAAACAAAGTTAAAAATTTCTTTTACTTTCTTTGTATATGCCATTTTTTGCTTGCTTTATCACAGATTTTTTGTAGGATATGAGAATATTAAGGTTTTCTTTTAATCTTTATCGCCATTTTCATTATATGAAACTGCATTTGCCGAAATCTCTCCGTCATGCATTGCTGGCTTGTCTTACAGCCATTGCTCCGATGTCATTCACTATCACAACAGGTGCTATACTTTTATCTGTTGCAACGGATAGTGTCCATGCGGCAACAACTGTAGGAGTTAAAGATGAAAATAACAACAACATCACCACCCTTATCGGTTTGGTAAATTACGCAGGATATGCTTTAACCTTAGATTTTGAAATTGCTGAAAATTACAACGGAAATGGCAATCCTTGGGAATCCATTTTCCACTCCGCAACTTTTACCTATCAATCACAAGACGGCTCAACAACACGACTCACAGGAACGACAACAGGAGGGCCGTTAAATCAAACCACATGGCAATATTTTGCTAATGGCAACATAAATAATGTTACCGGCAATACGTTAATCTTAAAAAATGCCACAAAAAACACTGACATCGAAACTCAATTTTCAGCAGTAAGTCTGGGCGGTTTGATTGTTGAAAAATCTGATTATGAATACAGTATCGGACGAATCAGTGGAGACGCCCATTTCAGACTGGAAGCAGCACTGGGAGTAGATGTAAACTTGTCCATTGACTCTAATTTTAGATTTGCATCGTCCAAAGGTCAAAGCATAACAGTATGTAACGGTGGTACATGGAATGTCTCGGAGGGAAAAACATTATCCTCCGGAGACATGAATACCATCTTTGAAGAAAATATTGCATCAACGATCAACATTACCGGTAAGGGAACCGTTGATTTAAGTGGAGGAACCACGGAAATCAAAGAAGGCACCACACTCTGCATATCAGAGGAAAGTAAATTATACCTCAAACAATTAAGCGGATTAGGCAGCATCCGCAATGATGGATATGTTGATTTTTCAGGCAAAAATAGGATTGGGCAGCTATATAACAATGGCATCATCAACTTTCAAGAAGACAGCTCATTATTCATCACCTATTTGGATAACAATTTCTATGACGGATTTTCCATGCGCGTCGGGCAGTTGCAGGGAATCTCTGATTATAGTAATGTTTCCACGTTATTCGGTTACGATAATGAATCCATATTGCAATACGATAGCGAGACTGGCACAGTAACCATCACGTATGACGCCATCGGCTATTATTGGGACGGAAAAGCAAGCTCCTACAATTGGAGCTCAGCCAACATGAATCATAAAAAAGAATCAGCAGTCATCAGTGATGGAGCTCACTTACATCTTACACAAGATGCAGAATATAAAACTGTACACATGGATACAACCGTTAATCTCGAAAAGCTGTTCATACAAGCTGACGGATATACTTTCCATGTGACGGCAGATAATACACTCCCCTCCTCCTTCCATACGACAGATTCAGGCTACGGCATCACAAAAACCGGTAATGCCACACTTCATCTTACCTCCACACAAGCACTGCAATTATCCAATATTGCAGTGAATGAAGGTACGCTGAAATTAACCGATACTCTTGCATCAGCACCGTTAGATACAGTAAAAGCAGTAAACTTAACCCATATCAGCGCAAGTTCCGCGGGTATATTATCCATTATCGGAGGAGGTTCACCTGCGACCGCCGGTGCCAGTGCAAATAACGGGAATAAAGGTCCCACGGTTACGTCCATTCAACTGGGTGAATCCTTTAATGGAGTATTAAGCATTGAAGGCGGAAAAATCTCTATCACCAAAAGCACGTTAGGAAACGCAGATTCTCTCATCATTAATGGTGGAGGAATCCTAATATCATCAAACGGCAGTGCTTTCGGTCAACAAGTTCAAAACTTGGATATTAACGTAGGTGATAATGGGGCATTCATCGACCACTACGGCAGCTCGCTCAGCAAACAAGACACATGGAGCAGCAAGCATACTGGATCATTCTCAGGTAAAGGAAAAATAACATTCATTGGGTTAGGAGAATGGATACTCGCCGGTAATTACAACGAATTCTATGGAGAAATAGTCTACGGAGAACAAGCTCAGCGTCTCTACATCAGCTCCTCTATGGAACATCTGACACAGCTTCTGGATACTACCGTTCGCGAGGATGCGGATGTGGTAGTGGGTTATAACAACACAAATGGTGTGACCGTATCTGTATCAGGAGATGAAACCATATCCCAAAACAACAAAATCTATCTTACAAACAACTCTGTTTTCAATCACAATGGAGGTATCAGCATAAGCGATAATAAAACTCTGACGATAGAAGGATTCCAAAGCGGAAGCGGCACCTATAATGTCAGCAACATAAGCTTTGGTGCCGGCTCAAAATTGGACATCAAGGCCGGCATTGATGTCAATATAAATGCTACAAATACCGTCACTGTAACGCAGGGAGAGCTTGCCATTGCAGCAGGAGCTTCTGTAAATGATGCACGTAAGTTGACTTTGGATGGGGAATTGATTATCAGCGGAGGCGGTTCTTACAAACAACAAGGCACCCTGACCGTTAATGATGGAAGTTCTTTGACATTTGATGGTATAGGGCTCATAGACTTAGAATCCGCCATCAACAACTCAGGTAAGGTAGAATTCCTTAATCAAGAAGATACGCAGATACAACTCAGCGACAAGTTGCTGACGCATAACACCGCCTACCATAAAGAGTGGAATATCATCGGGGGTAATGGCTCCATCATCGGTTGGGACATATTGACCGAAAACAACTTCCTCATCGGAGACAAGTTACTGAGTCAAGGCGATTGGGATTCCCTTAAAATTGAAAACGGCAAGGTATCACTCACTATGCTGTATGAGTTCTGGGACAGCGTAGGCAATGAACCAAGTATCTGGGATACCCAACAGAGTACCGTCTGGAGAGACGCAGACGGCACAGATGATAAAACATACGAGGCAGGTGCTCAAGTAGCCTTCGGACAAACGGATGACGATAATGCCAATGTTGAGCTCAACAAAAACGTGCATGTCATCAGCAGTGGCGTTGATGTTAAAAACATGTCCATCAGCGGTACAAATTACCTATTCAGCGGCGGCGATATCCGCATTACCGACATGTTGCAATCAACTGAATCTGCCGTAATGACTAACGCATTGGTCATTGCAGATGCGACAACCCCGCTGCAAATCAATGTAGCGGACAACACGGTTCTGCAAATTGCAGACCTCAAAACAACCTATATTGCACCATTCGGTACCCCTGTTTATGGTAACGGCGCCTTTGAAAAGGACGGCGCAGGCAGACTGACCATAACACGGGGAATACATGGCACTATTACGGAAGCCTCTATCAGTGAAGGATCTCTTAAATTGGAAAACGGTGTAACCCTCACCGTGGGTGCCAACAGCATTAATGGAGGCATAATAGAAAACACCGTGCTGCAAACTTCCGGCAGCGTTACACGCAGTGTTGTTAATACGTTGAACATTATACGGTCGGCAAATGATACGGAATACGCCGTCTTGACCGATGTTAAATTAAAAGCCGGTACTTCAGACGCTTTTGCTACACTGCAAAAAGTCACTTTTGCCGGCAACAGTGAGCTGAGCGGCTACATCACATTTGAAGAAACTCAGCATGCTAATGAAATTAACGTAGCAGCCGGAAGCGAGCTATACATCAATGGACTTATCTTTGATTTAAGAGGACTGGCCGCAGGTGAAAAGATATTGATTGATAATGCAGCCACTGGCAATACGGCGTTGGGTACCATCAGCGGGTGGGATAGCGTACAATACGTATATAGCGGCATTCAGATCAACAGCGAAGCCATAAACGCTCAAACAAACGGAACGATTACCATCAAGACTGATCACAACGGTAATCTATACTGGGATGGCTCAGAAAACAACAGTTGGGATGCAATCTCAACCAACTGGTCACTCACCGAATCCTCAGACGGGACGAATGTGTTCACAGCATTGAGTAACATCTATTTCGGCTATACCCCGGAAGAGGCTCAGAAAGATATCAGCATCAAGCAAGATGCAGTTGTTGCTAACCTGTACATCACTCAGGGCGGATACAACTTCAGTGGGTCCCGATTGGCAGCATTGGGCGATATCTCCCTCTCCCCCGCCGATGGCACGCTGAGCATGGGTAACAGCCTGATTGCTCAGGGTAACATCTCAGTCAGCGGTGACGCCGCTATCACCTTGAATGGAGAAATAAGTGCCGGAGGGAATCTGACGTTCAACACCAATGCGCCGGTCAGCATCACCAATAATGTCAGTGTCGGCGGAGATTTCAATATCGGCACAAGCAACACGGCTGTAATTGTAAAAAATGACAAGAGCACTATTTACAATATTTCCGGAAATGTTACGGCAAGTAATGTGCTCATTAATATAGAATCTGCCCCCGGGGCCTCATCAGACAATGATAATCACCTTCTGATAAGCGGCAATATTACTGCTACGGGAGACAGAAATACAGAAACGGCAGATGGAACCGTCACCATACTCGGCTCCGCAGCCAAGCATTTCAGCAGCGGTGTTGTGGCTGATACATTGTACATTGATAACAACGACACGGAACGTAACACGCTCATTACGTTCACCGGAATCATTGATGTCAACACACTGGAAATTGCAGCAAACTCTTTCGTACGCATCAGCAATCCGGGCTCAGATATGGACAACGTTTTGTTGGGCGGCACTCTTTATATGGATTCCCTCAATGTTACGTATAACAAGGGATACAATATATACTCAACAGACGATGAAGCAGAAATTGTATTCGGAAACATCAGCACTAATACGATTTCATTGATATCCGGCTTGACCCCGAATGCGGCGACAACGGAAACACCGCAGTACCACAGTATCAATGTCAACGCAAACACCCGATTTCTGACCGTCAACGGAATAGAAAACCTGAAAGATCTGAGGCTTTATAACGGCCCGATGACAGTTCAGTCCGGCACAGGTGCCATACACGGTTCTTTGATAATAGAACAGGGTGCATCATTGAATTTAACCAACTCGGCCAATAACATCATGAGCCGTGATTCACGAGACATTTATGTGGAACAAGCCACCATCAATCTCAACTCCACAACCCAAACATTGGGAGAGAATAATATCCTCTGGTTATCAACAGGCACCATCAGCGGTGCCACCGGAGGCGCGGGGCTTGTATACACGGAAGATACCGGTACCATTAACTACGCGGGTCGCAATACCATCTCTGCCAACATTTCGGTAAATAAAGGGACAACTCTTACAATCATTGCCTCTAAACAGTTGGAAGATTTATTGACCATAAGCGGCAACATAAGTGGCAGTGGTAATATTGAAGTGAAGAATGACGGAATTCTTCAACTTAACAAGGCCAACAGTTTCGAGGGCTCGATATCCATGTTCGGAGAAAGCATGCTGGCTCTCAGCAACCGAGACGCGCTGGCTCATGCACATTTGATTCTTAAAGAGGGCAGCTTGCTCTATGCAGATGCCTCAAACAGCCCCCATAACATCAAAACACTTACGCTGGAAGACGGAGCAAGCATGCAACTGTCCGGTATCACGGCTGCGGATACGGCGTCCGCACAGCT
The DNA here is from genome assembly GCA_045634945.1 of Akkermansia sp. Classification (GTDB taxonomy): domain Bacteria; phylum Verrucomicrobiota; class Verrucomicrobiia; order Verrucomicrobiales; family Akkermansiaceae; genus Akkermansia. Next base: position 13,830 of record JAZRBG010000038.1, on the reverse strand, counting down.
TTCCGTTCTTCATCTGGGCGAGCTGGAAGCCATTGACTCTGATTTGACTCTGAACCTTCAACTTGTCTTCAATGATGGAGAATTGGAGAACATGAAGACATACAATCTCTTCAGTTCTGACACCGCTGTTTCCATTGAAAAACTGCGCATTGAACTCTCCGTTATTCAAGACAATCTCTCAACCCATGTAGACAGCAACCAGTACACACTGGGATACGATGCAACAGAAAACGTGGTCTACTTACGAACCATGCTCGGCTATATCTGGGATGGCAGAATAGGACAAGACAATAATGCCGACGGCATTTGGTCCAGCAATCAGAAGGATACCAACTGGAGCGGTAAGTACTACGATGGAGAAACCGCATACAACGATGCCATTTTCGTAGACTTAGCTAACACCACCACCGCAACCGTTACCATAGAAGACACCGTAACACCCGGTGATATCTACTTTGAATCAAACACCACCGCCTATGTGCTCACCAATGCAGACGGCGGGAAGCTCGAAGACGGAACCAACATTCACAAGGCCGGCTCAAGTAATGTAACGTTGAGTTTAACAGATGCCGTACTTGGTGATATTGATGTAGCAAACGGTGTTCTCCTCATACAACAAGCAACCCGAATTCAGGGAGAAGCATCCGTTGAGGCAGGCGGCAGACTGCAAGCGAAAAAGCAACTCTCCCTGGGCAAATACACCATTACCGGAGATTTCTCCAACATGGTAATGAATCAGCAAGGGGTAACGGGCTCAAAAGCAACCGCCCCGGGTATTGCCATGGATGCAGTTCTTGACGGAGCAGCTATAGTGAACAACATTCGATTCGAAGGTGATGGCTCACTTACAGACGCTATCATCAGCAGCGGTGTTTCCGTAGCAGAAAATAGCCTGTATACACTCTCCGGCACCATTACATTTAACAATACACTGGTCAATGCAGGCACGGTCAATTTTGCAGACGGCATGTTGGCAGAGCTCGGCAAGTTAGAGCACTCTGACGATACGGATTTATCAGGAAAAACCACCTACACCTATCAATTGATTGATATGGTGGGAGAGGGCAAATTCGGTGACGAGCACCACCACCTCACAAAAGATAGCATCCTGATTAACGGGGTCAACTTAAACAGCGGATTAGCAGATAACATTGCCACTGTACACTCATTCATGAATGGAGAATTGAGCATCAGTATCGGTAATATTACCTCCGATGCGGGTGAGCCGCTTACCGTGGATGGTTCTGTGGGGATACCGTACTGGGATGCCCGATGGGGTAAAGAAAACACCCCTGCTCTCACCCGTATCTATATTAATGCTAATCAAGGTATTACTGACAGCATTGCAAATAATGCCGGTTATCTGTACAATACCATTGTCAATGCAGCAAACGCGGCAGCTGTCAATGGCGGCAAGGCAGTATCCGTTACTCTTGCGGCAGGTACCCAAGGTAACACCATTTCCGGTGGGGCCTCAGGTGAATCTTCTGCCTATGAAATGTGGATATATGACCTCTCTGATATACAAACCGTCATCGCCGGACAAAACAACGCCGGCAGCGGGGTTATTCAGAGCGCAGACACGCATATTTTCGTCAACTCCGGAGATGTCAATAAAGACAAAATCATCGGCGGTTCATACCAAACAGAACAACGGGCAGAAAGTTACCTGACGATTCAAGGTGGCATCATCAACAATGTGTTCGGTGCTACACAAAACGGACACCAAACCGGTACATCCCATGTTTACATAAACGGTGGTACGATTCAAGAAATCTTCGCCGGTGGATATGATGGAAATTTGGTGGGTACCCAACAAATCAACGGCAGTACTCGTGCAGTGGAGCTCATTATCACCGGCGGAACTTTGGGGTACGCAACAAACGATACCACCAAACGAGTATTCGCAGGTGGGCACGGGTGGACGATTACCGGAGACATCTATGTGCGCATGGAAGGCAACGCCCGAGTCGAAACGGAACTCCTCGGCGGTTCTAACGGCGGTACGATAAACGGCAACATTGTGATGGATTTAGTAAGCGGTACAGCTGTTGACGTACATGCTGCCGGCAATGGTTGGACTAACAACAACAGTACTGTTAACGGTAGTGTTATCGTCAACCTCTACCGCGATTTTAATACCGACAGTATCAGCGGTGGCAAACAGAATAACTCCTTTGTCATATTCGGAAGCAATGGCTCCAGCAATCTGCACTTTGCAGAAGCCGGAGAGTACGAGTTTGCAACGTGGACAGGTGAAGCAGCCGGGACAGAAAGCGGTTCCAATACCGGGCTCAGCTCCTACGTAACAATACAGGGCTTTGATACCATCAGCTTGTCAGACAAAACAATTGTAACGGTAGACACCAATTATTTTGATCGCAATATAGACACCAATACAGATGCATTGGTAATTACCGGTAACGGTATACTTCAATTAGGCGGTTCAGATAATTCAAATAATGGGGCTGGCTCAAAACGCAGAGCTATCCGATTGGAAAACGGAGCCACACTGAAAATAATTTCCTCTTATACAGCGAAAAATTTCAGCAGCGGAACCACTGACGCAAACAAACCTTACCAGGATTACGAAGAGCAATCTGCCATCTACGTGACAGATGGCACAACGCTCGATATCTCCGGTTACCCCAGAGAAAACAACGCAGGTGATGGCGGTGGCAGCATTGCCTACCGAGTCTATTTGAGCGGAGATGGTGTAGACGGTAAAGGTGCACTCTATAAGAACAGCGCAACCGGCAACCATTCAACTAACCCGAGCGGCAAAATGGCACTGGGTTATATTGAATTGGAAAAACATGCATCCATCACGGCAGACGGCAATGCCAACATCATCCAAATCGGCTCTTCCAACAGCCGCACCGAGTTGATTCTGAATGAGAATATTCTCACCAAGAGAGGACAAGCTGCATATGCCCTGCGCAATACGGATATTACAGAGGGTACAATCTATGTGCATGAAGGCACTTTACGCTCCGAAGGTAAAACCAAGGGTGTTACCACAGATGTAGTGCTTACCGCGAACTCAACTTTGTTGTTGGAAGGGGCACAAGAGAGAGGCTCTGACGTTACCCAAGGTATTCTGCACCTGCGCAGCCTCAGCGGTTCCGGCCAAACATCACTGCAAAACTACAACCTGTATCTCACCCCGCATCAGCAAGGTAAGTTCTATGAGTCTTTCTTGAATGAGAACAACTCTTGGGATAACCTGATGAATACAACTGGTTTTGCATACGGGGTATATAGTGGTGAAATTCATGGCTCGGGTGCCGTATATATCGGAGACAACACCAACTACGCAAACTACAACGGCACACAATATCTGAGCAACGAGAACAGCACATACAGCGGAGGTACCCACGTAGAATCCGGCAGACTCTATCTGCTCAGCACAACCATAGGTACCGTGACCAAAGGAAGCACCACGGTAACAAGCGGTCCTATCGGCACAGGCACCCTCTATTGGGATGCAGAAGAAAATGCGGAGGTATATCTGGGCAACGGAGTGACGGTATACAACGCCGGTACCACTTTTGTACAAGGTGCAGACAACTCCATGATTATCGGTGTGGAAGGCGCACACAACGGTGAGAGACTCAACCTGTTTGCCGGTGTCAACGGCACCGTAACTAAAGATGGTATCACCTACCGAGAGGTAGACACCCACAACCTTTATTCCATCAGCTGCAATGGTATCTATGCAGATGGCAGCCTCTACACTGCCAATACGGAGATTGACCGCAACAAAATGCTTCTGGTAAGTGAAGAGGCATGGAATGCGGAAAGCTCTACGGTAATGGGTTTCTCTGATACCGGGTACAATGAAGCCACATACTCTGGTGTACTGAGCGGGTCTGCCGCCTTGGTGAAAGTAGGTGCAGGCACCCTGGTAATTGACCAAGCCAATGCTTACACCGGCGGTACACGCATTACAAAAGGCACGCTTAAGCTGAAAGGATGGGCACAGATAGGTGCTGCGGCAGACGGCACGGTAGACGTGATACAAACGGAAGGGTCTACCCTGATGTTGGCCTATGACGGCTCTTACGGCAATGACGAGCTGACGGAAATTGCCAACGATATCATCCTGAGCGGCACGGGAGATGTGCGCTGGGTAGGAGCAGCCGAAACAGGCGGTGCCACGGCCGCCCTGATTTCAGATGTAGGCTCTGCTGTAAAGTTCACCCTCAGTGGTGATATATCCGGCAGCGGTAACCTACTGCACTCCGGAGAGGGCACTCTGGTGCTCAGCGGTGATTCAGATTTCACCGGAGGCATGCAAGCAACCGGAGGTATTGTAGAGGTTCAGAGCGCCACCGGCTTAGGTGCCACGGCTAACGGCAGCAATAAGGTTATCATCAATGCCGAGGCAGATTTGAAAGTCTCGGTTAAGGACGGCTACACCGGCCATCGTATGACAACCTCACTGGCCGCAGAGGAAACTGATATTAAAGGCGATGTTGTCATTCAAGGCTCTGACACTACGGAGCGCATCCTCCACATGGCAACTAACGGCTATGCATCTCACTCTACCACGGCAAACGAAAACGGCACGCTGCTGGTTAATGGTGAGGGCGTTTCTGCAACATCTGCACTGCTGACCGGCAGCGGTAAAGTGGCCGTATCGGATGCCACCGGTAGCGGCGCACATGCCGATATCGGTACGTTGGTAGATTATACCGGCGACTTTGCCGTAGAAGGCCCCAAAGCATCCATCAACACGAATTCGGGTAACTTCATCGGCGGCAGTATCTCCGTACAAGGACAAGATGCCTCCGTCAACATCGGCGGCAATGTCACCATCAGCGCAGGGCAAGAATTAATCCTGGTTTCCAATGGTACGGCAAGAAACAGTGCGAACACAGCGGCCATGATTACCTCCGGGGGCATTCTCAGTGTAGCAGGTGGTGCAACATTTTCCGTAAGCAACGATGATACGGAATATAATTACAACCTGCAAGAACTCCGGGATAATACATCATTGAGCTTGGCAGATGCCACTATTTTGCCGAATGCGGTACAAGGCAGCAGCTATTACCAAATAGGCAAGGGCGAGGCCATTGAATTCAATGGGTTCTTTGATAAAGACTTAGCCATTAACCAACAGGCGGCAGGTGCCGTAAACGCTGCAAATGGCCTGGTACTCTCCGGAGGCTCTACATATGAGACAAACAAGGCTAACACCAGTCTGATGGGAGGCTCCCTCACCTTGGCAACAAGCGAGGATTCCCTGATCAGTTTCGTAACATCAACGGAAATGGATTTGGCGGCAGCACTGCTGAAAAATCCTTCATTGCAACTGGTACTGTTTACCGATGTTTCAAGCGTAACATTCGGTGCCTATGCGGAGGCCTTCACGGCAACAGAAGACGGAGTCTACTATGCACTTGCCAATCAGTTCTTAACCGGCAGCCCGTACATTGGGGATGAAACCTTGCTGGTATATGATGCCCATGTGGGTGTTGTCTATCTTGATCGCGCCATCCCCGAACCGACAACGGTAACCCTGTCACTGTTAGCACTCGCAGCACTGGCTGCACGCCGCCGTCGCAAATAACACTCATACAGCAAAACTCAGGCCGCCGTTCTTCTGCTGTAAGAATGGCGGCCATTTTTTGTCCGTTAGCAATATAGATTGCAACACAAGCGCGTTAGGTATAAAAAGGCCAGGTTATGTATGCTGAGCCGACCTCACATTACCGTATACACTTTGTTATTATCTTTTTGCTGGTCAGTTTCAATCTGCGCATGAGTTTCTCAGCGGCAGATCCCCTGCTGGTATTTTTGATGCGGGATTTGGGGCTGAGCATCAGCAGCAGCGGATTATTCGGGCTGTTGCCCATTATGTCTTTGGGCGTCGCAGCTCCGCTTGGAGCCGTATTAACAAGGCATATTCGCCCCAGACTCTTAATAATTTATGCGCTCCTATTTTCTTGTATGGGCGTTATATGGCGCAGTTATGGAGGCATTGCGGGACTGTTCGGCGGCACTGTTGTAATAGGTATAGGATTAGGCATAGCAGGCTCGGTCATATTGGGTGTAGGCAAGCAAGTATTACCGGACAGACAAAGTGAGCTTATGGGTGCCTATACGGCATGTGTCAGCCTGGGCACGGCGGTGGGAGCGGGTGCCTCTGCCCCAATGGCTCTGCTGCTGGGTGGATGGCAACACGGTTTATTGTTTTGGGGTATCCCCTTGCTGATATCTGCCGCCCTGTGGTCAGAATTGGTGCTGCGGGTACGTCCCAACCACTTGAAACAAAGTACACTCAAAACACCCATGCTGCCCTTGTTGAAACAACATAAAGCCCGCATGGTAACGTTATTTTATATGTTCCGCGTTGCAGGTGCTTGGCTATTGATTGTATGGCTGTCTACTCTACTGAGAGGGAGAGGCATGCCCTTAGTTGAAGCCGGGCTTGTTCTCTCAGTTGCAACGGCATTTCAAATCCCGGCCTCATTGCTTTCAGGTATCTTCGGGAGATGGCTGGGAGGTATGGATAAATTGATGATTGCGGGAGTAGTACTTTCTGTCATAGCCTGCTGGGGGTTACTGACGGCACCGCTGAGCATGTGGCTGTTGTTTGCCATTTTATTAGGCAGCGGATTAGGTAGTATCTTTTCTGTGGGCATGACCTTAATAGTAGAGTGTGAAGCAGATGAAGCAGGAACAGTGGCATTGTCGGGCTTGGCTCAGGGTATAGGGTTTACATGCGGAGGTTTGCTGGCTTGGATAGGCGGGCAATGTATGCAATGGGCACACAGAGATTTATGGATAGGCTCCATCTACTCACTGATGGCCTTTGCGGGCTTGCTGTGCGGGCTTCAAGCACTGAGAAAACCGAGAGTTAGCGAGAAGAATGCTTGACACAGCGATGCGTGCGCGGTAGAATAAACGTCATGAAATCGCGCATGGATGAGTTTGCAGAGTGGGGCACCGAGGTGGTGTTCGGTCGAGCACGCGGCTTCCGTGCGTGGATGATGCGCTGCGTGCTGCGTTTTGCCTCTTTGTTTTTCTACCTGTTGGTAAAAACGCGTTTATTCTTATTCTCCCGCCGCATCAAAACGGTACGTTATCTGGGTACGTTTGTTATCAGTGTAGGCAACATCACTGCGGGTGGTACAGGTAAAACCCCGGTGGTAGAGTTCCTTTCACGCGCACTCTCTGCCCGTGGCCGTAAATGTGCCATTCTTACCCGCGGTTACAAGAGTGAGCCCCTGGATGAACCGCAGCATTGGAAAGACGCAGAGGGTAAAGAGGTGAAAAACCTACCCAAAATTGCCAGCGATGGTGAAACACGCTACCTGGGTCCCCTTTATGCCGGTGACGAGCCTTTCATGCTGGCACGTAATCTGGATGGTGTGGCCGTGTTGGTAGACAAAGACCGCGTAAAATCCGGCATATTTGCCATTGAACAACTGGGCAGCAATACTTTGATTCTTGATGACGGCATGCAGTATCTCAAGCTCAAGCATGAGATTGACATTGTGCTGGTAGACTGCGGCTTCCCCTTCGGTACCGGTTCCCTGCTGCCCCGCGGCACCATGCGAGAACCCCGCACCAGCTTGGCGCGTGCCAGTTACATCATTCTCACCAAGAGTGGTGGCAAGCCTCAAGATGACCTTATTGCCACCATCCGCAAGTACAATAAGGTGGCAGATATTATTGTAACCAACCACGCCCCTGCCCATCTGGAAAACATCTTTACAGGAGAGCGTAAGCCCCTCAGTTTCCTTAAAGATAAATACGTGGCTTGCATGAGCGGTATTGCCCGCCCGGAAAGCTTTGAGGGGCTCGTAGAAGGCTTGGGAGCACATGTGGAGATTCGCCGCCGTTACCCGGACCACTACTGGTTTGACCAAAAAGACCTTGAAACATTTGTGGAACGCTGCGCCGATCGCGCCATGGATTTGATTGTCACCACGGAAAAAGACGCAGTTCGATTCCTCAAGCCCGGTGAAATGGAGGTGCCCATTTACTTCCTGCGTATTCAGATTGACATTGAACAGGGGCAGGAGTACTGGGACCGCATGATTGACCGTATTTGCGACCTCGGGGAGCCACAGCCCGCCCCTCAATGGAGCGATGCTTTGTAATCAATGAAAAACTCAGGACTCAGAGGAACCGAACTCTTCAGCAAGCTCGGCTTCTGCCTGTTCGATAGCAACGGATATTTCTTCCCAACGGGTATACAAAGCCTCCGTTTCGCGTTCTAATTGTTGGTACTCTTGTGTCAGGGTCATGAGCACCTGATTGTCAGACATATTCTCAGGCTTTTCCAGCTCGGCAGAAATCTCCTCTCGGCGGGCATCTTTGGCGGCAATTTCATCTTCCACCTGCGCTAATTGCTGCTGCAAGGGTTTGAGCACGCGGGTGCGTTTTTCACGCTCCAGGGCACGGGCTCGGCGTGCATCTTTTTTATTGGCAGGTGTGGCAACCGCTTGCTGCGCCGCAGCAACGGGAACGGCAGCCATTTTCAGGCGGCGTTCCTCTGCCTCAACACTCTCAATGTATTGAGACACATTGCCGTGAAATACACGCGGTGCGTAACCGGGGCGAAACTCCAGCACCTTGTTGACAATGGGGTCCAAAAATTGGCGATTGTGAGAAACAATACAATACGAGCCGGGATATTCCGCCAGAGCACGCTGCAACACATCCTGACTCTGGAAATCAAGGTGGTTGGTGGGCTCATCCATAATCAGGAAATTAGCAGGCTTAAGCAACATGCACACCAGAGCCACGCGGGATCTCTCACCACCGCTGAGCACCCCGATCTTCTTGAACACATCATCCCCACGGAACAGGAAACACCCCAGCAGATTGCGCACAAGCGGCCGAGTCTCACGAGAAGCGGCAGCCTCTACACATTCCAACACGGTTTGCTCATTATTGAGCACATCCGCATGGGTTTGAGAGAAAAAAGCAACCTCCGTATGGTGCCCGAATGAGAATTTACCTTCATCCGGTGCCTCCGTTCCGGAAATCAGGCGGGTAAACGTAGACTTACCGGAGCCGTTCACGCCCACAATGGCAATGCGGTCTCCCTTGTCCATGGTAAAATCATAATCCTTGAGCAAGCGAATGGGGCCGTATGCCTTGCATGCTTTCTCCAGCTTCACCACCGTATTGCCACCGGGAGGTGGCGGGGGAAAGCGGAAACTCATCACGGCATCGTCATCCTCCACCTCAATAAGCTCAATTTTCTCAAGCTGTTTAATACGGCTCTGCGCTTGGCTGGCTTTGGTAGCCTTGGCGCGGAAACGGTCAATAAACGCCTGCGTTTTAGCAATTTCACGCTGCTGAGCTTTAGCTTGGCGCAGCAAAATCTCCTTGCGGGCTTTGCTCTCTTTGAGGTAGAATGAGAAATTACCCGAGTACTCCTCAGCGCGCCCATGGTGAAAGGCAATCGTGCGTGTCACCATAGAGTCCAGCAAAGCAACATCGTGGCTGATAATGCAAATAGCCCCGCGATAAGAACGCAGACTTTGCTCTAACCAGCGTTGGCTTTGAATATCCAAGTGGTTTGTAGGCTCGTCCAGCAACAGAACCTCGGGCTCTTGCAAAAGCAATTTGGCCAAGGCTATACGCATTTGCCAACCGCCTGAAAACTCACCGCAGTCTCTCGAAAAATCATCCGCAGAAAAGCCCAAACCACGCAAAATAGACTCCGTGCGGGGTCTCAGGGATGCCGCATCGCGGTCTTGAAGCAACAGCTCTAAGTGGCCTATCTCCTCCAACGTGTCGCGGTATGCCTCCGTGGCAGAATCCAGCGTTTGCAGCTCGGCAGACAACTCATCTACCGCCTGTTGCAGCTCCACTATATTGCCCACAGAGCCCAGCACCTCCTCCAACAAAGGCTTGCCGGATATATGAATACCATCCTGAGGCAAATAGCCTACATGGGTATGGCGGGGTAACAGCACCTTACCATGGTCCGGCTGCATCACCCCCACAATACACTTCATGAGGGTAGACTTACCGGCACCATTCTGCCCCGCGAATGCGATGCGCTCCCCTCGGTCTACGACAAAGGAGAGCGAATCAAAGAGTACGCGGGGACCGAACTCTATGTGAAGGTCCTGTACGGCAAAAACCATTATTTACCCAGCTTGCTGTTCCAGCGGGTGATGTTGGCAGCCTGCTCTTCAAAGAGGTCTGCACAATCATCATGAATTTCAATGGATTCAATGGTATCACCCTGGCGAATATCATTCACCACATCTTGGTCGGCATCGCTGCAAACCTCACCGAAGATGGTGTGCTTACCGTTCAACCAATCGGTGGGAACATGAGTAATGAAGAACTGGGAGCCATTGGTACCCTGGCCTGTCCAAGTCTTGCCGGCATTAGCCATGGCCAACAAACCGGGGCGATTGAACTTGAGGTCGGGGCGGCACTCATCGTCAAACTTGTAACCGGGGCCACCGCAGCCGGTACCCTCAGGGTCGCCGCCCTGAATCATGAAATCTGCAATCACGCGGTGAAACTTCAGGCCGTTATAGAAACCGCGCTTGGCCAAGTTAAGGAAGCTGGCGGCAGTCATGGGGGTCTTGGAAGCAAAAACGACCAAATTGATATCGCCCTTGCTTGTCTTCATCGTGATTTTTTTATCAGTTGCCATGCGCGCACCATAGCAACACGCGGCATTTCATGCAAGCTCAAAGCGTGGCATACGCAGATTTTCTCTTGCGGCAGCCCCGCTTATTTGATAGGATGTAGCGTATGAACAGGTTCTCTGCATACCTTATTCCCGCAGCACTCATCGGGGCTGCAGCCACCGCCTCTGCCGACCAAAACGCCATGAACACGGCTCTGGAGCATTGGGACCGACTGATGCGTGAATACGAGGCCGCCCTCAAAGTAGCAAAAACGCCCAACCAGATTGAGGCCATCCGCCGCCCCGACGGTGAGGAGGTAGCCCTGCTGCTGTGGCACAGCGTGAATAAGAAGACCGGCAAGCGACGCAAGCTGGTCAAACCCACCGCAGAGCAACGCATGAAAGGAGCCTCAGACACCTATAAGGAAGTTGCCGTCTACGAGTTCGAGCAACCTTGGGCAGCTCCTGCCGTTGTGTGGTTTCTCAACCACCCGGACGATTTTGCCAAAGTGTTCGGCGACAAAACACGCCAAGTTTCCTACTTTGCCAACGCCATGCTGGAGAGCGTAGAGCACGTGCACTACGCCAGCCCGCACATTGCAGATGCCTGCGCCAAACTTTCAGAGAGCCCCAGCGTGCGCATCTACGAGCTGTTGCAAAAGATTTACACCCGCAACCGCACCCCGCAGGCACAGGCAGCCGCTGCCATGTCCATGTGCATTCTGCTCAGTAACCCCACCATTGCCAGTGCAGAGATTAACCCGCAGGTGGCCCGCAAAAAACAAATGTACTTCCTCAAACAAGCCGTCATGCTCGCCCCGGAGAACGCCATGTACGGCAATGTCAAGTTTGATGAAATGGTGGCAGAAATGGCCTATGCCCTCAAAAACCTCAGCTTGGAGAGTGTGCCTCCGCAAATGGAGCTGATTGACAAAGACGGCAACAAGGTCAAATTCCCGCAGCCGGGCAACCCCACCCTCCTCTTCTTCTGGACTCCGGATGAAAGCCTCGGGCTGGACATTGTGCAAAAACAAGAGATGCTTACCAAGCAATACCCGAATCTTGTTTTCTGCCCCATCAGCATCAATCAGCCACAGGAGGACTGGCAAACCATGTTGCAAGAATACGGCATTACCAACGCCTACATGGATAATGAGCAGAACGACGGCGGGCGCGCCTACCGCGTATCTCAGCTGCCCATGGCCGTGCTGGTCAATGAGCGCTGCCAAATCCTCTTCATCGGGTACCCTAACCAGCAGCTTCAGGCAGCACTCAACAACTGCTTTGCTCCCGCTGATGAAGAAAAACCCAAAGTTACCATTGATGGCGTAGATGCCACCGCCCCCCTGGATGACGAGCCTGTTCTGCAACCCGGTTCACGCCCCACGCAAGCAGCCCCCCAAGGCAGCGATGCCCCGCCCCCGCTGCGCGACATGCCTGAGTTTTAAGTAAAAGAGGCTTGAGCCACCATCAACTCTGTGATATAATCATCGGGTAATGCTTTTTGAACGGGAACCATTAACACCGCAAGGTAAAGCGGACGTGCTTGCACGCCTGTTTGCCGAGGCTGCGCAGAAATGCTCAGGCAAGGTTCCCCCTGCGGGCGTTGTACCCCGCGATGTATTGGAAGCATACGGGGATCTCTCTGCCCATGTGAGATTCATGGTAGAGGCTGCCGCCCACACCCCCACCGGCAAAGAAATCCACAAGCACCTGCGCAAAATAGAAAAACTGCTGGATGCCCTGCCGGAGAATATTCTGATGACGCTGCCTGCAACATCAGACACCAATTGGATGCTCTTGTACCGCGCGCTCGTGCAGCTTCACGGGCTGCTGGAAGACGCCCTGCCCGACATGGATGCAGATGAATACACCGCCATCGTACAAAAACTCGTGCGCATGGCAGAGGCCGTGGCAGAGCACGCAGCCGTACGCATCAACTCGGCCTCCATGTTTACCCTCCTGCTCATGCAGGTGCATCTGCAAAAATACTCACCTACCCGCAAAAAGCCCACCCGCAAACCGAAAAAATCCAAAAAGCCCGCCCATAAAAAAGCTGCGGCTAAAAAGGCTGCGGAGTGAGACCCCGAGCCCATGTCGCTTTTTTCTCGTAGCCGAGACTTCAGTCCCGCTGTTTTGCCGTATAAGCTATGCCCATAAATAGATTGTGGGACTAAAGTCCCACGCTCCGAGGAAACCATTCCCCCCACAAACACACATTTAGCGCGCTAAAGTTTTATTAGCTATACCTTATGTTATTAATACCAATCATAGGGCATCCTAAAATCAGGGGGTAGCATCTTGCGAACTGTCCTTACGGACGGAGACGGGGGATCGTCTTGCTCACGAGGTATAGGAATACACTTGGCGTATTTAGTCCTCTTTTGACTTTGTTCCGTTACTCTGCGTTTCTTATTCCTCTTCCTCCTTTTACTTACTTGTGTTACCCTACGTTTCTTCTTTCTTTTTTGACTAAATAACTGCTTTAAGTACTCTGTACGTTCCATAACAGAATCAAGTTTGATAATAACAATATCCTAATTTGTTTGACTATTCATCAAATAGACAGTCTTTTGATAAAGCTCTGCTTAAACTGGGCTTGATTCTTGGCACCGTGGGCAATCATGAAGAGCCCTGCTCCCTTGCTATGGTGCTCCCACAGCTGACCTACGGTGTTCTTTTCTGCCGTGTCAGCGTTCGTGATAAGATGTTCGCCCTTGTACTCCACAACAAGGATTCGCCCATCCGTGAGCTTCGCGATAAAGTCAGGATAGAATCGGTCGCTCGCTGTTGGCAGGTGGAACGATGACGGATGCCCAGCTTTGTTGCGAATCCAATACTGTACCTCCGGTAAGGAGTCCAGCATCTTGGCGCACTCAAATTCTTCGCCGTCTTCGGTACCATCAAAGCGTGGCACTTTAGGCAGGAAGTGCTTTTTGAATACAAAGGAGCCATTATATGCCAAATCATCGTCATACATGCCTTCGCAGAACTCGAATCCCTGTTCAAAATCGACTTCTACTCTGGAGGTCTGTCCGAAAAGGCTCAGCTGGTACGCCGTCTTCTTCATCTTCTGACGCGCCCGGCTGATTTCGAAGTTCAGGCGATTGGCGAGGGAATACTTCGCCATCATGAGTCTTGCAATACTCAGCCCGTAGTTGACTACCAACCTATGCACGACCGCCGACAACCATTTGAGCATCTGAGCTTGA